>JAVBLV010000013.1:0-56859 GCA_031553195.1 Bacteroidales bacterium
AAATAGAAAAGCAAGTAAATGCATGGCAGGAACATCGTAATAATAAGAACGCTGTGGTCAACTGGCAATTTACCACGAAAGATGCAAGAGTGAAATTAAAAAGATTATATCCGTCATTTGACGATTAACGTAACACTAGAATAAATAAGTCCATAATTAATAATGTTTTGATTGTTTTAAATTGTTACTACAACCCTAAGTAACATTATTAACTCTGTAAAAAGAAAAGTGGGTTGTAAGCCTATATCATCGTAGGTATCGCCAAACACCTTTACACGTAATAAACAAACAGCCCACTTATGGGTATTTGAACATGCCTACGTGTAATAATGTTAGAATTTGGCGATTTTAACGATAAAAGGCACTTCCTTATATTTCAATAAATTTGTCTCGAAAGACATCGCAAAGATAAACAGAATTTTTCTATCTTTGCATTGGATTGAAAATCTTTTTGATATGAATAAAATAAGCCCTGAAATTATAAAGAAGGTATGGGAATATATTAATACTTTACCTAAAGAAGAATTAGATAATTCTGTTGAAATAACTTATGAAATAGATTGCCCAAAACTCAAAATATCTGAAATGGACTTTTCTAGTATATTGAAGATATTTGAAAAACAAGGATTAATTACGTATGCTGGAAATTTCGAAGGAGCAGATATTATGTTTCTTTCTCGTTAAAGTGTAAGTCATCGAATAACTCTACAGTCCATTTATAAAACTCATTTAATGGCGTATTTTCTTTATGCAATTGTTTAGCTTTTATAGAATCTTCATAAATTACACTCTCTGTATTTCGAGCATTAACCGTTATTTTTCTTTTAAGAAGAAGTTTACCATTTTCATCTTGCGTTGATTCTTCCTCTATTGTTATTATACTTTTACCCATAGTTTTACGGTTTAGAACCGATTATAATTGAAGAAAAGAAATTAATTGCTTATCAATTCTTTTATAGGTTATATGATTTCCCCAATTTACAGTAATGTTGTATATAGTTACCTTATTTTTTATAAAAAATGCTTTGGATCTTTTATTCCAACATTCCAACCTGAGAATTTTTCCTCAAACTATGTATAAATCGAAAACTATCAAGTAAATTTGCAGAAAAAACATTTTGGCCGGCATTTATATTCATATTCCTTTTTGCAAACAAAAATGCGTGTATTGTAATTTTTACTCGATTCCTAATTTGAAATTGAGAGAAGATTATTTAAAATCATTGCTTAAAGAAATTCATTTGCGAAAAGATTACCTCTCTACAGAAAAAATTTCTACAATCTATATTGGAGGCGGTTCCCCTTCATTATTAACCTTTCAGGAACTGGATTCTATTTTTGAAGAATTGAATTGCGCTTTTTCTATTAATACAACTGCCGAGATTACGCTTGAAGCAAATCCCGAACATCTTGATGAAAATTATTTATATAATTTAAAGCAAATGGGATGGATAAACAGACTCAGCATTGGAGTTCAATCTTTTTTCGACAATGATTTGAAATTATTGAATAGAAAACATAGCGGATTACAAAGTATTAACAGTATATTAAAAGCGCAGGAAGTAGGGTTTAATAACATCAGCATGGATCTGATTTACGGAATCCCTTCTTTGAGCGACTCTGATTGGATTATTAATTTGCAAAAATCTGCTGAATTAAATATCCAACACCTGTCGTGTTATGCTTTGACTGTTGAGGCGGATACAATGTTAGACAAAATGATACGAAAAAAAATCATTCCTCCGGTTTATGAAGAAAAATGCGCCAGGCAATTTGAAATATTACTGGAATACATTTATCAATGTGGATTTATACAGTATGAAATTTCAAATTTCTGCAAGCCTGGTTTTGAATCCAAGCATAACAGCAATTACTGGAATAATACAAAGTATGCCGGATTTGGAGCCTCTGCCCATTCTTATAATGGAATCTCCCGTCAATGGAACGTTAGCGACGTAACTCATTATATTGCCACGATTGAAAAGGAGAAAATTCCTTTTGAAATAGAAACTTTGTCGCCTAACGACCAGTATAACGAATATATTATGACATCCTTACGCACAAACAAAGGAATTTCTAAAAAACAAATTCAAACAATTTTCCCGCAAAACTATATCAAATTATCAAAGTCCATATCTAAATATATAAATATCAATCTTATATTAGAAACTCCCGATTCCTTTATCTTGACGAACAAAGGAAAGCTTTTTGCCGACAAAGTTGCTTCGGATCTATTTTTATAATTACAATCCATTTTCCCAAATATCATTATCCTTCGGGAAACTCTATAAAATCCGAGCATATTATTTTGAACAAAAAAGTAAATTAATGGTTTACATTAAAACTTGTCAATGTAAACTTAAAGTTCAACAATTATAGGGATTTCCTTATTCCGGCCCCCATTGCAAACATTTGAACAACCGAATAATTACGATTCTTTAGTTTCTTCGATTAAATAACTATTCATTCATAGAAAACAAGGATGTTATGGAGAAAAAAATAAAAATATTATTAAATGGCCCGTACGAAGTTAGTGGTCTTGTTCCATTAAATGTTACCGAAATTATTTCCGATTCAAACGGAGTAGCAAAAAAGTTAGAAAAAAAACAAGATTACACGGTAGAAGAAACTTATCTTCTCTGTCGTTGTGGTAAATCGACAAATAAGCCTTTTTGTACAGGACATCACAAAAAAGAATTTAATGGAACCGAAACGGCAGGACGGTTAAAATACGACGATCTGGCCAAAAAGACTTTAGGAGCCGATTTAAACCTCAAAAGCGTAAAAAGTCTTTGCTCAGGAGCTCGTTTTTGCATTCATACAGGCGGGATAAAGAATCTTGTAAAAAATTCCCATGAAGAAAAATCAAAAGAACTAATAAAGGAGAAGGTCTCCCATTGCATATCGGGTTGCCTAACGCTTGAAGACAAAGAGGGAAAATCATTGGAACCAAGATTGGAACAAGAAATAAGCGCTATCATTGATTCATACAAAAAAACCGACGGTCCTTTATGGGTAAAAGGAAATATCAAAATTGAAGACAGCAATGGCCTATCCTACGAAAAAAGAAATAGGATCGCTTTATGCCGTTGCGGAAAATCCCGGAATAAACCTTTTTGCGATGGCGCACATTCTGAATCCTGTTGATCTGCAATAAATTTCAATATCGACATTATTCGCATATAAATCAAATTATTCTTAATAATCGTCAGCGTATTTCGTTTGCTTAATAAACGCTCGCATATAAAAATCCTCAACTTTATAATCTAGATGAGTTTATACAAAAAAATAACAATCTTTTTTGTTGTTTTAAATTTAACTGGGTTCATTGTTTTTTCTCAGAATTCCGAAACGCATGATAGCCTTCAGAAACCGGAAAAGAAATTAAGTTTTGCCGGAACTCCGAAAATTTCATATAATCGTTCTACGGGATTTGGCGTAGGCCTGATGGGAATGATGTTATTCCGGCTCGATACTTCGACGGCCTCTCCAAAGTCTCATGTAATGGTCGCCGCTTCTTATACCAGTAATAAATCTTGGTTCGGTATGGGAATTTTTCAAATGTATTTGGGAAAAGACAGATGGAGAATTACTACAGGCGGCGGGTATATACATTTTAATTTCCAAACTTTTTACGACACGGAAACGGCCTTGGATGTTGAGATTCCTTATTCAAACAGTGGCGGATTCTTTTTTCTCAATCCTTTAGTAAAAGTCATTCCGCATGTCTATGTAGGTCCTACGGTATCGCTTCAACGGACAAAAGTAGATTTTGACCTTCCGAACGGAACTGTGATGGAGCAAAATTATAATTTAAATTCGCTAGGTATTTCTGCTAATTATGATACCCGTTCAAATGTTTATTATCCGGAATCTGGCTGGTTTTCAATGCTTAACGTTTCTGATAATCCGAATTGGTTTGGAAATGATAGTACTTTTGGCAGAATTATAGTTGGAGTAAATTATTATTCCCCGCTTGGATCCAAAATGATTCTGGCCTCCCGTATAGCGACAAAAATAAGTCTGGGCACAACGCCTTTTGTTGGCGAAAACGTAGTCGGAGGAAAAGATATAAGAGGATATACAAAAGGCGAATACAGGGGAGATCAAACATATGCAATCCAAACAGAATTCAGGTGGACATTTTATAAACGACTGGGAATGGTTGGTTTTGCAGGAATTGCAATGGAGAAAAATAACCAAAATGAATGGAGTCCGATATTACCTGGGATCGGAACCGGACTAAGGTTTATGATGCTTCCGAAAGACCGACTGAATATAGGCGTTGACATAGCGTTAGGGCGAAATGATTGGGGACTTTATTTCAGGATAGGGGAAGCATTTTAAAATGTATTCATTTATTCGAAGAAATTTAGAAAATCAATTGCTTTTCCGGAATTCCATTATTTCCAAGTCTGTCGCTCTTTCTCCATCAATTATAAACCGAACCAAAGTACATACCTGGTGAAAACCGTATTTACCGGCCGCCCCTGGATTAATATGGAGAAGTTTATACCTTTTATCGTATATTACCTTTAATATGTGAGAATGGCCCGATATAAAAATGTCCGGTTTTTCTTTTTGTATACATAACAACGCTTCGGATTGATATCGGCCGGGATAACCTCCAATATGAGTCATTATTATTTTCATTTGTTCGCAATTAAATATAGCAGTTTTCGGGGTTCTATGGATTATATCAAATCCGTCAATATTTCCATAAACGGCTATAGTGGGCTTAAAAATTTCCAATTCATTCAATACGTCAATATTACCAATATCTCCGGCATGTAAAACAAGATCGCAATCTTTGAAAAAATCATAGACTTGTTTGGGAAGAATTCCATGGGTATCAGAAAGTAACCCTATTCGTTTCATGTGTTTAAAATTTATAGGCCCCTCTAAATCTCCCTAAAGAGGAGATACTTGGCTAAACCGACTTTCAATCATTCTCCTTGGAGCATTGAGAAGCCCATGATTACTTCATGCGTTTATTTTTATTTGATGATCCGGTCAAGGCGCGACTTAGAGTCACGCCTTGACCCATAATCATAATTCGCACTTCATTATCACCTTAAAATCAAATAATCAATGACCTTTTACAGACCATTCAAAACACAACAAATGTACTAAAAATCGTTCTCTTCAAAAAATATAGAATATAGGAAACTTATCATTGACATTGATAAATCCATAACGTCGTCTTTCTTTGTTAAACACAAAATTCTCAAATGAATGAGAATAAATTCTATTTTTTGAATTTTGAATAAAAAATCTTTCTTAGAAGCTGTCTAAATTTTTCAAGAAAAGATTTTGAGAAATAAAAACAGCGAGTTTGAAGGCGGAATTTTTCAAGAATAGTAGAGCTATTTAGCAAAAATTCTGACAAAAAGGAGCGTTTTTAGGATTAAAATACTTCATAGAAAAATTTTAGACAGTTTCTTAATGAAGCCATCGATCAATAGCTGTTATTATGGTATCTTTGTCAAATAATAATATTATTCTATTTTTCATAAGCATCTGATTTTTAAAGCAAATTTCAAAAATAATATTTTGGCATTCCGTCATTGACATCAGATGACTAAAGAATTTAGTTTATTTTATATTGATTAAGGTATTCTAATAACTGAAATGAAATTCAACTATCATACCCATACTTGTTTCTGTGATGGTTCTTCGAATCCTGAAGAATATGTTTTAGCCGCTATTGACAAAGGTTTTTCCCATTTGGGCTTTTCGGGACATGCTCCTGTATCTTTTGCAAATACCTTTGCCATTAAAGATGAAGAATTGGGGCCCTATTGTCGAATGGCGCGAGAATTACAAGCAAAATACGCCCCCTTAATTCATATTTATCTGGGACTTGAGTTTGATTATATTCCAACTGTTTCCAAGGATTTCAGCCACTATACCCAGCTCTACCGGCTGGATTATACAATAGGAGCCGTTCACTTAGTAAAAATTCAGGGGAACGATTTTCTTTGGTTTATCGACGGAGCAAAAATAGAAGAATACGACAAAGGTTTACAGGAATTATTCGACGGAAATATCCGACAAGCCGTAACCGCATTCTATCATCAAACCAATGAGATGATTTTATCGCAAGAGTTCGATGTTGTCGGGCATTTTGATAAAATAAAGATGAATAATAAGAATCGTTATTTTTCCGAGAGCGAGAGTTGGTATCAGCATTTAATAATGGAAACATTAGATGTGATCAGACAATCGGGACGCATTTGCGAAATTAATACGCGAGGCTTATATAAGAACCGGCATCCTGATTATTATCCGTCGCATGGTTTATGGCGTCAAATGAAACAAATGAGTATTCCGGTTACGATAAGTTCCGATGCGCATCACCCAAGCGAATTGGATTTATTTACAAACGAGGCGCTTGTGTTGCTGAAACAGGCAGGATATAAAGAAATCTGGTATTTTGAATCTACTTGGAGAAGTTTAGAACTTGTTTAAAAATTTTTCCAGGAAGTATTTTGAGGCTAGAAATACTCTTTCTTGCCGGAATTTTGCCAAATAGCGCTACTATTCTTGAAAAATCCCGTCTGCGAAATAGCCATTTTTATCTCTCAAAACCTTTTCCATAAAAATTTAAACAAGCTCTTAGCATTATAAGTTATTATTCCAGTAAGGTTACAGAACCCATTTTCACAACTTTTTCTCCTTTAGGCCCTCCCAGCGGCATGGGGTAATATGTAATTACATAAACATAAGCTCCCACCGGACATGCATCGCCTTTATACGTGCCATTCCAACCTTTGTCAGGATTGCTTGATTCAAAGATAAGCATTCCCCACCGGTTATATATAACCATATTATAGCCCGTAATATTTTTATATACCGGTTTAAAGATGGTTAACTGAGGAGTTACTCCATTGGGTTGAAATGCATTTGAGATCGTCAGGAAAGATTCCGTAGAATCAGATTCTGTAAAAAAATCCACCAATACAACATCATTATCTTTTGCATGCAAATTACAAACGATACCTGCCATTAGGATGAAAAGAATTGATATTTGTCTTGGTTTCATGGATATTAGATTCAATTTTTCAAACTGCAATATTATGAAATTATTCTGAATTTTTGCCTGTTTTAGAAATGAAATGGAGAAATATATTTATAAAAATATGATTTTCAGCAATATCTTCTGAGTGGAGGCTTGTTCATTCCCTGTTATTTCAACGTAAAATTCTTAAACTTACATAAACATTTCTTGTATTTCCTCTTTTAGAGACTCCAAAGCTATATCCGACGATGATTTTGTTAAAGCGGTTGTTTTAAAAATCAAACCGGCCAAATCGGTATGAGACGCATTTGCAGGTAATTGTTCTACCGAAGAATTGATCATGTTTATCATTTCTTCTTTTGCATTCTTTACCAGATTCCAGATCTTTTCAGAAACATACATTTGCTGGGAAAGATTATGTTCATATTCATCACGGATATTTTTCACCATAACGCCTTGTAACAGTTTCAAATTCATTCCCGGTTCATAACATCTCAAAATTAAATTATTGGGATCTATGCGTTCTAAAAATAAAGTGAGGCGCTCATAGGCCTGTAATCGAATAGGCGTAACTATTTTCAGCATTTCGTTCTGTTGTTGCTTTCTCATTTCCAACAACGTTCTTTTTTGTTCGTTTTCAATAAACTGACGAACAAGAGCAAAAATAATAAATCCAACAATTAATGCAGGAATACTAAAGAAAATGATATAATATAACGGAGTCATCTTTAATAATATATAATAGGAATAATCACTAATCTAATTTCAATACGGCTAAGAAAGCGCTTTGAGGAACCTCAACGTTTCCTACCTGCCTCATTCGTTTTTTCCCTTCCTTTTGTTTTTCCAATAATTTACGTTTCCGTGAAATATCTCCGCCATAACACTTGGCGGTAACATCTTTCCGGACTGCCTTAACCGTTTCGCGCGCAATTACTTTCGAACCTATAGCGGCTTGTATTGCAATGTCGAATTGCTGACGGGGAATGAGTTCTTTTAATTTTTCGCACATTTTCCTGCCCAGGGTATATGCATTATCAACGTGGATTAAAGTAGACAATGCGTCGACAGGATCGCCGTTTAACAGGATTTCCAATTTGATTAATTTGGAAGGTTTATACCCGCTTTGGAAATAATCGAAAGAAGCATAGCCTTTTGAAATACTCTTCAATTTGTCGTAGAAATCAAAAACAATCTCGCCTAAAGGCAATTCAAATGTAATTTCGATTCTGTCGGCAGTAAGATAAACTTGATTTTTCAATGCGCCCCGTTTGTCGATGCACAATTTCATAACAGACCCTATGTAGTCGGCTTTGGTAATAATTTGAGCCGTAATATAAGGTTCTTCTATATGTTCTATATAATTGAGCGCAGGCAAACCAGAAGGATTATATACTTCAAGAACTTCATTTTTGGTAGTATAAACTTTATATTCAACATTGGGAACCGTTGTAATGACATCCATATTGAATTCGCGGGTCAAACGTTCCTGAATAATCTCCATGTGTAACAATCCCAAAAATCCACAGCGAAAACCAAATCCCAACGCCATGGAAGATTCCGGTTCAAAAGTCAAAGAAGCGTCGTTCAATTGTAATTTTTCTATGGACGCCCGTAGTTCTTCATAATCATCCGCGTCAATCGGATATAAACCGGCAAAAACCATTGGTTTTACGTTCTCAAATCCTGAAATCGCTTCTTTGCAAGGATTATTCACATGGGTAATGGTATCTCCGACTTTAACTTCCTTTGAGGTTTTAATTCCTGAAATAATATAACCTACATCTCCGGCCGACAAGCATTTCCTGGGTTCCATATTGAGCTTTAAAACGCCTATTTCATCGGCGTGATATTCTTTTCCAGTATTTACAAATTTTACAAAATCGCCCTTGCAAATTGTTCCGTTCATAATTCTGAAATAGGATACGATTCCCCTGAACGAATTAAAAACCGAATCAAAAATCAACGCCTGAAGCGGAGCCTGCGTATCGCCTTTCGGAGCAGGAATCCGTTTAATAATGGCTTCCAAAATGTTTTCTATTCCATAGCCTGTTTTTCCGCTGGCAGGAATAATATCTTCCGCTTTGCAACCAATTAAATCGACAATCTGGTCTGTAACTTCCTCCGGCATAGCGTTGTTCAGATCCATTTTATTCATGACCGGAATAATTTCCAAATCATTATCCAACGCTAAATATAAATTTGAAATCGTTTGAGCCTGTATTCCTTGGGTAGCGTCAATAATCAGCAAAGCTCCTTCGCAGGCGGCAATAGAACGGGACACTTCATAAGAAAAGTCGACATGCCCCGGAGTATCAATTAAATTAAATATATATTTTTCGCCTTCATACACATATTCCATTTGAATGGCGTGGCTTTTTATAGTAATACCCCGCTCTTTCTCCAAATCCATATTATCCAAAATCTGCGCTTGCATGTCGCGTTCCGAAATTGTTTTGGTATATTCTAATAAACGGTCGGCTAAAGTACTCTTACCATGATCTATGTGAGCAATAATACAAAAATTACGAATATTTTTCATTAGTGACGTGTAAATACGTTATTTCCTATGGGCTTGCAAAAATACGAATATTTGTTCGTTTTTGAACTGTGAACTGTTGAATGATTGAATAATTGAGTGATTGAATTACTGAATTACTGGATGATTAAATAATTGAATTGTTTTAGGTAATACCGGATATTATACGCGAAGTTTTTAAAAATCGCGAAGCCTTATACATAGAACGCTGTTGCTGCTATATTTTGAATTTATCTTTTTGATCCGAAAAGAACTGTCTTATTCAATAAATTGGTTATCTATTCCGTTCGTTTTCGTACCTTTGTAAACAATACAATATAGGGATTAACCCATTCAATAATTGATAATGAAACATCGAAGCGTAAAAGTAGGGATCGCACAATTGACTTGTTCTCAGAATAAAGAGGAAAATATTAAAAAAACAGTCCAAAAGATAAGGGAGCTTGCCGGTAAAGGCGCCCAGATTATTTGTTTGCAGGAACTATTTTCCACTTTATATTTCTGTGACGAGGAGGATTATGAAAATTTTAAATTGTCGGAAAATATACCTGGTCCCGCCACCGATTTATTTGCCGCTTTGGCTAAAGAATTAAAAGTTGTTATTATCGCTTCTCTTTTTGAAAAACGGGCGGAAGGTTTGTATCATAATACGGCGGCTGTTTTGGACGCCGATGGTAGTTATTTAGGGAAATACAGGAAAATGCATATTCCCGACGATCCGGGGTACTATGAAAAGTTTTATTTCACTCCAGGGGATACAGGTTATAAAACTTTTAAAACAAAATATGCAACCATTGGCGTATTAATATGTTGGGATCAATGGTATCCGGAAGCGGCAAGAATTACGGCTCTTATGGGCGCCGACATTTTATTTTTCCCAACCGCTATCGGCTGGGCGCGCTCTCAGAATGAAGAAACCAATGCTGAACAATATAACGCATGGCAAACCATACAACGTTCCCATGCCGTAGCTAACGGATTACACGTGGTTTCCGTAAATCGTACAGGACAGGAAGGAGAAATGCAGTTTTGGGGAGGTTCTTTTATATCCAATCCTTTTGGGAAAATCCTTTTCCAAGCGTCTCATAAAGAAGAAAGTTTACATGTAGAGGAACTTGATTTAAGTAAAAATGATTTTTACCGTACGCATTGGCCATTTTTCAGAGATAGACGTATTGAATCCTATGCGCCTATACAAGAACGTTTTATCGACAAGGAATAGGGGAGACCTGATCCTTATGTAATTTCAAATCAGCCGCACAAACCTTTCCGGCTTTGGAAAATACGAGATCTTGTAAAAGCAATTAGATGATTGAGTTGGATGAAAAATAATGAGGGTAAAACATAGGGTGACAAGATGATGAAATAGCCATGAGCCTAAAGTCTCGCCAAAGCAAATGATTATAAGTAAGTCAGGGTGTGACTTAAAGTTCACCCCTGACGAGATTATCAAATAAAAATAAACGCATGAAAACAATAAAAATAATAGGCATTTGGTTCTTGGCTTTTTTAGTTACGCTTGGAGCGGCTGTTTTTCAACGAATGACAGGACCTACATACCCCTTTAAGGAAACGGTTGAATTAAACGAAAAAGAATATCGGCTTAAACTTCCCCGCAGTTTGGAAACAGGAGGGAAATCTTTTATTGAACTTCCTGTTTCGGATGAAAAAGTTTCAGGAACTATATCTTATAGAATTTATCCTACCAACGAACCCTTTTGCATCGATACATTGGAACATGCCGGCAAAGGACTCGTCGCTTTATTGCCCGAACAAAAAGCCGCAGGAAAAATAGAATATAAAATAGAATTAACCGACGGAAACACGAGTTATGAATCCCCTTTCTTATTACTTCGTTATAAAAATCCTGTTCCCGCCGGGTGGTTGGTTCCGCATATCACTTTAATGTTTTTGGCTATGCTTTTGGCTGTAGCGGCAGGATTAATGGCGGCATTTAATTACGGAAAATATTCGCGGACGTTTTTATGGGGAGGAATTTTATTATTTTTAGGCGGATTTGTTTTTGGTCCTGCAGTGCAAAAATTTGCTTTCGGAGAATTTTGGACAGGAGTTCCTTTTGGTTGGGATTTAACCGACAATAAGACTTTGTTGGTTATGTTGGTCTTTATTTTTGTCTTATTCAAGAATTACAAAAAACCTTCGAGAATTTGGACACTTATCGCTGTGCTGGCATTACTTCTGGTATATTCAATTCCACATAGCGTTTTAGGTTCGGAATTAGATCCCAAAACAGGAGAAATTACGCAAGGACTAAAATGATTGGAGGATTGAAGGACTGAATTTAGGAGTAAGGAGTTGATTTATAGCGATTTTGGCTTATTGTTTACGGGAAGGAGATTTTTTGACAATCGATTACTCATAATTCGCCAATTTACAACTCATGAATTCAAATTTTATTCAAAAACCTGTAAAAAGCGTAATTTTGCACAGATAAATTATTTTTTGGTTACGTAACAATATACGCACTCATATGACGACTACATTTCAGAAAGTCCGTTGCTTAATTATCGGATCGGGCCCTGCGGGATACACTGCCGCTACATATACTGCTCGCGCAGATTTGCATCCTGTTCTTTACGAGGGAATACAGCCTGGAGGACAACTAACTATTACAAACGAGGTAGAAAATTTTCCCGGATATCCGAGGGGTATCACCGGTCCCGAGTTAATGGAAGATTTAAAGAAACAGGCCCAACGTTTTAAGGTTGAGATTCGTCCGGGAATGATTACAAAAGCGGATTTCTCAGCACGCCCGTTTACCCTGGTAGATGATAAAGGCCAGCATATAAAGGCTGAAACCGTTATTATCGCTACGGGAGCCACAGCCAGATGGTTGGGTTTGGAATCCGAAGAAAAATTCAGAGGCCAGGGCGTCTCTGCTTGCGCCACTTGCGATGGTTTTTTTTACAGAGGACATGATGTGGCCGTGGTTGGAGGCGGCGATACGGCATGCGAAGAAGCTTCCTACCTTGCCAACATTTGTAATAAAGTGTATATGATCGTTCGCCGCGATGTTTTACGCGCATCCAAGACCATGCAACATCGCGTCAAGAACAATCCTAAAATAGAAATTCTATGGCATCATACTACCCAGGAAATTTTGGGCGACAACACAGGCGTAACCGGCGCCTCCTTAAAAAATGTCGTAACCGGAGAATCGAAAAAGATTGATGTAACAGGGTTTTTTGTTGCTATAGGTCATCAACCTAATGTCGAGGTCTTCAGAAACCAGATAGAACTTAACGAATGGGATTATATCGTCACAAAGCAGGGAACCACGCAAACCAGTATTACGGGCGTTTATGCAGCTGGGGACGTACAGGACATGTATTATCGACAAGCTGTAACGGCGGCAGGATCAGGCTGCATGGCTGCTATTGAAGTGGAAAGGTTTTTGGAAGAACAGAATGGATGAAATGAGAACTCCATTCATTTGATGTAGGGTGAAAATATCTGAATGTAGCGTTTTGCCCAAACGATAGTTTCTCCTCATTTTTCAGGTAATAAGTTAAATCTATTGATATAGGGGATTGAAACGTAACTTCAATTAACGAGGATTTGATTAATGATAAAACCATATTATAACTAGTACACGCTTTTCATCATGACTATAGAATTGAGTGACAAACAAAAAATAAAAATCCTGAATTCCGAGGATATTTATCGGATCATGCAGGATATTTTATTGCGCGAAGAAAAAATAGATCAGGAAAAGGAGCATTTTTGGCTGATCAGTTTAGCGCAAAATAATAGGGTGCAAAATATTGAATTGATAAGCCTAGGCAGCGTGAATGCCGCCAATGTGGAGCCAATGAATGTTTTTAGGATCGCCGTTATGAAAGGCGCCGTAAAAGTTATTCTGGTGCATAATCATCCCAGCGGGGAATTGAATTCTTCGGAACAAGACAAAGACCTGACCGACCGTTTAATACAAGTCGGAATTATATTAAATATCAGGGTGATAGATCATTTAATTATTTCCCCTGAATCTTATTTAAGTTTTGCCAATACAGGTTTATTAAGCCAATTAGAACAAAGTACCAAATGGGTTCCTCAGTTTGAGTTGATTCAACGCATACGTAACGAAGAAAAGAAAATAAGGGACGAAGAGGTAAGGAAGGCAGAAGAGAAAAAAGCCATTGAAATAGCAAAAAACAGCTTGAAAATAGGGCTTTCAACGGAAGTTATTGTCCAACTAACCGGACTGAGCGAAGTGGAAATAGAAAAATTGAAGAATAATTCATAGTTTTTACATGTTCAACAAACTTTGTAACCTTGCAAGACTGTAATTATCAGCTTCATCGATTTTGAAAAAGTTATGTCTACCCTATAGAAGCAATCAAGTCAATGTTCCAAAAGTATCTATTATATATTCTTTTTGCCTTCATGTCTTTTGTTTCGATACAAAAGGCAAATGCGCAAGAACATTCCGATACGCTCGATGCTTCTATACTTTCCTCTTCGCGTTATTTTTATTACAAGCCTTTCGAAATAAGAATAAATGATGTGCGTCATTTAAATTATGATATTGATCATTGTTCTCAACCCGATGCCGTGCTTGCCTTCAACAGAAATTATTACGCCCGCATGGAAAATATTGGGCACCCGCATTTAAACTTATATTTCCGGCCCTGGTACGCTGATATTTTCTCTTATCAGCCCAATACGTTCCAGGCATACTTATATACGCCTGAGAATATCCGGTTTTACCAGTTGCAAAAACCCTACACCGAATTGCAATATTATTCTTCTTTGGCAGGAGAGCATTTTTTTAATGTTACTCATTCACAAAATGTTGCGCCTAATTGGAATGTCTCGTTTGAAGATCGTTTTGTAAATGCCAACGGAAGTTATGAGTATTCTTCCACCAAAAGCAATTATCTGAACGTAAACTCTCATTTCTTTTCAAAGGACGGACGTTACCGTTTGAAGGCGGCGTTTATTTATAATTATTCTCATATCAGGGAAAACGGCGGAATTATGTACGATTCTCTTTTTACGGAAAATATCCAAACCACCCGAGACGCCATACCGGTTAATTTGACGGAAGCTTCTACCAAATGGAAAGAAATCAACATTTTTGCCAATCAATCTTATTCATTACATAAACAGGATACGAATCGCCCGAATCAAGGTTCGGTTTTTAATTTGGGCGCTGTTGGTTATAATATTCAATTCCAGAGAGAATCCAGAATTTACAGAGATGGCTCGTCTGATTTATCGTATTATGCCCACTCTTACTTTGATACCATTCAAACTTATGATTCTATCGGAAATTGGAAAATTAAGAATACCTTTTTTTGGACAAACGATGTATATGAAGATCATCAATTTCTGAACCCGGTAAAACTTACTTTTGGCATACGACATCAATACATTCGCTTGAGAGATGTCCAGGAATCGACGGATTTAATGATCCTTTCGCCTTTGGCAAAGATGAGAATTGCCTTCGGAGGTTTTTCCGCCGACTTTTCTACCGTATATTCATTGGGGGATTACTATAATAAGCATGATTATGCCGCTTCGGGAAAGATTTCATATCAAAAGAAATCGCATGAATTCAGTTTTATGACAAATTTAAAGTTGCAAGATCCGGAGTACTTTTATTCGAGTTATCATAGTAATCATTTTATCTGGGAAAATCCTTCTTTTGACAAAGAACGAATTTTAAATGCTGCCGTAGAATATTCGTGGGACAAAAGAATAACGTTGGGAACGGCATGGTATCAATACCAAAATGCCGTTTTCTTTAACGCGAATATTGAACCTTTTCAGCATAGGTCTATTGAGAACCTTTGTCAGATTTATCTGGAACAAAAACTCCGTTGGAAATTTCTAAGTTTCGATGGTTTTGGCGTTTTGCAATTTTCGAGCAACGATAAGGTCTTCCGTTTACCTGTCTTGGAATTGAAAGAAACGTTGGCCGCCAATTTTTACCTTTTCAAAAAAAGCATCTTCATACAAACCGGATTTGATGTTATGTACAATACTGCTTATTATGGCGACGCTTATTCCCCTGCGTTGGCTTCTTTTTACAGGCAAAACGACATTAAAACAGGAAATCATATTTGGTTGGATTTTTTTATTTCGGGACGGGTGAAACGAGCTTTTATATTTGCAAAATTCACTCATATCAATGCTCTTTTCGATAAACATCCCAATTATTTTATGATTCCCCATTATCCGACTCAGGATTTTCAATTCAAATTCGGAATTATCTGGAAGTTCTTTAGTTAAAAACGAAACGAATATGGAAAAGATCTCGGCTATAATCATCACGCATAACGAAGAACGGAACATTGGTCGTTGCCTGGATTCTTTACAAGGAGTTGCAGATGAGATTTGGGTGATTGATTCCGGTTCTACCGATAAAACTGAGGAAATTTGCAGGAAAAAGGGAGTTAATTTTATTACTCAGAATTGGTTGGGCTATTCCGCTCAAAAAAACTATGGAAATCAACTAGCGCAAAATGATTGGATTCTTTCATTGGATGCAGACGAAGCCCTTTCGCCCGAATTGCAGGAGAGTCTCTTAAACCTGAAAAAAAACGCGCTACTTTCAAACGAGGTATACAGCGTTAATCGCTTAACTAATTATTGCGGAAAATGGATCCGGCATTGCGGTTGGTATCCTGATACCAAAATACGCCTATTTAATAGGAATACAGCTCAATGGAATAAAGCAAAAATACACGAAGAAGTAGAGTATTTACAAAATTGCTCTGTGCAGAACTTAAAAGGCGATTTATTGCATTATTCTTACTATAATTTGCACGATCATCTGAAACAGATCAACATATTTACCGATTTAACCGCCGAAGCGGCTTTTCAAAAGGGCGATAAAGTTTCCGGAATTATTTCCATTGTTTTCCATGCTCAATGGAAGTTTATCAGGGACTATATTTTTAAGTTGGGATTTTTGGATGGATATGCAGGTTTTTTGGTTTGTAAATATTCGGCTGTTGCAACTTTTACCAAGTATGCAAAGCTAAAACAATTATACGAAGAGCAAAAAAAGAATAAAGTTCCATGCTAAACTCTGCTAAACAAAAAAAACAAGATAAAATTTCCTCCCCTTTGGGGAGGTTAGGCAGGGCTCCATTTATCCTTAGCCGGACCGACAGCATAGGCGATGTAATACTAACTTTGCCAATGGCGGGATTTTTGAAAAAGAAATACCCCAATTGTAAAATTTATTTTTTATGCCAGAGTTACACGCGCCCCATTGTGGAATGCTGTTCGTACATTGACGAAATTCTGGATTGGACAACGTTAAAAGAAAAGAATAATTTAAATCTTAGTGAAGAGGCCAGGAATGCAGAAATTATTCATGTATTTCCCAATAAGCAAATTGCAAAAATTGCCAAAAGAGAAAAAATTCATCGACGGGTAGGGACAACCAATCGTTTGTATCATTGGCTGTATTGTAATGTGTTGATCCGGTTTTCGCGTAAAAATTCCGATTTGCACGAAGCCCAGCTAAACCTCAAATTGATTCAAAAACACATAGGCAAACAAACCATTCCTTTAGAAGATATTCAAAAAAGTTTCGGGTTCACCCGTTTAGCTTCCCTGCCGGAATCTTTAAAAAAATATTTGCATAGCAATAAAATCAATCTAATACTACATCCCAAATCTAAAGGTAGCGCTCAGGAATGGGGATTAACTAATTTTAATCGGTTGATGGATTTATTATCTCCCGAAAAATATAATATCCTGATTACCGGTACAGAAAGCGAAGGAGAACTTTTTCGAGATGAGTTATCTTTGCAAAAGGAACATGTAACGGATTTAAGCGGAAAAATGACTTTATCCGAATTATTTTCATTTATTCAAGCTGCGGATGCATTAATAGCTTGTAGCACAGGACCTCTACACATGGCCGCCGCTTTAAATAAAATTGCTATCGGAATTTATCCATCCCACCGCCCTATGCATGCAGGCCGGTGGGCCCCTTTAGGAACGTATGTAAAAATAGTATCCTCCAAATCTCCTGGAGACTCCCTGGAAAACATTCCCCCCATTGAAATCCTGGAAGCCTTGGAATCGGGAATTGCAAGTAAGTTCTTATACTAAATAGTCCTGCTATTCTTGCAGAATTCCGTTTGCAAAATAGCCGTTTCTTTATCTCTCAGAATCTTCTCCATAAAAATTTAAACGATCTCTTTAATTCTCACAAGTTTTTTGATTCCGGTAAATTACCAGGGTCTCATTTCTGTTCTTAGGATTTATTTTGAACAGTAACGCATCTACAAAATTAGGCGCAATTTTGGTTTCGAGCCTCAATCCGGGAAAATGAGCCTTTAGAGAATCGACGTTCTTATTTAAATCATTATTATCTACCATTATAACGAAATCCGGTTCGTTTTCTGTTTGTTGTTTCAAAACAGTTATTGAGTTATAGATCTGAGTCTTATCAATATCGAACGAAGGAATCCAATAACCAAGGTAAAACATGGGCAGCATCGGAACGTCGCTCATGGTGGCCAACTGCTTAATATTGTCATATTTTGATAAATATGTCATCGTTTCAACTCTTGCCTTTTTAGAATAATGGACGCTAACAACGCACAATAGTAGCGTATTAATTATAATAAAAAAGACCCAACTTCCTTTTAAAAAGGATTTTAGCCATTGTTTTGAGTAAATGCTTGTAAACTCGCTCCATCCGATTATTCCTAGAATAATAACAGATGGGACGATGGTAAAAATGAAGCGTTCTTGCTTGTTTTCAAATAAACTATGAAAAAGTAAAAAACAAAATGCCGGCAAAAATAGAATTAAATACTTTCGCCAGCGGGCAAAAAATCCAAAAAAGATAAAAATGCTTACCGGAGGGATCAAAAGTCCCAGGATTACAAAAATATATTTGAACACGCTTCCGGTTAGATAATCCCCTGCAGAATCAATATTATAGCGGACGTATTCAATAAACTCAACACAAGGTTTTCCCCAAATGAAAAAATCGATGCCGCCCTGTATCAGAAACATCATGAAAAGAACGCTGATTCCCCATGCGGCTGCATTCTTAAATTGTTTGATGCATAAAAGAGCGAGGCCGAAGCCAAATAAAAAGAACATGGCCTGAAAACGAATAGAGAATGCAATTCCGGAAATAAGTCCCGAAAATATGACCGATTTCAGATCGGGAGTATCTTTCTTTAAAAAAATCCAAGTTCCCCATAGTAAAAAAGGAATACACTGAAACTCGACTAAATTGCGAACGCTTGCCCAAGGCATAAACCAAAAAGCGGCTAAAAGCCATGCCACTATCGAAGCAATCTTTGGCGTTGAATATTTTTCCGCTATTTTATACCCAAAATAAACTATTGATAAAGAATAAATAGCATGTATAATTCGCACAATATACATTTTTATTTCAGGAGAAGCAATGCCTAGCATTTTCAGAAAAGCAAACAGCACGTAATGCAAGCCCATGTAAAAGAAGCTATGTCCTTGCGGACCTGTGTTTCCCGGAGTTGTCGGCAGCCAATTGCCCGCGTCTTTTCCATCGGCAAAAGCGCCCGCATTTTCAATGATAATAAAATGGTCGTCGTGCATGCCGTAACCTTTGGCAAAAATAGCGGCAATCAAACGCAATAGAAAAGCCGCCAATAGTATACACTGCAACGGCTTTTGGGCGTAATATTCTTTAAGGTATTTCATGTGTTTATTTTTTAGTTGAGGGTCGAATTATTGTGTCATTGAATGTTTTACTACTCGCTACTATATCTTTCTTTCTATTGATATTCATCTTAATTCTCAGCCTTCAACTCTCTGTTTAACAAAACGTTTGTCTCAAGGATATTTATGGATTTGTTTGAAATCTTCTCGAAAGACATTTATATTGTTTTACAAAATTACAAATTTCGAAGATTAATTGTCTTTTTAGGTAAATTCAGAGACGGGGCAGTCTTAAATTATAGACCCCATGTGCTTATTTTTCTTTGACAGCCTAGTCAGGGTATGACTCTAAGTCGTGCCCTGACTTATTTCTATAAAAATAAGCCAGTGTTGCGTCATTGTTCAAATGACAGATAAGCCCGAACAGATCTTTGAAATTAAAGTCTCTTATGTTGTTGAATTTTAAATTATTGTATTTTAAAAATATTTTTGAAAATTATCTTGATTTTTTTGCAGAATTGGAATTCTTTTGTACCTTTGGTTGGCTAAAATGAATCGTTTATTAACCCAATAAAACAGATTTTTATGAAAACGAAAATTATGTCCTTTGTAGCTTTGATGCTTTTGATCGCATCTTTTTCCGTAGCGCAAAAAAGAGATTTTCAGGAAAAAAGAAAATCGATGCCACACGTTTCGATTGCCGAACAACAGTTCGGACAACAAAAGAATCGGAATAGTTCCATGTTACAACATCTAAAATCAAAAGCCAATTGGCAGGAGCCCGATACGGTAATTTGTTATAATACGGAAGAAACAAGACGTTATCTCTACACTTATAATGCAAACGGCTTTCCGAGTATCATTTTGTCTGAAATATTGTTAGATTCCGTTTGGATAAACGATTTTGTTGAGGTTTACGTTTACGACGATCATAATAATCTTTTAAGAGTATCCGCTCAAAATTTTGAACTCAGCTTTTGGGCGAATGATTGGGTAAGAACTTGTACCTATGACGATAATGATAATATGGTTGAAAGTTTGATGCAAATATGGAAAAATGGCGGTTGGGTAAATAGCTCTGAAACCATCTATGAGTATGACGCTAACAATCATTTGACAAACAAATTGACAAAGAAATGGGACAATGATTGGGTGAATTATGTGAAGGCTGTTCTTACTTATAATGCCAATGGTAATTTGATGACAGAAGAAAGTTATAATTGGGACAAAGATACAAATAATTGGAAAAACGGCGTCCGGCTCACTTATGCTTATGACGACGATAATAATATGCAGACATTTTTAAATGAATCGTGGTATAACGAGGTTTGGAATAGCCTTATGAAGTTCGTTTACGTATATGATACCCATAACAATGTCTCGGTCGAATTTACTCAATATTTGATGGAAGACGTTTGGATAGATGTAAAGAAAAATGTTTACACGTACGATAATAATAACAATCTGATAGGCGATTATCTGTACTATTCTTCTGGTGAGAACGAATGGAAGAGCGGTAAAAAGATTGACTATACGTACGATGAAAATAATAACGCTATTTTAGGAGAATCTTGGATAGTAAGTAATGATAATTGGGTAGAATTTGACGATACTCCCGAAATGTTTTATAACCACATGCGAAGCAGTCAAGGCTATTATGGCTATAAAATTGTAGTTTCTTATTCTAAGGTTAATCGATTGGGGATTAAAGAGGTTGATAATACTTTGTCTAATTCGGTCTCTGTTTTCCCAAATCCTGCTACAGGAAAGATTACTATTACAACAGATCAACATGTGGTAATAGAACAAGTAGCTCTTTTCAATCAACTGGGCCAACAATTATTACGACAAGCTAAAATGAATAACATTGATTTAAGCGCTTTCCGTCCGGGGAATTATTTTTTACAAATCAAAACCAACAAAGGAATTGTAACGAAGAAGGTTATAAAACAATAAGAAAAATTTTAAGGTATAATGATCTCAATCTTGTAAGGGATAACTTCGATTAGGAGTTTATTTAAAAACCGGTAATGACGCCCGAAAAAAATGAGGGTCTACAAAAAACGCAAGGGTATGTGAATAAGAATTCAATATTTACGACCCTTGCGTTTTCTTTATGAATTATAGCAGTAAAAGTGTTTTTAGACATCTTAAGAGTCTCAAGGATTTAAATTGATAGACGTTAGAATTTGTCGTTTGCTATTTATTCGATGTAAACGTTTTATGCAAAAAAGAGGGCTGCTGTTTGTTTTGGGTTTATTGTGTTTAATTTTGACTGAAAGCAGTACGAGGGGAAAAGCGAACAAGCTAAATTTATGGGAATTGAAGACGGAGAATAGGAAAAAAACAATAAACATTGTAACCAAGCCGATTGAGATATGGAATTTCGCTTGAATTTGGAACCGGTGGAACGGTTGTTCTTTAATACGGACCTGAATTGGTCGTACTACTCGTCGTTTGGCATTGCAGGCAAAGATCAACGAAATATGAGATGGAACGCTTCGGTAGGATATAAATTCTTGAAGAAAAAACAGCTGCATGCGACGGTTTCGGTTTATGATATTTTGGCTCAGAATGTAAATTTCACCCGTAATATTAGCGAAACATATTATGAAGAAATCCATAGAGATATTTTTTCGAGATATGTCATGTTAGAGCTAAAATGGAAATAGTTGATTTTTAAATATTTGAAAAATAATATTTTTCTACTTGAATTTACAAATGTATTTGATTGTCAATTATTTAGCTTATTGAAATAATTTTAATGCGGTTGCCCTGGTAATTATCTACCGTATAATTGGGTATCTCGTTCCAATTTCGTACTTTTGTAACAATGGTTATTAGTCGGGGCGTGATTCTAAGTCGCGCCCCGACTAAACTATCAAATAAAAAAATATACACATGAAATAATCATGAGCCTTTGGCGCTCCAATGCGAATGATTAAAGGCGCGCGTCAGCCAAGTCTCCCCCTTTGGGGAGATTTAGAGGGGCTTATAAATTTTAAACACATGAAAAAATTATTGCTTTTAATTATTGCATTTATATCTCTTTCTCAGGTTCATGCCGACGAAGGGATGTGGATACCCATGCTTTTACAAAAGAATCAGGCCGAAATGCAACGGATGGGGATGAAAATTTCGGCTAAAGATATTTATGACGTAAACCACGGCAGTTTAAAAGATGCCATCGTCCAGTTTGGAGGCGGATGCACAGGCGAATTTGTTTCGGAAAAAGGATTGTTGTTTACCAATCATCATTGCGGTTACTCGCAAATTGTCGCGCACAGTACCGTCGAACATAATTACTTGTCGAATGGGTTTTGGGCCAAAAACTTGGAAGAAGAAATTCCTTGTCCAGGTTTGACGGTTACGTTATTAGTCCGGATGGAAGATGTTACTTTCCAGGTTCTTGACGGCATTCTTCCGGATATGTCGGAAAAGGAAAGGAATGATAAAATACAAAGTAATATTAAAAAAGTAACGGATAAGGCTGTGGAGGGCTCTCATTATACGGCTTCTGTCCTGAGTTTTTATTATGGGAATCAATACTTTTTATTTGTCGACGAAACTTTTAAAGATGTACGTTTGGTCGGAGCTCCGCCCTCTAATATCGGCAAATTCGGAGGAGATACCGACAACTGGATGTGGCCGCGGCATACGGGAGATTTTTCGATGTTTCGCGTATATGCCGCCCCGGATAATACGCCTGCCGGTTATTCCTCAGGTAATGTTCCGTATAAACCTAAAAAATATTTGCCTATATCTTTGTCCGGCATCAAAAAAGATGATTTTACATTTGTTTTCGGATATCCGGGCAGAACACAGGAATACTTGGTTTCCGAAGCGGTGGATTTAACGGTTAATACATTGAATCCAGCCCGCATTTCCCTAAGAGATAAACGATTGGAAATATATAACGCCGCTATGAACCGTAGCGTGGAAGAACGGTTGATGTATTCCGCCCAAGTGGCTTCCATTGCCAATGGTTGGAAAAAAATGATAGGCGAAAGCAAAGGCGTTAAGCGTTTGAATGGAATAGAGAAGAAAAAGAAATACGAACAAGAGTTTTTAGCATGGGCAAATCAAAACTCCGAACGAAAGAATAAATATGCCGGTCTTTTTCCCCAGTTTAATGAAAAGTATGCTAAAATACGAAATATCGAACTGTCCAGACTTTACTTTAACGAAGCGGCCATGGCGTCGGATATTATGCAACGAGCTTTTCAGTTGTATGATTTTGTATCGGAATGCGCGGATAAGTCGGTTCAGGATAGTACAATAAATAAAGAAGCCCAACAGTTTTATGCGGACTCTAAAAAATATTTTGCCAATTCGTACAACTTAAAAAAGCCTGTGGATAAGAAAATATTTATGGAAACCATGTGGATGTATTATGATAGAATTGATTCGCAGTTGTTGCCGCCTGTTTTTAATACTTTGAAAAATAAACATAAAGACGGGCTTAAAGCCTATTTAAGCGAAGCCTTTGACAATTCGTTTCTTAGCTCGGAAGAAAAAACAGACAAGTTATTTAAAGATTTTAAAAGGAAAAAAGGAAAGGATGTCTCTAAAGATCCTGTTTTTGACTTGGTTTTTCAGATTTGGAAATTCATAAATGAAAATTATCCTTTTTCGCAACTAAGAAATCTGAATGCGGATGTGAATGGATTATACAGGGTATATATGCAGGGGATGATGGAAATGCAACCTCAATGGCATTTCTATCCCGACGCTAATTTTACCTTGCGGGTCGCTTATGGAAAAATAGACGGTTACACGCCTGCGGATGCTGTCGATTATCAGTATTTTACTACTATCGAGGGAATTATGCAAAAAGAAAATCCCGATATTTACGATTATGTGGTAGAACCCAAATTGAAAGAGTTATATATCCGTAAAGATTATGGCAAATATGCAAACAAAGACGGGGAATTACCCGTAGCATTTATTGCAACAAATCATACTACGGGAGGAAATTCGGGAAGTCCGGTTTTAAATGCCAAGGGAGAATTGATTGGCATTAACTTTGACCGATGTTGGGAAGGAACTATGAGCGATATTATGTACGATCCTTCGCAATGCCGAAATATTGTTCTGGACATCCGGTATTGCCTGTTTGTCATTGATAAATTTGCGGGAGCCGGACATTTATTAAAGGAAATGACGATTCTATAAATTTGGGATAGCGGACGCACTGGTTATTAAACCTTCTTCTTTTTTAAAGTGAAGAATAATGTAGAAAAGATGTAGTTCGTTATCTTTTTGTAAAAAGTATTGAATTGTGGATCACCTCTGGGATGCGAAAATAGAGTATTTGAAAGGAGTAGGACCTAAACGCGCCGAACTTTTAACCAAAGAGTTAGGGATACGATATTTTTCGGATTTGCTCACATATTATCCTTTCCGGTATGTCGACAGAAGAAATTTTGTAGCCATTTCTAAAATCGAAAGCGATAGTTACTATATTCTTTTGCGGGGAAAGATTGTTCATATAGAAGAGATAGGAAAAGGAAGCGGCCAACGAATGACCGCTATTTTGCAAGATGCTTCGGGACGAATCGAGCTGGTTTGGTTTAAAGGAATTAGTTGGATTAAAGACCAACTAAAACTCAGTCATGAGTATATCGTTTTTGGGAAACCATCGGAATTTAAAGGACGCTATAATATTGTTCATCCCGAATTGGAACTTTTTACTGCAGAAACGCAGATCCAGGATAAAGCATTTATGCCCATGTATTCGACGACCGAAAAAATGAAAACGCAGGGGCTCGCTTCCAGGTCGATGGGCAAATTAACCCAAACGCTTTTACAGGAGATCGGAAATAAAATCGGCGAAACCTTGCCTGGCGGAATTATTCGCGGACACAATCTTCTTTCCCGCAGAGAAGCCTTAAAAAATATACATTATCCGGAAAGTCCCGAAAAGCTCCTTCTTGCGGAACATCGCTTGAAATTCGAAGAGTTATTTTTTTTGCAGTTGGAATATTTGAAAAGCAAGAACATTCGTACGGCGAAAAGCAAAGGGTTTCTTTTTTCTGAAATAGGGGAATATTTTAACCGTTTTTTTCATCAGAATCTGCCTTTTCGGTTGACGAAAGCCCAGGAACGGGTAATTAAGGAAATCAGGCGCGATATGAAACTCGGACATCAGATGAATCGTTTGTTGCAGGGAGACGTGGGCAGCGGGAAAACGTTAGTGGCTTTAATGACGATGCTTATTGCGCTGGATAATCAATTTCAGGCTTGCCTTATTGCGCCCACAGAAATTTTGGCCGTACAACATTACAATAGTATTTGCCAACTACTCAAAGATATGGATATCCATGTCGAAATATTGACAGGCTCTACTAATAAAGCGAAGAGAAAGGTATTGAAAGAACAGCTGTTGAGTGGAGAGATTCATATTTTGATAGGAACGCATGCGTTGTTTGAAGACGATGTCGTTTTTCAAAATTTGGGCTTGGTTGTTATCGACGAGCAGCATCGGTTTGGCGTGGAGCAACGCGCCAAAATGTGGACTAAAAACCATACTGCGCCTCATATTCTGGTTATGACGGCGACACCGATTCCCCGCACGTTGGCCATGACGGTTTACGGAGATTTGGATTGTTCTGTTATTGATGAATTGCCGCCGGGACGGAAAGAAATAAAAACGCTTCATTTTTTCGATTCTGCGCGCCTCAGGGTTTTTGCGTTCATGAAAGAACAAATCAAGGCAGGGAGACAAGTTTATGTGGTATATCCTTTGATAAACGAGTCGGAAAAATTAGATTTGAAAGACTTAATGGATGGATACCTCAGTATTTCGCGCGATTTTCCGATGCCTGAATATCAAACTAGTATTGTGCATGGACAAATGAAGTCTGTCGACAAGGATTATGAAATGAACAGGTTCAAAAAAGGAGAAACTCATATCATGGTTTCTACTACGGTAATTGAAGTAGGCGTCGACGTGCCTAATGCAAGCGTAATGGTGATTGAGAATGCGGAACGCTTCGGTTTGTCGCAACTGCATCAGTTGAGAGGACGGGTTGGCCGGGGAGCCGAACAATCGTATTGTTTGCTGATGACGGGAAATAAATTAAGCGCCGACGCAAGAATACGAATCCAAACCATGGTAAAAACCAATGATGGATTTGAAATTGCGGACGCGGATTTGAAATTGCGCGGACCTGGCGATTTGCAAGGGACTCAGCAAAGCGGGATTCTGAATTTGAAAATTGCCGATTTGGTCAAAGACGAGTCTATTATCCATCAGGCAAGACAAGCGGCTATGCAGATTCTGGAACTAGATCCAAATTTGCAATCAGAAGAGAACCGGATTCTGCAATATCAGTTTATTTATAAAAAAGATCGAATCGACTGGGGAAAAATATCATGATGGAACAACCTATACTCTGCGGCTATCGGGTATAAATAATTCTTCCCTATGTTTTATTTCCGGAATCAACCCTTTTTCTTGGGCGCATTTAAAAAGAGTAAAAATTGATTCCTTTCCGTTTTTTCCCAGATCTATCGAGAAATCATTTACATATAGTTGGATATGTTTTTTCATGACTTCATCTTCCATATTTTGAGCATATTGCTTAACAAAAGGCAATGAACTTCCCGGATTGGCGAAGGCAAATTCTATACTTCTCCGAAGAACGCGTTCTATTTTTTGTTGTACAGGTATAGGAATGCTTCGTTTTGCGACAATTCCGCCTAATGGGATATTTTCATTCTGTTGTGCAGCCCATAGTTCGCCTAAATCGGCTAATTTGCATAATCCTTTTTGAGCATAAGTGAATCGATTTTCATGAATAATGACTCCTGCATCGACAGTCTCATTTAAGACGGCATCTTCTATTTCCGAAAAAAGAAATGAAGTAACTCGGACAGGTTTGTCTAGCGTCAACTGTAACAGTATATTAGCGGTGGTGTATTTTCCCGGTATGGCTATGTGCAAGTTTTTTATATCTGTTAATAAATAAGGCTTCTTGCTAATCAGGAGAGGGCCTACATGTTGCCCTAAGGCGCTTCCCGAACGCAACAGCGCATATTTCTCATACAAATACAAAAAAGCATGGTAACTTAATTTGGTGATATCATATGTAGATGCAAATGCCGAACTGTTTAATTCTTCAATATCGGAAATGTGGTATTCAAATTCAAGTCCTTCCGTATCAACTTTATGATGAATCATCGCATCGAACATAAAAGTATCGTTCGGGCAAGAAGAAAAAGCCAATGTCAGTATATTTTCGTCTGTAGAATTCATAAAGTTGTGAAACTATAAAGTATTTATAAGGGTTGCGAATATGGATGTGAATTAGTTTTCGTTTATTTTATCAGACAACAATTGAATAAGGTAATCATTTAAATTATTTATCGCCAATGGAATATTCCAGGTCTCAGGATTCCGTGTTTCCACATAATTAGAAATAGACCGCAATTCAAGGCAATTGATTTTTAGTTTTTTACAAACATACAAAACGGCCGCGCCTTCCATGCTCTCTACATCCGGATTGAAACGTTTTATTACGGATGAAATCGAATTTTCGTTCCCATGAACCGTGTTTACCGTAATACCGGTTACATTCGGCAAGCTTTCCAATAAAGGATGGAAAAAATTTTTATTCTGGTTTTGAAAATAGATGTCATCTTTTTTTAAAAGTCCCGATTCGACAAAATCTGCAAAACCATTTCCGTCTTCGGCCCCTATTTCGGAAAAAATATCGGTAGTTATGTTCACAATGCTCCCCAGCAGAATTTCTTTTTTAAACGAACCTGCTATCCCCGCATTAATTACCAGATCATATTTGCTTTCAAACAAAATCTGAGCCAAAGTAAAAGTAGTATTCACCATTCCCACTCCGGTAGTAAGAATGTCTATATCATGTAGATAGGAGAGGTTATTTTTAGAATGCTTTTCGCGAAAGCCTTCTATTTCTTGTTCTGTTGCCGCAACTAATAAAATTTTCATGATTTTGTTCCATATTCCATTACCTGTTCGTAAACTTCTTTCCATCCTTTCCATGAAAAATATTCACACAGCGATTCATTATGCCAAATACAATAGAAAGTTCCATTAACGGATTTTACTTCGTCTATCATTTCTTTGAAAGCAAAGAAAGCGCTTTGGGGAGACAATTTCATATAATAATGCAGCGTGGCATCCATCATGGCAAAGGGATGTACCTGTAATTCCGTTTCACAGTCGTTAATTAAATCGTAATAATAAAACGGAGTGCATGTGCCGGCCCTGAACCCGTTTTCAGATGGATATCCCATGGAATAATCATGCAATATATTATTTTGGATAAGTTTGTCGTAACTATCCGGCAACTTGAAACGGATAAAGTGAAACCGGTTATATTGAACCGGCTTCTCAAGAACTACTTCCAAATCTTGGATCTCCTTTTGAAAAATCTGAGGATTCAAAAAAGAAGCATAAGAAGGATGGATGCCGATGACAGCATGTTTCTCTAAATATTTTATTAATTTCCGGAATTTCCGGTTCCGGGAAGAAATGTTTTTGTCGCATCCTTTATAATGATCTGCAAACAAAATAAAAATGATTGCTTTTAAATTATATTTCCGGAAACTTTCAATCAGGAAATCATAGGTATCGAACGGGTCTTTTGAGACGCCTAATAATACTTTAATCTGGCGCAAAGCAATATTCAATCTCCCATTTGCCAATGCGCTTGCCAATTTCAAAACAGTGATAGGAAATCCCCTATGTTTGTATGCATAAGCGTTGTCGATATCAAACGTCGGAATAAATTGAAACTGCCTTTCGGGAATAACCAACTCGGGGTATTTTTGTTTCAGCAATTTCTTCAAGCGAAGCGCCCAAATATCAATTAACGGTTTTTTTAAGCATTTATATTGATGTAATAAACTATTTTCGAAATGATAACGTTGATGAATATCGTGGATATTGGGCAAATATTCTTCATAGCGCGCAACCAGGTAAAACGAAGCGGCAAACATGTCAAACTGAAAGCAAGAAGCATTTGAATAAGTGGGGAAAATATAAAATTCTTCGCTTTCGGAAGCTGGTTGTAAATTTTGCGCTGCAATTCCGTCAGAAAAAAGCAAAGAAGTGGATTTAATAAAAAGTTCGTCGCAAAGTGGATCTTCTCCGTAACTTAATTTTGCGTCCTTGTGCGAAATAAATTCATCTGCGCGGACAGTAATCCGGAAATCCATTTGTAAAATATCTTTAAAAATGAATTTCAAAATATAATCCAGTCTATTTGTTTGTTTAGCAATATGAATCAATAACATCGACGCTACTTCATTAAAGCGCTAATGTACTGAATTTTCTTTGATTTTTTCTTAGTATTTTTGCAAATCCTTTGTATTGATAAACATTCTAGGAGTCTTTATTTATGATTAAGCGTATATCGTTTTTGGCCATTATTTTTTTTCTTATCTTTCTGATAATTAATTGTGAAGGGGTCAAGAAGCGAACGATTCTTCCTAGCGATGTGAATTTTTCCGTCGAGTATGATAAAAATTTTGACCATACTATTTATCCTTCTTTAATTGTAGGACTTTCGAACCAGTTTAACCGGCAAACCAGCGATTTTTTTACGTTCAAGTTGAAGTCTCCGATAGACAAGTCGGTGCTACGCATTAAGATAGAAGAAACTCCTTTGAGTTCTGAAACTATTTTTCAAACCCAATTAGGCGCTAGAGGTTCTGAATATCAATTTTCGCCTGTTATTAAATGGAAATATGACAAGTTGAAACAAATTTCCCAGCAGGGAACCGTTGATTTTACATTCATTTGCTATGTTAACGACGAAGAGGTAAGCGTCGAAAATATGAGATTGAATTACAGAAGTATTAACGAGTGCGTGTTAGGATTGGTGGACACCTCTAATAAATATGTGGATTATAAATGGATGTTTGCCGCTTATGTGAATGAGGAACACCCTTGGATTGACGAATTGTTGAAAGAAATGCTGCAAGAAAAAATTGTCAACAGTTTTCTCGGATATCAAGGTAATTCAAACAACGTGAAAGATCAGGTTTTTGCGCTTTGGTATCATCTTCAGGAAAAAGGAGTTAAGTATAGTTCTATAGCCAATACAAGCAGGGTTTCTAAAAAAATAATTGCGCAATATGTGCGTTTCTTCGATCAGGTATATCAAAATCAGCAGGCCAATTGCGTAGATGCATGCGTTTTCTTCGCTTCTGTTCTAAAACGTATAGGCCTTTCTCCTTTTTTGGTTAGCGAACCCGGACATATGTATCTGGGATTTTATAAAACGCCGGAACGGAAAGATGTATATCTTCTGGAAACCACGCTTATCGGCGAAGTGGATTTGTCGGAAATAAAAGAAGAAAACGGAGCGAAAGTACATATTGAAAAATACCGGAAATATTTAACGCCAAATGTCTATGAATCCTATGAGAAAGGCGCTATAGGATTGAAGGAGTTAAAGGAAGAGATCTCCCGTAGTACATTCAACAAAGCGTTGTTATACGACGTAAAAAGATATAACTCTAACCTTTCTAAAATGCGTGATCCTAAGAACAGGGCTTACCAGATTTACGATATAGGAGAACTTCGAAAGTTGGTTCAACCTATTGGAAGATAATAATCAAACGAGGTTGGAATTTTTAAGCATACATGTTAAAAATTTTGTGTAAATCATAATTTATGCTAATTTTGCATGCATGAGACTTTTTATATTTATTCCTATCCTCTTGGTTTCCGTTTTTTTGAGATCCCAAACATGCGAAAATTTTTCAAACGGCGATTTCCCGGAAAATTCAAAATGGTTTGGCAATTCTGATTTATTTCAATTGACTTCTTCAACGGCGATTCCCGCCGAGATGAGACCTGCGTTACAATTAAACGGCGACACTTTTCAGGTTTCCGTTTATTTATCGACAGTTTTTCCTCTCCAAAATGTGGATACTGTGGTTTGGGAGTTTTGGGTGAAACTTTCGTTTACCCCTTCTGTAAATAATTTTGCCCGGTTTTATCTGACTTCTGATCATGAAAATCCGAATTTGGCGACAACTGCTTTTTTTGTCGGATTGGGCGAATCATCCAAATCGATAACCTTGTTTAAACAAAAAGGAACTGTATTAGAACCGTTAATAACAGGAATTTCTTTATCAAAATCGACAAATACAGTCCGCGTAAAAGTTAAGAAAACGCCCGAAGGATTATGGCGGATTTGGGCAGACACTTCCGGAAACAGAAATTATACTTTGCAAGGCGCTTATACCGCAATGGATACGACAATTTTCAATTATACGGGAATTTATTGTAAATACACCAAATCCAACGCTTCTAAAATGTATTTCGACGATATTTGTATTTATCCTGTTTTACCGGATAACGAGAAACCTGTAGCAGAAAAAATCCGCTTGGAAATGCCGGATAAAATTCATGTATATTTTTCGGAAGAAGTGGAGAGTAGATCGGCTTCAAATGCAAACAATTATATTGTTAATTGCGGAATAGGGCCGGCAATTTCGGTTATACATAATTATCAACATGCGACGCTGTTTTTCAATCCTTTTGAAACAAAAAAAGATTATACTTTATCTATTTCGAATGTTTCCGACATGCAAGGAAATATTATGAAACCTCAAACATTTCATTTTATGCATTATAATATTCAGCCTACGGATATTGTTATTAATGAAGTTTTGTTTCATCCCAAAACAAATGGCTCGGATTTTGTCGAGATTTATAACCGCACTTCATTTGATCTGGATATAGAATCGTTGAAATTGGCTACTATTGATGAAACTACCGGGAAATTGAAAAGCTGTATTAATATACCGGACGGAACCATTATAAAATCGAAGGACTATATGGTTTTTACAGTAGATACTGATGCAATCAAAATGCAATATTACGTTAAATCTCCGGAGAAGCTAATAAAAATGAAGAGTTTGCCATCCTATCCTAACGCAGAAGGAACGGTTATTCTTGCTTTAAGCGACAGTACAATCATTGACCGGTTTGATTATTCCGAAAAAATGCACTTTGGTTTGCTAAAAGATGTATCGGGAATTTCACTTGAACGCCGGAATCAGGATTGGCCTACAAATGAAGCCTCGAATTGGCAATCTGCATCCGAAACGGCCGGATGGGCGACGCCGACTTATAAAAATTCACAGTATAACGAATTAGCCGATATTCAGGAGGATTTTTCCATTTTCCCTCTTGTTTTTTCTCCGGATAATGATGGGAAAGACGATCTTCTGAATATTTCATATAAATTTGAAAACGAAGGCGCAGTATGCAATGCAACGATTTTTGATTCCAAAGGTAGAATTGTGCGGAATCTAAAGAGAAACGCATTACTGGGAATTGAAGGAACTTTTGCTTGGGACGGAATTACAGACCAAAAACAAAAAGCCCCGTTGGGCATGTATATTGTTTTTATCGAAACTTTTGATGTGCAGGGAAAGAAAAAGCAATTTAAAAAAGTAGTTGTGCTTGTCGGAAACAGATAAAAGAGGATATTCAAGAAACTTAAAATGAATGCTAAAGTTTTATGTAAAGGCCGCAAAAATAAAAAAGGTGTTTTAACTTTGCGGCCTTTGCAGTTGAAAAAAATTTTTGACTAATCTTACTTTTAAATTAATCTTTTTGAATGGAGTCGTGTAGTTTATGTAACTTTCTTAGTCGGAAAGAAAGGTATATTCTGAAAATACCAATAAAAAGAAAAGCGAAGGCGGTTGTATAAACAATGCTTAATCCGCCGATAACAGGTTCTATCAAAATTAAAATAGAAAATAAACATACCAAAATGCCCAAGCACAAAAGGTAACCCCATTCTTTCGATCCGTATCGCTTTATGTCAATGGAAAATCCTATGGCGGAAAATCCTTTAAACATAAGCCAGAATGCGACAAAGAAAGGCAATACAAGCATGGTTATTTGCGGATAAATAAGAAGGATAAAACCGATTACAAAATCAAAAATACCGGAGGATAAATACCACCCCCATCCATAAAGGGTCTTCCTGTTTGTAACCGAAAAAATAATTTCAATAATTCCGGATACAAACATAAATACGGCAAATAAGATGCTTAATGCAAGATAGCTCGATAGCGGTGTAAACATTACCCAAATTGCCACAATAATAAAGAGAATACCCAATACCAACGATGCCCACCAATTTTTTACGGCATCTTTTAACGAATTCATGATCTCTAAATTTTCCATTTTCTTAAGCGTTTAGGTTAAACAAAGTACTTTACAATAAATAAACGCCTTGTGAGGAAAATAGTTTTGGAGCTAAATATTTTATCGAATAAAAAGCCGAGTATAAAATTTCAATGGATTGTCTACTAATTCTTCACAGGCTTCTAAAACTTCATGAAAATCAGATTCCAGGATTTGACCTACTAAACCATTCTATATGTGGTTGAGGTCTGGTTATTTGTTTTTCTATTTGGGTTGTAAAAAAATAGAATAAATGTGAAATCATTTAAAACAGTGGTTCTGAAATAAAGGATACTGTAGATAATCTCTTATTGATAATAATTACTTCTCATTTATTATTTTCAACTTTCGAGTCGATTGAGAGCAAAGTTGTAAAGTGAAAAAGTCAATCAGGCTTTATTTGCACTTTAATATTGTTTTGTCGAATTCTCAATGTTAAATAATTCCCGATACTAATTCCAAATTTTCATCAAATAAATCCAATATTTCATTGCCTTTTTCCAACCAATAAGCATTTAATCCGGCTTTGCGCGCCCCTTCAATATGCTGAGGACTGTCGTCGATGAATAATGTTTCTTTCGGATCCAGATTTTGATCTTTTAAAATATAAAGAAACGCATCTACATTAGGTTTCCTATGCCCTATCTGGTGAGAAAAGAAAGCTTTGTTGAACAATTCCTGGAAAATATCAAAACCGAATTGTTTTTCCAACAGTGGATGATAAGAATCATAATTAATGATATTGGTGTTGCTGAAAAGGAAGGTGTTGTATTTTAATTTCAGAGATCCCAGAAGTTCAACCCTCGCATTTGGAACGCCTATTAAAATGCTATTCCATGCATGGTCAATCTGATTGTCGTTTAAATTGAGTTGAGTAACTTCCCTTATTTCCTCGCGAAATTTCTTGGCAGAAATTTCTCCGGTTTCGAATTTATCAATAATATGATTTTGACTCGCTTGAGAATATATTTTTTCAAAATCGCGAAGGCCTAAACGATAAAATTCATCGGCAACATTTTCATATCTAATGTCGTAAATGACGCCGCCGAGGTCAAAAATGATGTTTTTTATTTTCATAGTGAAAAATTTATGTATTTAAAATTCAGTGCGGTATTTAGCGCAACACCTTTTGTCCGGATTATGCTGCAAAAGTAGCGCTTTATTTATAAGATATTTTCATACACACAAAATCGTCGTGTTATTCGCGTAATAATACAAATTTTAATATTAAACCATGTATTTATTTTGTTTAAATTTGCAAATTATAAATAGTATAATATTTTGAATGGATATTTTTTATCAAATAGCATTGACGCTTATACCGGGAATAGGAGACATTACAATTAAAAATTTGTTGTCTTTTTACTCTACGCCGGAAGATATTTTTAGAGAAACGACTTTAGGCTTGAAAACCTTTTTTGGAAATAGAAAAGAAATCATACTTGCTATAAGGGAAAGAAGCATGTTTAAACGAGTTGAAGAAGAACTTTCCTTCATCCAGAAATACAATGTGAAGACTTTCTTTTACACAGATAATGATTTTCCTTATCGGTTAAAACGCGGCGAATGCGTGGATAGTCCGGTTCTATTGTATTATAAAGGGAATGCGGATTTGAATACATCCAAAGTCATAAGTATTATAGGTACCCGCAATGCGACTTCTTATGGAGAGGCGGTGGTGAAAGATATTTTACAGTCATTAGCGAATGAGAATATTCTTATTGTAAGCGGGCTTGCTTACGGGATAGATACGTTTGCTCACAAATATGCTTTGTCGAATGATTTACATACGGTTGGCGTTGTCGCTCACGGATTACACAAAATTTATCCTGCCCAAAATAAAAACTTAGCCAAAGAAATGATAAAAAACGGCGGAATTATTACCGAGTTTAGAAGCGACATGGAACCTTGCCCCGGGATATTTCCTAAACGCAATCGTATTATTGCCGGCTTGTCCGACGCAGTTATTGTAGTAGAGGCTGCAAAGAAAGGCGGCGCTTTGATAACGGCGGAAATCGCAAATAGCTATAACAGAGAAGTTTTTGCCGTTCCGGGAAATTTAAAAGAAATTCGTTCGGAAGGTTGTAATTATTTAATTCGCGCCAACAAAGCAAATTTACTTCAAACAACCGACGATATTCGTTATATATTGGGATGGAATAAGAAAACTAATTCTAAAACTGTACAACAAAAAATTTTTATAGATTTAGATCCGAATGAGTTGAAGGTCTACAAAACCATTGAAAAAGAAAAAATATGCGGAATAGACGAAATAAGTATATTGTGCGAATTACCGCAAATGGAAGTTTCTTGTATTTTACTCAATTTAGAATTGAACGGCGTTATCAAGTGTTTACCCGGGAAAGTGTATCGCATACAATAAATGGATGATTGTAAAAATCGAAACAATTTTAGGACAATCATGCTTTTTATTAAAGAAAATATTAAATTTGCAAATGTAACAAGGGAAATAAGAACTAAAGTATAATAAATATTTGATTATGAAAAAAGTGTATATTGCTTCCGCAAAGCGGACAGCCATCGGTAAATTTTTGGGAACGCTTTCTCATGTGTCGGCCGTTACTTTGGCTGCGACGGTTATGAAAGATATTATCCGTGAAACGGGTATAAACGCTTCTGCATTAGACGAAGTGATTGTTGGGAATATCCTTAGCGCCGGACAAAAACAAGGAATTGCCCGTCAGGCGGCGATAAGTGCAGGTATTCCCAAAGAAGTTCCCGCTTATGGATTGAATATGATTTGCGGAAGCGGAATGAAAAGTATTATTACGGCTTACAACGCAATTAGGGCAGGGGAGGCCAACCTTATTTTAGCAGGGGGAACAGAGTCCATGTCAGGATCAGGATTTGTTATGCCTGCTCAAATTAGGGACGGACATAAAATGGGAAGTATGACAATACTTGATCACATGATTTGTGATGGTTTAACGGATGCTTTTTCAGATTTACACATGGGGATTACGGCCGAAAATATAGCAGAAAAATATGGCATTAGTCGTCAGGAACAGGATGAATTTTCATTCCGTTCTCAACAAAAAGCAATTGCGGCAATTGATGGCGGAAAATTTAAACGCGAAATTGTTCCGGTTGAAATTGCCTCTAAAAAAGAAACGATTTTATTCGATACGGACGAGTTTCCCAATCGTTCAACCAATTTAGAAAAATTATTATCGTTAAGGCCGGCATTCAAAAAGGAAGGAACCGTTACGGCGGGGAATGCTTCGGGGATTAATGATGGAGCTGCTTTTGTATTATTGGCGTCGGAAGAAAGCGTCAAAGAATATAATTTAACCCCGTTAGTGGAAATCATATCGACAGGACAGGGCGGCGTGGATCCTGCTATCATGGGGATGGGACCTGTTCCGGCTATTGCTCAAGCGCTTTCTAAAGTAAATATGAAATTAACCGAAATGGAGGTTCTGGAATTGAATGAAGCCTTTGCGGCTCAGGCATTAGGAGTCGTGAGGCAATTATGTGCAGACCACAAGGTAACTTCTGAATGGCTAATGGAACGTACCAATTTGAATGGAGGCGCAATTGCTTTGGGACACCCTATCGGAGCTTCCGGAACGCGAATTACGGCGAGTCTTATCCATGAAATGAAACATTCGAAGAATTTATACGGCCTTGCCTCTCTTTGCATTGGCGGCGGAATGGGAACGGCTTTAATTTTAAAGAATTGTTGATGGATCGTTTATAAATAAAATATAGGCTTATTCTCAAAAATAGATTTGGTAAAATTTTGTATATATTCAACCTTTCAGAACAAATTATATTCTTTACTTGTTTATTATTTTAATGGGTTAAAAAATAATTTCTCTGTTTTGATAAATAATACAATATTGAGCGCAAAGCGAGTGATGACATAGTAAATGAGAATTCATAAACTGTCGATATTAAAGAAAATTATGATGAAAAATGATATTGAACCCTTTATTCAAAAGAAAGTAGATGAGTGGCTGACAGGTTCTTATGATGAAGAAACCAAAAATCAGATTAGCTTAATGCAATTAAATAATCCGAAAGAACTAACGGATGCTTTTTATCGCAATCTGGAATTCGGAACCGGCGGTTTACGCGGAATCATGGGGGTCGGCCCTAATCGTATGAATAGGTACACGGTAGCAATGGCGACGCAAGGATTTGCAAATTATTTGAAAAAGAATTTTTCAAGTATCTCTCAAATAAGTGTTGCTATTGCTTATGATAGTCGGCATAAAAGCAAGGAATTTGCAAAAATCACAGCTGAAATTTTTGCCGCAAACGAGATTAAAGCATATCTTTTTGATAATATTCGTCCAACACCCGAACTTTCGTTTGCCATTCGACATTTAAAAAGCCAGGGCGGCGTTATGATAACGGCGTCTCACAATCCTAAAGAATATAACGGATATAAAGCATATTGGGATGATGGCGGTCAATTGATTAGTCCGCATGACGCCAATGTGATAGACGAAGTATCAAAAATTTCCGGAATAGAAGATGTAAAAATGACCGGTAACGAGTATCTTGTAGAAATCATTGGAGAAGAGATTGATGAAATTTATATTAAAAAGATAAAATCGCTGAGCCTTTCCCCCCAGTCTATCCGGAATCAAAAAGAGATGAAAATTGTTTATACGCCTTTACACGGAACGGGGACGGTATTAACGCCAAGAGCTTTACGCGAGGTTGGGTTTAATAATATTGTGTCGGTAAAGGCGCAATCGATTCCCGATGGAAATTTTCCTACGGTTATTTCTCCTAACCCCGAAGAAAAAGCTTCGCTTGAGATGGCTGTGGAGAAAGCTGAAGAAATTGATGCAAATCTTGTGATGGCGACAGACCCTGATGCAGACCGGGTAGGGATTGCGGTTAAAGATGATACAGGCAAATTTGTGTTATTGAACGGAAATCAGACGGCTTCGATCCTTATTTATTATGTGCTGGAACAATGGAAAGAAAATCAACGTTTGGATGGAAAAGAGTTTATTGTAAAAACAATAGTTACATCCGAATTGCTGAACGACATTGCAGATTACTATAAAGTGGAATGCTTTGACGTGTTGACCGGGTTTAAATATATTGCCGATATGATTAGACATTGGGAAGGTAAAAAAACATTTATAGCCGGAGGCGAAGAAAGCTATGGATATTTGATAGGAGATTTTGTCCGCGATAAAGACGCCGTAAGCGCTTGCTGTATGATTGCCGAAATAGCCGCCTGGGCTGCCGAAAAACAGAAAACGCTGTATGATATTTTGATCGATTTATATATTCAATATGGATTATATAAGGAAGAACTGGTTTCTATTACTAAGAAAGGAAAAACGGGCCTTGAAGAAATTAAAGAAATGATGAAACAGTACCGTTTGTCGCCTCCGAAAATGTTAAATAATTCTGAAATAGTTTGCATAAAAGATTATTTAACGCAAAAATCATACAATCTGAAATTAAAGGTAGAGGAATCTATTTCCTTACCTCAATCTGATGTTTTACAGTTTTTTACTTCAGATGGAAGTAAAGTTACCGTTCGCCCGTCAGGGACGGAACCTAAGATAAAATTTTACATAGGAATAAAAGGCGACATATCTGATAAAAATGAATATTCGTCACAGTCCCGGATCCTTGCTGAGAAAATAAAAACCATTAAAAAAGAATTGGGCATACAATAAAAGAAAGGGGCGCCCGTTATGTAAGATTGAAAACAAATAACTATCTTTGCAAATTAAAATCAATTAATTTAGAAATTTAAAAACGAAACAAATGAAAAAAGGAATCTTTTTAGCTGCCGTTTTTGCAGCAGGCGCATTGTTTTTTAACTCATGTGATAAGGAAAATGAAAAAAAAGGCGCTCCGACTATTACTTTTGACCAAGGATCAACAGTTGCTGTTACCTCTGATGGAAAAGTTACCATTACAGGTGTTGTGTCAGCTCCCTCCGATGCTGAAATAGAAGATATTAAAGCTACGTTATATTATGGCGAAGGCGGAACTGCAAGTACAGTTGTTGCTTCAAGTAAAAGCGCTGCCGGTATAACAAAAGTTTCGAATGCTCAGTACACATTCCGTTTTGATCAAACTTCAACAGGAATTAGCAGTCACCTTACCGATGCCGTAAAATTAGTTATTTCTGCAACGGTAAAAGATGGGGATGCAAATACGGGAACTATTAATATTACAACTGGATCTATAAATCCAGGTACAACAGATCTTACAACTGAAGCTACTTTCACGCTAGGTCGTCCTTCACAAACTGGATTCCCTGAATCAGCAATGGGGATTACATGGAGTTCGAATTCATCAGATGGCGTCACTGCTAATTTTACAGTAAGCGGAGGAGTTGTTGTTTTGCAGAATGTTGACCAATATAATGCAATTACCACACAGGAAACTTTAGCTTATGCTTTTAGCCAAGCTAGCCCGACAACTACATTTTCCTCCAAATCTGATGCTTCTTTTGCAGTAAAATATCTTATGGTAAAAGATGGCGCGACATTACGATTAGTGAAAATGACCGGACTTAATTTTGCAGCAGGCGCAAACAAAGCTTATTTTACTGAAAAACATTAATCGGTTAAGAAAATAGAGAAAGGAGAGCTACCTTATAAAGGTGGCTCTCTTCATTTTTAAAAGTCAGCATGGATAGCAAAATAATAAAATTTATATTTTAAGTAACTGTTTAAATTTTATGGAAAAGATTTTGGGGGATAAAAACAGCGAGTTTACAGACGGAATTTTTCAAGAATAGTAGCGCTATTTGGTAAAAATTTCAACAAAAAAAGAGCGTTTTTAGATCCAAAGTACTTCATGGAAAAATTTTTAAACAGTTACTAAGTTATCTCGAAAAAAATTGCTAACTTCGCCCTCTGAAATTAGCTTATTTAAAAATATATCAAAAAACATAGAAATGGCAATAAAAGGAGATATCGTTGTTGATATTGAGCGTTGTAAGGGCTGCGGAGTTTGTTTGCCTGCATGTCCGAATACAGTAATTGCTCTGTCAAAAAACGTAAATAAGAAAGGTTACAATTACATGGAACCTGTGAAAGATACATGTATAGGCTGCGCAAACTGTGCAATTGTTTGTCCCGACGGCGCTATTACGGTTTACAAAGCAAAAGTATAAACGCATTAAAAAGTCGATAAAATGGCAAAAGAGTTAAAATTAATGAAAGGAAATGAGGCTGTTGCAGAAGCTGCTATACGTGGCGGTTGCGATGGGTATTTCGGTTATCCTATTACGCCTCAATCCGAAATAATGGAATATTTAATGGCCGAAAAACCATGGGAAAAAACAGGGATGGTTGTTTTACAGGCCGAAAGCGAGGTCGCTTCCATTAATATGGTATATGGCGGCGCCGCGGCAGGTAAACGTGTGATGACCTCATCTTCTTCACCCGGTGTTAGTTTGATGCAAGAAGGCCTTTCTTATATAGCAGGAGCAGAACTTCCTTGCGTAGTGGTAAATGTTGTGCGGGGAGGCCCGGGTTTGGGAACCATACAACCTTCACAAGCTGATTATTTTCAAACGGTAAAAGGCGGAGGACATGGCGATTATCGTTTAATCACTTATGCTCCCGCTTCTGTTCAGGAAATGTACGATTTTACTAAGAATGCTTTCGATATGGCATTTAAATACCGTAATCCGGTAATGATACTTTCCGACGGAGTAATCGGACAGGTAATGGAAAAAGTAGAGGTAGACGATCAGGTTACCCGTTGGACAGAGGATGAAATTAGAAAAATTTCTCCTTGGGCGACCGTTGGGAAACCTGCTTCCAGAGGGCATAATATTATTACTTCTTTGGAATTGGATTCGGCAAAACAAGAACAATTCAATATAAAACTTCAAAAGAAATATGCGGTAGTGGAAGAAAATGAAGCTCGTTGCGAAATGATTCAATGCGATGATGCCGAATACGTATTTGTTGCATATGGTTCAAGCGCGCGTATTTGCCAAAAAGCAGTGGAATTGGCACGTGAAAAAGGCATCAAGGCAGGTCTTTTCCGTCCCATTACTTTATGGCCTTTCCCAAAGAAAGAATTGGCTCAATTAGGACAAAAAGTAAAAGGAATTCTTTCCGTAGAAATGAGCGCCGGACAAATGATAGAAGATGTTCGTTTGTATACCCAATGCAAAGTAAAAGCCGAGCATTTTGGACGCTTTGGAGGAATTGTACATACTCCCGGCGAAGTTTTAGAAGCATTAGAACAAAAAATTATAAAGGGATAAGATATGGCAAACACAGATATAATAAAACCCGAAAATTTAGTTTATCAACGCACCAAGGTAATGACTCCTGATTACTTACATTATTGCCCTGGTTGCGGTCACGGTACGGCTCATCGTTTGGTTGCCGAAGTAATTGAAGAAATGGACATACAATCCAACACTATTGGAATAGCTCCCGTTGGTTGTTCTGTTTTGGCATATAATTATTTTGATGTTGATTTTCAGGAAGCGGCGCATGGTCGTGCTCCTGCATTGGCAACAGCCGTAAAAAGGCTATATCCCGATCATTTTGTATTTACTTACCAAGGCGACGGTGATTTAGCCGCTATCGGCACAGCAGAAACTATTCATGCTTGTAATCGCGGAGAGAATATTACCATCGTTTTTATTAATAATGGTATCTACGGTATGACGGGCGGGCAAATGGCGCCTACTACTTTGCCGGGGATGAAGTCGGCGACGAGTCCCTACGGACGCGATGTGGAAACAATGGGATTTCCTTTAAAAATAACCGAATTAATTGCTAATTTGCCGGGAACATATTTTGTTACCCGTCAAGCGGTTCATACTCCAAGAGCTGTGCGTTCTGCTAAAAAGGCTATTCGGCAAGCATTCGAAAATCAAAAATTGAAACGCGGTTTGTCCTTTGTGGAAGTTGTATCCAACTGTAATTCAGGATGGAAAATGTCTCCTGTTGAAGCGAATCAATGGATGGAAGAAAATATGTTTCCTATGTATCCATTGGGCGATATTAAAGTAGATGGAGTTTTGGTTCCTAAAGAATAAATCGGTGAAATTATTAATTGTTAAAACTTAATCAAGTAACGATATGACAGAAGAAATCATTATAGCCGGTTTTGGAGGACAGGGCGTTTTGTCTATGGGCAAAATATTAGCCTACTCGGGAGTTATGCAAAATAAAGAAGTCAGTTGGATGCCGTCTTACGGACCTGAAATGCGCGGCGGTACGGCTAATGTATCCGTAGTAATTAGCGATGAACGGATTAGCTCGCCCGTTATTAGCCGCTTCGATACGGCAATCATATTAAACCAACAATCTCTTGATAAATTTGAAGAAAGCGTGAAACCCGGAGGTTTACTTATTTATGACCCCAATGGAATTACAACGCATCCCAAACGCAAAGATATAAATATTTATAAGATAGCCGCAACTGCAAAAGCTTCAGAGCTAGGTATTGCAAAAGTATTTAATATGATTGTGTTAGGAGGCTTCTTGAAAATAAAACCGATTGTCGCTCCTGAGTTTATACGTAAAGGATTAGAAAAATCTCTTCCTCCGCGCCATCATGGAGCTATTCCTCAAAACGAGGAAGCCATAAAGATAGGAAAGGATATTATTGAACCTGTAAATGTGTTGTAGAACACTAATGTTTTAAGTTATGAAAACTGAATAAAATGGAGTTTGCTCGCAACGATGAAGCCAATTTTAAATTGCATGAGTCATGAGGAGATTAAAACTAAATTTTATTCAGTTTTTTTTGTTTAACCAAACGAGGCATTTTGAGAGAATTAGTACTTTTTATTCAATAGCGTAAATCATTTGAAGTTTTCTTGTGAATCTTGGATTGAGAAATAATAGATGATATTACGCGTAAAATGTTCATGAGACAAAAATTTTAGAAAATGAAGAATGGAAAATATCTGATAAATGGTTTTAATTTTCAATTCTCCATTTTCAACTAAAAGTCTGTAGAAATAAAAAATAAACAGATGAAAGAATAATTTTATCTATGATTTTTTTATAAGAATGTACGACCTTGCTGCCTCTGGATTTATGCTACATGCCTGTTATAAGAAAAATTCTATTCAGCTTAATAATAATCTTTTCTCTTGGGATAAAAGCTCAGGATACGAGTTATATTTTACCTGAAAAAAAGGCTACGTACTATCATAACAAATTTGAAAACAGAAGAACGGCCAGTGGAGAACGTTTCTCGCAAAGAAAATATACGGCGGCTCATAAATATATAGCATTAGGATCGATAGTAAAAGTAACAAATCGTATTAATAATAAAACAGTGCTTGTAAAGATAAATGATCGTTGTCCGAGGAAAGGAGTGATAGATTTATCATACATAGCTGCTAAGAGGTTAGGCATTATAGAATCAGGTCATGCGAATGTAACCGTAGAAGTCTTACCCGATTATTTTTACAGTTTGTGGTTATGCCAAGACAGTCTTTTTGCTTCTATTGATAAATATAGTTCCCGTGATAGTCTCCAGAAAGTATACCAAGATTCTTTAATTTTTTCACAAAAAAATAAATTGGATAATCAATTATTATGGACATATTATTTGCAAATAGATTCTGTTGAAACATTAGAAGAAGTTAGAGAGACATTTTCCAGTCTTCCCGAAAAATATAAAATATATGTTAAGGCAATACTTGTTAAGGGAAGAAGGACAACATATTACAAAGTAGTTATAGGCCCTTTTATGAATGAAGAATGGGTACAAAAAATAAAAGAAGAGTTGAATCCGCAATATGAAAAACTTATTATCGAAAAGAATATGCCGTCGAATAAAATGTAATGTATTTGAAAAGAATGTTATACGATATCTTTTTGATAAAGTTTATCAGATTTTTCGCGATATAAAAAATATATTATTATTTTTGCATGTCATAATATGTTTTGGGGAAAGGCGCTGAGTTTTTGTAATTGGATTTATTTGTTTCTAGGTAAATAAAAGTATTTATAATATAACTGCATGAAAATCACACTACAAAAGGTTGTATTTTTGATTATTTCTATCGTTGGATTTTCGTGTATTGGATTTGCTCAGCAGGAGGCTCAGTTTACACAATACATGTTCAACAGGTTGTCATTCAATCCGGCCTATGCAGGAAGCTCCGGTTCTATATGTGCATCGGCTCTTTATCGTAACCAATGGATGGGACTAAAGTTAACCGACCCTTCTGGTCAGACTCCGGCTACGCCTCAAAACTTTTTGTTTTCTATAGACGCTCCCGTTCCTTTTTTGCATGGGGGATTGGGAGGAACTGTTTTTACGGACAAAATAGGTTGGAATAAGTCTATTGTTGCAAAATTAGATTATGCTTTTCGTTTTTATTGGGGACCGGGAAATATGTCAATAGGTATTGAAGGAAGTTTTTTTAATTCAACCCTGGATTATGGGAAATTGAGAGGGAATAGTTCTTTGACCGGAAATCCGAATAATCCTATTTTAGATGCGTCATCAGATCCTTTATTGCAATCAAAAGGAGAAATGTCCGATTTTATGGTCGACCTGTCTGCAGGGTTATACTATCAGATACCTGGCGTTATGTATGCAGGTATATCTACAGTACGTGCTTTAGAAACAACAAGCGAAGAATTGCATTATACGAATAGACGGTATTATTATTTAACGGCAGGAACAGAACACCCCTTACCGGCAAATCCATCTATAAAAATTATGCCGTCATTGTTGTTTAGAACGGATCTTTTAAGCGGATTTCAATTTGATATATCAGGAATAGCCGAATATGAAAAATTATTCTGGGTGGGACTTTCATACCGTTTACAGGATGCTGTAGCTATTTTGGGCGGTTTATCATGGAACAATTTAAAAATAGGATTGTCTTACGATATTACCACATCAGGTCTTGGATATATGAAATCTGGGCGTAGCCATGGATCTTTGGAAATCTTTGCGAGATATTGCTTTAAAATTATTGTTCCGCCGAAACCGCCGACAATTTATGGTAATACGCGATACTTTTTATAGTTAGGAATGTAACTTTTTAGCTAGATTTGCGTAAATAAGAATAATGAAAATTCGAATGTAAAGGTAATCGTGATAAATTGAAATTATAAAAATTGAAATATGAAAAAAATTGCATTATTATTAGCGTTAATCTCAATTATAGCTTGGGGTTGCTCTTCTGATAACGGAGAACTTGTAGGCGTAAAAGATCGTCCTGTGAATGAAGATTTGGATTTACGGGGAATGAAATTTATTGAGCAAGGGAGTTATGTAATGGGAACGGGCGATCAAGATCAGCCGTATTCCTATAGTTTTCAACCTAAAACAGTGCAGGTTTCGGCATTTTTTATGGATGAAACTGAGATAAGAAATAATGAATATCGTCAATTCGTTTATTGGGTAAGAGATTCTATTGCCCATCGATTATTAGGGGAAGCTAACGACCAAAACGGACATCTTATTACCGAAGATGAATTCGGCGAACCGCTGGATAATCCTGTGATAGATTGGGATCAAGAAATAGATTGGAATACAACAGACGAAGAAGAAAGGGATGCTCTTCTTCCATTATATATCCCTGTGAATGAAAGATATCATGGTAAAAAAGAAATAGATTCCAGAAAATTAAATTATGAATATTATTGGATAGATTATACGGCAGCAGCGGCAAAAGAAAATGTAGCGAATGTTAACACCGAATATAGAGGAAGTGCGTATTCTAATCGCCCTAAAGGATTGCGCGACAGAAGTCAATTTATAAGAAAAGAAGTAATTAATATATATCCTGATACTTTGTGCTGGGTATTTGATTATGCATATTCTTATAATGAAGATCAAACGCGAATGTATTTTGCTCATCCTGCCTATGATGATTATCCGGTAGTAGGGGTAAGTTGGAAACAGGCAAGAGCATTTTGCCATTGGCGTACGCAATTGTTAAATAATTATTTAGGTAGCAGGGGATATACTTTTATGAGCGATTTTCGTTTGCCTTTGGAATCAGAATGGGAATATGCCGCAAGAGGGGGGATTGCATTATCTCCATACCCATGGGGAGGCCCTTATAACAAAAATGGGAGAACGTGTTTCTTAAGCAATCACAAACCAGGTAGAGGAAATTATTCCAGCGATGGCGGAAGTTATACATTAGTAGTTGCGCACTATGCTCCTAATGACTTCGGGTTATATGATATGGCAGGAAATGTCGCTGAATGGTGCGAAGATGCTTTTGAAAAGTCTACTTATACTTATGGGCATGATTTTAAACAAGCCAATATTTATAATGCAAAGGACGATGACAAGTCGGTTCTAAAGCTTAAAGTTATAAGAGGAGGTTCATGGAAAGATGAGAAATTTTATACCCAAGTGCATGCTCGTACTTATGAATACCAAGATTCAGGAAAATCTTATATTGGATTTAGATGCGTTCAAGGCTATAATGGCCGCAATAAAGGAGATAACTTGAAATCAGCCTCAAATGTTGCAGAATAGTAATTAGAAAAATAAAATAATAAATTTAAGAACAATAAAAAAACAGTGAGTTATGGGTTTAAATAACATAGTAAGAAGCAAAGGTTATAAAAATTTCATGTCGAAGCTCTATGGGATTGGCGCGGCGGTTGTAATTTTGGGAGCTTTATTTAAAATCCTTCACCTTCCTTTGGCAAATCAAATGCTTATCGCAGGGATGGGAACAGAGGCAATCATCTTTTTCTTTTCAGCTTTCGAACCTTTGCATGTAGAATATGATTGGAGTATTGTTTATCCTGAATTAGCAGGAATGGATCATGGAACAAAAGTTATTAAAAAAGAAAAAGCCCTAACAGGTACCGTAACTCAACAACTTGATAAAATGTTATCTGAGGCAAAAATTGGGCCTGACCTCATACAGAGTTTAGGTCGAGGGTTACAAAATCTTTCTGAATCGGCGTCCCAGTTGAGTGTTACAACCTCGGCGGCGGCGGCGACAGATAAATTTATTAATAATATAAATTCAGCTTCGGAGTCTGTTGTAGACTTAACGGCTGCTTACAGAAAAACGGCAGAATCGGTAAATAAAGATTTAAATTTATCCGAAGATTATTTGGCTAGCGTAAAAGATGCGACAAATGCAGTATCTAGTTTGGCCAGTATTTACAAAGAAACTGCCTCTACGCTTTCTAGCGGGGAAACCTCATATACCCAGGAATTGAAAAAAATGGCAGGTAGCCTATCTTCAATTAATGCTTTATACGAATTACAATTACAAAATTCTACATCTCAACTTGAATCTACAAAAGAAGTACAAGAACGAATTCAAACATTGGTAGCTAATTTTGCCGATTCAGCCGAGGGCGTTCTTAAATATAAGGAGCAAGTTGATGCACTTTCGAAAAAGGTAGCTGAGTTGAATAATGTGTACGGTAATATGTTGGCAGCAATGCAAACTCGTATCTAAAAAGTTTGAATAAGGTAAAAAAGGGTTTAATAAACGATAATAAAATAATATGGGTGCAACAAATTGTCCGGAAACTCCCAGACAGAGGATGATAGGTATGATGTATCTTGTTTTAACGGCCATGTTGGCGTTAAACGTTTCAGTAGAGATCATCAATGCTTTTGTTACTGTGGGCGATAGTATGGAAGCTACAAATAAGAACTTTTCCAAAAAAATAGAAAGTACATATATTCAGTTCCATCATGCTTATGAGGCTGATAAAGAAAAGGTAGGGGAGAAGTGGGCGGAAGCTCAGAAAGTACGGTCCTTAACAAAGGAAATGATAGCATATATTGAGAATGTAAAAAGCGAACTTGTTGCAAGAACTGAAGATATTTCTAAAGATGAGGCTACAAAGTTACTTGAAGAAAGCGGCGCTCAAGGGATTTCGAAAAAAGATAATTTTGATATCCCAACCAATTATTTCATTGGACAAAGTAATGACGGATCGGCGGGCGAAGCGAGGAAATTGAAAAATGAATTGGAGAAATACAGAAAGAGTTTGATAAATGTTGTTGGAGAAGGAGGAAAGCATTTAAAACTAGGATTGGAAACGGATGGTAAATATTATAATGCTGATGGGGAAGAGTTAAATTGGGAGATGAAACACTTTTATCATACGGTTTGTGTAGCGGATCTGGTAATTTTGAATAAATATAAAGCCGAGGTATTGAATGCAGAACTTGATGTGGTGAATTTCTTATATTCTTCTGTAAGCGCCGGAGATTTTAAATTTGACAATGTAAGAGCCCGCGTGGTTCCGAAATCTACTTACATTTTGCAGGGAGGGGCTTATGAAGCAGAGATATTTGTTGCGGCTTATGATTCTAAATCGAAATTGGAAGCTGAAATAGCAGGTCATAAATATGTAGGCGATACGGGGGTTATTAATTATAAGAGTGTAGGCTCTGGCATAGGGCAGCAAAGGTATTCAGGTATGATTTATGTGAAAAAAGAAACAGGAACTGAAGCTTATCCATTTAGTGGAGATTATTTTGTGGCTCCCCCTGCAGTGGTTATTTCTCCCACTAATATGAATGTTTTTTATGTAGGAGTTGAGAATCCGGTTGATATTGCTGTTCCGGGAGCCAGCGCAGAGAGTATAACTCCTCAGGTGCTTGGCGGGCAAGCTACCATTACAAAGGCTTCTGCTGGGAAATATATAGTGACTGCAAGACAACCGGCGCTGGTGAAAATAGAAGTGTTTGCTGATTTTGCAGGGCAAAAAAGGTCGATGGGTGTGAAAGAGTATCGTTGTAAAAGAATTCCTCCTGCCCAGCCGATAGTGGGAAGGGTACAAGGAACAAACGGGTCTATTTCACGTGAAGAACTACTTGCCGCCGACCGGATTATGGTAAGAATACCGGATTTTGAATTCCCAGTGAAGTTGACAGTAAAATCGTTCCAATTCAGAACTACAAGTCCGGAGGGAAAGGTGGTACGGTATGACAATGCGGGAGGAGGAACTTTTACCTCAGATATGAGGACTGCAATTCAATCCTTGAGAAGAGGTAATCGCGTGAACTTGGAAGATATTCTAATTCAAAAACCGGATGGTTCTACGGAATCGTTATCAATGTCTTTGAAAATACAATAACCCGTATAAAATACGGAGATAGAACGCTTTTATTTTAGGCGTATATTCTATTAGTGTGTAAAAAATAAAAATTTCATACAATGAAAAAGATAATTGTTTTTTTTGTGTTTGCAATCTGTATATCAGGAGGAGGTCTTTTTTTAAAAGCGCAAAATACAGTAGATGCTCCTGAGGATAATCCAATTGATTTTTTGGGAGGAACACATACGAAAGATAGAAAACCTGTGATTTTGCCTCGCGTGAGAGAAGCCGATAAAGTATGGACAAAACTTATCTGGAGAAGAATTGATCTTACGCAAAAATTTAATCAGTTTTTTTATTATCCTCTCGGCGCTGAGGGTCAGGAAGAGCAAAATGGTTTAGAGAGTTTGATTTCGATTATTTGGAAAGGAATTAAGGACGGAACTATAAGAGCATATACAAATGATCAATTTACAAAAGAATGGACGCCGGAGGAATTAATAGGACGATTTGAAAAGTCTAGGGTTGATACGACTTGGATAATGGATGAGGATTTAGGGTATGAGGTGCCGAAACCCATTAGTATTCAAGAAAAATTGGAACTCTCCGACGTGAAAAAAATCGAATTGAAAGAAGTTTGGTATATTGATAAGCAATATGCCAAGCAATATGTTAGAATATTAGGATTTGCATTTACAAGGGACGTTTATACGGTTGATAGAGAAACGGGAGAAAGAATGTATGACGGACCGGAAGATTTATTTTGGGTGAGATATGACGACGATCTTGCCGTTAGGCAGTTATTGGTTACGAAAGAAGTTTATAATTCCAATAATGATGCCGATAGAAGAACTTTTGACGATATATTTTTGCAACGCTACTTCGAAAGTTATATCATAAAAGAGTCAAATGTACAAAACAGAGGAGTTGCAACCTATTTGACGGGCGATGATGCTTTGTGGGAATCGGAAAGGATAAAGAATGAATTGATGAATAAGGAAATTGATATGTGGGAATATTAATTCAAGGATAATTCAAAAAGGACGCTTGTAAAAAATTTCATCAAGCGTCTTTTTTTTGATTACCATTATAAATCAATTAGATCGGATAGTTCTATCCATTTTTCAGTTTTTTCATCAATTAATTGTATAATTTCCCCTAATTGTTCTGAACAGGTCTCAAGTTCTTCGTGCGATTGAAATGAATTTTCATTCAATAACGTGAGCAATGATGCCTTTTCTAATTCGAGATCGTCTATTTCATTAGTTAAATTCTCAAGTTCTTGTTTCTGCTTAAATGTAGGTTTATTGGATTTTGGTTTTTCTCTTTGTATCTTATCTTCTTCTTTCTTTTGCGAAAGGGGCTTTTTTTGTGAAAGTTGTTTTTGCTTTAAGTAATCGGTATAATTGCTGTGATAATCTTTGATGAGACCATCCCCTTCGAATACAAACAAATGATCAACGATATGATCCATAAAACAACGGTCATGCGAAACAATCAATAGGCACCCTTTGTATGTTTGCAAAAAATTCTCTAAAGCCTCTAATGTATACAAATCCAAATCATTTGTCGGTTCGTCCAATATCAGAAAATTCGGATTGGGAATAAGAACTTTCAAAAGATTGAGTTTCCGTTTTTCTCCTCCGCTCAAGCTTCCGAAATGGGTATATTGTAGAGAATAATCAAATCCAAAATGGTTTAAAAACTGACTAGCTGATATTTCCGATCCGTCTTCCATACGAATAAGTTCGGCCTCTTTCTTAATAATATCAATAACCTTGATTTCTTCGGGTTCGTCTAGCCCTTCTTGCGTGTAGTATCCGAACTGAATTGTTTGCCCTCGATTGATTCTTCCGGCGTCTGGATTTAACAATCCCATAATCATATTCAGAAAGGACGATTTTCCAATTCCGTTTCTTCCTACAATACCAACTTTCTCGCCTCGTTTAAAAGTGTAAGAAAAGTCATTTATGATAATATGGTCTCCGAATTTTTTCGAAAGGTTATACATTTCTAGAATTTTCCCGCCAATGCGTTCCGTTTTAACAGAAAACTCTACTTTTTCGTTATCGACCCTTTTACGCGCTTTCTCTTCTAATGCGTAGAAAGCGTCTATCCGGGCTTTTGCTTTGGTTCCCCTCGCAGAAGGCATCCGTCTCATCCATTCTAATTCGCGACTATAGTTATTCTTTGTTTTTTCCAGTTCCTGTTGTTCAATGAATACTCGCTCCAGTTTTTTTTCAATAAAATAATTATAATTTCCCTTGTATTTGAAAATTGATTGATTGGAAAGCTCTATGATTTCGGAACAAACGTTATCTAAAAAATATCTGTCATGAGTTACAAGTAGCAACGCCAGATTTTGTTTTGAAAGGTATTCTTCCAACCATTCGATCATTGAAATATCCAAATGATTTGTCGGCTCGTCCAATATTAACAAATCAGCGTCTTCGATTAATATTTTTGAAAGAGCGATTTTTTTTCGTTCCCCGCCGGATAGCTGGGATATTTTTTTGGAAACATCATTGATTTGTAGCCTGGAAAGAATTTCTTTAATCCGATTCTCATAATCCCAAGCATTCAAAGTGTCCATCTCTAAAATACATTGATTCAGCAATTTTTGATTTTCGGATGTATTAGATTGTTGAATTTGGAATAATGCTGACTCGTACTCTTTAATAGTTTGTATAAATTTATTTTCAGAAGCAAATACATATTCCATTACCGATAGATCCTCCTTTAGACTTGGATTCTGAGAGAGGTAACCTATTTTAGCATGGTTTCTAAAGACAACTTTGCCTTCATCGGGAAAATCATTCCCGGCTATAATTTCCAAAAGAGATGTTTTTCCTGCGCCGTTACGTGCAATCAAAGCTGTTTTTTGCCCCTTGGCAATGCCAAAAGAAATATCGCGAAACAAGATCTTTTCACCATATGATTTGGATACATTTTCAACGGTAAGGAGCGCTTCAGACATAAGTACCTCTCTATCTCATGGGGGCTAACCAAATAGCGGGATTAATACTGGTTTTTGCTCTCCAGATTTGAAAAGCCATCTCGGATTGTTTGTTTTCAGGCGTATCAGATACAATTCCGATTATTTGCCTTGTTCTAACATTATTTCCAACTTTTACCATCACCTTTTCAAGATTAGTATAGACGGTCATAAATTCGCCATGGGCAATAATGACGACATTTTGACCATTAGGCCCCGGCCAAATGGAGCTGACAACGCCATCAAAAATACTGCGAACGGAACTTCCTTGGTTGGTAAGAATGGTGATGCCATTATTAAAGTTTTTCCCATGCGATTCGGCGTGCGTATATTCTCCATAAGGAGTCAGGATGGCTCCTTTTTCTACAGGCCAGGGCAACTTTCCTTTATTATTAATAAAGCTATTGGACAGTTCGATTTCTTCAGGCGTGGAAGCAATAATATATTTTTCTTTTGGGACTACTACAGTTTCAGGAGAGGCGGCCGATTTAGATGTTTTAGCAGTTGCCTTTGCTTTGGCTTTTGCCCGGGCTGCCGCTGCCGCTCTTTCACGCGCAAGTTTCTCTTCCTGGCGTTTACGGACTTCTTCTGCAATTATTTTTTCAATTTGACGATTTAATTGACGGGATTGTTCGCGTTTTTTCTTGAGTTCGGCAGAAATCTTTTGTTCCTGCTGCTGCATACTGTTAATGGATTTCTGAGTTTGCGTTTGTTCTCTTGAAAGTCTTTGTTTTTGTTGTTGTTCTTCAGCCAAAAGTTTAGCTTGATCTGTTTTTTGGTTCTCTAATTTCCGGTTTACATTCTCTAATTCGGATTCTTTTTTCTTTATTTGATCCGCTTGCATCTTTCTGTAGGCATTGTATTCTTTGAAAAACCGCATGCGCTGATAAGCCTGGTTAAAATCGTGAGAATTATAGATTAACACGAGAAGACTATTTTTGTCTTTTTGCTTATATAGCATTCTGATGATTTTTGCATATTCGGATTTTAAACTATCAATTTGAAGATGTAGTTGGTTAATTCCTTTTTGAGTATAGTCTATTTCTTGAGATAAAATAGTAATTTGTTCATTGATATTTTTAATTAATTTCTCCCTCTCCTGAACTTTCTTTTTTATCAAAGCCAGTTGATTTTTGGAAGTATTTTTTTCTTTCTGAGCTTTGTTTAACTGATTGTTTAAGCTCTTGATTTCTTTTTCTATGCGCGCTTTATCAGCCTCTAATTTTTTCCGGTCTTGGGCTTGCAGGTTTAAAAAATTGAGAATAAGCAGTAAAAGAAAAAAAAGAAGAGAATGAATTTTAATATGCTTAAAATGGATAAGTTTATATTTCATGTCAAATGTTTTGCGCTGCTTCAAAGGTACGAAAAAACAAAATTAAGTCAGGCGAATAGTTAACTTTCTTAAAATATAAAAGGGAAAGTAAGTAGTTTGTCAGACGTCGTTACTTCCCCTTTTTGAATGAAATAAGCTTAGGCTATTTTTTCATTTACAGATTGTAAAATTTCTTTCTCAAGAATATTAGCTTGGGAAACAAATTCTTCCGATTTTTTTAATACTTCATTAACAAAAGTTTTATCGTCCAGACTTCCTGCATTGATTTTTACATTTAAATAAGCTCCGATTACGGCGGCTCTGGCGCATAAAGCTCCTACGCCGGCGTCGGTAACCGAATTAGGATTCCCTGTTTCAACCATGGCTTTGCATAATTCAAAAACTTTAAATGATTTTTGAACTGTTTTAAAAGGGATTTCTATGGCATATTTGGTTGCATCTTGAATGGCTTGTTTACGAATAGTTTTCTCAGCTTCGGTACTCTTAGGCAATCCAAAAGCATCCATTATTTTATTGAAGGAAATGGTATCTTCATCAACTAATTGCAGCAATTCATCTTTTAAGGCTTGTCCTTTTTCAGCCCATTTCGAAAATTCTTCCCAACGTTCATCCCAACCGGCTTTATGTGAAGATAAATTGGCTACCATAGTTGCCAGCGCCGCTCCTAAAGAACCGACATAAGCCGAAATGGATCCGCCGCCAGGGGCGGGACTTTCGCTGGCTGTTTCATTGGCAAAACCGGTACAAGTCATGCCGATAAGTTTTCCCGCATTCTTATCTTCCAAGACATATTCTATGATTTTCTCTTGTGGATTGAAAGGCTTTAGATCATCCAATCCCATAGATTTAATTGCTATTTTAATGATCTCGTCTTCCGAAACTCCCAAAGAACGTTGTTGCTTTTGGAGATAATATTTTCCAGCTTCAATCAGCGCCCGTTTGGGAACCAAGCCGACAATTTCAGAACCGGTAACGCGCACGCCCCTTTGTTGCGCTTTTGTACAAACTTCGTCAAAAGCGATATGTATTGGAGTGACGCTTATATTGGTAATATTCATCGAGACCTGCGCAATGCCGTATTCTTTAATGAACCAACCAATAGCTTTGGTCGCTTTTAAAGTACCCGGAACCATGACGGGTTCCCCTTTTTCATCCTTCAATGGTTTTCCTGTAACGCTCCCGCCTTCGCGAGCGGGACGTCCTTTTTCACGTACATCGAATGCTATGGCGTTAGCGCGACGAGTAGAAGTTGTATTTAGATTATAATTGATAGCTACCAAAAAATCCCTTGCGCCTATTGCCGTAGCGCCGGAGCCGGCTACGCGTTCATTGAAATCGTTCGGGCCGAAATCCGGCTTCCATTCGGTTGTTATTATCCGTTGAGCCAACGCTTCATATTCCCCTTGCCTGCAATTGGCTAAATTGCGACGTTTAGGTTCAAAAGCGGCATTTTCATAACAATAAATAGGAATCTGCAATTCTTTGCCGATACGTTCCGCCAATGCACGCGCATATTGTACGGTTTCTTCCATGCTTATCCCTGCAACAGGAATTAAAGGACAAACATCTGTCGCTCCGAATCGAGGATGATCTCCATGGTGTTGTCTCATGTCAATGAGTTCTGCCGCTTTTTTAATTACTTGGAAAGCCGCTTCGCAAACTTCGTTCGGAGAACCTACAAAAGTTATTACAGTCCGGTTTGTAGAAGCCCCAGGATCTACATCCAACAATTTTACTCCTTCAATTTTTTCTATTTCATCTGTAACCTGTTTAATGATATTCATGTTGCGACCTTCGCTAATGTTAGGCACGCACTCTATCAATTGTTTCATATCCAAAAATTTAAATTGTATTATATGAAGTATTTTATATCTTGCAAAAGTACGGCTTTATTTGAGAATATCAATACGGCATTGTTGGAGAACATTGTCTAGTGTCTCGTCAATAGTATAATGTCGCTAATAATTCTTATCTTTGTCGAAAAAACAGCCATGGTAAGATATCACGTAACATTAACAGCAGAAGAACGCGAATCCTTAGAATTGATAGCAAGCAAAGGTTCACACAAGAGTCAAAAAGTTCTTAACGCCTTGATTCTTTTGGGTACTGATGAGAATCAGGTAAAAGAGAACCGTTCGACGAATGAAATTCTCTCCAAGGTTCTTCACATCAGCATGAAGAAGGTCGATCGAGTTAAGAAGCGTTTTGTGGAAGATGGCCTTGAAATTGCATTAGCAGGTCATCCCAAGGAAATAGAATATGAAAAGAAAGTAGACGGAGATTTGGAGGCTAAGTTAATTGCATTGAGTTGCAGCGAGGCTCCTGACGGCTTTGACCGTTGGTCTTTACGTATGCTTGCAGACAAAGCAGTTGAACTGGAATATATTGAAAGTATCTCTCATGAAACGATTCGTCGCGTTTTAAAAAAACGAATTAAAACCGTGGAAGAAAAAAGGTTGGGTCATTCCTCCTTTGCAAAACGGTGATTTTGTGGCTAATATGGAAAAAGTGCTTGAGGTTTACAAACGTCCCTATGACGTAAAGCGCCCTGTTGTATGTATGGATGAATCCCCCAAACAACTGATTGGAGAGACTAAAACACCCATCCCAATGAAGCCCGGATGTGAAGCTATTTATGATTATGAGTATGTCCGGCATGGTGTATGCAACATTTTTATGAGTAATGAACCTTTAGCGGGCAAACGATTTGTAAAAGTAACTGAGCGGAAAACCAAACAGGATTGGGCGATCTTCCTTGAAGAAATAGCCCGACTATACCCTGAGGCCGAAAAGATAACATTGGTCATGGATAACCTTGAAACCCATAAGCCAGGATCTTTGTATGAGGTTTTTCCTGCAGCAAAAGCAAAAGCTATCTGGGATAGGTTTGAGTTCATCTATACACCCAAGCATGGCAGTTGGCTTAATATGGCAGAAATAGAATTGAATGTATTGATGGGGCAATGTTTGGCTGGCAGAATCCCGGATATGGAAAAGATAAAAACTCAAGTAGAAGCATGGCAAACAGCCAGAAATAATAAGAACGCCAAAATCAATTGGCAGTTCACAACGGAGAGTGCACGGGTTAAACTAAGGAGGCTTTATCCGACTTTAGAGGAGTGACGAGACACTAG
>JAVBLV010000092.1:0-2846 GCA_031553195.1 Bacteroidales bacterium
CTTTTACCTGATTCTCATCAGTACCCAAAAGAATCAAGGCGTTAAGAACTTTTTGACTCTTGTGTGAACCTTTGCTTGCTATCAATTCTAAGGATTCGCGTTCTTCTGCTGTTAATGTTACGTGATATCTTACCATGGCTATTTTTTCGACAAAGATAAGAATTATTAGCGACATTATACTATTGACGAGACACTAGCATATAATAAGCCCAGAGACAAGTTTGACAAAATCGTTTTTCTAAATTAAAACAATAGCGATTTAATATTGGCTCTGCATTTCTCCAATTTTCTAATACAGCGAATGTTGTACCTATATTCGCTTTTTCATAATTGGAGATGGTCTGATTATTCACTCTTGCCAGCAAAAAAGGAATACTACTTTGCGCATCGATCCATCCTAAATACATAATGGCATTACAACGGATAAGTTCTGATGTATCGGTAGAAATAACCCGTTCAAAAAAAGAAATTACTTCAGGACAGGACATTCGTGCTATTTTTATCATAAAAACTTGCTTAATATCATTGCTTTTAGTCGTATCATAAACATTTATTATCTCTTGTATATAGGAGGCCTTTCCTATACAATCTACATTTTTCGTTTCAGCCTTCATCTCCCTACCGGTTTGTACATAATCTTGTTGCCGTTGGCGTCCCAATGTTAATGAATTAGTATCGGCTACTTTTTGCTGTGCTTGTATGGTTTGGCAAATCATGCACAATGCTACTATGGTTAAAAAAATCTGTTTCATTTTGGTTTCTTTTTATTTTGTCAATATCATTCGTTTGGCTTCGGAGGCAACGCCGTCGGCAATCACCTTATCGGGTTTTACATAAGCTCCACTTCCATCAGTTCCCTTACTTAAATCCAAGCCTCCGGCAATTAAACATTGCGAAACAAAAGCGGCACAATCGTCGCCGCCGCCATTTTCAGGTTTTTCATAATTATAATATTTTTCCGTATTAAATCCATTCCACCATTTTTCCGCATATTCAATGGCTTTATCCGGATCATATTGTTGGCATATTGCTCCATTATAAACACTGGCATACAGCAATAATAAAACCGCTTTTAATATTGTTTTCATAATGTTTTGATTTATTCGTTGACTTCATCTGTTTTAATATCCATTTCTTCAAGGGTATTCCTTGCTCTTTTTCGAACAACAGGGTCTATATCTCGCTGCATTTTCTTTATTAGCTGTATACTTTTTTCATCCCCAATTACCTGTAATCCCCTAATTGCGCCCGACTTTCTCTCTTCTTTATTACTCTGTAACATTTTTTCCAACACTGGAAATGCCATTTCAGAATCCCCCAATTCTGCAAGTCGTTGAGCACTGCAGTTTATAATGCTACTATCATTACTATGGGTGATAATATATCTATAATAATTTTTTGAAGATTCATTCCCTAACATAAAATAACTCCAAATACAAATATCGCAAAGCTTTCTATCTGTTGAAAAGCAATTTTGATTTAAAATTGTCTCCCCATTTTGGTAATCAAGCATGATTATTAATGCTGACCCGACTTCTGCCTTTTCTCTGCTGGAAATATCACTGCGTTTTGCATGTCTCAATAAAAAAGGAATACTTGTAACTGCATCAAGACCGCTTAAACAACTAATGGCTGTCCGGCGAACAGCTTCTGAGGTATCATTTTGTACTATTGAATCAAGAAAGCTGATAGTTAAGGGGCATGAATACTTTATTTGCCGTAATAATTCACGCTTTTGTTCGCTTTCTGTTGTTTCAATAAATTTTGCCATAATCTGTCGGATATAAGATATTTTTTCTTCACAACTTATTTTTTTGTTTTCTTCAACAAATCCCCTTATAGTCTGTACATAATCTTGCTGCCATTGGCGGCCCAATGTTAATGAATTAGTGTCAGCTATTTTTTGTTGTGCCTGTATGGCTTGGCAAGTCATGCACAATGCTACTATGGTTAAAAAAATCTGTTTCATTTTGTTTTCTTTTTTATTCGGTTAAAATCATTCGTTTGGTCTCGGGGATAATCCCATCGGCAATTACCTTATTGGATTACCATGCATGGTTGCCACCAGTTCCTTTACTTAAATCCAAGCTTCCGGCAATTAAACATTGCGAAACAAAAGCGGCACAATCACCGCCATAAGTTGTATAATCTATGTATGGACCACCGTCCTCTGGTGTATTATTAAAACTATTCCACCATTTTTCTGCATAAGCAATAGCTTTATCAGGATCATATTGTTGACACATCCCGTTTGTAAAAATGCTTATATTTGCAATAAAGAAAAATATTATAAATATTGATTTCATAAGTATCGAATTTTATCATTGTTGATCGGTTCTTTTATTTGAGTTAATCCCCATTTTTTCAAGAATTTTCGTTGCTTCTTTTTGTACTTTACTATTAGTGTCCTGTTCCATTTGTTTTATTAAATTTACACTTTTGTCATCGCCAATAACTTCTAAACCGGTAAGAGCCCATTGTTTATTGTTTTTAGAACTTTTTAATTCTTTTTCCAGTATTGGGTAAGCCGTTTCAACATCTCCAAGTTCGGCCAATCTTAGAACAGCGCTGTAAAAAAATCCTTTTTCATTACTATTCGTTACTATATATTGAAAGTATCTGATAGAGGAACTATTCCCAAGTGAATAATATGCCCAAAAACATTTATTACAAAATTTATCTTCGATCGTAAAACAATACATATTTAAGATTCGCTCTGCATTTCTCCAATTTTCTAATACAGCGAATGTTGTACCTATATTCGCTTTTTCATAATTGGAGATGGTCTGATTATTCACTCTTGCCAGCAAAAAAGGAATACTACTTTGCGCATCGATCCATCCTAA
>JAVBLV010000051.1:0-11614 GCA_031553195.1 Bacteroidales bacterium
AAATAGAAAAGCAAGTAAATGCATGGCAGGAACATCGTAATAATAAGAACGCTGTGGTCAACTGGCAATTTACCACGAAAGATGCAAGAGTGAAATTAAAAAGATTATATCCGTCATTTGACGATTAACGTAACACTAGAAAGTGATTTGATTCTTCGGATTTATAAACCTTAAACTCTAAGCCATAAACTACTTCGATCCTTAAAAACTTTGCAACCGAGTTGCTACTATTTGCTTATACCTTTGTGTTCTCATTTTGATTACTATTATTACTTTCTTTACTATAATACAAATGGACAGACACGAAGAAAAGACAAAACCCCAATGTTCTTGCAATGCTCCTGCCAGTGAAAAAAAACATCAGTCTTGGCGCGCCTACCTTCCCGCGACAACGAGTTTTATCCTATTACTTACAGGCATTGGTTTGGATCATTTTATTAAGCCTCCTTTTTTTGATGGGGTTATTCGTTTAGGGTGGTATGTTTTAGCCTATTTTCCCGTTGGTCTTCCGGTAATAAAAGAGGGATTAGAAGCCCTACATAATAAAGAATTTTTTACTGAATTTACGCTAATGGTAATTGCCACTTTCGGCGCTTTTTTTATTGGAGAATATCCAGAAGGAGTGGCCGTAATGCTCTTTTACAGTGTTGGAGAATTATTTCAAAAAGCGGCGGTTAACAAAGCCAAAAGAAACATAAAATCCTTATTAGACCAGCAACCTTCGCAAGCAAATGTTTTCAGGGATAATCACTTTCAAACAATAAAACCGGAAGAAGTAAAAATCGGAGAAATCATACAAGTCAAAGCAGGAGAAAAAGTTCCTTTGGATGGCTGTTTGCTTTCTAAAAACGGAAGTTTCGATACTTCGGCATTAACAGGAGAAAGCAAGCCTCGAACAATTCAGGAAAATGAGACTGTGCTGGCAGGGATGCTTAATTTAAATAAGGTCGTCGAAATAAAAGTCGAAAAAGAATTTGCAGACAGCTCTTTATCAAAAATATTAGAGATGGTTCAAAATGCTACTCATCGTAAAGCTAAAACAGAATTATTTATCCGCAAATTTGCCAAAATATATACGCCTGCTATTTTCTTTTTAGCATTTGCATTGGTTTTTATTCCCTCCTTTTTTGTAAATAACTATGTCTTCAGCGAATGGCTATATCGCGGGTTGGTGTTTCTAGTGATCTCTTGTCCATGCGCATTGGTAATATCCATTCCTCTAGGCTATTTTGGAGGTATCGGCGCCGCATCTCATCATGGAATTTTATTCAAAGGGGCAAATTACATGGATTTGATCGCCAAAGTAAATACGGTTGTATTGGATAAAACCGGAACACTGACAAAAGGAGTTTTCAAAGTCCGGGATATTGTATGTTCACAATTCAATAAAGAAGAATTTACACGACTCGTAGCTGCATTGGAAGCCAAATCCACTCATCCGATAGCCAAAGCAATTGTCGAATACAGCGCTTCTCAACATAAAGACTATATAGCAACAGATATAGAAGAAATTCCCGGCGAAGGGTTGAAAGGAATGGTAAACGGATTCTTCATTCTGGCAGGGAATGCTAAATTGATGAAAAAATTCAACATTAAATATGATGAAGTCATTGATTCGATTTCCGAAAGTATAGTGGTAGTAGCCATCAACGATCAATACGAAGGGTATATTGTTATTGCTGACGAGATAAAAGAAGATGCCCGACATGCCCTGGAAATGATCCGGAAAGAAGGCGTAAAACAGACCATTATGCTTAGCGGGGATAAAGATTCCATTACACAAAAAATAGCCTTGGCAGTGGGCGTAGATATGGCCTATGGCGATTTGTTGCCTCAGGATAAAGTAAAACATGTAGAACAACTGAAACAAAATTCTTCAAATGTTATTGCTTTTGTGGGAGATGGGATTAACGACGCGCCGGTTTTAGCATTAAGCGATGTGGGTATTGCAATGGGAGCCATGGGAAGCGATGCCGCTATTGAAACTGCCGATGTTGTTATTCAAACGGATAAACCTTCTCAAGTGGCAATAGCTATCAAAATTTCAAAAGCAACCCGGAATATTGTTATTCAAAATATCATCCTTACTTTTGCTATTAAGCTTTTTGTCCTCATTTTAGGGGCCGAGGGTATTGCCACCATGTGGGAAGCCGTTTTTGCCGATGTAGGAGTTGCGCTGTTGGCAATCTTAAATGCGGTCAGGATTTTACACAAGAAATTCGTTTTGTAACCGAATGTCATGTCAACAGGGAAATATAAGTTACGGGTATTGCCCGGAAGATTGTTCAAAGTTTTTTCTTAACCGCAAGGTTCTTAAAAATTTCGCAAAGGTCGCCAAGCAACGAAAAAATCGTTTACGGTCTTTGCATAAAACCTTTGCGCTCTTAGCGGTTGCATATTCCGACTTTTGAAAATTCTTATTAAACGTCATCTGATAAGCGACATAGCGTTAGAGACAAATCCTGTCAAGCGATGGGTCAAACAAAGAATTGGCAACAACTAATAATGGATTTGTCCGGTTATTTCTGAAGAGTATATTTTATTTCCAAATCACTCCAATCCTGCGTCTCATTAAGTAACTTTTTATAATAACAAATGTTGCCGTCATTGATTTCAACCCCATTGACAGACTGAATAATAGCATTTAATGGAAATATTGGATTTGCCGATAAGTTTCTTGTTACAATAGAAAGTTTATTTTGAGAAACATCGACCTGATAAACCGGATACTTTGATACTTCTATGGCAATATCTGGCTTACTGTTGCTATTTATTTGAACAGGTTTAAACCAGACTTTCTTCTTTTTTGCATCAATAATCCAATCATAATTTTCAAGTACAGTCATCCCGACTATGTTCATTTTTAATTTTTTGATGAAATAAATTCCTCCGCCAATTTTTATTTTATTGTTTTTGTTCAAATAAACTTCCCGTAAATTTAACTTACGCACAATTGTATCAAAACGTAAATCGCCCACATTCACATTGACCACTATTCCTTCAATGACTTCGTCATTTTTATCAGTAAGAAGAAAATAAGAATTTAAAGACATAATTAATGCTTCTGTCGAACCGGTATCAAATAAAAAAGCATACTCTGTTCCAGCTATTGTCAGATAAATATAGATTCTGTTGTCAATAAATTTACTTTTTATTAAGCTGTAACCATTTTTATTATAAGAAGTTTTGTTATAAACACAAAGGGTCGTATCAGAAAAACGGATGGAAATGGCTTTTTCCCCGGGCAGAACAGAATAGCCCAATACAAATTTATTATTACGATAATATTTGGGTTCACAGAGAGTGTTATCTTCTTGGGGGAAAAAATAAACATTTGCTAACGTACTTGTAGACGAAAATAAATTACTAATCAAATTATACTTTTCCCTATTGGAATACATTTTCCGGATACTATCTATTATTGTCGGGATTTCTTTCTTGTTTACATTCCCACTTGTATCTGAAAGTCGTTTTTTTGCACTAAAATACAGGGGCGCGCCTGTATCGAAAAATACGGTATCGTCTACGTCGTTTATTCTACAAGGCAAATAAATGGTATTATCCATATAGATAAATTTCTCGCAATCATCCGAATAAGTGAGTTTGTGATTTAAAAATACAGCAATATCTTTATATTTTGTCTCATCCTTAAATTCAGGCATAAGAATAGGCGCAAGGGTTGTACAGGAAGTAAACAATAATGAAAAAGACAAAGGGATGATTCTTAGAATTATATAATTATTTTTCATGTGTGAATTTTTATTAAACGGTGATATAAAAACTATTATGTATCATCATCCAATTTCAACGAGACATCGGTTCTAATAAGGGTTCATAATATGAAAAATATAAAACAATCCGCAGTAGTTTGTTCATAATTTACCGCAAATTGTATATTCTGAAAATTATATGTTAATTGTGATTGTCCCTTTTCCGTCTTCTCATCTAAATTCGACTTTTGCTTCCTCATTTTCGCCATTTAAAACTTCATTTAATTTATTCTCTACTTTTTTTGCAATAAAGTAATTAAAATGGCATCTGAGTTGGTGCCATTTGCAATTAGTAATGAGGAATTTGCAATTAGTAATGAATCATTTCCTCTGTATTTTATATAACCAAATTAGTGAAAGGAAGAAAAAAAATCCGAGCTTTTAATAAGCTTGCGCCAGTGTTACCAAGATATCCGGCCATTTGGCCTCGCCCTCTTTTTCCCCTAACCTGACTATTATAAGATTTTTTGATGGATTTACATAAATATGTTGTCCCAGTGTTCCGACAGCCATAAAGTCTCCTGTTTTGGTAGGTAGCCACCATTGATACTGATAATTCCAGGAACTCCCGTTTAATGTATCAACTTCTGTTGACTTTGTAACCCAATCTTCTGATACAATCTGTTTTCCATTCCACTTCCCTTTGTTCAGGTAAAGCCTTCCTATTTTCGCAAAATCCCTTGCACGTGCATTTATACAACAAAAAGTCTTTTCCAATCCATTTTTCTTTCTATCTGTACTCCAGCTTGCATTGTACTCCATACCTAAAGGCATCCATAGCTTTTCCTGAAAATACTGGGAAATTGTTTTGTTTTTTAACGCTCTCTCCAAAACAAGTCCCAACAATTGAGAATTCCCGCTCGCATATTCGAATTTTTCTCCTGGATTCGCTTTCAATTTCATTTTCGACAAAGACTTACGCAAATTAGTCCCGTAATAAAAGGTCGCGGCATCGCCAAAAGGATTCAAATAATTCTCTTTAAATTCCAAACCTGAAGTCATTTGTAATAAATGCTCAATAGTAACCTTTTCAAAACCATTTTTCTTTAATTCAGGGATATAATTCGTGACCGGTTCATCAACCGATTTTATCAAATTTTCGTCAATGGCGCAACCAATAAGAATGGAAAGAATCGATTTAGCCATTGAAAAAGAGGCGACAATCGATTCTTCTGTGTATTTGCTAAAATAATTCTCATATTGAATGGAGTCGTTTTGTATAATGATAAATGCAACCGTTTTGTTTTTTTTCAAATAATCTTCAAAAGTGTATTCCTCTCCATCACTAATTAACGACTTTGGAGACATCTGATCATTACTTTTTTCGAAAATAAATTTTCCAGTTCCATTTTCTACTGTCCTATATGGAAATATTTTATAATCGGTAATATTAGGTAAATTATAAACGACAAATCTACTGACTTTACATGAATTTAAAGTCAGTAATATAATCAAAATGACAGAAAATGAAATTTTATTTTTCATTATAATGAAGATCTATATATTATGCGTGGAATTCCCAGATTCTCTGGCAAATGTAAAATGAAACAATTAATCCGTCTAGCTGTGCGACAAAGTTAATAAAAAATCTAAGAGCTTGTTTAAAAATTTTTCTATGAAGTATTTTGGATCTAAAAGATTATAAGATTCAGAGATAACCTAATTTTTCCAGCCCTTTATTTTTCTTTATTTCGTTGATATTCGTTTAGTATCGGTAAAAATGACAGGAAGAATCGTGCTATTTTTTATCTTTACTTATCTCTCTTTAAAATATCTATTTGGTCTTTACACAAAAGAAAGAAAATCTAAAATGAGGAATAATTCCATATATTTGTAGAAAATAAATAGAATAGATAGAGAAATGCTATTTAACTGTCTATAAACATAAAGCCAACATAGTTAGAGTCTAAAACGGTAAAATAATATGTTTTTCATTAAGAGGTCGTCTAAATTTTTATGGAAAAGATTTTGAGAGATAAAAATAGCGAGTTTGCAGGCGGGATTTTTCAAGAATAGTAGCGCTATTTGGTAAAAATTCCGACAAAAAATTGCATTTTTAGACTCAAAATACTTCATAGAAAAATTTTTAGACAACCTCACAGGTATATCAAACAATTTTATAAATATAAATATATTATGGAGAAATTAATTATTACCGCCGCTATTTGTGGCGCGGAAGTAACCAAAGAACATAATCCCACGGCTCCTTACACCGTGGCGGAATGCGTCCGCGAAGCCAAATCGGCTTATGAGGCCGGCGCCAGTATCATCCATTTGCATGTACGCTACGACGATGGAACGCCTACACAAGACAAAACCCGCTTTAAAGAAGTGATGGATGCCATTAAAAAAGAAATTCCGGATGTAATTATTCAGCCTTCTACCGGCGGCGCTGTAGGAATGACGGACGATGAACGTCTTCAACCTACCGAACTGAAACCCGAAATGGCAACATTAGATTGCGGTACCTGTAATTTTGGCGGAGACGAAGTATTTACCAATACTGAAAATACGATTAAATATTTTGGTAAACGAATGATTGAATTGGGCATAAAACCCGAATTGGAGTGTTTCGACAAAAGTATGATTGAGATGGCATTACGTTTGCAAAAAAAAGGTTTCATCGAATTGCCGATGCATTTTGATTTTGTAATGGGCGTTAATGGCGGTATCGGCGGAGATTTGCGCGATTTCATTTTCATGCGCGGAAGTATCCCTCCCGATGCGACTTATACCGTTGCAGGGATCGGGCGTTATGAATTTCCATTGGCGATGGCGGCTATTATCGATGGCGGACATGTACGCGTGGGCTTTGAAGATAATGTTTACTTATCAAAAGGCGTGTTGGCTAAATCAAACGGAGAATTGGTTGCCAAGGTTGTTCGCATGGCTAAGGAACTCGGACGCGAAATTGCCAACCCCGACGAAGCAAGAAGAATTTTAGGATTGAAGAAATAATTAAGAGGGAGTACGGAAATAGGAAATGAGGGAAAAGAAGTAGAAAATATAGCTTGCTTATTTTAAAACCATATCACTCTTTGACTCGCTATCTTATTTTACTTGTCAACTATTTCCTTATTCCCGTATTTACTATTCACTGATAAACATGCCACACAAAACCTAAAGGTTTGGAAAAAAAGTGTTGATTTTGTCGTTGAAATTTATAGTATAACAAAATGTTTTCCAAAAGAAGAAATGTACAGATTGGCTCAACAAATGCGCAAAGTTGCTGTTTCAGTTCCATCAAATATTGCAGAGGGATGCAGTAGAAAAGGGGATGTCGAAACAATACAGTTTTTATATATTGCAACAGCCTCCCCTTCAGAGTTGGAAACTCAACTTATTATTGCAAACGAAATAGGTTATATCAATGAAATCGATCCATATCTTTCAAATGTAAATGAGATCAAACGAATGCTTGTGGGATTGATAAAGTCATACAAAACAAAGTTTGGTTGAAAACCACTTACTATTATCTCATTCACTTATTTACGTATTCACATATTAACAATTAATTAAAAAATCAAACATGCAAAAAAAAGGAAATAAATACGGTACGCACCGTGTAATTGAGCCGAAAGGCGTTCTGCCGCAACCGGCAAATAAAATTGATAATAACATGGATGAAATTTGGGATAATGAAATCCTGATCGACGTTCAAACCCTTAACATCGATTCGGCTTCGTTTACGCAAATAGAAGAACAAGCCGGCGGCGACAAAGAAAAAATAAAAGAGATCATGTTCGGCATTGTCGCTAAACAAGGCAAACACCGTAATCCGGTAACCGGTTCGGGCGGAATGTTGTTAGGAACGGTTGAAAAAATCGGAGATGCTTTAATCGGAAAAACCGATTTAAAAGTCGGCGATAAAATTGCTACCTTGGTTTCTCTTTCTTTAACCCCTTTAAGAATTGACAAAATCAAAGATATTCGTCCGGATATTGATCAAGTGGATATTGATGGTAAAGCCATATTGTTTGAAAGCGGCATTTATGCCAAAATCCCAAGCGATATGCCCGAAACGTTGGCTTTATCGGCATTAGACGTAGCCGGAGCGCCTGCTCAAACGGCCAAGCTTTGTAAACCCGGCGATATTGTACTCATTATTGGCGCCGGTGGAAAATCGGGCATGTTGTGTTGTTACGAAGCTAAAAAACGCGTGGGCGTTACCGGAAAAGTAATCGGCATGTGTCACAGTCAAAAATCGACCGAACGTTTACAAAAACTCGGCTTCTGCGACCATGTATTTGCAGGAAATGCTACGGATCCTGTTGCCATGATTGAGATCGTAGAAAAGTTAACTAATGGAGAAATGGCAGATGTTACTATTAATAATGTAAACATTCCCGATACGGAGATGACTTCTATCCTTTGTACAAAAAATACAGGTTTGGTTTATTTCTTCTCTATGGCTACCAGCTTTACCAAAGCCGCTTTGGGCGCCGAAGGCGTAGGCAGCGACGTAACCATGATTGTTGGAAATGGTTATACCAAAGGACATGCTGAAATTACGCTTCAATTGTTGAGAGAAAGCAAAGAATTACGTGATATTTTCACAGAGTTGTATGCCTAATTAAGATAACAAAGAGGGCGCTTTTTTCTTTTTAAGCGCCCTCTTTTACCTTCTCTTTTGTTGAAAACGACTTATTGCTTTACAATTTTTTCAATCGTATATCCTTTCTCCGTTTTAATTTTTATTGAATATACGCCTTTTGGCAAATGATTTATACTGAAAGATGTTTCTTGAGTTTTAAGAATCAATTTTCCCGACGCATCAAATATTTGTATCTCTTCCACTCTCAAATTTTTACTATCTACCTTTAAGTGTCCTGATGTTGGATTTGGATAAACAAATAGACGTATTTCTGAATCTGTTATAGCATTTGTACTTAAAGTTATCAAGAGTTGGTACACTAAAGTATATGGTTGCGTTAAAAAATGCAATCGTCATAAATAACCGTTTTAAAATGTAATCGCATTCAGAAATTGTTTCATTACCAATTGTGTAACATATATTCCCGATTGGTATATACTTTCAATCCTCTCTTCTTTAACTCGGCGCGTAAAATATCTCCGGCTTCAAAGATATAGATCGATTTTACGGGTTCCCCTTTTTTCGTGGCAGGTTTCCAAGTCCCCGTTTCTTTGAATTTACTTGAAAAATCAGGAAGAGAACTCCAATCTGTTTGCTTGGATACAGTCGAAAAATTATCTATTTCTCCCGATTCATTAATATAAAAAACAAGTTGAAAAGATGTTGAATCTGTTACTACCATATTTTTTTCCCAAGAATCAGGATCAATCAAAGAAAGGAAATCAGCAACAATATCCTTATCTCCGTTTTTATATACGGCTTGCCGGTCCGGATTGGTTTTATATTTTGCATCTCTTTCGTCGGCATTGTTAGACAATGTTCTTTCGAACTCCTTGATGGTGTATATTTTCAATCCCTTTTCTTTGACGGCGTTGCGCAAGATTTTTCCTCCTTCAAAAATGTAAATGGATTTTACAGGTTTTCCATCTTTAGTGGCAGGCTTCCATGCACCCATTTTCTTGAACTGTTCAATTGTCTGATAACCAAAATTATTGTTTTTCGAGTTTAGATACAGACCCTTCAAAGCGGAATTAATTACCTCGCCTGATTCGTCAATATAAAGGATCATCTGAATATCCGACTCATTAGTAGTGACGCAGTTATCAAAATCGAATACGGAAAGAAAATAAGCTTCCACATCCTTATTCCCATTTTTATATATGGCCGGATGATCGGGACTCGTTTGATAATCTTTTTCATTAAACTGATCTACCTGTGTTATTGTCATAAACTTATGTACGATTTGCCCCGTACTTTCGCAAGCAAAAACAAAAATTAATAGAGAAAAAACAGGGAGTATGAAACATAACTTTAATATGTTTTGACGGTTGTTTTGTTTTTTTGTCATCATAAGGATTCGGGTTTTTAAAGATGAATAATAGAATGAATTTAAGAGGGTTTCGAGATGAAAACCTGTGGTTTGTTTGACTAGTAATCGGCAATAATTAACTTTTTCCGCGCCGGATCTCAACACAGCCTGGTCGGCGAGATATTCATGAATGCCTTTCAACGAACGCTTATACAACCACATCACCGGATTAAACCATTGGAATGCGGTAGCAATTTCCAATATTAACAGGTCAATAAAATGACATTGTTTGATATGCGCTTTTTCGTGGGTAATAACACTTAATTTATCAATATCTTTTACCTTCTTTTGATTAATAAAAATAAGTCCGAAAAAAGAGAAGTGGGGCAAGTTATTTTGCATCAAAACAATGGAACTCCCGCTTATGCCGAATCGGACAATTAAAAACAGGATATGTCCCGATTGCGCCAGCAGACGGATTAACGTAAACCCAATGCCGCCGATGTAAATCATTTTCAAAAATGCATTCCAATCAAAATCTTTTCCGGGAGTTTCTGTGGCGATAGTATTCGCCGGACTGGAATTGATAATATATCCGGAAATTGCCCTATAACTAATCTGCGGTTCCGGCGTCTGATTCTCGAAGTGTATAAATGGCAATAAAAATGAAAACAGAAGCGCAAATAATAAAAAGAAACGATTCAATTGAAAAAAGCTTCCTCTTCGCAAGAGAAAATAATAACTTACATAAAATGTAATAATGGAAAGGCCGGTAGGAAGCAGGTATGTAAAAAGTAATGTTTTCATGTTGATTTGGTTATTTGTTGAGCTGTTTATTTGATTCATTTTCAACTCTCCATTTTCAATTAAGAAAGTTCATCGTTATTTTTTGATTTCTTTTGCATTTCTTTTTCTATCATCGTTTTAATTTCTTCCAAGTCGTTAATAGAAATATCTTTGTCCTTAGCAAAAAAAGAAATCAGTTGCGAAAATGAACTATTAAAATAGCTTTTGGCAAAATTCTGTAAAAACTTTTTCGTATACGTTTCTTGTTCTATAACCGGATAATATTCATGGGTTTTCCCATAAGATTTATGATCTACAAATCCTTTTTTTTCCAAAATCCGCACTACAGTAGAAACCGTATTATATGCTGGCTTAGGGTTCGGAAACTGATCGATAATATCGTTTACCACTCCTTTTTTTAATTTCCAAAGGATTTGCATCACCTGGTCTTCGGCCTTTGTAAGTTCTTTCATATTGAATAATTGAATAACTGAATGAATGAAATAATTTCGCAACAAATATACAACTGTTTTCTTAGTTACAAAACTATTTTTATAGTTGTTAAGAAAATATTATGGCATATAAATTATATATTTCTGAATTACAAATATTTAAAAATGTGATTTTGAAAATAAGGGACGGTAAAATCCTGCATGGAAAACGAAACAATTTAACCCAAGTGCAGTATTCTCTCCATATTTATCAGGAATGTATTAATCGCAAATTTTCTATGCATTTTGAGCTGCAATTCGGGTTAAATTCGATTATCTGTCAATGAAGATGTTGTTTAAAATCAAATGTATTAACTTCAAAAAAGTATAAAGATCTTACACAAAGAGGGATCAATGCAAAATTCCAGTGGAGAGAAAGTATCAGTATAAACATACTCTATATCCCAAATGAAAAATCTTCATTCCGGCTAAACAAAATAACTTGCCTGTTGAATCTATAATGATAATCCATAAATAATTTGATATCATTATCAGCCTATTTTCAATAGAGGACTTCGAACAGAATTTTGTTTTAACGCCTCCACTAATGATTTTCTTAACGCTATCTGGCGTAGGCCGTTATTGGCTTTGCTTTATTCAGACTGCGTTAGCCCGTCAAACGCCATGCGAAGCATACCTTTGCGAGGATTTTCCGTTCAAGCGC
>JAVBLV010000118.1:0-15817 GCA_031553195.1 Bacteroidales bacterium
GTTAAAATTATCAGGACAGAGATGGTCGATAGGGGGAGCTCAGAGAATAGCCAACCTCAGGGCATATAGAAAAAGTAATCGATGGGAAACTTTAGTCGCGTGCATTAAAAAAACTGCGTAATGCAATTTGACATGCACCCTGCAGCACTTTAAGTATAACTTTATTGGTTAAACGTACTGCTGTACCTGAATTGCCGTCTGCCAAGCGTTCCATACGTACAGCAATGGCAAGCGGCGCTTTTTCTCTATGCGAATCTATAAAAAATATATACCATCCGTCATTCATTTTATCCAACACTGTGATGATTTTGTTTTCGTATTGCTTTATAGCTTTATTATATACTTTAGCTGTCCCTGTGTAGGTAATTACTCTTTCGGGCGTACCGGTTTTTCCACCCATGTTGGCAGGGAAAGCATAGTTGTGTTTATCTCGGTGCTTTTTTGATTCGTTGTTCATAAACCTTTTTAAAGTATTGGCTTCGTTTTCAGAAACGATTTTAATAAACGGCATTTTTTCGGGCACTTTCAAATCTTTGTTTCCTTTCAAAATAAATTTAGTTTCTGGCATTTTTCCACCATTGGCAACTATGGAAACCACACGAGCCATATTTAATGGTGAGGCATCCATATTGCCTTGTCCCCATGCCCACTGCCATTCGGCATTATTCATTTTCTTATAAACACTCGAATCTGTGTGGCTGGCATTGCGTTTCTCAATGTAATTATTGTAAGTACTTTCCCCAATACGACCGATGCTATCAATTAGTTTTTTGAAATTTTTACTTTTCTCATTCTGTATTTCATAATTAAAAAAATAAGGCGTCATGTTGCCAATACGGATACCAACCGCTTCATAGATGCTGTCCAGTTGTTTGTACAAATTATTATCGTTTACCAAGTTGATGAAATAGCAATTTGACGAAAGCCGTATTGCTTCTTCCATTGTTGTGTTATGCTTATCTTTTTGAAAGTTTGGCTCAATGGTAGGCGGTTCAATGACTTCTCTTTTATCAATATAATATGCTTTGTTTCCTGCTGCTATTCCTGATTTTTGGAAACCTGCTAACGCCGACATCACTTTGGCTGTAGAGCCTGGTGCAGTTTGGTATGTCAAACCCAAATCTCGATCAGTATATGCTTTAAAACTTCTGTCTGTCTTATTATCGGAATAATATTTATCAACTTGTAGTTTTTCTTTCAATATCTTTTGATCGGGTAGTGGATAGTTTGCCGAAGTGAGTAATTCGCCATTTTTTGCATTTAATACCACTACAGAAATACGCAGTTTGTTCCAAGCATCACCTTTGAAATTTTCAGTTGCATAATCATTTATTGCGGTCTGTATTTTTGTTTGTAATCCGGCATCAATGGTGAGATAAATATCGCGTTTTTTACGTTTACTATCTTCATTCCATTTTTCAACCTCCTTACTATTTATCCCATTTTTTAACATTGAAAGAAATTTCTTATCACTATAATCACGTAGTACAACGCCTTTTCGTGTCATGGTATCCCTATAAAGAAATTTACTGCTACGATATTTTGTCGTTTTTAAATCTATCTTAAGCGGATTTCCAACGTTATCATATTTTATATTGTCAAAACCACGTAAAGTTGCTAAATGCTGAGCATCGGCAAGGTAACCAACAGGGTTTTCTTCACGATAGCTGAAAAGAACTTTAGTATTATAGTCGCCAAGCATAAAAAACAAATTATCGCCAAAAGGGTAATAACGTTGCGTACGTTTTTTAAGGATTTCCTCAATTTCCTCTTTATTTACACCATATTTGTTGATATAGTCGTTTATATTTATTGTATTTTCGTCATTTGTAGCCAAAATAACACCATTTTTGTCGTAAATATTCCCCGAATGCAATTTTTTCATTAGCAATGCAATGCGTGGATTGTATTCAATAACCGGTTCACCTTTGACAGTATTAACAAACGCACAATGAGTAAGCGTTTTATTTCTATTCCAGAGCTGATAATAAGAAAACACACCCAAAACAAATATTGCAAGCAAGCAATATGTACAACTGGTTATAGAAATTGGATAATTATAACTTTCAATATTCTCTTCTTGCTGTTCAGTTACCTCTTTCTCACACTTTTGAGACAGTGATAATACAATCCCAAAAGCTGCAAGGTTAAGTATTATGCCCACTTTACCATAGCTGAAAAATGGCACTGTAACACCTGTAAGCGGAATAATACCCGTACTTCCCAACGCAATAATCAGAAACTGCACACCAGTAACAATTGCTATACCAATTGCCAAATAAAACACAAATGGATGCATGGCTCTAAAGCCAATAACAATACTTTTCCTTAAAAGTAACGAGAGGCAAAGCACGATAACCAATAATCCAACCCAACCCATCTGCTCTCCTATACTTTCAAGAATCATATCGGTATGAAATGCAGGTATTAAATTAGGATTTCCTTCGCCCAACCCTTGCCCCCAAACACCACCCGAAGCCAACCCCCAAAGCCCTTGAGCTACTTGGCTATTTTCGCCTGCCTTTTGTTCTTCATTATCGTTCAACCCCAAAGTTCCCCATGTATTTACACACATTTCTGTTCTGCCGTCCAAACGCTTACCTACGTCCTGCAATTTTTCAAACGGTGTGTGTGCTAAAAGAGTGCCGCCAAAAATAAAGGCAGCAATAACCAAATTCATGAAAATGGCACTTTCAAAAATTTGTTTTCTTCTTGTCAATCCTAAAACAATCCATGCAGCAAACCACAATAGACAAAAAACACCCATGTAATCCATTTTATTTCCAATTATGAGCATAGCTATAAACGAGCTAACACCATATATTAGAACTGCAATATCACAAGTTAAAATCTTTTCCCATTCAATACCTTCCGAAGGTTTTTTTTCGAAACGAACCTTTGACTTTACAATCGAATAGAGAAGAATGAATGTAACCCCAAGTACCAATGCCGGCCCCATATCGCCCAAATAAATATAAATACCCAGTAGTCCACCCAACCCACATAAAATCCATAATAAAACTTTAATTTTACTTCTAAAAAGAGAAGAATTTCCTACTTCCGAGTACTTAATTATTTTATCTGTATTTTTATAAAAAAATGCAGCCATAAAAATAACAATCAAATATTTGGTTATTTCGCTCGGTTGAAATGAAAAAAGAAAAAAATCCAAGTTCACCCTCATGCCCCCCACTGCTGAACCAAGAGGTGTAAGTAACAATATAGTAAGAAGCAAAGCTACAAAAAGATAACTCAGACCTTTTAGTAACTTTCTCAACGACCATTTTTCCAACCTTTCAACATAATTACTTAACCTTGTAATTTGCAATAAATCAAGAATTAACAGTGGAAGAAGAACGATTAAAATGATCAAAGCTCCAAATTTCACAAAACCATGTATCCTGTTATTTCCCAAAATTGTCGCAAAGGGTTTTACCTTTACACGAAATGGCTTAAATAACCAATTTATAAATTGTAGCAACAGGAAATCGAATTTTACTATGCTGTTATTTTGAAAGAATTTTATAAAATCAACCCATTGAAAAATGCCAATTATTGTCACCCCAATCATTATTCCCCACCATGTATCCTTCCCCAGCATTTTATCAGTTAAAGGATTGTGAATGGAAAACATGGTAAGCAGGCACAAACCCGTCAGCAACATTAAAAGAGAAATAACTCCGCGGCTAAAGTTTTTCTTTCTCCAAAGCATGATGAAATAAAGCCCCCACCACGCAATAAAGAATAAAATTAGATATTTAACCAAATCACTTTTGAAATCGGCAGGGCTTCGTACTGTTATGGTATTATCTTCCCTGATTTGTTGGTAAGTCAAATTATCGAAAAGGCGAATGGTATGTTCCTTTTGCCTAAAAGTAAATTTCTGCTCTCCTCCACTCTTTATACCCAAATTACCATTGACAGTTCCCTGTGCACTACCATATTCAAATCCTTTTCTTATTGGTAAAACGCTATAATAACATGTAGTATCTAATCTTTCAAATATAGCAAGGCCTTGTTCATTTGTTTTTGCATAACCTAAGATACTGTCTCGTGCTATTCTTTGCAAATCGTAATAATGCTCTTTGATTTGCACTAAAACACCGGAAATAGGTTTTTCTTTCCTTAATTTTAATCTCTTAAAAATCTTATTTGCAGTTGTATCAATTTTCTGTACATCAACAATAATCTTTCCTGAACCGTTATCAATTCTAATAGTATTTGGCAATACCTCGTTTTGCATTATTTTTGCTACAGAATCAATTCCCAATACTTCATATGAAGTTTCTATACGTTTTTTTAAACCATCGCCACCTAAATTGTCAGCAAGAGTGGTAGAAACCTGAAATGCCTGTTTATTCAACTCATACAAATTTGGCAATTTTTTACCGTCATTCAATTTGGTAACAATTTGTTGAGCAATGAAGTCTGCATCTTTTTGGTCAGAAACATAATTGCTTGTAAAAAGCAAATAAGATAGGTCTTCTGTTTTTAACCCTTTTACAAGATTAACAACAGATTTATCTTTATAGCCTGCATCAATTTGTTTAAATTCCTTTTTTAGGTTGCTGTTAAATTTGAAAAAGAGTAAGCATAATACGACTGTAACAAGTAGCATTGGATATTTTTTTGCAAAAGAGAGTAGTTTTCCTATCATAAATATAGATGCTTTTGGTATAACAGATAATAATATTCCATTTTATCATCCACGAAACTTCAATTGCCAATAGAATTCTTTCTCCAAAAAATAATACTAAAGGAAAATATTCATTTTGTATCCACTTAAAGTTGATTCTCCTGATTTCAAATTGATTTTCAGAAAAAGTAAATTCTTTAGAAAGTGCAAAGATACATTTTAATAATGGTTTAACAATAGTTAAATACCTCAATTTTAGATTTATGAAGACCTTTTATTTACTACTTTTCACTTCATCCGCCTCTCTTTGCAACTTTTCCGCTTCATTTGCATTTAACAAGGCCCGTTCAAATTTTTCAGCTTGCTCTTTTACCAATCGTTCGAAGGTTTCTACCCGTTTGCGGATAAGCGAAATACTATCTTCGTTTCGGTTATAAGTGAAAATAGTTTCCAACTTGAGTAAAGTTTCAGAATTGGCTTCGCCTTGCATTTTGACATAACGATATTTCAAATCGCTGTCATGTAGTTGGTTGTTTCGGCGAGATTGTAAAATGTTTCCTGTCAATGAAAACATGATAATAAGTCCCATTGCAATCATGACAATTGTTGCTTTGCTATTCTTGAAATCTATGCTGAAAACATGTTCATTTCTAATCTTTGTACTTTTGGCGTTACTCAAAGATTCAATATTTTCAGTGACTTGATTAATAAGCTCAGTGATTTTTGAAAAATCTTTATTCGATTTTTCAAAGGCTTGTCTTAATGCGGAACCGATAAATAACGCCATCATTTCTTCCAATTTCTTTACCTGTTCTTTTGTAAATTGTTTTTGATTGGAAAAATTTCGTATTTCTTCTATTAATGCCGATATCTCACTTGTATTGACGACTGAATTGGTTTGCACGTTTTGAGTTGCTTTATTCTCTAGCTCTGTAATTTTTTGTTTTATTTCTTCAAACAATGCATATACTGCCGAAGAATTCATTTTATCTGTACTCATAATTTTATTGGTTTATATTTTACGTCCTTTTTTCTTTTTACGTTTTTTGGCTTCTTGTCTTAATGCTTCGATTTCATTTTCATCGTAACCGGATGAGGGTTGCATATCTAAAAAACCGCCTAACCCGAATGCTGCAGATTCCAAAATCGATGATAATCCTGAAAGATGTTCTTGTTTATTTGTCTGTTGATGTGTCGTTTGCTGTCGTTTATCGTTTTGCTGTAGTTGAAAACTGATTTTTGAATAACTACACGAACGGTCAATCTTGGAACCATTGAATTCGTAACCATTCTTTCTAAATCGCACACCTTGAATTTGGTCAGTACTACCATTGTTACGAAATTCTGTTGTAATGTCCGATTTTAGTAATTCGGTTTTCAACTGTTGCCAGTTCCGGCATTTCGGTATGGCTGATTGCAGAGTATGGTAAATCTCATATTTGGTTTTGTCCGGCTCTTTCAAACGGTGTTCTTTTACATTTTCTTTGCCCGAAGCAATGTAAAGTCCATGCCTTTTTGTCAGTTCCATGCAAACCTTTGTACTTCGTAACTTTTCGTTTTGGTCGGTAATTCGTTTACCATCGTTGTCGATGCGATTTATGACCAAATGAACATGAGGGTGGTCGGTATCGTGATGTCGGACGATGATATATTGGGTATTTTCATAGCCCAACTTTTTCATGTATTCTTGTGCCACACCTACCATAAATTCATCGGTCAGTTTTGCCTTATCTTGTGCCGAAAAGTCCAGTGAAATATGAGCAACAGGTTTCGATATTTTGGGGTTCAGTTTACTTTGGGTAATAAAACTTTGGATAATAGAATTTTTGTCTTTCAGCCGAACGCCTTCTGCATGTAATAATTGAGAGTCATTCTTACCCAGTACATAATTTACCACGCCACGAAATCCCCGTCCCTGAATAATTTTAGCAATCATCTTCAATCTGTTTTATTACATTATCCAATCGTTCGTTCATGGCAAGGCAATTGTTGTGAACTTCTTTATATCCGGCTGCATTGGCTTTGTGGGCAATTTGGTTTATATTGTTCGCCATTCCGCAAAGCTGACGTATGTAGCCCATTAATTCAGTTGATAATCGTTGTTTAACTATGCTCGACTTGATACATTTGCGGATATATTCACTACGGGTGATACCTGCTGCCCGTGCTTTTGCCTTGAGTGAATAATATTCTTCGGTGGCCATTTTTAGAGTTACTTTGTAGCCTTTCTTTTCGGCAGGTTCTTTGGTTGGCCTGCCATTTGTATTTCTGTTTTTTATCGTTTTCATGTTCGTTACATTTTTAATCTTGATGAGACCGACGGGATGTTTTTTGCCTCGCAGAGCAAGGTTTTGGTCAGACCAAAACACAAACTTGCTACTCTAAAATCAACATTATCCATCTATTTTATGATTAGCGTTTCAAACCTGTATTTTTCTTTTTCACAGGCAAATTGAAAGATTGTTTTTGACTACATAAATATTCATTCAAATCTTTAAAATTTCCATACAAAGTGGAATAGTCAAAAACAGGTTTTCCCAATTTTTGGATTTCGGCAAATGTTCTTTTTCCGGCTTCGTCATTGTCTAAAAAAGTACGGATTGTATCGTGCTTTTTAAGGAAGTCAGCAGATTTTTGAAGGTTCACCACCGAATTGAGTACAATAACATTGTTTTCCAATTGGGATTTGTTTTTCAAGGTAAGAAATGAAAGGAAATCGGTAAATCCTTCGAAAACTAAACATTCGTTTTGGGCATTGTCATAATGGGTACTATCTTTCGATGTGCAACCCTGAAAGTATTTGTTACGAAGCTCGTATCCGCCGGAATTGTTTTGAAAACCTACTGCAAAATATGGTTTGTCATTCATCGAATAATGTATCTCTTTGCAATATTGTTTGGCGATTTCTATATTGATATGTCGTTCGGAAAGATAACCGAGCAAAGACGGATTAGTGAGCGGAATTATGTTCATGATTTTTATAGTCGGTTCGGACGTTTTTGAATTGTCGTGAATGGGATTTTTATTCCGATGAAAAGAAAAAGAATTGTCTTCAAGCCTTTTGATTGCTTCACCAATGGAACAATTTTCTATTCGAGCGACCAAGTCTATGATACTGCCACCTTCGCCAAGACCGTGGTCAAACCATACATTCCGAATGTAATCGACACTGAAACTTGCATTATCTTCTTTTCTTAAGGGCGAAAGATACATGCCTCTCTTTTCATTTTCTCTTTTGGGATTGATTCCTTTTTGTTCAAGATATTCCCGGATGCTTATCTTTTTTATATCATGTAGTGCCATAATTGTAATTTTTTTGTTGTTTTGTTGAGAATGCTCATTAATTATTTGATTGAATGGCTATTGTGCAATCAACAATCGCCCAACAAAGTGTATAACTGTTGTGGTTTTTCCCAACAAATAATATTTTGTTGTGCTGTTGTTGTGTACTTGTTGTAATGTTATTTTTTTGATAATTAAGTATTTAATCAATAGTTGCAACATTACAACAAGATTTTGTCTGTTAATTCACGGGTTATTTCAACATACCTTCCTTTTCTTTTCATCGGAAAAAGTTCACCGTCCATTCCGATACGATGAAAAATATAATCCCCGTTGTGTTCGGAACGAAGTCCCCAAGTGTCTTTCAGTATATTGCGAATTTGTGTAATATCGGCACGTAGTCCTGTGTCGCGTAGTATTTCCAAGAAATCTTTCGGACAGCACTGGAATTTGTCTTCTTCGAGCAATTCCATAACCTCACGACAATAGGCGGCTATTTCAATTTCGATCTTGTTGGTATTATACTTCTTGATTTTGTATAAGGCAGGTGTTTCGAGCATTATGGGATTAAACCACATCCGGGATTCGTTCTTTGCTGTCAGTTCCCGGTTGAGAAGGAAGTGCAGAAAATGTGGAATTTCTTTGTTCATTCGTTCCCTTAAGAAAGTGTCGTCCTTTTCGATAGTCTTTACTTTTCTTACCCAGAAACGAATTTCTTCTTTAGGGATAATGATTGGATTTTTTTCATTGTTGGAACACAAGACGAATTTGGCGAAAAATTCAATTTCTCGTCTGTCCTTACCTTTGGCTTCTACTTTATAATCTCCTGCGGTGGACAGGTTCTTTATTTTTTCGGTATCTTCAATTTTGTTTAATAGAAGTTCATCGACTAATACCAAAAGTCTGTTTGCCCAATCGGCATTGAATTGACTGCGGAAATCTTCATTTGTGTTGAAGGTGGCATTTTTACCGAATATTGCTTTTAAAAATCGTAAGAAAGTTGTCTTGCCTGTTCCTCGTTCGTTGGATACCAATAATAAAATGGGCAACATTTGGGTAGGACGAGTGTAGAGAATTTGGATATAATCCAAACCAAGTTCGATTTGTTCTTCGAATATATGTTTCAAAAACATCAAAATATGCGGAAACTCACCCGAACAAGGTTGGTGGCCGATAGGCTCGTACTGGTTCAGGTAGGTTCCATAAATCTGTTGGTAGCTGATATGGTCGGGAATAATGCAAAAACCGTTGTACTTGTCTATTTCGGGTAGATTGTTCTTGCCGTAATCCTGACGAAGCGTTTCATAGTTCCAAGGGATTTTCTCTTCAATGTAGTCGCCACTAATGAGTGGGCGTTTCACCAACTTGTAAAGTGTGGTGCCAACGCGGATATAACGCTCTTTTCCCATACCTATCGTTTTCTTCTCGCGCTTCGGGCAAGGGTTAATGCAATTTGTGTAGTATCATTTATGGGCTTGGTTTGGCTTTCTGCCCAAGCAAGTAGTTCTTTTCGGGAAAACACGAGTTTATTACCGTATTTTCGGCAAGGCATGGTTCCAGCACTCGTTAGTTTATAGATTTTGGCTTTGGAAGTAGGAAATCCATGTTCTTTCAGCAGTTCCAGTGCATCATTTAAGGTAATACTGTCGATAGGTGGATTTTGGGAAGTCGTTTTGGGAAAGACTTCTGAAATGGCTTTGCTTACGATTTCACGAAGCTCGTCGGGTGTGGTTACAATAATGTTGTTACTCATTTCACATCGGTTTTAAATTAAACTTGGATGCAAAGTTACAACACAATACAAGCTGAAAACAAATGGGTTAAGGCTTTACATAAGGATGACAAAAGCCGACAAACCAGTATCCAAAGTAAGACATGTAAACCAAAAAATGTACTGTCCTATTTATACGGCAGAGATAGGAAAAGAGAAATGAAAGACACTTGAAAGCCAAGTGGCGCCAATGTAAAGGAAATAAAAATATTTTTCTTTTTGTGGGATTTTTTCGCTTCGCTGCAATGGAATAAGCACATTTACAAAGAATTGGCGTTTTGAAAATTTGAAAGAAAATTTTTCAAAAACTCGGAAAGATAAAAAAACTATCCATTTCTATGCTTTTTTAATTGTTCCAACACTTCATTTGCTTGATAGGCTTCAATCTTTAGTGTTGGGGAATATCGTTTTTGGATAAAACCGTTTTCAATCCATTTGTCAAGCGTGGGGCGTGAAATATCTAACATTTTTACCAAATCTTTCTTTACAATAACTTGTTCGCCATTTATAACCTCAATATTTTTGCCATTAATCGCAATGTACCGTTCAAGGCTGGTAATGGCTTTATCAACATCCATAATGCGAGGCGATTGCTTTTTAAGTACGATGAGTTGTAAAGTTTCCATATCATAATCAGCCAATAGTGGATTCTGTTTCAAATTTTCCACAAAATTGGGATACAGTTCCTTAATGAGCATTGTTATTTTCTTACGACGAGGCATTGTTTATTTATTTTAAGGTTTTCATTTAGAATGGAAACTATCTTTCGTTTGAAATGGAAAGTGTAAATGATTTATTCCGCCATTTATTCCGCCACTTTTTTTGCCAAATCCTATTAATTAAAAATTTAAATATTAATAATCAGCAAATTATCTCGATTTTATTCCGCCATTTATTCCGCCATTTTTGCGTTAAACGTTGGGTTCTTAGACTATTTTTCTTATTGTCTTTAGATACAAATTCTCATCAATTTTGATATCTACACTTTTTATTTGAGGAAATTTTGGTTTGATAAAGTTATTACAAAAGTAGTTATGATATTTTGCCACCCAAGAAAATTTGTCATATAACTTAAAGTTATCTTTAAATTGAATTAGATTTTGAGCCACAATATTTTTATGCTGAATTAATTCTTTTAATATGGTGCTTTCAGGGCAATCACCCCAATAAAATAGCGTAGATAAATAATTAACAAAATAATGGCCGTCAATATCTATTAAATATTCATTATTTTGTGGTGCAGAACCATTATTTCCATAATAAGTTAAATGTTCTTTTACTACATTAATGACATCTTCTGATAATATAATTCTCGGATATATTGCTTTTTCACTTTCCATTTTATAAGCCTCAATCAAGGCAGGGCCTAATACAATATTTTCATCCATATATAAATCACTCATGCAAATAGCACCCCTAACAAAGATATTGGATTTTGTAAATGTTAGCTGAATGTGAGATAAAACTTCAAAAATGGTTCCTAATTCAACTTCTCCAGATTGTTCATACCATGGGTGACCAAAAACAAAATTGTCTGTAAATATCTTTAACGCAAACTCTTTGACTTTTTTACTTCCTGATAAACCATGGCGTTTTTCAATATAATTTAATTCTTGATTGAGAACATTCAAATATGTTTCAAAGAAAGTCAAATCATTAGCTTTTATTTTGTCACTAAATCCTAAGATGTCTATGTATGCACAAAAACTCTTTCTAAAGAGTAACTGTACACTTTTATTTTTATACAAGATATCCATTTTGTACTGCTATTTTGGTGCATATCTATTCTTTACTCTACTTTTTGGTAACCGCCCGACTTGAGCGACCCCATGTATTCAATAAATCTTTGTTGGCGAAGTTTTTTTAAATGTCTCTCTAATGTTCTTTTGGGAATTTCGGTTTGTTCGGAAATTTCATTCGTTTTTATTCCCTTTTGGTTGGAAATAATTTCAACAATTTTCTTTTCGATATCCGACAAATTCTCAAAACTTACTGGCTTTTCAATTTTGGTTTCGGAAATTTTATTTTCTTCTATCGTTACGCCGAAAACGCCCATCGTTTTAATGTCGAAGTTTGCAGGAAGATTTCCGTTCTCCTGCAATTGGTCTTGTGCTGTAGCAATACCACGATTGAAACGGTTTACAAAGCCCATCACTTTCATGGCTTCGGCCAATACCAAATTACGGTAATCGCTCACTTTTGGAAAGTTTTCGGGACGAGCATTCCCGTATAATCCGCCCGGATTCACAATTTCCAAACGGTCAGAATATTGGTAGAATTTTATCGGGGAATTTATCTCGTAGCTTCGGTGCATTAAGGCGTTCATCAGGAACTCGCGGATTGCCCAATGCGGATAATTGCGAACGGTTTCTTCGCGTAAAGCAGACACCGGAACCGGACGTTCTTCGATAATTATGTTTTTGACGAAAGTGTCCAATTCGCGCGTTACCGAAATCAGGTTTCCCGAAAATACATTTTCCTTCAATACCTCGGTAGCAACGGTTTTCCCGCCGAACTTGACATATTGAACATATGCGCCAGGAAAGTAATAACCGACATTGTTGCCGAACATCAGTACGCCGGCATTGGTCGGACAATCGTATATCAAATCGTAAAATCGCAACGAAGCCAATTGCAGCTTTATATCTCGGCTATCGTTCTTGAGAATTTCCTTGTCGATAGCCTGCGGCAAATAAGCCAACTTGAAAAGTTCGATATTCAAATCATCAATAGTAGCCGTAGGGCAAGGTCGTTCATCAAATGTACGAACATTGGAAGTGCGTTTTTCTGTTAATAAACGTTCTTCCATTTCATTAGCAATTGCCCGTCTCGGGCCGATGCGTATCCAGACCAATCCTTTGTAACGGACAGGTGGAAAATGTGCAGGAAGGACTTCTACTACAACCACATCGCCTTTTTCAAAAGAATATTTCTGAACTGTCATCGACGGTTGTGGTAACACGTTTCCATCGGCACGAATGGCTGCAATATTTCGCAACAATTCATCAGTCGCTTTCAATCCTGAAAGTTCTCCAGTCTTGTCGTGTACGCCAATCATCAAATAGCCGGGCTTTTTGTGATTGGGCAAATCATTTGAAAAAGCGCATATTGCTTCACCGAATTTATCGGTATTGGTAGTGGAAATAGTTCGTTCCACACGGTCGCTTTCCATATCGGAAAGTAAATTTTGTATTTCGTCTTTAGATAACATACTTGTCTACAATAAAGATTGAATAAAGGTACGATTTTATTAGGACTTGAAGAAGTCTAAATATCGAAGTTTGTCAAAAGTGCTGCATTTTTCTCACGTTCCCCACGTTCAAATGAAGCAAGGTAATTTTCGGTTGTTTTCAAATCGCTATGTCCCAGACTTTCGGAAATAAATGCAATATTGGCGCCACTTCTTTTTAAAACAGTGGCGAATGAGTGTCTGGCTGTATAGGTTGTTATTCCGTCTATTCCTAGGGCTTCGCCTATAATTTTCATTCGTTTATTAATCCGTTTGGTCAAATCATGTGTCAGCGCATTTATTTTCATAATATTAAGACCATCTGTAAGATAAGGGAAAATATAGTTTTCTTTCTTGGGTTCATTTCCCCAACGATCGATGATTGTTTGCATTTCGGGTGTGATAATAGCTCGTATCTCTTTAATAGTTTTAGTAGTTCTCTCTGTTTTTTGCCTTACATAACATATTTCGCCATCAACAATATTGCTGAACTTCAATTTTATAAGGTCGGCGGTATTAATACCATTACATAAATACATGAAAAACCACATGTCCCGATAGCGTATTGTAGTTTCGTTTTCGTCAGAATATTTGACTATTTTAGCAATTTGTTCGAGTGTGAGCGCCTTTTTTCTTCCTTCCCCTGTTCGTATCTCGTATTTATCCATGCCAAATGGATATTGTGATTCCTTAATTACCCCTGCCTTTTTTGCGTTATTCATAATTGCCCGAATAGCTCTCATATGCATTCCAACAGTCGTGTGATTTTTTGTTTTCAGCATGTGTTTCTCATACTGTTTTAACCAGTCAACCGTAATACAATCAATTGCTACCTGTTTCCCTGCAAATGCTTCAATTCCTTTCAGTACACTCTCGTAATACAACATGGTTCCAATACGTTCTTCATTTTTCAAAGCTTCTATTTTCAACCTGAATGCGGTATTAACAGTTCCACCGCTTACCCTACTTAAACGAAGATTAAGAGCATCAAAAGTAAATTCACCTCTGGAAGCCAACTCTTCTACATTTTGAAGGATTAAGTTGTAGCTATTCTGAATGCTATTGCGAATTTTGGATAAAGATGTCGCCTTTGTTTTAGGCATATTTGTCCAATCTTCCACAGTCAATTCTTTGCCTGTAGGGTAATATTTCTGGATTCGTTTATAAATTACTTGTACTTTTGCAGGATACAACCCATTTTTTTTTGGACGCCTTGTATCAAGTATGGTCAAAACTGTGATTCCGTCTTTGCAACTTCTATACATGTTCTTTCTCTTTTTTGTATGCAAACTGTACATACAATTTGCATACAAATATAGCAATTCTTTAGAAAATAATCAAACAAAAAATAGTATTATATTTTGCAAAGCATTGAAATATAGTATATTTGTATAGAAAATATAAATAGATAAAAATGAATAGAAACCCATTTTTTGAGACTGTTAATCATGGGGTCCTAGGTTCAAGTCCTAGCTGGGGAGCGAGCTGAAAAGGCAAAGAAACGCCATTTAAAAGACAAACGCTACAAATTCAATGATTTGTAGCGTTTTTTTATTGTCATTATTGCTGTCGAAAAGACAAAAATAGGACAAAAAAAGACAAAAAATCGTACCTAATTCGTACCCCTTTCTCTGATTTTCAAAAAGGGGGTATGATTTGTCCAAAATTGGCAGTGTCGTGTCCGAAATTGGCAGTCTGCATATAGCTCATTTTCAATAGTTAAAAACTAATTTTGCAACTTAAAAAATGAGATTATGAAGACGACATTCCGTATTCTTTTCTACCTGAAAAGAGACAAACCAAGAAAAAACGGCAACTTTCCTATCAACTGCCGGATTACCATTAATGGCACCATATCCCAATTCAGCACTAAAGTAGAAATTGATCCTCAACTGTGGGATGTTAAAGCCTCTAAAGCTATTGGACGCCCTAAGGATGTTTCAGAAATTAATATGGTATTAGACGGTATAAAGGCATCCCTCTATAGAATATATCACAATTTACAGGAAAAGGACAATGTTGTGAATGCTGAAAAAGTCAGGAATACTTTTTTGGGAATTGGTTCAGATGATGCGGCTTATAGCTTAATGTCTCTGTTTGAAAAACACAATGAAGATTATAAAAATCTGGCAGGAATCTCGAAAAGCCATTCCTGTTATCAAAAGTACGAAAGAGCAAAAAGAGTAATCCAATCTTTCATGGAATATAAGTATAAGAAGTCCGATATAGCATTGAAGGATATTAACCATGTTTTTGTGTACGACTTGGAAATATATTTAAGAAGTGTACGGCATATTGCACAAAATACGGCTGCTAAATATTTGCAGAGGTTGAGAAAGGTATTATTCTTGGCAAAGAATAATGGTTGGATTGTTCAAGACCCGTTTTTCAACTTTAAAATTCGTTTTGAAAGAACAGATAGAGGGTACTTATTACAAGAAGAATTAAATGCAATCATACTAAAGGATATGCCAAGTAAAAGGTTGGAACAGGTACGGGATGTTTTCGCTTTTTCTTGTTATACCGGACTTAGTTATTCAGATTTAGCAAAATTGAGTAAAGATGATATAAAGAAGTCTTTCGACGGCAACCTTTGGATTATGATTAAACGTCAAAAAACAAATGTTCCTTCCAATATTCCTCTTTTGGATATTCCTAAAGCAATTTTAGAGAAATATCAAACAGATGATAAACTATTACCAGTTTATAGTAATCAAAAAATTAATGACTATCTGAAAGAGATTGCCGCTATTTGTGGAATTATACTTCCCGCGGGGTAAAATTGTGAGTTGAGTTAACAAAAAATAAGCACCTTTGTAAGAAACCCCTCATTTCAAAGATGCTTAAAGAAATAAATTTATCCGAAGATGAAATTCGGAAGCTAAATTACGAAAGATTT
>JAVBLV010000063.1:0-15698 GCA_031553195.1 Bacteroidales bacterium
GATAATTTTTAATGTTTCTATCATAATGGTAAGAATGTAATAGACTGCATTGTGACCTTTCTTTTGCCTTGACGCAAAAGAAACAAAAAGTCAAGGCTGACGACAGATAGGCTAAAAAATCATTTGTTGCGGCTAAACAAAATAACTCGCCCGTCAAGGTTGTTATTCCAACCCATAAATAACAAACGCTGTTATGTTATTTTTCGAAAGGAGGCTTCGAACAGAATTTTGTTTTTAACGCCTCCACTAATGATTTTTCTTAACGCCATCTGTCATAGGCCGTTATTCCCTTACTTATCCTCTTTTGACCTTTGATATTTTCACTTAAATAATTTAGTTCTCCACCGGAATTTTACATTGATCCGAAATTACTCCTATAAGTATCATCCGTACTCATTCGTCTATAAGCCATTTATTATCAAATAAATATCAATATATTACATTTATTTTGGAATTGCATTTATTAATTTACGGGTATATTCCGAAGAAGGGCTTTCGTATATTTGATCTGCTTCGCCTATTTCGACAATTTTACCGTTTTGCATAACTAACATTCTGTCCGACATATATTTTACTACCGACAAATCATGCGAAATAAATATATACGTAAGCTTGAACTCGTGCTTAAGTTCATTTAATAAATTTAGAACCTGAGCCTGCACCGACACATCCAAAGCCGAAACCGATTCGTCGCAAATAATTAGTTTCGGATTTACCGCCAACGTGCGCGCTATACAAATACGTTGCCTTTGTCCGCCGGAGAATTCATGCGGATAACGATAATAAGACTCCTCATTCAGCCCCACGCGCTCCAATAAATGAATTACGTTTTCTTTACGTTCAATTTCATTTTTTCCGATTTTAAATACGCGCATGGGTTCGATAATAGCCTCCCCCGCCATTAAACGCGGATTTAACGAAGAATAGGGATCTTGAAAAATGATTTGCAAATCTTGACGAAATTTACGCATTTCGTTTGCAGATAACTTATTCAATCGGGTTCCTTTGTAAATAATATTTCCGCTTTCATTATTTGCCAACTGTAAAATTGCCCTTCCTAAAGTCGTTTTTCCACAACCCGATTCGCCTACTAAACCTAAGGTTTCTCCTTCGTACACGCTAAAAGAAACTTCGTCTACCGCATGCAATGAATTAATCGTTTTTCCAAAAAAAGTTTTTTTCAAAGGATAAGAAACCAATAAACTATCTATTTTCAATATAGGTTCTCCGGAATAAATCTCCATTTGTCTCGTTTGACGCTGCCCAAGGGTTTCATATTCAACTTTGACTTCGGAATGATCAAGAAAATCCGCAACTGTCTTTAAAACCAAGGGACGAGCGTTTAAAGTCGGCCGACAAGCCAATAAACCTTGCGTATAAGGATGTTTCGGATTCTCAAATATATCTTCTACTTTTCCCTTTTCTACAATTTCTCCTTTGTACAAAACAATTACATTATCCGCAATTTCAGAAACAACGCCAAGATCGTGGGTAATAAAAATAATTCCCATTTGCATTTGCTGCTGTAAACTTTTCAGAAGTTCCAGAATACTCTTTTGCACAGTAACATCTAAAGCGGTAGTGGGTTCGTCTGCAATTAAAATATCCGGTTTGCACGATAAAGCCATGGCTATCATCACGCGTTGCTTTTGTCCTCCGGAAAGTTGATGAGGATAGCTGTCGAATATTTTTTCAGGACGCGGCAGTAAAACCTTTTCGAATAAATCAAGAACTTCTCTTTTAGCCTCTTTCCCTGACATGTTCCTATGTATTTCAAGCATTTCCATCACTTGCTTTCCACAGGTGTAAACAGGATTTAAAGAAGTCATAGGTTCTTGGAATATCATGGCAATTTTATTGCCTCTAATGGTCTGCATGAATTTTGACGGGAGATTTGTCAGGTTTTGGGAAGGTCTACCTGCCGAATAATATATAATCTCTCCCCTGCTTATCCGCGCCGTCTTGGCAGGAAGCAGTTGCATAATTGCCAGTGCGCTAACAGACTTTCCGGAACCGGATTCTCCTACTACTCCTAATATTTTCCCTTTTTCCACCTGGAAAGAAATACCATGAACAACTTCTTGATATTCTTTATTTACAAGAAAATCGATATGTAAATCTTTTATTTCCAATACTACAGATTCATATTTTGGTTGTTCCATGCTTAACTTTATTAGAATGTCTATGATTCCGGGTCTGCAACTTCATACATTTTACAAATGTAGCGTTTTCTCCGCACCTGTAAAAGATTTCCCCATAAAAAACGCTCAAAAGTTTGCAAAATCAAAAAATGTTCGTAATTTTGCAAACCGAATTTCAAAATTGTCCGATGGTGTAGTGGCAGCACAGCAGATTTTGGTTCTGTTAGCCTAGGTTCGAGTCCTAGTCGGATAACTCATTCAAACATAAAGCCTTGCATTCAAAACTGCAAGGCTTTTTTTATTACACCTCCATTTCAATTAATCTGGATCAATGTAAAATTTGGATCAATGTAAAAAGAGGACTTCAAACAGAATTTTGTTTTTAACGCCTTCTCTTCTGATTTTTCTATACAATGTCTGTTATTGGCTTCTGTCTTATTCAGAGCGTTAGCCTGTAAAGCCCCCGGATTTCTTTAGATCATCTATATTTTACTTAAAACTTTGCCTCTACTGGAATTTTTATTTGTATTTTTGCATTGGGAAATTGCCGGAGTGGTCGAACGGGGCAGACTCGAAATCTGTTGTACCTTTCGAGGTACAGGGGGCTCGAATCCCTCATTTTCCGCTAATATGATTCTATCATAAAACCTCTTTCCATCTACTTTTTTGCTATATTTTTCATGATATAGAATTCTCCGTTTCGAACAAACTTTTTGATAATTTGTTTAAGAATTTAGGCTTTATTTTCATTTCCGGTTTTCAAAAAACTAAATACAGTATTTATGCATTTAAAAAATTGTATTCCAAGTGATATGGCCAAATAAAACGCAATAGCAGAAATCAAATATTTGCAATATAATGAAAAAGATAGGACGTGTATTAATAATCTTTTGTTTTCTTTTATCATGCAGTAATAAAAGAGATAGTGTTCATACCAATTGGGAACAAGTGGAAGGAGTATATAGGCCTAAACTGGTTCTTTTTTTAGGCGATTTCATAAATCGGCATCCCAATTGGGATAATAATAGCATTACGATGCAGAAAACAAATGAATTATTAAGAAATGAATTTGAAGAAAAACTGAACGAAGGTCTACTTGATTCGTTACCCATAACATTCATAAAAATTAATGAATATAAGAAAAGTATTTATGCCGCTCAATTTGTATACAAAAACAGCGAATATAAAATTGATAATGAAACATATTTCGATGTCGAATTCAATGTAATTGGATTGGTTTCTGGAAGTTTAATAGACAAACTTGCAAACGCCAACGATTCATATTATCTAAACGGAAAATTCATAAAGTTTTTAGAAAGGGATTATGGTAAAGATATTAATGAGAATGTTTCTAAATACTATATTAACGAAGATACATATCCTTATGCGGTAGAACTCAGCAAAGAAAATAATTATATCAAAACGGATCTTGGAACGCTGTTGTTTGACATTACCGATGCAATGCTAATTAGAAAATAATCCGATTTCAGGCCGTTTGCAGAGGAGCGTAAGTTAGCGGCAGTGGTTTCCCCCTTCGTTTTTCTGTCCAATTTTAACCGACATTTCTACTGTTTACTTTTTTCTTATATAGTCTTTAGGTTGGCGTCCACTTCGACCATTATCTTCAAATTTTCCTTTATTCATTAAGTATTTTTGTCCGTGAATTTAAGGATTTATTAAATGTTTTTCTCAAACACAAAACACAAATAACAAATAAGGCGATACATGTAATAATGACAAAAATATATCGCGTCAATCCGCCATAAAGTTCAATAAGATTATCATATTTGGAAAGAAAATCCCTATAGACATTTTGAAAATATCCGACCAAGTTAGTGATTGCATGTAGAATCATTGTCAAGGTTAAATTTCTTGTCCTATAATATATCCATCCTGCGAAAATTCCGAATATAAACCCTGCTACAAATTGCCAAGGATTCAAGTGGATTAAGCCAAATAATATACTTGAAACTAAAATAGCCGTAAAAGCCGAATATCTTTTCAACAAGCCATCAAGAATAATTCCACGATAAATTAATTCCTCAAAAATAGGAGCCGCTATAACCATCATAAAGAATGCGGCAACACCCGTATAGTTGCCCAATTTTTCAAACTCGGCTTTCAAAATTTCCGGCACAGGAATTAAGTCCGCCAAAGGGTCTATTGCGCCAAATAACAAAGCCCAGCCGCCTAATATGATAAAGGGAACAGCATACATATTTGAAAAAGAAATAGAAAAGGATTTTTCATTACTTTTTTTCTTTCTAATCCAACACAGTATATATAGCCCTATACTTGAGATTAAAACATAGTAAATAAGTTGGCTTACTTCCTCGCCAACATATTTGGGAAGAATATAATTAAGAGGAGCAAAAATAAGCGCCACTAATATTTCAATACCTAACATTCCAAAACCGAGACCTACACTTAAATATGGTTTTTTTTCCAAATTATCCACATTCTCGATCTCTGAACTTCTACTATCTTCCGTATTTACTTTCTTTTTTAAAGACGTCATTTTTGTTGGTTTTTTCTGTTTTCATAGCTTCACAGGTCTTGCTATTCTCAGAAATTGTTCTCATTTATCATTTTTACGCCAGTTCTGCCGCGGCATTGCCGCCCACGGCACAACTGTATTAACGTATTAATACAGTACAAATATACAATAAATATAAATGCAAGCAAATTTTTAAAGAAAATATTGTGGAGGTTAGTTCTACAAAAAATCCCCGGAACATTCTCTTCCGGGGATTCTCTTTTGTATCATAAGAATTCGTGTTATTTCAATTTCTTGGCTTTGGCGTCTTCAATCAGTTTGTCGCCTTGTTTTTCAGCTTGATTTATTACGTTCGACGCTTGTTTATCTGCTTCGGCATTGGCTTTGTCTACTTTTGCCTGCGCCTCTTGTTTTACTTTTTTAGCCGCTTCTTTGGCCGCCGCTTTAGCAATAGGATTACTGGCTTTATCTACTAAGGCCTGCGCTTGTTTGTCGGCCTCGTCCATAATCTGAGCTGTGGTTTTTTGCGCTTGGCTGCGAATGGCGTCGGCTTGCTTTGTCGCTTCGGCTACTAGTTTTTCTTTCTGCTTTGTCGCTTCGGCAATGGCTTTGTCAATTTCTGCATTTACAGCCCCTTTCCCTTCTTGAATTTTTTCCTCGACGACTTTCTTTACTTCTTCTTTCAATTCGTTCGCCATGCCTGTTGCGCCTACTTTTACGGTGGGTTTGGTTACGGTTCCGCCAACCAGAACGTCGAATTTAATATTTTCCGGCGCTTTTACGCCCGTTTTTCCCGAAAGGGAACTTACAAAATTATCGGCAGTATTTCCTAACTCGGCGCGGGGAACATTCATTTTAGCCACATAATTGATCGTTTGATCCAATCCCATTTGTCCGGAAATATTCGAAGTAATATTGCCCATCTTTACATCGAACGGATTTACATGCACATTTCCATCAATAATTTCGAAAGCAATATTTACTTTATCCAACGCCACTTTTTTCAGTTTGTCCAATTTAGTTGCCGAAGCAATCATTTCCAATGTTTGCAAGCCGGATATTTCTATGCGCGAAGTTTGTAAGTTTCCTTTGGCCTGAACCGTATTTAAAACCGGAGAAAGCGTTTTGTCCAACAAAGAATTCATCTTCACTTTTATCGAAACCTTTCCTTGCGTATGTTCGGCTACAGGCATCAGTTTCTGAACGGTATTGAATGTCTTGAAAGCTTTTTGAATATCCAATTCTTTTACGTCCAGATTCAAATCCACCACGGGTTTATCGATTTGCGCCGCAGAATAATAACCCGAAACGGCTACTGCAGAACCCAGCGTGTTTAAATTCAGATTTTTCAAATCCACTTTTTGATCCTTGACTTCGATATTTCCTTTCAAGTTATCAATTTCAATGTTATCGTAAATAACTTTGTTAAAAGCTGCATTCAAAGCAAAATTGATATTTTTCGGAATTTCTATTGCGGTCATCGGTTCTTGTTCCGCTGGCGTCGTAGCCGCCGACGGCGTTGAAGAAGATGCAGTAGCGGCCGCTTCTTCTCCCATAATATCTTTCAAGTCGAAATAATTCGATTTAACATCTAATTTTCCTACAATAGTTTGGTCTCTGAAAACATAGGGAAGGTAATTTTCTACTTTTCCGGCGGCAAGAAGGTCGCTCTTTCCCAATTTTACATTCAACTGTTTTAAATCTAAATATTTAGATGAGAACTCCAAATGCCCGGAAGAAATATCGACGGGTTTAGCCAAATCTTTGGAAGCATATTTTATATTTTCTAAAATAATGTTCCCCAAGGCATTGAAATCCTCGTAACGTTCTTTCTCTATAGAAGACATGCGTCCGGAAAGGACAATATCTATTTTTAACAAACCGCTAAGCGTTTGGTCTTCGAGAGGATAAACATCTTTTACGCTGTTCAGATTCAAATTTCCTTTGGCTTTCAAATTCAAGTCAGGATCGGAAATAGGCGTTCTTACCAATAATCCCAAATCAAATGGGTTTTTATCCAATTCGAAATGAAAACCGGAAACATTAATAATGGCGTTATCCAGGCTTCCGCCTTTGCTGCTTATATTGGCGGCAATATTGATATTGTCAACCGATTTAGGTAAATCGGGATACTTAAACATGGCATTGCCGACTTTTAAATCAATTCCGAAAGCGGGATAATTTTCCCCTTCCATGCGTCCTTTGGCGAAAGCCGAGAAAGTCAGTTCCCCCTTGGTTTGTATTTTCTCGAAATCTTTCATGTAGAGAGCGGGAATCAAAGACAGCAAATCTTTAAATTGCATTTTTGGCGCCGAAAGTTTTACGTCCATATCAATAACCGTGGAGTCGGGCATAGCGACAAAACCTTCCAGATTCAACAGGATTTCGTTCAACCGGAATTCGGTTTTATTGAACGTATATTTAGAGTTCAATAAATCTGCCGCAATTTCCGATTCCAATCGTATTCTGGCTTTGTTCAAAAATGCGACGCCAGTTTGGCTGTAAGTAACCGAATCGATAGTAGTTAATATTTTTAAAGTAGTAAAATCCTGAGTCATATTTCCCGCCAGGCGGAAGTTCAGGTTGCTTACTTTTGCTTTGGAACGCGTGCTATCATCTCTGTAAAGCAGTTCTGCATTGTTGATTTTGAGTTCTTTCAATTTAAGTTTAAAAGCCGATTTGGAAGTATCGGCAGACGCTTCGGTTTGAGAAGTATCGGAAATCAAAATATCCATGTTCGACTTGCCGTCTGCCAATGTAATCAAATTTACTTTGGGTTTGTCGATAATAATTTTTTGAATCTTGTACCCGTCGTTTCCGAACACGCTCATAAGATCGATAACTACGTTTAAACGTTTTACCGAAGCCAAGGTGTCTTTTTCAAATTCATTTACGCCTACAATGCTGAAATCATCTATAGTTAGCGAAAAGTCAGGAAAATTACGGAACAGACTCAAACCAAAATCGTGAAAGTCGACTTTGGCATTCAAAGATTTGTTAACTTCTGTTTTTACAATACTTACAATTTTGTCCTTAAACAGGAACGGAAGGGTAATCAGCAGGACGATTAAAACCAATAGCGTAATCCCCCCGATTTTCAGTGATTTTTTGACTGTTTTATTCATGATGGATAAATTTAAAACAAAGTTTTTAAATGTTGAATTTGTTTACAAAAGTACTGAAAGCGCGCGAATACGGCAAAATAAAAAAATGACCTTTTAATAATTATTCCAGTTTTGTTTTGATTAATTCGCTCAAATATTCGTAATGCGCTTTGGTCATGGCATCTGTTCCGGACATGGTTTTTAATTGTTTTTGAAGTCCCTTCAACTGATATATAACAAAAGCCGTAATATCGCTGCTGTCTCCCGAAGGACGCGTAAGGGCGGTTGTATTATCTTTAACTACCAGTAGCGCTTTTAGTTCGGGAACCATATCGAGCAATGTGGATATATAAACTTTTTGCAGATTCCGGCGATAAGCGTCGGTTTTTCCCGGTTTAAAAATGGTCTTGTTCAGGTCGCCGAAATAGTCGGCCAACGTATAGGCTTCTTTTCCCAAAACCAATTCCGCGCTCGACAAGTTGCGCAATACGCGCACATTAATCATTGCCCGGATAGCGGAAGTATGTATCGTATTCATTACCGAAGACGGTAGTATCTGCGTTTTGGCAAAGATATCGTTGCTTAACAACCAATCCGGCGTTTCAAAAATATTTTTGTTCAAGTAGTCAAATGCTTCTTTTTGTTTTGCCTTTTCGACAAAAACATATATATCGCCCGCCTGCTCCACTCTTTTAGGCGTTTCGTAAATACCGCCAATCCATTTCGCTACGTGTCCCGTGTACCGCAAATACTGGGTTACTACCTGATTGTACGTACTCTTTAAATTTTCATAATCGGCATCCGGCACCTTTGTCCATTTGGATAAATTGGCAACTACTATTTTTAAATTCTTTATTCCCAATTCATTCGCTTTCATTTGGTTATCTCCCAGATCCTCGGCTTGGGAGCGAGGGTCGTTCGGATTAGTTTCGGTTCCGAACCACAAGCGGTTATCTTTCAATTTCTCAATTACCCATTCGTTCATTTTAGGCAATTCGGCAATAGGGTCGTTGATTTCGGGAAAAAGACGATATCCCCATTCGATAGCCCAATTGTCATATATGTTTATGCGGGGAAATAACAATTCGCGGGGAATCCTGTCTTCGGGTTGCGCTACAAAGTTGAAGCGGGCGTAGTCCATAATTGAGTTAGCATGTCCGTGTTCTTTCAAAAATTCGGAATTGCGCAGGTTTTCCACCGCCGTAGTAAAAGACGAACCGAAATTATGCCTTAATCCTAAAGTATGTCCAACCTCATGCGAAGACACAAAACGGATTAATTGGCCCATCAATTCATCGTCGAAAGTCATTTTTTGAGCGCCGGTATCCAAAGGGGAACATTGTATAAAATACCAATCGTGGAGCAGGCTCATTACATTATGATACCAATTGATATGGCTTTCCAGAATTTCGCCGGTACGGGGGTCGGAAATATGAGGGCCGCTAGCATCTGCCACGGCGGAAGGTTTGTAAACAATGGCCGAAAAACGGGCGTCTTCCAACGACCAAGTGGAATCTTCTTCCCGGCTGGGAGCGCGTTTAGCCATGATGGCATTTTTAAATCCTGCTTTTTCGAAAGCCGTTTGCCAATCATTTACGCCTTGCATTAGGTAGGGAATCCATTTGGCCGGCGTTGCCGGATCAATATAAAAGATAATCGGTTTTTCAGGTTCTACCAACTCGCCATTTTTATATTTCTCCATATCTTCTTGCCTGGGTTCCAATCGCCAACGTTTTACCATACGGGTAGCTTTCACTCCTTGAGGATCCCTGTCAAAATCTATTTTGTAATCGGCAAAATATCCGACTCTTTCGTCGAAATAGCGAGGCGTCATCAAAGTATCGGGCAGGAGAATCAAAGAACTGTTTAACTCAAAGGTGACGGTTTCGTTGTTTTGCGCCGTAAAAGTCTGTACAGCTCTGAACTCTGTATTCTTAGGATAAGTTCTTATGCTTTCAATATAAGATTTGTCGCTTTGCAGCCGGGTTATTTTATAAGCGTCCTTATAATATTTATTGAAAGTAAATAATTCATTTTCGCTGTTTATCAGGTCGGTAATATCAATTAAATACGATTGATCGCCCTTTACGCTATCTTTGGTAAGCGCTTTTATATCAAGGTTGGCCATAATGGCGTGTAAATTGGAACGCATCACCGCCTCGTACATTTCTTTTGTGCTGTCTTTCGAAATCTCGCGTTCCATTATCTTACGTATCAAGAGTTTATTTTTAGCCCCTTTTTCAAAGCGGATCATATTGTTGTTAATATGATCTCCCGCATAAAAACTCACCCCTTGCCTGAATCCCGCGGCCGATTTGGAAATGCGGTTTACAATAAGCAGATCCTTTCCCAGAAGGCTATCGGCTATTTCGATATAATAACGACTGTCGGGAGCTACATAAACGTTTACCAACCCTTGGGTTTTTACAGGGGCGCCTTCTTTAAAAAAGGAATTGAGCGGAACCGGATCTTTAGATGGCGTTTTAGGCGGGGCAGCCACTACTTCTGATTGGTTTTTCCGGGATTTTTTATTCTTGCTTTGGGTCGATTTTTTAGCGCTGGAACAAGCGAGCAGGCCTATTGTCAAAGTGGATAAGAGCAGTATTCGAATATACTTCATAATGTATTAAATTTTAAAAGTCCGTTCTATTTCAAGAACAAAAATGTTATGCAAAAATACGTGAAATAATGCGATATTGGGCAGCCGGAATGCGTAAAACCCAATAAAATCGATATTAAATATTTATTCAGGTTATACGCAAAGTTATTTCATAAATATTGCAGACCTGATCTTTGCAGGCATGTGATATTCCATTGAATTTGCGTAATTAATCCTTTTTTCAAATTCGATTCGTTCATAATATTTTTGTAGTTTTGTAGTTTTATATTTATTTGAAACCGGTAATAAAGAATGAAAAACTATTTTTGCATACTTGTTTTTGCGTTGATTTCCCAGGGCCTTTTTGCCCAATGGGAAACGAAGCGCTTGCCAAAACCTTTTCAAGTAGCGGATAGTAATGATCACGATTTGACGGAGAAAAAGAACCCTGTGGATTTCCATTTGAGCATGGGTACCGAAATTTTTACGGGAGGAGGATTTACTTCTTCTTTGTTTTGGATTTCGCCTGAAATTGCGTACCAAGTTTCTCCGAAATTTGTTCTTATAACCGGATTTACTTACGGAACCGGTTTGTTCGATACGCCGCAAAGATTTCCTCGCGAGCAGGAGGTTGATTTATCTCCCAGAGAAAAACGAAATCAAATAGGCAGTATTTACGTGAGGGGAGAATATCAGGTGAATAATCGCTTGCAAGTGGCGGCTTCAGGATTTTATCAAAGCGGAATGCCTTTTTTGTCTTATTATCCTGGTATTTCGAATGTGGAGTCGTTCGGGTTTTCTGCCGAAATGCAATACAAGATTGCCGAAAACTCTTTTCTGAATGTCAACATCGCCTTTATACAAAGCGATTTCACCATAAGCGATTTTTATTATTCTCCTTATTCCGGTTATTCGGGAAGAGATCCTTTTTTAATGCAGAGAAATGTTGGTTTTGGTTCCTCGCCATCTCTATTCAGGACTCGATAAATGCAAGATTTTAGATGCTGCCTGAATATAAGTCAAGGCGTGACTTAGAGTCACGCCCTGACTAGTCCGCTAAGTTACGCCCCCCACTAGTCTATCGACTAGGAACTAAGCATATTAAAGTCATTGAAAATCAGTATAACAAATTATTATATCTGCGATATTGCTTAAAACGCCTAATTCAAATTATTTATTTTAGACTATCAATCAATTAAAATTGGTATTAGGCATACATTGATTGCCAAGAAACCCCTATTGTTATCCATCTTTTATTTCTTAAAAATGAAATAAACGGCCAAAATCAAAAATGCAAATCCGATAATATGGTTCAGCTTGAACGTTTCGTTTTTGAATACCAAAGTAGTGAAGATAGTGAAGACCGTTAAAGTTATTGTTTCCTGTATGACTTTAAGTTGCCAAAGATTAAACGGTCCTCCGTTTCCGTCAAAGCCAATCCGGTTGGCCGGAACCTGAAAACAATATTCAAAAAAGGCAACGCCCCAGCTAAAAAGAATTATTGCCGGCAACCCCCAATTAGTAAACCAATTCATTTCTTTGAATTTTAAATGACCATACCAGGCAAAAGTCATGAATACATTAGCAATAATCAAAAGTCCAATTGTTGTAAATGATTTCATAAAATATTGTTTTTCAAAGCAAATTTTCAATAACCGGATTATGATCCTTTTTGCGCAAAAGAGTCGAGCCTGGCCAAACGTTGTAAAGTCGCGGGGTGCGAATAATGAAAAAAGACATACAAAGGATGCGGGCGCAGATTACTCAGATTATCTATTGAGAGTTTTTTCAATGCGCTTGCCATTGCAGGAGCGCCGGCATTTTCTGCGGAGAACAAGTCGGCTTCGTATTCATGTTTACGGGAAAGCATATTTCCCAATAATCCGAAAATCAAAGAAATGGGCGCATACAGCAATCCGAAGGCAATAATATTGATATGAAACGACGCTTGATGCGCTCCCATGGCCTGGGCAATAGAGACGTTATTTAAAAATAAACCCAATAAAAAGAAAACGAACAAACTTTGTATCAAAGAGGCTATCAACCCTTTTTGAATATGTTTCTTTTTATAATGCCCGACTTCGTGCGCCAACACGGCTACCAGTTCTTCTGTTGTATGATTTTGAATAAGCGTATCGTACAAAACAATCCGTTTCTGTTTGCCTAATCCGGTGAAGTAGGCATTGGATTTGGATGAACGTTTGGATCCGTCGATAACAAAAATATTACGAAGTTTAAATCCTGCTTTTTGAGAAAAGTTTTCAATAGCCGTTCTCAGTTCTCCTTCGGGAAGCGGTTTTTGCTTGTTGAATAAAGGGACGATCAGGCGCGAATAAAACATGCTCATGAATATGGAAAATACAGATAAAACCGCCCAAGCGATTAACCAGAACCATTCCTGAGAAAGGCTATAGATCCAAATGATCAAAGCAAGGATGCCTCCGCCCAGAACCGCCATTAATAACAATGATTTTAACTTGTCGATCCAAAACAGTTTAGGCGTCGTCTTATTGAATCCGAAGCGTTGTTCGATAACAAAGGTATGATACCATTCGAAAGGAGTATTGATTAAATCTAAAATCAAGCCTATGATTCCAAAATATAAAAGAGCCAATAGTATAGGATTTTCGGTATATTGACGCAATAAATCGTCCAGCCATCCGAATCCTCCTAATAAAAAAAAGATAAGCGACAGTACAAACATCAAGCCGGAGACGATATAAGAAAAATTCCTGTTTGTTTTTTGATAGTTTATTGATTGAAGATATTTTTCCTGATCATAAATGCTTTCCAATTCTTTTGGTAAAGAAGGCAATACATGGCGACCGTTCAATATATCCAATCCTGTTTCCAATAAATAATTAAAAACTAATATACAGACAATAATTATGGCAATGGAGGCGCTACTCATAAAAAGGCGTGATTTAATTTTGTTCTATTGAAAAGCAACTTGTTTATTTTGCGTGATGGATAGTTTTAGGATAAATATAAATCAACTAGTCCATTGGGCGATTTTATATAAATGGTTTTATTCTCGCGATCTACTTTCTTTATAACTTCGTCGATAATAGGAATCAGAATTTCCTTGTCGTGGAATTTTATCTGGAAAATGGCTTGAGCAGGGTAATCCAATACGCTTTCAATAACTCCGATATTTCCTTTTTCTTCGTCCACGACCGAGAAGTTGACGATTTCATGAAAATAAAATTTGTTTCCTTCCAACTTGGGAAGCATTTCCATAGGCAAGAATAAGTTTTCACCTATCAACTTTTGCGAATCTTCGGGACTTACGCCATCGAATAAAACCGTCGCTTTATTATTTTTGATATTCATGGATTGGATAAAATAGGGAATAAGCCCATTATTCGTTTCTATTAAAACGCTATCCAAATCCAGATAATCCAAAGGTTCGTCCACATCGAGAAAAAGAACCAGTTCTCCTTTATAACCGAAAGGTTTAGTAACTTTTCCCAGATAAAAACAGTTTTCTTTGTTCATGATATTTTAATAAGGTTAACAGTCAACAAGAAAATAAGTAAATAGTTGACGAAATGCCATAATTTTTCAATTTTCATCAGTTTCCATCCGGCGACGCACGGTTTTATTCCTCCATTTCCCTCGGCGATAATGCCAGATAATTCCTACAAAACCGGCCAACCACCCCAACGGAATCGCCCAGTAAACGCCTTCGTATCCCATCCCCAAAGGATGGGAAAACAGGTACGCCAACGGAATCCGGATAATCCATAAAGAAAATAAAGTGATAAACATAGGAATCAAAGTATCCCCTGCGCCTCGGAGAACGCCCGTAAAAATAAACATAATCGAATACGAAAAATAAAACGGCCCGCAAATAAGCAAATATTTATATCCCGACTCAATTACTTCTGCGTCTTTTGTAAACAATGCCATTAGATGTTTGCCGAAAAAAACGAAAACAAGGCTTATAATAACGGCAATGAGTAAATTAATTTTAATTGTAGAGCGCAACCCTCTTCTTATTCTGGCCGTTTTTTTCATTCCCAGGTTTTGTCCGGTAAAACTGGTTATGGCTTGAGAAAAACTCATCGAAGGCATAGACGCAAAAGAATCCAAACGCATAGCAACGCCGTAAGCCGCCACGACGATTGTCCCGTATCCATTGATAATAACCATAATCGCCAATTGCCCTAAAGCGACAAACGATTGTTGAAATCCGGTCGGCAAGCCTATTCTTACAATGGTTTTAAAAATCTTCGTATCCCACTGTAAATTTTTAATTCGCACGCAAGCGATGTTATTTTTCTTTGAAACGTGATAATTCATTATAAAGAAAGCAACCATTTGGGAAATAACGCTTGCCCAAGCCGACGCTTCGACGCCCCATCTAAAAACGCAAATAAATAGGATAGAAAGAATCAGATTTAAAATATTGGAACCTAACAGATAATAAACAGGCGTTTTGGAATCGCCCAGTCCTCTTAAAACAGCGGAAACCGCATTAAATGCAAACATAAAAATAAGTCCGCTCAAAAATATGCGCAAATAGTTAACGGAAGGTTCGAAAATATCTTTAGGCAGATTGGTAATAATAAACATTTCGGGCGCGAAAACAATTCCGATGATACTCATAATAAATCCCGAAACAAAAAGAAAAATATACGAGGTATCGACGCTTTTGCGAACATTTTCCCAGTCCTTAGCGCCTGAAAATTGAGATACCAGCACCGTTCCTCCCATGGTAACGCCAATAATTATCGATACCAGAAGAAAAATAATCGGGAAAGCCGCGCCTACGGCCGCCAGCGCTTCTTTTCCCAAAAAATGCCCCACTACGGCGCCATTCACAATATTATACAATTGCATGAACAAACTACCTATAATGATAGGGGTTGTAAATTGTGTAATGACTTTTCGTTCTTTACCTTCTGTAAAATCAATCATGTACTTTCCGGCTGATACGCTTAAAAATCGCTTAATTACCTAATATCCAGATTCTGGAACAATGTCTACTGAAAAGATGAATTTGCAAAGTTATCAAATAGTTGCGACGCTGCATATATTTTTCAATGAGAATATAGATTAAGTTTTAAATCACTGAACTAGAGCGCTATTTAATATTTACGTCTGATCGAGTAATAAAGACGGAATGGATTTTTGGGAAATATATAGTATTAAGTTCAATACGCAGTCCACTATTAATAACGAATTATCTTGGGAAATTATGAAGTCCCCTGCTCAAATTAGTTCTGCGCCGGCTATATCCTATTTAAAAATGGACACATAGACAGTTAAGAAAATGAACGCCGCACCCAAATTTTCGGAAGGCGGCGGCCACAATGCTTATAAGTCGGGGCGTGACTTAGAGTCACGCCCCG
>JAVBLV010000002.1:0-45561 GCA_031553195.1 Bacteroidales bacterium
TTAAGTGAAAATATCAAAAGTCAAAAGAGGATGAGTACAGGAATAACGGCCTACGACAGATGGCGTTAAGAAAAATCATTAGTGGAGGCGTTAAAAACAAAATTCTGTTCGAAGCCTCCTTCCGAAAAATAACATAACAGCGTTTGTTATTTAGGGGTTGGAATAACAACCTTGACAGGCGAGTTATTTTGTTTAGCCGCAACAAATGATTTTTTAGCATATCTGTCGTCAGCCTTGACTTTTTGTTTCTTTTGCATCAAGGCAAAAGAAAGATCACAATGCAGTCTATTACATTCTTACCATTATGATAGAAACATTAAAAATTATTTCCACCTGTTTTTTACACTGATCCAAATAATATTCTCAATGAAAACATAAATATTAAAATTTTCTTCGCATTTTAACGTTCTATAGGCGTGACTTATGTAATGGTTGGATTTACTCGAAAGTTGTAAAATTTGCATGGATTTCATTCACTAAATTCATTTTAGCATGTTTGGAGAAGAATTTCCCTTTATTCGGAAAGAGCCGCTTTTTTCAATTAAAGTTGAAAATCTGACCAAAAAATTTGGCGATTTTGTTGCCGTTGATAATATTTCTTTTACAGTTCAGAAAGGGGAAATATTCGGATTCTTAGGCGCTAATGGCGCAGGGAAAACTACAGCCATGCGAATACTGTGCGGATTGAGCAAACCTACGTCAGGTAAAGCGATGGTAGCCGGATTTGACATCGAGAAACAATCGGAAAAAGTGAAACGCAACATTGGTTACATGAGTCAGAAATTTTCGTTGTATGAAGATCTTAAGGTATGGGAAAATATCCGGTTGTTTGGAGGAATTTATGGCTTAAGCGCAGAACAAATTGCATGGAAAATGGATGAAATTCTTTCGCAACTTGGATTTGAAAAAGAGTGGAATACGTTAGTGAGAGAACTTCCTTTGGGATGGAAACAAAAATTGTCGTTTCTGACGGCCATTTTTCATGATCCTAACGTCGTATTCCTCGACGAGCCCACAGGAGGCGTTGATCCCGTTACCCGGAGACAGTTTTGGGAACTCATTTATAGGGCTGCCGATCGTGGGATTACTGTTTTTGTTACGACGCATTATATGGATGAGGCAGAGTATTGTAACCGTGTTTCTGTTATGGTGGATGGGAAAATAGAGGCCCTGGATACGCCCCGGAATCTTAAAGAGCAATTCAATACTCAAAGTATGGGCGACGTATTTTATCTTCTTGCAAGGAAAGCCGTTCGGATAGATGAATGAAATTTTGTAACTTTGTAATACTTATTCAAATTGGGGCTGACTGGTTTTGACAGCAAGGATAATGGGTAAGTAAGCATGCAGGCTAACACAACAAAAGCCTTGAAAATGGTTGTAAAACAATAATTGGCGAAAATAATTACGCTCTTGCCGCTTAATCGAAGCACAGTAGATTAGCTTTATCTGCCTCAGGGAGGCGGAGCAAGACGCTTCCCAAAAACCAAGCCCATCGGTTTTTGATCCGGAAGCGCTCGCGAGTATGGGATAGCCGTCCAAGCGCTTCGATTGAATGGCGAAATTCAGAAGATAAGATGCAAATAGAGTGTTTATGTTCGGTTTGCGTTCGAAAATAAATCATAAACTAAGCATGTAGAAAGCTTTCTTGTTACTTGTTTGGACCGCGGTTCGATTCCGCGCAGCTCCACTTTTTCAAGTATTTAGAAACATGTATTCCAAAGCAAGTCGAAAATGTATACTTATCTTTGTTACTAATTCTTCTAATAAGCGCTTAATATGAAAAAACATATCTTTACATTTTGCCTGTTGTTTATCGCCGCTTTATCGGGAGTATATTCTCAAACTTTGCAAGCGTTGTTTGCATATTCAACTTTCATGCTCCATGCTGAAAAGCCTTATATCGAAACCTATCTTTCTTTTAACGGTCAGAATGTGGCATTACGAAAAAACACCCACGGTAATTATCAGGCAACCATCGAAATTACGCTTGTTGTAAAAAAAGCGGACTCTATTGTGTATGCTGAAAAAAGGAATCTTTTGAGTCCAGAGGTAAAAGATTCTTTGTCAAAGGATTTTACTTTTATGGATGTTCAAAGGATTTCATTGGAGAATGGAATTTATGAGTTTGAGATTACGCTTGTAGATAAAAATAATCCGGATATTCCTGTACGAACAGAAGAAAAAGTAATCATTAATTATCCGAAAGATACGCCTTTAATATCAGATATTCAATTTGTTTCCAGTACAAAACCTACAACAAAGCAAAATATTCTTTCCAAAAACGGATATGATATCGAACCTTATGTAAGCGATTTTTTCCCTGAAAAAATGAATACATTATCTTATTATGTAGAATTCTATAATATTGCTTCCGTTGTCGGAATGGGGAAATCTTTTTTGGTATGCGCCTATATAGAATCTTATGAATCAGGGGGGAAAATGGAACCCTATCAGTTCATGAAACGGGAATATGCAAAAAATTCCAATGCCATTCTTTGGACATTCAAAACGGATAGCCTGCCCTCAGGAAATTATAATTTAAAGATAGAACTTAGAGATACTACTAATAATACATTTTTGTATAAAAAGATTTTTTTCCAACGGAGCAATCCTCGTATAAAAGCAAATACCAATAATGCTTATGGAGAATCTACCTCTTTTGCAAGGAGTATTACAAACGATTCTACCCTTACATTTTACATACAATCTTTAATCCATATAGCCAATGAAATGGAGAAAGATTTTATTTTAAATACAGTAAAAAAGGTTAGTTTGGAAGAAAAACAAGATTTTTTTGATGGGTTTTGGCTCTTGCGTAATCAAAAAAATCCAAAAGCCGAATGGATGAAATATTATGACAAATTGATCTTTGTAGAAAAAAATTATGTTCTTCCTTTTAAAAAGGGTTATTTGACCGACCGAGGGCGTGTTTATTTAATATATGGCGCTCCGAATCATATAATTGATGAAAAGTTCAAAACTTCCCCGGGCATAGGCGGGAATAACAGAGCCGCATATCTTCCTTATCAGATATGGCGTTATGATAATAATATCAAACAAAAGCAAGGGAAAGGAATGTTTATTTTCTGGGCTCCACAATCGTCTCCTGACTATTTCTTGTTGAATTCCAATGTGGAAGGCGAAATTAACGAACCTTATTGGGAAAGCCGGCTTTCTCGCGGGGAAATTCCACAGGGAGAACAAGGGGAAGCAGGTCGTCAATTCGAAAGAGGATATTAATTTCTCCGGATGTTTAATTGGATTCTTTTTTATCTGATTTTATTGCCTTTAGCATATTTCCCTATAAGGATATTGTATGGGATGTCGGATTTTTTGTACATTTTATTAAACTATTCTGTAGGATACAGGAAAGAGGTCGTTTATAAAAATCTGAAAAATGCCTTTCCGGAAAAAAAAGAAACAGAGATAAAAACATTGGCAAATCGTTTTTACAGGCATTTATCTGATATTTTTATAGAAGCCATTTTAAATCTTCGGCTTAGTCGCAAGCAAGTCGTGGAGCGGTACAAGTTCCTGAATCCCGAATTAGTCAATCAATATTACGACCAGGGAAAAAGCGTCGTCCTTCTCTCCGCCCATTATAATAATTGGGAATACATGGTTTTATCCCTGAATTTACAATTGAAACATTATGGAATAGGGGTAGGGAAGCCATTGTCGAACAAAAAATTCGGAGAAATTCTAACAAAATTCAGGACGCGTTACGGAACGGAGGTTATCGATTCGGAAAATGTGCGGGAAAAATTCCGGATTTACGACGCCCAAAAACAATTGTCTGCCTATATGATGCTTTCCGATCAATCGCCGAATAATACTTCTAAATGTTATTGGATAAATTTTCTTAATCAGGAAACAGGATTTATCTTTGGAGGAGAACATTTTGCAAAAAAATACAATTATCCTGTTCTTTTTTATGCGGTTAAAAAAATCAAGAGAGGTTACTACGAAATCGAATTCCAACTGATGGAAGAAAACCCCGAAACAACCGAATTCGGACAAATCACGGAAAAATACGTACATTTGCTTGAAAATTTGATAAAAAAAGAACCTCAATATTGGTTGTGGTCTCATAAACGTTGGAAACATAAAAAACCTTCATCTTTAGGATAATTTGAAAAAAGTTGCTGTTGTTATATTAAATTGGAATGGAAAAAAATTCCTGGAAGAATTCTTGCCTTCTGTAATAAAATACAGTAGCAACGACGCAGAAGTTATTATTGCCGATAATGCTTCTACAGACGATTCTGTGGCTTTTCTGCAAAATCAATATCCTGAATTAAGGATTGTTAGAAATGATAACAATTACGGGTTTGCCGAAGGCTATAATTGCGCGTTACGACAAGTGCAGGCCGATTATTACGTTTTGCTTAATTCCGATATTGAAGTCGCCGCCAACTGGATTCCCCCTGTCATAGAATTAATGGAATCTTCTCCGGAGATAGCCATTTGTCAACCCAAATTATTATCCTTTTATCATAGAGACACATTTGAATATGCAGGCGCGGCTGGCGGTTTTATTGATCGATACGGATATCCATTTTGTAAAGGAAGGTTGTTTGCTTCTTTAGAGAAAGACGAAGGGCAATATGATTCTGTTTGCGAGATATTTTGGGCTAGCGGGGCGGCGATGTTCGTGAAATCTGATATTTATTGGAAATTCGGCGGATTGGATGGGGACTTTTTTGCACACATGGAAGAAATTGATTTTTGCTGGAGGGTTAAGAATGGCGGATATAAAGTAATGTTCTGCCCTGATTCTAAAGTATATCACGTTGGAGGAGGGACTTTGCCGAAGAGTTCGGCAAGGAAAACCTATTTGAATTTTAGGAATAATTTCACTTTGTTATATAAAAACCTGCCCCGCCGCAAACTTTTTCCCGTATTTGCAACACGGTTGTTTCTAGACGGATTTGCCGCCATAAAGTTCTTAACGGAGGGAGCCTCCAAAGATTTTCTTGCCGTAACCAAAGCTCATTTTTATTTTTATACTCATTTCAAAAATATTGCTAAAAAACGGAAGCAATTCCAACAGAAAGAAGCGTCTCAGTTGTATACGGGATGTATTGTTTTCGACCATTATTTAAGGGGCGTAAAAAAATTCTCGCAATTGAGAAAAGAAAAATTCAACCCCTAACAATGCCTCGAATTCAGTAATATGTTAAGCGATTTTGAAGGGAGGTAAACGTTTCCGGTAGAAATGATTTTGATATAAAAGCCCGTTTATAAATTCTAAATTTTAGTTTTAAAATGACTTATACCGATCCTAATAAAAAATTCAAACGCTATACTGTAACTTCTGCGCTGCCTTATGCCAACGGACCTATTCATATCGGACATTTGGCGGGCGTGTATATTCCTGCCGATATTTATACCCGATATTTACGCTCTGTGGGCGAAGATATCGTTTTTATCGGCGGTTCCGACGAACATGGCGTTCCTATCACGATCAAAGCGCGGAAAGAAGGCGTTAGTCCGCAAGATATTGTTGACCGTTATCACGAAATAATAAAAAAATCATTTAAAGAATTAGGAATCTCATTCGATATTTATTCTCGTACTTCGTCGCCAGTACATCATCAAACAGCCTCGGATTTTTTTCTTGAATTATATAAAAAGGGCGTATTTATCGAAAAAATCTCGCAACAATATTACGATGAGGTTGCCCAACAGTTTTTGGCGGATCGGTACATTACAGGGACTTGTCCGCATTGCGGATTTGAGAAAGCGTATGGCGACCAATGCGAAAGTTGCGGAACTTCGTTGAATGCTACCGATTTGAAAAATCCGACGTCGGCCTTAAGCGGAGCCGCGCCCGTATTAAGAGACACCAAACATTGGTTTCTTCCTTTAGATAAATATGAAGGCTGGCTTTCGGAATGGATCCTTCAAGGGCATAAGTCCGACTGGAAAGCTAATGTTTACGGGCAATGCAAGTCATGGATCGACCAGGGTTTGCAACCGCGCGCCGTTACCCGCGATTTGGATTGGGGCGTAAAAGTACCTCTCGATTCGGCCGAAGGGAAGGTTTTGTACGTTTGGTTCGATGCGCCGATCGGCTATATTTCCGCTACCAAAGAATTAACCCCCGATTGGGAAAAATATTGGAAACAAGAGGATACTAAATTGGTTCATTTTATAGGCAAAGATAATATCGTATTCCATTGCATTGTGTTCCCAACCATGCTGAAAGCTGAGGGGAGCTATATTTTACCCGATAATGTGCCGGCCAATGAGTTTTTGAATTTGGAAAATGATAAAATCTCGACTTCGCGTAATTGGGCGGTTTGGCTGCACGAGTATTTATTGGATTTCCCGGATAAACAAGACGTATTGCGTTTTGTTCTTTGTTCCAATGCCCCCGAAACCAAAGACAATGATTTTACCTGGAAAGATTTTCAAGCAAAAAACAACAATGAATTGCTGGCCATATTCGGTAACTTTGTTAACAGGACTTTGGTGCTAACCCAAAAGTACTTTGGAGGGAAAACGCCTGAATTGGGCGAATTAACATCTTTGGAAACAGAACTGATTGCCGAATTGAAAGAATTTCCCGGAAAAATCGGGCGCAGTATCGAGCTGTATCGTTTTCGCGAGGCGTTGGCAGAGCTAATGAATTTAGCTCGTTTGGGAAATAAATACCTGACGGAAACAGAACCTTGGAAATTGATTAAAACGGACGAAAACAGGGTGAAAACCGTATTAAACCTTTCGTTACAAATATGCGCTAACCTGACTATTTTATGCGAGCCGTTTTTGCCTTTTACAGCCGGAAAACTTTCCCAAATGTTGAATCTTGGTAAATTGAATTGGATAGACGCCGGATCTTATACTTTATTACCTGAAGGACATGCGTTAAACGAACCCGCATTTTTATTCGAAAAAATAGAAAATGTGCAAATAGAAGCTCAAGTAAACAAATTATTGGAAACAAAAAAAGCCAATGAACTGCAAAATAAAACGACGGTTCTGGCAAAAGCAAATATCGAATATGATGATTTTGCCAAAATAGATATTCGCGTGGGAACTATTTTGGAAGCCGAACGGGTTCCCAAAACAAAGAAATTACTTAAATTAAAAATCGATACCGGTATTGATCAACGGACGGTTGTTAGCGGAATTGCCGAATATTACGAACCGGAAAATATTATCGGGCGCCAAGTGAGTATTTTGGTAAATTTAGCGCCTAAGAATCTAAAAGGCATTGATTCTCAAGGAATGATTTTAATGGCTGAAGACGCCGACGGCCGGTTGTGTTTTGTAGCGCCTTCGCAGGAAGTGAAAAATGGAAGCGAGATAAAATGAGATATATAGAATTTTGTAATTTCTCGTATGATAAAACAGGAAATTGGATTACAAAAATTTGTTATGAATATGGAAACGAAACGCCTGTTCATTTTTTTAAGAGAGAAATAACATATTATGAATAAAAATACAAGCTCTAACTTCTAAGAAATTCAACAAAACCCATCATGAAAACGACAAAAGAAACCAAAAGGAAAAAAAACAGCATTTTAGTTCCCTATAATTTTACCGATAAGGCCGAAATTGCTTTGGGAAACGCAATCCATATTGCAAGATTTTTAAAAGCGGAGATCTATCTGATGACGGCGACGCCATCTGCCGATTTTTTTACCGAACTATTTCGAAAAGATAAAGAGGATAGGAAAATGCTCCGGGAAACCAAAGCCCGCCTGAAAGAAATTTCTTCTAAAATTTCTGAAAAATCAGGAATAAAAATTCATACCATTGTAGAAAAAGGAAAATGGGAAGAGGTGGCATTGGAAATTGCCGTTGAAATTAACGCACAATGTATTATTATAGGAAAAACGCAGAACGAATCGAATAAGTTCTTCTTTTTTAATAATAAAGATATTCCTATCATTGCAAAATCAACATGTCCTGTAATTATTGCAGGCACGCGTCCCGTAGCCGAAAACGGATTTAAAAACATTGTACTTCCTCTTGACTTGACAAAACAAACTTTTGAAAAAGTTTGTATGGCCATTACGTGGGCAAAGTATTACAAGGCGCAGATTCATTTGGTTGGCGTTTTGTCGGCGACAATAAGTTCCAAAAATAGCCGGTTATACGAAAAAATGCAACGCGCCCAATCCATTATTGAAGTAGAAGGGATTCAATGTACAAATAAGATTTATGAAAAATCCGATAAACCGGTAGATGCCGTTATTTTAGAGCATATTGAAGAAGTAAACGGCGATTTGTTAATGATTATGACGCATCAGGAAGTAGGCGTTTTGGATACTTATATCGGAGAGGTGGCCCAAAGCATGATCCGCAATTCCGAAGTACCTGTAGTATCTTATACTTCGGCGGCCATGGTTCAGCAAGATCACATTTTATCGGTAGTAATTCCCATACATCTGATTACGCCTAAAAAGCCGATTTAATGCGTATTTATTGCAACTAAATCGAGTAGGAGAAAACAAAAGTAGTTTTCTCCTACTTTTGTTTTCGACCTCTCACACCACCGTACGTGCCGTTCGGCATACGGGGCGGTTCCTTACTTACGATACAATTTTACGATAACAGTCCATAAGAAATGGATAATTGGCTCGTCTCAAATTGTCATTATTTAGAGCACGGGTAAGGATATAACTATGAGAGATATGCCAGTAACCCTTACGGGTATTGGCCCACTCCCAAGCCTTTCCTTTATCTACCCCGCACTTGCATAAATTATTGAAACGAGTCTTCACTTTCTTCCAGCATTTCCAGATACACATCCGAAGTCTGCTTCTGTACCATTCATCCAATGTTTGAAGTCGTTTCTTCATATCTGCCAGCTTGAAGTATTCAAGCCAACCTTGGATAAATAAGCGAAGTGTACTTTTCCGCTTTTCGTATCCCATGCCATTGCTACGACCTGTCAATTCCTTTAGTCGGGTTTTGAGTCTATCGTAACTTTTAGGGTGGACACTTAAACGGCATTTGCCTGAGTAAACATAGAAGCTGTAACCAAGAAATTTCATTCCTTGTACATATCCGACTCTTGTCTTCTCTTTATTTACACGCAAATAGAGCACTTTTTCAATGAAGCAAATGATACTTTCCTTGGTTCGTGCAGCGGCTCGTTTACTCTTGCAGAAAATCAAACAGTCATCTGCATAACGAACAAAAGGATGACCTCGACGTTCAAGTTCTTTATCCAACTCGTTAAGCATAATATTGCTCAACAAGGGACTTAACGGACCGCCTTGAGGTACTCCGGACAGACTTTCTTCAAACTTGTTCTCCACTAAAACACCGGATAGCAGATATTTATGGATGAGCGAGATAACCCGACCATCTTTTATCCGTTTGGACAGTAGTTCTATCAGGCGACTATGGTTGACCGTATCAAAGAATTTCTCCAAGTCCAAGTCAACAACATATCTATATCCTGAGGTAATAATAGTTTGAGATTGCTTCAATGCATCATGGCAACTCCGTTTGGGGCGGAAGCCATAGCTGGTATCACTAAACTCTCGCTCGTAGAGGGGAGTTAGTATTTGTGATATGGACTGTTGTACAAAACGGTCTACTACTGTAGGAACACCCAATTGACGTTTCTTTCCGTCCGTTTTGGGTATTTCTACTCGAAGAACAGGATTAGGACGGTATTTACCTTGTCTGATTGACAACAACAATTCTTCTTTGTTGCGCAATAACCACGGTAAAAGTGTCTGTCCCCATTCCATCTATTCCTCCGCTACCTCTGTTGGAAACGACTTGTTTATAAGCCTTATTCAGATTGTGAGGGGAAAGGATTTGTTCAAGTAAATCGTCTTGTGTAAAACGTACTTCCGTGAGGTTGTTCTCAGTTATCCCAATAAAAGTCTGCACTCCACGATAACCTTCGGATTCCGTCCTATTCTTTTCGTGACAGCTATCACTACGCGTTGATATTTTCTGCATTCGTTCTTTCATCAGGTAACATTCATTGACTTCCCACTTACAATAAGGTTCTGTCCTTCAATACTTCGTAAGACTTCCTGCTATACATTTTTTTTTCATGGGCAGGCTTGTATCCGTATCTACTATGGCATCTGCTGACTTCTCACAGCAAGCTTTACTCCGTGTTTCTGAAAACAGACATCCACACGTCTGTGAGACCTCCCCTGTTAAGACTCTATTCTTTCCATCTTATACCTGCTTGATTTACCATGAACGTTCCAAATAGCTATTGGGCTTTGTCTTGTACTGCAGACTTACCCACGTTCTTTGGCCTTATATCAAGTTTCTGTTCGTCAGGTCAGATGTTTGCCGTCGACTTCCTTCAGATTCCACCTCGCGATGGACACCCTTGTCTTTGGCTGGACGTTTCCCGCTATCAGGGTACGTTAAGGACTTGCTCCTTTTAGAATAGAACCATGCTGGGCGAACAGTAAAGAGGCTGGATTCGAAAGGTTTCGAATCCAGCCTCTTTTGTAATTAAGTGATTTAACAAAAATCTACTTTTTAATCACTTTCATTATTTGTCCATTCATTTTCAGAATATATACGCCTGTAGGCAAAGCAGAAATATCAATGGTTTTTACCTTTCCGTCTATAGCATAACGACCTACTAACACTCCGGACAAGGTATACATTTCTATCGGACTTTCCTTTTTCAACTGTTGTCCGTTCTCAATCGTCAATAATCCCGTGGTGGGATTCGGATAAACATGTATGTTCTTTTCGCCTTTGACCAAGTTGATTCCTAAATCATGGACAATTATTTTACAACTATCCTGGAATCCGCCATCTTCAGAGGTTGCGATAACAAAAGTTTCTCCATAAGAAATACCCTTAACGGCGCCGGATGTATCGACAGTGGCAATATTCTCATTTCGACTCTGCCAGGTTACTTTTTTATTGGTGGCAGTCGTCGGATTAAATATAACTGTAAGCGTCGAGTCTTGATTGATATCTATGGAGATGCCCCTTTCCTTAATGGAAATAGATGTTGCCGGGATAACAGGGTTGTTTACCGTTACCGCGCAGGTATCTTTAAATCCGCCGTCGGCAGTAGTGAAAATGATAAGGGTTGTTCCGGGCGCCGATCCATAAATCTTGAAAGCATTGGTAATGCCTCCTACCGAAGGGTTGGAGCTGACAGTAGTAATATTCTGATTTGCGGCGTTGGATGGTATTACCGAAGCCGTTACCGGAATAGAATCCCCTACATTAATAGTCAGACTATGCGTGGACAAGTTGATGCCTGTTACCGGAATTATGGGGTTGCTGCAAATAACGTTTTGCCATTGTAAATACGGTAATGCATTATTTTGTGGGCAGCTATTCCAAATAGTAGTAAAATTCCAACCCAATGTTTGCTGATAGAGATTCTGTCTGTTTAAATCAACTGTATTTGCTCCGGAACCGTTAATATCCGTTACAGCGTCGCTGCTTGGAATTGTATCTCCATTCAACGTCATCCCAGTCCAGGCATAATTATTGGTACATGTTCCATTACTGAATTGTTGCCCGATAATTCTTCCTTTGGGGTTGTTGCCTGTTGCAGAAATAGAGACATTGGCAGCCACGTTATGACTAATATTACCGGCAAAAAGCAAGCCAACTAATCCTCCAACATAACTACTCCCTGTTACGCTTCCCTGGGCATAACAGTTATAAATAGTACTGAATCCGGCATTTTGTCCGACCAATCCTCCAATATAAGATCCTGTTCCATTTATAGATACGGATGTATGGCAATTAATAATATTTGTATTTCTGGAAGTAAGCCCGCACAAACCGCCTATATCGCCGGAGCCGTTAATAGTTCCGCTAACAAAGCAATTGCTGATATTCCCTGCATTGCTTACTCCCGTCAAGCCTCCTAAATCCAATCCTCCTGTAATACTACAGTTTTCAATACCTAATTTTTCAATAAGGCCGCCGTTAACAAAACCGAATAATCCTACGGAGTCGGCATTCGGACGATTGATCCTTAATCCTTTTATTATATGCCCGTCTCCATAGAGTCTTCCTCCAAATGAAGAAATAGGCCGCCAGCCATTGGTTTGAATATCATTATTTGTATGGTTATTGATCCAATTGGTAAGATCAATATCGTTTATCAGGCGGTAGCTTTTATTAGGGTTGTAACGCACAGAATCTAATTGGGTAGGGGTGGCTATTTCTATTATTTCTTCTTTTTCTAAGTTCCATAGATAACTTACAGGGGTATTTTTAAAGAAATAGAAATAATATTTTTCTCCCTGCTCTCCATCGAAATCGAATGTTTCCGAACAGGCAATGTTTTGAGTTCCTATTTCCACCCTATTATTGCAGTCATCCCCTTTGTATACGACCACTCTTGCGCCGGACGCGTTAGGATCGCAGGAAGAAATACTATAAAGACTCGTTTCCGCAGGAATAAATGTATAATAAAGATCTTCGCTAATAGCATGATTAGCTGTATTAGACCCAACAATAGCAGTAGTTGCCGTTTCGCATGTAATGTTGCCGGGATTACTTTCGTAAACCAAATCCCAGTCGAAGGTATCGCCATTATGATTCCATTCTATCAACACCGTTTCACCCGCATTCAAATAAAAGGCAAGATTGCTTTGCATTCCGCAGAAATCATCGGAATATCCGATGGGATTCAATACGGAACAGCCTTTGTAAACATACATCAAGGTATTGGAAGTTGTTCTGTTGCAGGAACTCGCACGGTAAACCCCGGTTTGTGGAGCCACAAATTTCACAGGATAATAATCCAATGCATTTTTGGTATGCGTACCTACGCTAATTGCGTTGGAGGGACACTGGACGGTAACTAAACAACTATCCGCAAATCCGCCGTCGGCTGTTGTAAATACTACATAAGAAGAACCGTCTTTTATTCCGCGTAAAAAGGAGTTATTGAATGTCACCGAAGAATCCTGAGTTTTTACATAAATAGTTCTGATAGTTGCGTTGGCAGGAAGAACGGATAATCCTAAGGATCCCACATAATAGAATTCTCCGGGCTGTATGGTAATGTTCCTTACGTTGAGACTAATACCGGTAGCCGGAATATTTCCGTTTACCGTAACCAGACAACTATCTTTAAATCCGCCGTCTTGCGTAGTCGCTACAATATATGCAGAACCGGCGGCGATGGCTGTTACCAATCCATTATTAGCTACCGTAGCAATATTGCTGTCGGAACTTGTCCAGATAACATTTCTATTGTCGGCGTTTCCTGGAATCACGGTAGCAACCAAGGTTTCGGTATTGGTTGTATCAAGTGAAATGGCATGTTTATTTAAACTAATACCTGTTACGCTTATAGTATTATTTACATCAAATGTATGCGAACCTATATTGCCCCACGAGTTATCGTCATACTTTCCGCGAATGTACAAAATATGTTGCCCGTTCGATATGGTATCCAAATTGGCTGTAAAATTCAAGGTATCTGAACTTGTAGAAAAAGTTACCTCGGTACCATTACCTGCGCCCGGATCAATGTCGATATAATACTCTACGTATTGCAAATTTGAAGGCGCTATTCCTGTTTTTACAAACGCATACTTCATTACCTGCGACCAGTTTCCATTTTGATTTTGTGCTCTTGCGTAAAATATGTGCAACCCGTCAGTTAATGCATTTACGTTGATATCCATTTCGTAAGATTCATTGCCGGGCGTTATGGCAACAGCGGTTCCTAGACCATAACCGGGGTCGGTATCAATGAAATACTCCAAATGTCTTAAATTTTGCGAGACCTCGCCTGTTAAAGTTGTCTTTACAAAAGAACGGTTTACGGTTTGCGACCATAAGTCCGATTGGTTCAACGCTCTTATGTAAAGCGTATGCAATCCATCGGTTAATGAGGCTGTATTTACATCGAAATCAAATACTTCTTGATCAGGACTTAATGCGACATTCATTCCCAAGCCATAACCAGGGTCGGTATCTACAAAATATTCCAAACTTTTCAACTTCCGCGAAGGATTACTTATCACAAAAGCATGCTGCATTACCTGCGACCAAGTGTTGTTAGGGAAAAATGCCCGAACATAAAGTATATGCGGACCTTCTGTCAATCCATTAGTGGGCAAGGTAAAATTATGGATCCCATCGGCGGCGTTTACATCTATCGGATTTGCAGAATGTAAACCAGGGTCGATATCTACAAAATACTCCATGTATATTGCCGGTATCCTTTCATGAGGCAACCGCATTTTTACAAAAGAATAATGCATTACCTGCGACCAATATCCGTTTTGATTTTGCCCCCGTACATAAAACGTATGCAATCCATCGGTTAAGGAACTTACATTAATGTCGAACGAATAGTTTTCAATGCCTGTAATTACATCTAACGGGATTCCGTTTCCATAACCAGGGTCAACATCAATAAAATACTCCAAATGCTTCAAATTTTGTGAAGCTTCGTCAGGCAAAGTAGTCTTAATAAAAGAACGCTGCATAGTTTGCGACCATCCTTTTACACTTTTTGCCCTCACATATAAATTATGCATTCCATCGCTCAAACTGGTGATAGGGGCAGAAAAATCCGATATAAATTCTCCACTGCCCGCTACAGGCGTTCCGGCAGAAATAGCCCTCCCATATCCCGGATCGGTATCGAAAAAATACTCTACCTGCTGCACTTGCGCGTTGGTAAACATAACCCATATTAGCGATATGAATAATGTTATTAATTTTCTCATATATCATGTTATTAATTAATTATAGACTATATGAAGTTTCATGAATATCTATCTTTCATATTTGCTTCATACCTATCAGTTTGTGCGTTTAGACTTTTGGTAAACATCTTAGAATCTGTTTACAGTCTTTTTCACAGTCGCAGTATTAATTATCTGTCTTTATTTTGACGGTAACTCTTAGACCGCTTGCCGACGAAGCCGATGTAGGCGCTATAATTTCATAAATATGAGGGATATTTGGCAAACCTGAAAGTACATAAGGAGCCGCTCCGCCAAAAGCGCCTATTTCTCCTCCATTAGGCCCGCTTGTTTTAAGATAAGAACTTGATGCAAGCTGCCACATCCCATCGGTAGATGTAGAAGCCGTAATGAAATCTGTTGTAATATGTGCATGATTATTAACAATAGTAGATGTGCCATTATCAGATTGGTTAACAATCTGTTTTACAATGTTATGTTTAATGGCGCTATTCCCATAAATACTAGAAATTGAACCCATAAGAGATGTTCCTACCAAACAAGTATTGTATTCAACTGTTGCATTATATTGATAAGATATGGTATTTACAATATTGTTTGTAATGACTGCTCCATCAGCATAATCAGATGTTCCGCCACTGGTATTTCCTTCTATTTTGTTAACTCTGCATTGAGTGATAACAGTATTTTTAATAACCTGAGAACCTGTAGTATTATTCCCCCAATAGATAGCATTATAAGAGCTACTGCCAAAATAACATTTTCGAATTATAATATCATCATTTCCAATATTTAGATAACAATTAAATTGTAATCCTTCGCATACAATCCCTTGTGCTAATAAATACAAATTAGAAGCCGTTGTATGTTTAATAATGGCAGATGCTTGATTTTCCAGTGTATTAGGATTTTCAGAAAGCAGATAACCCGGTCCAATTAGGGTTACTTTTTTAGTAACGTTGTTAATCTTGTATTCATAAGCAGATCCTTCTACATAAATAGTATCTCCGGCAAGGACTTGCGTAGAGGCGAGCGCTGTTTCCAAATCGTTGAAATCGGCAGAAACCGAGGGAGTGTTATTTACTCTCCATATTTTGGCGGAAGTCGAAAAACCGCACATAGCGGCGACTGTAAGAATTAAGAATACTTTTTTCATATAAATTTGTTTTTGGTTATTGTTATTCGATTTATTTTTATTTGTTTAAATTAATGGCGATTTATTTTTACAAAAACTGTTCTTATAATATGGTGTATATCGAACGGACGGACAATTGAGTTTAAGACCTTTAATTAAAGCCATTGAGACCCAACAGGTTTCAAAATCTGTTGGGTCTTTGAAGAACAATTATTTAGTTTATAATAACTTATTCGATAAATGATTTAAAGATTAGATATTTTTCCTTGCCGTAATTTTCCAAACGCCATCTTTTTTCTCAAACTCATAAGCTCCGGGCGTTTTTTCTCCGCTGTTATAAATGTAAACAACATCTACATAGGCTTTGTCTCCGTCAATTTTTTCTTCCGAAATCTCAACGTCCTTAAGTCCGCCCTGTTTGTCCGTATATTCTTTTATGAAGGGGATCATTTCAACAAGTTTTGTTTGTTCCGGCATTTTTTCTTTTTCTTTATCGTCGAGGTATTCGAAGAATTTTTCAAAATGCTTTTCATAATCGCCTTTTTGATATAAGTTGGATAGTTCGGTAGCCATTCCTTTGGGCGTTTTTCCGCCTCCGCAAGCGCCGATCATTATAGCCGTAGCCATCACTAAAATTGTAAAAAAAGTTTTTTTCATTTAAATTTAGTATTGAATTATTAATTATTAAATTGTTTTGCTATGTTTTCTCCTAGTATTCGGCCATGTTCTTTATTTCCTTAACCGTTACCGATGCTTTGGTGCAAAAGTAGAGAAAATACATTTATATGGCTTATTGAAAAAACAAACTTTCATAGTGAATTAACAAATTCTACTATCCAATTTGTCAAAATTTCCGTTTTATAAAATATGACATCTATAAAAAAAGTATTTTTGCTATTGGATGTATTATTTTTAACCGAAACATGATAGTACAAGATTATTCATTTTTTATTTCTTCCACAGCATTAATTTCGTGCTGCTTTTTTTGCAGTGTTATGTTATGGATAGCAAGCCGGCATAGTATGGCAAAAAAGACGTTGGCTGTTTCGTTTAGCGTGTCGACGGTATACAATACGTATTTTGTTGTAAAGACGTTGAATACGACCAATTACGCGACCGAAATTTTCGATTTTTCTTACGGGCTTTTTTGTTTGTTTTTGGTTTATATCGCTTTTTTGTATTTTCGGACGCTCATGTTACCCCAGCCTCATAATAAGCCTATTATATGGCAAATGATTATTTTCTTTGTAGCGTATGGCGCATTATATGGAATTATAACATTGACCTGTCGTCAGACGGTTCATTTATATTCTATTGAAGCTATAAAAGAATATGCGGAAGCGCCCGTTGTCTGGCTACGGATATGGATTTTCCTGCATTTTATTGTTGCAACTATAGTATTATGCATATTTACGCTTAGGATGTATAGAAAACACAGGATGCAAATAAGTTCTTTGTTTTCTTATTCGGAAGACATCAATTTGTCATGGTTGCCGTATATATTGGCATCTTTTATCATAGTGGGCATTGGTACCTCGTTCGATATTTCTCTGCCTCTAAGTGGCATAAAATTAGATATATCGAACTATGCTTACACTGTTTTCAATATGGCTATAGGTTTTATGGCCGCATTCCAGAAAGATATTTATGGTTCTCAAAATCAGAACGAAGATGTGATGTCTTCTCAAAAAGATTACGAACTTGAAGAACAGCGCTATGAGAAATCAAATTTTGCTATTTCTTCTATCACCCGTCTTCGGATTAAAAACGAGATGTTAGCGCTGATGGAAGAAGAAAAAATATACCTTAATCCTGGATTATGTATTGATTATATGATAAAAAGGTTAGGAGCCAATAGAACCTATTTGTCATTGATTTTTAGGGAAGATTTTGGGAAAAGTTTTATTGAGTTTGTAAATTTTTACCGGATTGAAGAAGCAAAACGTTTAATTTCTCAAAAGAGTAATTATGCAAGTCTCTCTCAGATTGCTGAAATTGTCGGATTCAAAAGTATTTCTTCATTCAATACTTTTTTTAAACGTTTTACCGGCCAAACGCCTACCGAATATAGAAAATCTTATGCGGAAAACGAATGAGGTCGTTTATTTTTTATAAAGAATCCACCCTTCGCCTATCTTTTCGAAAGCGATTATTTGCTTTTAGAGATTGTTTAAAATTTTTCCATGAAGTATTTTGAGTCTAAAAATGCGCTTTTTTGTCGGAATTTTTACCCAATAGCGCTACTATTCTTGAAAAATCCTGCCTGCAAACTCGCTATTTTTATCTCTCAAAATCTTTTCCATACAAATTTAAGCAACCTCTTAAGCCGTTTTTAGTTCCTCAGTACCTTTTTGAGGCTTCAAAAAGAACAAGAAATGTAGATTATTGCATCAAGTCTGATTTAATACTGTAATTTGTCATACACTCCGATTGCAGAAAGTTCACTATCGGATATTAAAATTTAATTAGCTTTGCAATTGAAAGGAACCAAAGAGAAATATATAATTTGCTATATATCATAAAATCACAAATGGGTAGTAAAATCAATGAATCAAATTCCATCTCCCCCTTGGGGAGGCCGGAAGGAGTTTCTCTAAAAATCGGAATTACAGGCCAAGCAGGTTTTGTAGGAACTCATCTTTACAATTACTTGGGATTGGTGGAGGGAATCGAACGTATTCCTTTCGAAGATAGATTTTTTCAGGAAGAAGAATTATTACGGACTTTCGTCCGGAATTGTGATGTAATTGTTCATCTGGCCGCTATGAATCGCCATCCCGATTCTCAGGTAATATATGACACAAATATCCGCTTGGTTGCTCTATTGATTGAGGCAATGGAAAAGGAGAATGTGCGGCCGCATGTTTTGTTCTCCTCCTCCACACAAGAAGAAAAAGAAAATGATTACGGAAAATCAAAACGGATAGGAAGAGAAATGTTCGAAAATTGGGCAAAACAAGCAAATGCTTCTTTTTCGGGTTTGGTCGTGCCCAATGTTTATGGGCCTTTCGGACAGCCTTATTATAATTCATTTGTCGCTACTTTCTGCCATCAACTTACGCATAATGAAACGCCCCATATTCAAGTGGACAGTAATGTTGCATTGATTTACGTAGGTTCTCTTTGTCAATATATTATCAATCGTATTAAAAATGTTTATTTTTCAGAGAAGCCGATAATAGAGAAATTATATCTCCCTTTCGATTTTGAAAAGAAAGTCAGTGAAATATTACTTCGATTGGAAGAATTTAAAGCGTTATATTTTGAACAAGGAGTTATCCCCAAATTATTGAACCAAGACGACATCAATTTATTTAACACATTCCGCTGTTACATAGAGCCAGGGAATCATTTTCCTGTCAAATTGGTCAAAAATTCCGATAATAGGGGTACATTTGTAGAAACGATTAAGATAGGTGTTGGCGGACAGGTTTCATTTTCAACGACTGTTCCGGGAATTACGCGGGGAAATCATTATCACACGCGGAAAATTGAACGTTTTACGGTGATAAAAGGGAATGCTCGCATTCAATTAAGAAAAATCGGGACAAATGAAGTATTCGATTTCTTTTTAGATGGTTCTGAACCGGCTTATGTAGACATGCCTGTTTGGTATACGCACAACATTACCAATATAGGGCAAGAAGATTTGTACACACAATTTTGGATCAACGAATGGTTTGACCCAAAAGATGCAGATACATATTTTGAGGAGGTGTAGGCCGCTCTCCCCGCTCTCCCCAAAGGAGAGAAGTGCTGCTTGCGCAAATATTTGATAAAAACAGTTTAATGTAATTTCCATGTGTTTCCGTGAACTAAATACACTCACATGGGATGCTCAATTAACGAATAAAGATGAATTTTTAAATTTCCCCCTTGGGGGGATTGAGGGGGCTTATAATGAAAAAATTAAAAGTATTAACCGTTGTCGGCACGCGTCCTGAAATTATACGATTGTCGTGTGTTTTACAAAAATTAGATGCATCCGAAGCCATTGAACATATTTTGGTGCATACCGGACAAAATTATGATTATGAATTAAACGAAGTTTTCTTTGAAGACTTAGGTTTGCGTAAACCCGATTATTTCTTGAATGCCGCCGGAAAAAATGCTACCGAAACTGCCGGACAGATTTTAATTAATATCGATCCTGTTTTGGAAAAAGAACAACCCGAAGCATTTTTGGTATTGGGCGATACCAATTCCTGCCTTTGCGCCATTGCCGCTAAAAAACGACACATTCCTATTTTACATATGGAAGCGGGTAACCGTTGCTTCGATCAACGGGTTCCGGAAGAAAGCAATCGCAAAATTGTCGACCACATTTCGGATATTAATCTTACTTACAGCGATATTGCCCGAGAATATTTATTGGCCGAAGGTTTGCGTCCCGACAGGATTATCAAAACAGGAAGCCCGATGTATGAGGTGCTGATGAACTATTTACCCAAGGTAAAGCAATCGAACATACTTCAAAATATGAATCTTAAACCGGATAATTATTTTGTTGTTTCGGCGCACCGCGAAGAAAATATTGCATCGCAAAAGAATTTTTTCAATTTAGTTGAAATTTTAAATACCATTGCCGGCAAATATAATCTACCCATTATTGTTTCTACCCATCCTCGTACCCGGAAAATGATAGAAATGCATGCCATTCAATTTCATCCGAATGTAAAATTAATGAAGCCGATGGGATTGAGCGATTATATTGCCTTACAAATGAATGCAAAAACGGTATTATCCGATAGCGGAACCATTAGCGAAGAATCTTCTATTCTGAATTTTAGGGCATTAAACATACGCGAAGCCCATGAACGTCCCGAAGCCATGGAAGAAGCCAGCGTGATGATGGTAGGCTTGAATCTCGAACGGGTTTTACAAGGACTGGTTCAACTTCAAGAACAAAAAACCGGGGAAATCCGGAATTTCCGGCCGGTAGCCGATTATTCCATGCCCAATGTTTCGGACAAAGTGGTACGGATTATTATTTCTTACACAGATTATATAAAGAGAGTCGTTTGGAATGAGTAAAGTCTTAATTCATAGCATTGTATTTAGTCCCGACGGCGTTTCTACCGCATATTTGTACAATGATATTGCGCTGAAATTAAAATCATGCGGTTATGAGGTCTCTGTTTTAACAACCACCCCTCATTATAATGCTATCAAAGAAGAAATAGAGAAACAACCCTTGAAAAAGAAATGCTTGGGATTATATTCTGTAAGTAATTATAATGGAATCCCCGTAAAACATGTTCCTCAAAAAAAATTTAAAAGCTCTTTTTTGAGAATTTTGGGCTTTGTATTTTGGCATACCATGTCTTTCTTTCTTGGATTATTTGAAAAAGATGTCGATATCATCCTCTCTCCCTCTCCTCCCTTAACAATAGGATTTATCAATATCATGTTGGGAAAATTGAAAGGGGCAAAAGTCATTTACAATGTCCAGGAAATTTATCCCGATTTATTAATCGAGGAAAAAAAATCCACTTCTACACTGGTGATTTCTCTATTGAAAAAGCTGGAACGTTTTGTTTACAATCATTCCGATGCTGTGACCACTATTGATGAAGTTTTCTACAAAACCATCGAAAACCGCTTTAAAGATAAATCCAAATTGCATATTATCCCCAATTTTGTAGATACTTCTATTTACAAACCGGTTGCTTTGGATGGAAATAAACCGGATAAGTCCATCTTCCCCAATACTCAAGCCTTGAAACTAATGTATGCCGGAAATATCGGCTATGCTCAAGATTGGGACCCTTTAATAAAATTGGCTATTCATTTGAGAGAAGAGAATATCGAATTCTTTATCATTGGGGAAGGTGTCATGAAATCATTTCTGGAAGAACAAATCAGTAAGAACCAATTGAAAAAAGTCCATTTAGTCTCGTATCAACCAAGAGAACTTATGCCTTATTTGATCGCCTATTCCGATCTCCAATTTATTTTCATGTCTCCGCAAGTTGATGGCTTAGGTTTCCCTTCAAAAGTATATACTATTATGGCTTGCGCCAAACCTCTTTTGGTTTGTTCCGGAACAGATACGCCTATTGTCCATTTTTTAAAAGATAAAAATTGCGCCTTCTTAATCGAGGAAAAAGATGTTGACAAAAAAAATGAAAAAATGACAAAGATTCTTCAAAGTATCCGGAAAGAAGAACTTCTGGCAATGGGTAATAACGGACTTGCTAATATACATCAGTATTATTCCAAAGAAGTGGTAACAGATATGTATGTGAAATTGATTGATAGTTTATTAGAAATGAGAAAATGATTTTGATGCTTCATCCTCATTTCTTGTCTTTCGACATCTTTTCAATAAAGCGGAAGGCATATTCCCGCTAAAGGCATCTGAAAATGCAAAGGTTATAACACAGCATTAGACCACCTATTATACTGGTTATCATTTTTCCCCACATTATTTTTCGACTTTCAAAAACTTTCCCCGTATAATAGTATAAGTTTTTTGTCGGAATTCTATTGTAATCATAAATGAATCAAATCCCAATACAAGAATTAATTACTGCATGTAAACAGGGTAATTCAAAAGCATTTGAACAATTAGTCGTTAGGTTTCAACCCCTTGTTTTCAGATTAGCTTTCCGGTTGCTCTGCAACAGCCAGGAAGCGGAAGACGTGGTGCAGGAAACATTTATCAGGATTTGGCTGAACATAGAAAGATACGATTCCCGAAACCGGTTTTCGACATGGATTTATACAATCGCAAGTAATTTATGTTACGACAAACTTCGTTCGGCGTCACAACAAGCAAAACATATTCAGGAACAACATATCAATAATCCAATATTGAAGAATGAAATTGAGACGAACATAATTAATCAGGAAATAAAAGAATTAATAATGCAATTTACAGAAGGATTGACGCCCAAACAAAAAATCGTTTTTATATTACGCGATATCGAAGATTTGGAATCGCAAGAAGTAGAAACGATTACCGGATTATCGGCAAAGAAGATTAAAAGCAACTTATATTTAGCCCGACAATATATCAAGGACCAATTAAGTAAAATCATGTAAAATAAATGTGGAACAAAAGCAATGAATAATGGGTGACAAAAGACGATATTTAGCTTTATAAACTTTAAACGATAAGCTCTAAACCATTTTTATTCAATAATTCAGTTATTCAATAATTCGATAATTCAATTAAGGAAAACGCTTTCAACTAAATAAGTCTGACCGAAATACAAAAAAAATGAATACGCCGGAAACTTTATATAACGATATTATAGATCGCATAAAAGGGAATGCACCCGTACTTGAGGATCCGGACAGGATGCTTAAGGATATCATGCTCAAAATAAAACCATTGAAATCTATTCCAAAGCAAAATAAAATTATCATGATTCTAAGCCGTACATCGGGGATAGCAGCCGCTTTTTTATTGGGTTTATTGGTTTATGAGATATTTTTTATTCAGGATCATTCCCCTCAAAATAATGATCTACAACATATCGAATATTCATCTGAAAATATGCATTCCGATCTAAGCCTTCAATTGAAGAATGGCAACTTTACCGAGAAAAAACAAATTATTTTATCGATAATTGCTCAGGAACAGCAACGAGATAAAGAAAGAAGAACTTTTTACGCAAATATTTCTAATTACGCTAAAACAAGATAGTTATGAACAGAAAAGCATTTATCCCATGGTCGGCAATAGTTCTGGTAATTATTGGAATCTCATCATGCACCTCATATTTCCGAAATGTAACTACTATCCATACGGATGGTTCGTGCATACGAGAAATTTATGCTGTCGGCGATTCGGCTTTCCTTGCCGGAAATATGTCGAAAAGCCCCTACTACTTTCAACTTGATTCTTCGTGGGAGAAAACACTTTTAAAATCCATACGGTCTGCAAATCAAAAAAACAGATTATACAATGAAGCAGATTATAATGTAAAGGTAATAAAAAAGTATGCTTCTATTAACAATATTCAGGCAAGCGTACAAGCCGACGAAGATTTGAGATCTATCGCCGCTCCGGCAGAATCGTTGCAAAAAAAATTCCGATGGTTTTACACTTATCATACTTATTCGGCAACTTATAAAAACGTTTCGCATATTTTTGTAATTCCGATAGACAAATATCTTACTAAAACCGAGCAGAAAATTTGGCTTCAGGGCGATCTATCTTCATGCAAAAACATGAATGGCATGGAATTGCAAGAACGCCTGTCTACAATTGAAGAAGACGTCAAGATTTGGTATAACCACAATTTTTATGACCTTTCATTTGAATGTATTAAGGCCCTTGACAGCCGGAAATCCGATAGTCCATATTTCCATCAACTTAACCAAATTAAAGACAGCCTATTCCGGATTAATGAAAGGGCTAATTTTGAAGACTTCGATATTAAAGGCGTTTGCCAAATGTTAGATCTATTTTTCCGCACTCATTATTATTCTCAGTCGTTTTCCAGTTTTGACGAAGATGAAATAAACCAAATATATCCAGAATATAAAAAGAAATTGGAAACGCTTGAAATTTTAATGATAATTCGTATTGATTATGAATTGGTAATTCCGGGCAAATGTATAGAAACCAATGCGCCTTCCTTTAAACAAGATACCCTTGTATGGAGAGTCAATTTTCCCCGTTTTTTCGTAGAAGATTATGTGTTAACCGCTCAATACAGGACTCCCAATTACTGGGCGTTTGTAGTCGCCGGATTATTGATCCTACTCAGTTTTTTAGCAAAACCATTGTATAATCTTTTATGGAGAAGAAGAAAGAGAAATTACTAAATAGATTTATATCGCTGTATAAAAAGGCATCATCGTGAGTAGGAGCGACGAAGCAGTCTGTTAAGAACGATGAGCGAACATTGGACAATGAAATCTTAAAATAAGCTATAAACTTTAAGCCTTAAACATTTATCATTCATGGTTCATAGCTTATCGTTTCTTGACTTTCTTTCCGATGCAGGGCTAATTTTCGGAATAGCGAATCGCTAATTAGAAGTAATAAAATGACCAGCCCTAATATAATAATTCTATGATCAATTTGTATGTGCCTGAACATGGGATGTATCCAAGTTGAAAAATTAGAAAACTTCAAAGTTATATTAGGGATTTCAAAACCTAAAAAATAAAATATCAACATAGGAATTCCTGATATCCCCAAAACGCCTAAGCTTACCAACCCTGCCAAATTCCATTGTTTAACTTGTTTTTGCCGGATTGCTTTTTTTTCTATTTGGAGCATCACTTTCTCATTAAAACCGGCAGAAGGAGTTTCTACAGGTATTTCTTTGAATAAATTTTTAAAATGCTCATCCGAAAGATGATGGTTTGTATTCATAGGGACATTCTTTTATTCATTTCCATTGCTAACTTCTTACGTATCTGGTGTAATTTTACTTTCACATTAGGTATTGACAAATTAGTAATTAGGCTTATTTGTTCAATACTTTGATCCCCCAAATAAAATAACGTGATTAATAGATTCTCATCCGGAGGAAGTATTTTTAACGATTCTTCCAAAGATTGTATTTGTTTTTCTTTTTCGATTAGGTTTATATTCTCAATGCCGGATTCATCTTCCGGATCAAAAAAATCATTTTCAAAAGATGAGAAAATAAACTTCTTTCGCCGAATTTTGGACAGGGTTGTGTTATAAGCAATCCGATACAGCCATGTAGAAAATTCCGATTTTTTTTTGAACTGATTCAATGACTTGAAGACTTTTATAAATATATCTTGTGCAATATCTTCTGCTTCTTCTTTGTTCCCGACAATTTTAATAACCACTGTCAATACCATTTGTTGATATTGGCATACAATAGAATTGAAAGCTTGAATATCTCCTGCTTTGACACGTCCTATATAAAACAGATCATTAAAATTTCCCATGTCCTTTTGACGCCCACTTTTATAGAAGGTTACAAAAGTATGATATTTTTAGTGATTGTCCGTTTTTTATCCCCTAACCCCTAAAGGAGGCTTATTCAAGAAAAAACCATTGCCTAAAAGTCCCCTTTTAAATTAAAAATCCTATTTATTTCCCTTGAAGGGAGAATTAAAGAGGGGTAGGGATTTAGGGGTACTTTTTAGGTTAGGAGCAATAGTAAGGATAATCATTAATTTTATTGGCGAGGATGAATGCATAGATAAAATTGTAACCTTTCTGATTTGCCTACGTCCAATAGGCAAATCAATAAAAGTTATTACAAACCTTCAAATATTTAAAACTATGAATCATATTACAGGCATTTTTATTGTGGGCATTATTACCCTTGGAATTTATCGTTTATTCGAATTATATGCCCGACGTAAAGAAAGGATAATGATGATCGAAAAATTAGGGAATTCGATGAATCAATCAGAAATAGAGAATCTATTGAAATTCCCTTTTTTTACAAGATCTGGCAATTCTTCTTGGGCATTAAGAATATCATTGTTAATGATAGGGATTGGATTGGGGGCTATCATTGGATTTTTTATTCAACATACTTTGATGGGGAATTTAATGACCGAAAAGTTCGACGCTTTTGAAGACTTGGAAATTATTCAAAATGTAAGAAATGCTAAAGAAACTATTTATTTTTCATGTATTGCCGTTTTTGGAGGAATTGGTTTATTAATAGCGTATCTTATTGAACGAAAAGGAATAAAAAAGGAGAAACAATAGGTTACATTTTAATTCCGGAAAATGGATACGCCTAATCAAATCTTTTATGTTAAAAAACAAAAAGATATTTGATTTTTGCGAGAAAAATGGCTGGATATAATGAACTTGCAAAGAGGGGGGAGAGGATCTGGCTTTTGAATATTAACAGCTTAGAAAAACGACAAAGTACCGCAAAGAATATTCACAAAGTACGCAACGAAATAACTTTAAGCGCCTTCGTGAAAATTACTTAGTGAATCTTTGTGGTAAAATTAACCATTCAAGTACTTAAAGGGTCGTTTCAAAAATCTCAGATTGGCTATTCAAAAGTTATTCGCAATTTGATAGAAAGGAATTAATTTCAAAATATCCAACAATTATTGGAATTCTGTACTTTTGCAGATATTTTAAATAGGGATCGTGAAAAAATTAATCGCCGCCAAAATACAAGTAAAACCCGGGAAATTGCAAGAATTTATTCCATTTATTCAAGATATTGTTGAAAAATCAAGAGAGGAGTCTGGAAACATAAGCTATACTTTTTATCAGGATCTTTTTGAGGAAAACGCCTTACTCGTTTTTGAAGAATGGAAAAACCAAGCAGCCATTGATTTTCATTTTTCTACCGAACACTTCCGAATATACGGTAAAGCCAAGGAACAATATGTCATTTCTTCGGATATTGCAATCTATACCATTGAGGATGAAAGAAAAGTTTGACGAATCAAAGAGGCGGCTAAACCTCGAAACATAAGTTGCCACCGAAAGATGCCGCGTTAAATTGTTTCTTTGCATCAAGAAATGATTCCTAATAATAGACAAATTAATGTGTTATGTGTCATTAATACATTTTGAACATCAAACATAAGCAAAATCATTATGAACATCCTTATTACAGGCGCTTACGGATTTGTGGGAACAAACCTGTCTTGTTGTCTTTCAAACAGAGGATACATTTTAACAGCGTTAGACCAAAGTAAGCAAAAATCAAATAATTATGCCTATTTCTTTTCTTGGAGTGATTTTGACAAAATTCCTTTTGATTCGTTTGACGCCATTATTCACTTGGCAGGCAAAGCCCATGATACCAAGAACAAAAGTAATGCTTCAGTTTATTTTGAAATAAATACCGATTTAACAAAGAAAATATTTGATGCTTTTTTACATTCAAAGGCCGGAAAATTCATTTTTTTCAGCACGGTAAAGGCCGCTGCCGACAAAGTAGAAGGAGACATTTTAACAGAAGATGTAATTCCCAACCCTGTCGGCCCTTACGGCGAAAGCAAACTCGCCGCCGAAAAATACATTCAATCTAATTTTAAAAAAGTCCTCCCCTCGGGGGAGGATTTAGGAGGGGCTGTATACATCCTCCGCCCCAGTATGATTCACGGTCCGGGAAACAAAGGAAATTTGGGACTTCTATACAATGTAGTAAAAAAAGGCATTCCTTACCCTTTGGGCGCTTTTAATAACCGGCGTTCATTTACATCCATTGACAATTTATCATTTGTCATAGAACAAATAATTGAAAAAGACATTCCCTCGGGCATCTACAACATGGCCGATGATGAACCGTTATCAACCAATGAGTTGGTAAAATTAATCGCTTCCGTTTTAAATAAAAAAAGTCGTGTTTGGAAGTGGTCGCCGAAATTCATCCGTTTTTGCGCTTATATAGGAACAAAATTTCATTTTCCATTGAATAACGACTGTTTGCAAAAACTAACGGAAAATTATGTTGTTTCGAATGAGAAAATCAAGAAAGCTTTAGGGATTCCAAAAATGCCTGTCAGGGCTGCGGAAGGATTGAGAAAAACAATTCAATATCTGGCAAATAAATGAAATATCTTCTACTTTTACCGCTTCTATTTATTCTTGAACTTCTTTATTTCAAGTTGTCCGATAAATTTAATATCATTGATAAGCCAAACGAACGAAGTTCACATACCCGTGTTACCTTGCGTGGAGGAGGAATCTTGTTTTATATTGGGATTTTGTTATTCTTTTTGGCGGAAGGATTTCAATACCCGTGGTTCTTCTTGGGTTTAACAATGGTAACTGTCATTAGTTTTGCGGATGATGTAAAACCCCAATCGCAAAGGCTTCGTTTATTGGTACATTTTATAGGCATGTTTTTAATGTTTTATCAGTGGGGGTTATTCCAATTCCCTTGGTATTACATTGTTATTGCTTTAATCGTTTGTACGGGAATCGTAAACATCTATAATTTTATGGATGGAATCAACGGGCTTACCGGAGGATACAGTTTAGTCATTACCCTTGCTCTTTGGTATATTAACAATTATCAGATCTCATTCATTGAAAATGAGATTTTCTACTATTTGTCTTCAACTCTGCTTGTTTTCTGTTTCTTTAACTTCAGGACTAAAGCCAAATGTTTTGCGGGTGATGTGGGCTCTGTCTCTATTGCGTTTATATTATTATTCTTAACCGGCATGTTGATTATTAAAACGCAGGATTTCAGTTATCTCATTTTGTTAGCAGTTTATATTGTAGATGGCGGCTTGACCATTTTGCACCGGTTGATACGCAAAGAAAACATTTTCGAACCTCACCGTAAACATGCATATCAATTATTGGCCAATGAACTGAAAATTCCGCACATTGTAGTTTCATCGGTTTATGCAGGTTTACAAGCCGCTATTGTTATTGGTTTTTTTATTTTTTACCAATATCATTATTTTTATTTGATCTGCATACTCCTCATACTATGCGTGATATACATTATTTTGATGAAAAAATACTTTCAGTTACATTTGCAAGGCATCCAAAAAGATACTCATAAATAAATCTTGATGGTCTGGTTAAGGGAATGATATATTGAATAATTGAATTATCGAATAACTGAATAAAATGGTTTATGGCTTAAAGTTTAAGTTGGTTCCTCATTCATTTTTCACTTTTCACTTATTTGGTTATTACCAGTTTCCTCGTTTCAAGGGCTTGGCCTTGCGTTAACAGTTTAAGCATATACACGCCCGGGGTCCAATCCTTAACGGATATCCGGAATTCTCCCTGCGCTTGGGATAATGTCCAACGGCCTTTTTGCTTGCCTTGCAAATCATAGATTTCCATGGAGGCTTCGCCTTTGAATGGGGGCAAATCGTAAGCAATATTCACTTCCGTGCGCGCCGGATTAGGGGAAATATGCATGTATTTTTCTCCTTTTGCAACAGTCTCTATTCCTATGCCGGAAGAAGAGTCTATGTAAACCGTATCATAGCGGGTAATTCCGCTGTAATAAAGAGGATCGTAGAAGTAACTTCCGAAAAAGAGCGTATCCTTGTCGGCAATCAAACCCGGTTTCTCTCCTTTAAGAAATGTCTTGTTAATCAGCAAATCGCTAAGGATAAGGTCATCTTCCAATAAAGTATCATTTTGTAAACGAAGAATTTCTTGCGAAATGCTATCTGTATAAATAACCGTTTTAATAATCGTATTGACCGTAAAATGCTCCCTCAAGGTAGTATCTGTAATTAAAGTATCTATGATAATGGGGGTTAAAGTATCCCGTACCCAAACGCTGTCTAAAATATAAGGATCATATACTCCGTAAGGATAGCCATACTTGCAAACAAACAGATCGTTGGTCATGCGGGAGGTTTCCTTTTTTTCAATTAAAGTAATAGAATCCAGGTAGAGCATATTATAAAATTGCCCCGACGGAAATAAATTTCCATAATTATCGGTCATTACAGACAGGTCTGTTCCGCATAAAGCAGGATACGGCCCGGGATAAGCGACAGAACTCAAACCCAGATTTCCTGCCGAAAGAAACTGACCCGTGCTTTTATTGAGGGTTGCAAAAAAGGCCTGCCGGTAACAACAGCTATCTGATAATGACCGTACTGTAAGGGTGTCGAATGAAATGGATCCGGAAAAAGACCCTGCCAACGCAAGCCGGTTGCCGGGCATAAATGCGATAGTTCCTTGCTGGGCGGATCCCTCAACGCCATGCGACAACCATACCCTGTTTCCCAGACTATCCAGTTTGAGAATATAGGGTACAATACTTCCATCAAAAATAGTGTCCGACCCGATAACGCTTGCGGGGAAGGGATAAGGAAGAGCCGAACCTGACAAATATACAAAGCCCGAACTATCTGCCAAGATCTGATTAATTGGCGTTGGGCGACCGATAATCTTCCCCCAGTTGGCAGAGCCGTCACGGTTAAAAGAAGCCAGTATGGTAAAACTGCTGTCAATTTGGGGCCAGCCCTCATACCAGGCGGGATCATATCTGAGGGTGTCGTCGCCGACCACTATCGCTGTATCCCATCCCACATACTCTCCCCGCTTATTGATAAATTCATTCATTCCTGTCATGTAATATTTCCCTCCCCCATAAGTAAACGCCTCTCCATACCTCAGACCTTCTATATCCAACACGGTCTTGTCTATCACCTCCCAATCCGCGTTGAGGCGAACCACTACGTAAGGGTAACGGGGCATAGGAACAAATTCATTTTCCGTTTCACGTTTTTCGTATTTATACACGCAAAAAAAGTATCCCTCTTCGTCTACATCCATGTGTATGGGGTATGCTCTGGAAACGTCTGTTGAAATAGAAGGATAAATATAAGAGTAGCCCGGCTGTTTGAGCCATTGAAGAACCCCTGAGGTATCCCACTTAATAAAAAACCCCTCTCCGTTTATATTGGCTTCTTCCCACGATAAACAGTATGTAGTGTCTTTATCTATAAGAATACTGTCGCTGTATGGATAGGGAGAAGTGGAGTAATCTCCGCATAAAGAACCGTACAAATAAACAAAACCTTGGTGAACTTTCAAACCATCTGCGCCTCCGCCCCCTGACGAAGTCAGGAGCTTTTTCCAGCGGAAGCGTCCCTGCGAATCAAAACTGCTTAGCAAAATTTCATGTCCTTCGCTCCGGGTATAAATATAGTCTTCGGGATAAAAACTGCTGTCGAAGCCCACGTCGGCCAGTATGCTGTCTATATATGCCCATTTGGGGTAATTCAGCACATCGGCCAAAATATAAATATTGCCTGCTTCATCCTGATCAATGGCTTGAACGTATTCGATTTTATCATTGAGCCTGCCTCCCAAAGCCGAGCCCATGGTATGCGCCCATTCAAAGCGGCGGGTTTGGGCTTGCAAACTTCCCTCCTGTTCTCCCAAGGGAGGAAAGATGAAAATGCCCAACATTAAAAGAAAGAGAAATGGAGAGTGGAGAATGGAGAGTGATATTTTTGTTTTCATCGGTTTATTTTTTATTTGATAGCCTGATTGAATAATTGAATTATCGAATAACTGAATAAATATGGTTTATAGCCTATCGTTTAAAGTTTATCTCATTGTTAATTCCTCATTACTAATTACTAATTCTTCAACTCTCCTTCTAACTTTAGAAACTTTTAAGCATTACAAATATTCAATCTCAAAATTTACCATTCCCTTATTCACATTTTCGCTTTCCATTCTTCGTTCCTCATTTATAAAATTTTTGTCTCATAGTTATTTCACCGGTTTATTTTTGTTGAGTTGTGAATTGTTGAGTTCATCCGGCCCTGTCAAAGTTACGACTATTGACAGGATTTTCAACAAACCCCGGCAATAGACTTTACCAATGGTAATTATACCTCGTAACTCGTATCTTGTAACTCATACCTCTTCCCTAATAATAGACAAAAATATTTGATCTTTTTAGAAAAAGCAGGAAGCTTTGTACCGGCTTCCTGCTTTTCGTTGTGGCGTTCGGGGATTTATTTGGTTATTACCAGTTTCCTCGTTTCAAGAACTTGGCCTTGCGTTAATAGTTTAAGCATATACACGCCCGACGTCCAATCCTTGACGGAAATCCTGAATTCTCCCTGCGCTTGGGATAATGTCCAACGCCCTTTTTGCTTGCCTTGCAAATCATAGATTTCCATAGAAGCTTCGCCTTTGAATGGGGGCAAATCATAAGCAATATTCACTTCCGTGCGCGCCGGATTAGGGAATATGCTGATTGTCTTTCCTGCATCGCTCAACATCTCCTGTTGGGGAGAATCGCTTTCCAGACTTTGAAGAGCGGACTTTTTCCAAGGTTTGTAGTCGCTACATTTATTTATGAATGTTTCAAAAACCTGGCTACAGTAAAACAGATTTTCATAATGCCCCAGAAAATCGAAAACAACATTCCCGGGAACAGGAACAGGCGAGTCAAAAACAAAAGAAAGGGTATTGGAACCCGGCTGTAAACGGCAGATTCCTCCCCCTAACAAACCCATGCTGGCGCCGGCAGGATTGCGGGGCGTAAGGGTATAATCCATGTGGAAAGGATTGGGATTATAGAAATCAATATCGATCAGGAATTTATACACTCCTTTGGGATCTTCCACGCACGCGATGTTTAATATTGTAATTTTCAAATCACAGCTCTTGCATTGTTCCCATTTTACATAGAAAGGTTCGGTTTGTTTGTAGCAATATCCATTGTCCAGCGCCATTTGAAAATCGTTAAATTTGGAATGTACCCTTAACGGCGGATTGAGTCCCTGGGAAGAATAAGAGGGCGCGCTGCCTGTTGATTGGGTATTGCCGCCTTCGAACCAGAACCATTTCCATGTCTGACCGGTGGGGAAGCCTGCAATGCCATGCACATATTTGTCGGGCCATTCGCAAAGGTTGTAACATCCTTTGGGGAAAGTCCAGAAATAATATGCCGGATCGTGAGGCACGGCCAGGCTTTGCGATTCGCTTTGACAACCTTCGGGCGAAGTATATTGCACGCGGTATGAGCCGCCTTGATATACCTTAATATAATCGCCGGTTTGTCCCGAACTCCATTGGTAGGTTCCCGGCTTGGGGTTTGTAACTTTTAAATCTACCAAATAATTATCGCAATCCAACACATTAAAGACAAATTTGGGCGCTTCGGGTTTGTCCAGTATCTTCAATGTGGTCGAAGCCGTTTGGGTGCATAAGGTTCCGCTCGGAAGGGGCGTTTTTACATTTACGCTGATGGTATAGGTTCCCGAAGCCCAGGCGCTCGTCGTTAAATTGGCGCCGGTTCCCACCAAACCGCCGTTGCGGAACCATTCATACTGGCTGGCCGGATTGCCCGTATTGGCGCTTAAATTTACCGTTTCGCCTGAGCCTTTGCAAACAATGGTTTTTCCGGTAATAACCGCCGGCGTAGGCGGCACAATGTTCGGCCTGCCGACACCGACTGTATTAATGCAACCATATTGTCCTGTTAGTGTTACATAATATTCTCCTGCATGATTGGCGGTAGTGGTGGCAGTTGTACATTGGTTATGTTGCCATAAATAAGATAAAGGAGTTGGATCCCCTAGTTGGCGAACATACGTTAGTGGAACATCGGTTCCTTCACAAACTTCTGTAGGAGGACAATCTACCCGTCCCCTTAAAAGATTGGGATATACATTAATACTCGAGATATAGGTATCTTTACAACTTAGGAGATCGGTAGTTATAAGAGTATCCCTAATTGTAAGATAAAACGCTCCAACGTAAGTAAAAGAAGCTTGCGCAATTTGCGTAGTTTGGATTTTTGATTGCCCAAGTTTCCACAAATAAGTTTGCACCGGACTGGGAGGCGTCGGCGTAAACGTAACCTGATTGCCCGCGCAGACATTTAGCGCTGGAGAAGTAGTGTACAATGCTTTGGCATCCTTTGTAGCGGTAAAAGTAACGTCTCTGTACAAGGTACTGCTGTTATTAATAACAATACGCATGGTGTAAGTGGTATTCGGAGTCAAAGTCATAGATATCTTGCTTCCGGAACCGACTGTCGTATTACCGTACCCGCCTCCGCTTAATTTCCAGGTAACGGTATAAGATCCATAACCGGGCGAAGTCGCGGTATTGTCTACAAAAGTATATACCAAGTTATTAGCGGCATCGCAACGGCGGCTATAAGCTAAATCCGGGAGACAGTAATATTCCGAAGGAGGCAGGGTACCTGAACCGGGGACACAAACTTTTTGGTATAACCTAAATACGGAACTGGTTGTTTTACATCCGTTCAAACCGGTTGCTTCAACAAAATAATCCCCTTGTACAGTTGCCAGGTATGGGTTTATTGTCGCCGAAGGAGTAATAAAACTACCGTCTTTACCCCATTTTATACTTCCTATAGGCACATTATTGTCGTTGGTCATTTGCAAATGAACATTTAACGGCTGTCCTATACATAACCATAAACTAGGATCTTCCACATTTTTTATGGCTATCCGGGGGGCAGGATTTACCGTCACAGAAGCGTAACCCATACGTACTACATTACATCTCACAGTGGCTTCGGCAGTAATGAGCCTATCTACTGCTCCGTTAGTTACGTTTACAGGCGTGTAATTAAATGCGTATGAAGCTGGACCCTGTTGAAGAACTCCATCCACATACCATTTGGAAAGATGGTTGGATTGAAATTGTACCGCCGGCGCTCCCGCACAAACAGTCGCAGTAGACGGAATAATGGTCAGATTAGGAATATCATAAATAAGCACGGAACAGGTAAGCGTCAGGCTTTGTAGTCCTTCGCATTTACGAATTACCAACTGCACGGTTGCCGTTAGGCTTGGAGGGTTAATTTCATTCCAGCGGATATCCACCGTATCGCGGGTTCCGGATACCACGCTTCCCGCCGTAGCCGGAATAATGCTCCATTCGTACGTTTCGCCATAGGCATAGGAAGCGACATAACGGCGGGTACAGTTTTCAAAAACCGAGTCGGGAGGAACCTGCTTAATAGTTGCCGCTATTTGAGGTAAAGGTTTTACCGCAATGGTTGCCGGACTGGATTGGCAATAAGGCTCTTCGCGATCGGTATAGGTTACCTTCAGCCCTGTGCTTGCCGTATAGGACGTCCACTTCACTAGAATTTCATCGGAATACGCAGTGGTTGGCGTTCCGTTGGTTACTTCCCATTTGTAAGTATACGCATTATTTTTAGGCACGGAATAAAGGGTCAGCGTTTGCAGACAGGCCGCAATGTCTCCTTTTATTACGGGAGTTGGCGGTTTCTTATGCACATTTACTTTAAAAGCGTCGGGAGGGCAAGCCGCGCCGTCATCGGCAGTGATTGTATATACGCCGGCGTCGGAAAAAGTATAATTCAATGTATATAACCCCTGTATATAATCAATAACGCCATTGGGCCGTTTCACCGTCCAGTTGGTATATTGCGCAACATTATTTTTAATGGACTGATATTTATGGGCATTTCCTTGACAGGCATTTTCTACCCCTTTTATTACCGGTTTCACATCTACTTGTATATCTAAAAATGCAGAGCCTTTACAACCGATGAGCGTATTTTCGTACGAAGCCCTTAAGCGAACCGTTCCCGCCTGAGAAAACTGGATCGTAAATTCCTGTTCGTTGCTATGCGAAAAACTATAGGCGTATGCAAACGCAGGATCGACTTCCCAGTGATAAACCGTAGCCGGCCATTTCGGCAAAGTATAGGTTAGTTCCTCTCCCACGCAAGCGGCAGTTTTTCCTTTTATTTTTCCTTCTACTTTTATCACCGGAATTTCTATGCTGGTAAAAGGCGAACATTTGGAACCATCTTTGCAGGGCATGTTATCCAACATTACCAAACCAAACCCGTCGTCGCTCACATTATCCCATACTACCTCTATGTCGGGCCCGTTATTGGTAACAATCGACCCCCCCTGTACTATCCAATTATAAGGGCTGCATTGGGCGGTAGTAGTATATTTGCTTACCTGGTTCTCGCAAACAACCGAAGCGCAGGTGATTTCGTTGAATTTTTCGGGTTTAACATCTATTTTTGATTCAAAAATGAATTCACAGTTACAAGCTGTGCGTACGGTTAACGTAACAGGATAACTCCCGGAGTTTGTCCATTGGTGAGTCGGATTTTGTTCTGTAGAGGAAGTTCCATCTCCGAAATCCCAATGCCAATATTTGATCTCTACATCGTTGGAAATTTCTACCCCTAATAACAGCACATTTTCTTTTACGCAAGCGCTTAAGCTTTTAGGATCAGGATTCCCGAATTGTTGAACCTCAACTATTGGAGTGGGAATTTTTTCCACGCAAAGCATGGAACTGCCTCCGCCATTCATGCTTATTTGGCCGTTAACCATAGCCGCTTCGTAAACAATCAGGCTACCGGTATTACTATTATCCCAACGGATATAACATACATTGCCGCTTTGGGAGTTTATGACCCCTCCCTCCACTTGCCAGATAAAATAAGAGGCGGTGGAATTAATGACTTTATATTCTAAAACGGCGTCTCTGCATACTTTTTCGCAAGGATTGTCCATAGAGCCTATTTCATGCTCAAATTCAAATCCTTTTTGCATTCCTTCGCAACCCACTTCTACCGAGCTGATAATTTTAACGCCATAGGCCGTCTGGGCCTTCAGCATAGGAGAGAATACTCCCACAGCTATTAACATAATTATCCAACCGCAAATTCTTTTTGCTTGCCGGAAATGAAATAATACATTTTTCATAGTCTTAATAATTTTGTTTATACTGAGAGGCTGAACTCAAAAAGGCTATTTATCCTTAAAATTACTAAAGAGGACTTTCGTAATTCTCTGAGATACACAAAATTTAATTTATAGACAAGGTAAAATACAGAAAAATAAACTTTTTGCACGCCTCATGATTATTGATTTAAATAAAATGAAAAGAATAACGAGGATATGATTCCCCTCCATCCTTATTCTTCCGAGGTTATGCCTGCAATTAGACGTTTATCCGCCGCAAATCAGCGCGATTTAAAACTGTTTTGCTTCCGCCCAATTACAGGCAATGTTTGAGGTAGTTATTCTTCCCCAAAAACCAAATGAAATGACGATATAAGTTATCGGGTTTTGATATGATAGTTATCCAAAAGAAAATTTTGAACCGATGAAAAAAATAATGTGTGAAAAAATGGAGGTAGCCCGGGAAATTCATAAAAAAACAGATTTCTCCGCCTTTATGCGGCAATGCTAAACAAGAGAAAATAATGGATATAAATCTTTTCATAGATTTTCATTTTTACAAATCTCTTTTCCCTTTAATAAGAGCTTGGTTAACAGTAGTTGTGTCGAGTCCTATTTGATTTAATAAATTTATTTCGGGATTATTTCGTCGAATAATTTTCCGGAAACAATATTAGAAATGATAATGCAAAATTATATTGCGGCAGTTCGTTTTTTACGGAGTGAGCGGGGGATTTTAAAAAATCTCTATAAATAGATACTTATTTCATTGTATACAAATAATTTATGATGAAATAGCTTTTAAAATAAGGACATATAAATTACCTATACGTTATTTTTTTCAACAACGACTCCAGGTATTCTTTTGAAAGACGTCCGATTTTAAAATTCAATATAGGCGCATCCTCCTCATAAATATAGCTATTCTCAGGATGACTAAAGGAGATCGTTCCTCCCATTTCTTTTAAAATTTGCAATTTATTAAAGAAACATGTTTTTTTAATTCCTAATTTATCTGCAAATTCTTCAGCATTGCCGGTTTGACCTCTCCGGATCATACCGTCCATTCTTTCTAAAATTGCTAAATGCTTTTCAGCTGAATTCATATTTATCGAAATTTTATGTCGAAAGATTTCAGTAATAATCAGCCAATCGTCAGCAATAATTTTAGTACAGCTAATAGTATGGGTGTAAACAAAAAAGCATTTAAAAAGTTCAATCCGGGAATTTTTTACTGTCAATGCTCATTTCTTATGTAGTAATTCTATAGTTTATGATATCGTACAAAAAATTTTGATAGTTATTTAGTAAATTTGTAATTGTCATATTTGTAAAACGTCGAAAAAAGAATAATCAAATTTAAGAAATGAATTCCCCTTCCTACAAAGAATTCAACAGCGTTTGTCGTAGAATTATTGCCAAGAATGAGAGCAAGGATTTTTCTTTTGTCCCAACCAACAATTCAGCTACTTTAAATGAATTGTTTTCAGATATTAAAGAAGCTAAAATTCAAGCGTTCAATATAAAAAAGAAAATGCTAAGTTCTTTGGATAAAAATTGTTTGCAATTCGAACAAATATTTCAGGAGAATGGAGGCGTTTTATTTTGGGCGGCAGAATATGAAGAAGCCTTGAATGCATTGAAAGAAATATTAGAGAAAAATCAATTGAATACAGTCCATTTGGAAAGAGACTTTCTATTTGAAGAAATTGAATTGGAAAGTTTTTTGCGGCATGAAGAAATTAAGATCAAGCCTAACAGAGAGGTTCTTGTTTTTCAGGCAAACCAGTTATTAGTTGAAAATGGAAGTATTGTTGTATCTACCCACAACAAAGAATTCTATGATAATTTAATTTCTTCCAAGATTAAAATTTGTTTTGTTCCGATACATAGTTTACTATCGTCTACAGACGACCTGGACTTATTTTTAAATTTATATTCGATTTACAATAGCGGACAAAAATTGGAAACCTATTCGGTTGTTTTAACTCCTAATAAAAAAGAACAGGAAGAATTATTTTATTTGATCTTGTTGGATAATAACAGAACTTCTTTACTCGAGAGTAAAGAGCATTACGCGGCGTTGGCATGCATTCATTGCAATGCTTGCCGAAACGTTTGTCCTGTGTATAAAACTATCGGAGCCGAACCTTACAATAGCGTATTTGCCGGACCCTTGGCAAAAGTGGTATCTCCTTTCCTGGATAATGTAGAAACAACCAAGCACCTGAGCTTTACGTCTACTTTGTGCGGCGCCTGCGCTGAAATATGCCCTTTGAACATACCTTTACAGGATCTGATAATAAAAAACCGCCAAATAATAAGAGCAGAAAATTACGTTGATTATAAAGAACGGGCAAAAATAAAAAGGCTCTCTAAATTCTTAACCAACAGAAAAAAAATGAATGCCAAATCATGGCGTAAAAATTTAGTTTTTAAATGGTTTCTGGATAAAGAAATTCGTTGGAACCGGCATGTGCCTTCATTCGAAAAACAGTCGTTTAATAAACGGCAAATTTCTCCTAAAAAGAAGAAATCGCATACAAAATCATCATTATGAACCTTCCGATATGAAAACGCATAAAGAAAATAAACGATATATATTGGGGGCTATCTGTTTATCTCCTGTAGCATTTGTCTTTCAGGCTTGTTATGGCCCTCCCAGTAATATAGAACGCGATATTTGTTTAAAGGGACCGTAAGTCAGGACGTGACTTAGAGTCACGCCCTGACTAGGCTATCAAATAAAAAACCAATTTTGTCTATATAAATAAACCAAACACGACTCATATGACGACAGATAAAATTAAAATCAGGACTCGAAAGATCCGCAGATATATTTTAGGAACTATTTGCCTGTCTTCGGTCGCATTTATTTTTCAGGCATGCTATGGAATCGACAATTCCAGAGATGAGGACGTATGTATTAAAGGAACCGTTATCTCAACCGCTAACAGGCCAATATCGGGAATCAAGGTTTCCGTGAGAAGCAATTTTTCCAATTACGTTTACACAGACCGAGAGGGAAACTTCACCATGTATACAAACTTTCTCCACGAATACAACCTTAAATTCGAAGATTCGGATTCTTCAAGAAGAGGAGGCATTCTTTACGAACCCAAAGACACAATCGTCAAAAATGACAGTTTGCTGACCCAACTTAATATTACCCTCAATATCCATGAACAGGATACGCTTTCGAATTAAACAGTCTATTTTTAATTCTTTTAGGGAAAACGAAACCCAACTCCACGAACTGAATTATTTATTCTGGGAGTGTACGCATAGATGCAATCTTAAATGTTTGCATTGCGGTTCGGATTGCGTACAAAATTCCGTTAATCAGGATATGCCTTTCGAAGATTTTTTAAAAGCTATATTACCTGTGCGAAAGGCTTATAAAAATCCGATTATCGTTGTATTGACAGGAGGAGAACCTCTTTTGAGGAACGATATCGACCAATGTGGAAAAACTTTGCGTGAACACGGATTCCATTGGGGATTGGTAACCAATGGATTTAGGTACGACGACGAAATTCATAATAAACTACTTAGCAGTGGAATGAGCGCGCTGACCTTAAGCATAGACGGATTTGAAGAAAATCATAATTGGTTGCGCGGAAATCCAAAAAGTTTCGAAAAGGCAATTCAAACGCTGGATATTATCAGAATGACGAACGGATTTAACTATGATGTAGTTACTTGCGTAAATGCGAGAAACATCAATGAGTTGCCGGCGTTAAAAGAATTTTTCATTTCAAAAAGAGTAAAAGCTTGGAGATTATTTACCATTAGTCCTATCGGCAGGGCGGCCGGAAATGAGCAAATGCTATTGAATCCCCGTCAACATAAATATTTAATGGATTTTATCGCCCAAACGCGTATTGAAGATAAAAACAAAATAGATATAAAATTTAGTTGCGAAGCCTATGTAGGCAATTATGAATGCAAGGTGAGGGACAGTTTTTTCTTTTGCAGGGCGGGCATTAATATCGGCTCTGTGCTGATCGACGGCTCAATATCGGCTTGTCCGAATATTGACCGAAGTTTTGTGCAGGGAAATATTTATAAAGACGATTTTTTAGATGTTTGGGAAAATCGCTTTCAGATAATGCGCGACAAGCAATGGACAAAAACAGGAATTTGCGACGGGTGCAAAGATTATTCTCATTGCAAAGGAGGAGCGCTTCATCTCTGGAATCAAGAAAAGAAACAGATACGCAAATGCATTCAACAAGACTTAGAAGAAACATATTGATCAGACATTATAAATATCATCTCAAATGATTTGTGAAAAAGATTACGAGCAAATTACAGAAGTCTTCGTTCAAAACGAACTAAATCAAATTCTTTCGCAAGAAATACCGAACCTGTCAGAGCAGGAAACGTATAAATTAATCTTGAATTGCATAGATCTCACTACTTTAGAGGGAAACGACACAAATGAAAAAGTAGCGGCGCTTTGCCGGAAAGCGTATGGATTTTCGGAACAAAATCCGGCTTTACCCAATGTGGCGGCCGTATGTGTATACTCTGTTTTTGCAAGTTTGGTAAAAAAGAATTTAATGGGAAAAAATATAAAAACAGTTTGCGTTGCGGGCGCTTTTCCTTCGGGACAATCTCCTATTTCAGTGAAACTGCAAGAAATTCAATACGCTATTGATCAGGGGTCGGAAGAAATTGACATGGTTATTTCCAGGGGCTCTTTATTAGAAGGCAATTATAATAAGGTCTACGACGAAATTGCTTCTATAAAAGAATACTGTAAAAATGTTTGTTTAAAAGTAATTTTAGAAACCGGCGAATTGCAATCGTTAAAAAATATTGCCATTGCCAGCGATTTAGCCATTTGGGCTGGAGCTGACTTTATAAAAACCTCCACAGGAAAAATACCTGTTTCGGCAACTAAAGAAGCCGCTCTTGTTATGTTACATCAAATAAAGAATCATTATCAAAAAACAGGGAAAAGAATTGGGTTTAAAGCTTCCGGCGGGATTTCAGAACCTGAACAAGCGAAAATGTATTTGCAATTAACGCAGGCCACTTTAGGCGACGAATATCTGAATAACAGTTACTTTAGAATCGGAGCCAGCCGCTTAGCCAACGCTGTCTTTGAACAGTTAAAGCATATCTGTGATTGCTAAATACATGACAAAAAAGAGTTGATAGAAGTAGTTAAATATGAGGAAGTAATTATATCTAAAGGGCCTTTTTTGAACCGTTTCTTACATAGGTTGGAAAGATATAAAATGGCTAAGGGGCAAGGATATAGTGAGTATTGGAAAGAAAAGAAGTATGTATTTAAAGGAGAATTCGAATTTGAAAAATGAAATTCATTTGCGAGGAGAATAGAAAAATAAGAATTTATATCGAAGAATTTTAAAATGCAAATCCAGACTTTTAATCAAAATGGTATAATTTATTATTTCTCATTATTTTTGTGTTTTTAAATTGCCCATTTTCAATTTTTTTCTATGAATCCTTTTTTAGAAGACGTCGCCAAAAAGATTATTCAAGAGCATGAGAATGAATTGGATCAAATTCATATTGTCCTTCCCAACAGAAGAACGGGACTGTTCTTAAAAAAACATTTGGCCTTGCTTGTCGAAAAACCTTTTTTCTCTCCCGAAATATCAAGTATAGAGGATTTTGTAGTCGAGCTGACAGGCATTCAAATTGAAGACCCAATTTATTTATTATTTACTCTTTTTCAAATTCACAAAGAATTGGAAGGAGACAGAATGCTTCATTTTATGGAGTTTGCAGCATTTGGAGAAATGCTTATCCATGATTTTAGCGATATTGATTCTCATTTAGTGGACCCTAAAGTTATATTTTCATGGCTTAGCGAAGAAAAAGCGTTGTCTTTGTGGAATGTAAGCGGACAGCCGCTTACTGAAAATCAAAAAAATTATCTTCGTTTCTTTTCTTTGTTAGGCGTTTATTATCAAAAGTTAGTAGATTTATGTATCCAAAAAAACAAAATCTATCAAGGTTATATTTACCGTTATGCCGCAGAGAACATTGAAAACCTAATTAACCGGTTACAAGTTAAAAAAATATGGATAGTGGGTTTCAATGCTTTAACAAAAAGCGAATATAGAATCTTTCATTATTTGGAACAAAGCGGAAAAGCGGAAATATTATGGGACGCTGACGTATATTACATGGAATCAGCTGTTCAAGAGTCAGGCGATTTTTTGAGAAGATATCAATCCCAATTCAAAAATCTTAAAGATTTCAGCAATTGTTTTAGCCAACCTAAAAATATAGAAGTCATAGGGGTCTCGGAAAATATACTGCAAGCCAAATTCACTGGACAGAAGATCGATCAGTTGATTGATAGTATGTCAAATATGGAGAATTCCGCTATTGTGCTTTGCGATGAAAACTTATTGCTTCCCGTGTTAAATTCCCTACCTTCCCGGCTTGAAAGCGTAAATATAACGATGGGATATCCTTTTTGCCTGACGTCTATTTATGATCTTGGAATTAAGTTATTAGATTTGCATTCGTCGAGATCGAAAAGTTCCTTAAACTATTTTAACCGGCAATCGGTTCTGTTGCTATTGACCCATCCTTATTTGCAAATGCTGTTTTCTCCTGAATATAAGGCGACTATTCTTTTAGAAAAACTAACGGCATTTAACAGGGCCTATCTATCTGTTGATGAGATCCAACATATTTGTAACGAATCGAATATCGATTTTAATGCGCTTTGTTTTCTATTCATCGAGAGAAGCAATGTATTACTTTTGTTTCAAACATTTGATACTCTTATCAACTTATTTTGGGAAAAGGTTGAGAATAAACCTCTTGAAAAAGAATTTCTGTTTACCTTCTATAAACTGATCACTCATTTAAAAGATTTGCAGGATTCATATCAAGCATTTGATTCTATGGAAAATATAAAATCAGTTTATACTTCTTTGGCAGAAAGAATCAAAATCAATTTTTATGGAGAACCTTTACAAGGGCTTCAGGTTATGGGTTTATTGGAAACGCGGGTTATTGATTTTGAAAATATTATTCTCCTCTCTGTAAATGAAGGCACACTGCCAAAAGGAAAAACGAGTAGTTCGCTATTGCCGTTTCAAATTAAAAAACATTTTGAGATTCCGACTTATTCTGAGACGGATTCTATTTATGCGTATCACTTTTACAGACTTTTGCAACGGGCAAAAAATATAACGCTTGTATATAATGCCGACACCGAAGGGTTTGGGAAAAACGAAAAAAGCCGTTTTATTAAACAAATACAGCTAGAATTAAATCAGTATTCTCCTCATACTATGATTGTAGAAAGATTGCTTACTGCTACCGGAAATCCTCAAATAGAGAAAAACAATATTTCTGTTGTAAAAAATGATATCATTCAAGATCAATTAAATAGTATTGCTTCGGGGAAAGGATTTTCTCCCACTTCTTTAAACTGTTATATTCGTTGTCCTTTGCAATTTTACTTTACGCATATCCTTAAGATTCCCGAAATAAAAACGGTTGAAGAAACTGTCGACTATGCAGTATTGGGCACTGTTATACATTCAGTAATGGAAAACATATTTTTGCCCGAACGTTATTCCGATGGTCTCATTTGCCCTGAAACGCTACAGTCGTTGAAAAAACAAACGAACGATTTCCTTGTACGGGCTTTTGATAAAGAATACCCGCAAGGGGATTTACAAACAGGAAAAAACAAACTTATTTTTGAAATAGCCCAAAAGATTATCAATACCTTTATTGAAAAACAACAAGAATTGGCCCGGAATTCAAAACTGGAAATATTGGCGCTGGAAATAGAGATGAGGGGAGAATTAGAAATTGAAGCGGGGGAAAACAAACAAAAAATAAATCTTTATGGCAAGGCCGACCGGATTGACAGATTAGATGGAAATCTTCGCATTGTAGATTATAAAAGCGGAAATGTTCAAGATTCGGATTTAAAGGTAAAATCCATAGAATTAGATAATTTCAATAAAAGTAAAATTCCTGAAAAAAGCTTTCAATTACTCTTATACTCTTGGTTATACATACAAAGCAAAGGAATCATAAGTTCCATTCTGTCAGGAATTTATTCTTTTAGAAGAATGGAGAACGATTTGTTAACAGTAAAAATTGATGCTAACGATAATATTTCGAATACAGAAATTCAAACATTTGAAACGTTTCTTACACAGCTTTTAACCGAAATTTTCGATAGGGAAATCCCTTTTACTCAAACGCAGGATGAAAAAACATGTTCCTATTGTCCTTTTGTTTCTATTTGTGGAAAATAAAGTATGATTCGAAGAATATTTGCCGGAGGCGCATACATCCTTGGTATTTACTACTCCTGTGGGTATTTCTTTTTCATCCATTTTTTTGTCAGCACATCTTCTACCATTGTACAAACTGTAAGGAATGCTATTAATATAAACAAATCCATTCGATTCCAAATGTTTATATTGTCATAGGAAAAAATTGTCAAAATAAAAATAATTACAAAAGCGCCAACCAAGAGGGAAAACAATATTTGATTCATTCTCAAATACAATAGTCCGTTACTTTTAATGTTAAATATCTATAAATCAATCAATTAAATGACATTTTAATTTGTTTAAGTCGCTGAAAATCAGTAATTTTATAGTTTATTCTACTATCCTATTCAGTTATGATTTTCAGGACTCAAAC
>JAVBLV010000071.1:0-59177 GCA_031553195.1 Bacteroidales bacterium
GTTTTTTCATTATAACCAATTAGAAATCAGTTATAAAGATACGAATTTTCAAGGTCTTTTCCAAATATAAACCCACATATATTTTACTGATTATCAGAAAAATATATCGACAATGATAATTTTTGTCATGTACTAAAAAATAAAGCTATCTTGTTTTCCATGGCAGTTATTAAAGAGATAAAAAGAACCTCTAAAAACTATTTCAACTGCAAATTCGTAACTTTGCAAAATGAGTAACTGTTTAAATTTTTATGGAAGAGATTTTGAGGGATAAAAATGGCTATTTTGCAGACGGAATTTTTCAAGAATAGTAGCGCTATTTGGTAAAAATTCCGGCAAAAAAGAAAGTTTTTAGATCCAAAATACTTCATGGAAAAATTTTCAAACAGTTACTAAAAAATGCAGCTAATATATCGAGATGTTTCTTATTGTTTCTGATAATCTGTTGACACAATATCAATCTAATATTGACAATACAATTGGGCAAAAGTTTGATTATTTGCATGATAGTGAATTGAGTACGGAAATATTTGATTTTTATACTTCTGTATCGGCAGTGTTTTCATCTAAAATAGAAGGAGAAAATATTGAATTGGATTCTTTTGTAAAACACAAACGTTTTAATACAAAATACCAACCCGATTATACAAGAAAGACAGATGATTTGTATGAAGCCTATTTATTTGCCCAACAAACCAAACTTTCTGTCTCCTCATTAATGGAGGCGCATGCGAAGCTTACTCAACATATTTTACAAAAATCTCAAAGAGGAAAAATCCGTTCGGGAAACATGTTTGTAATTACCGAAAGCGGAAAGATCGAATATGTAGCCGTTTCTCCTGACAAAGTAGAGTCCGAAATGCAAAAGTATTATGCCGATATAGAAACTTTGCTTCTGGCTCAACTCAGTTTTGAAGAAATTTTATACTATGCCTCCATGCTACATTTGGTGTTTGTAAAAATACATCCATTCTATGATGGAAACGGACGCACAGCAAGATTATTAGAAAAATGGTTTATTTCAAAAAAATTAGGCCCCAAAGCATGGTTTATCCAATCCGAGAAATATTATTACGAACAACATCAATCTTATTATAACAACATACGATGTTTGGACACAGAATACGAGGACTTAGACTATTCAAAAGCTTTACCATTTTTACAAATGTTGCCTAATGCTATCGTATAAACCCAAATCAACAACTTAACAAATAACCAAATCAACACAAAATATATGACTTCACAAGAAATTCGTCAAAAGTTTTTAGATTTCTTCCAAAGCAAACAACACCAGATTGTGTCTTCGGCGCCTATGGTGATTAAGAACGATCCTACCTTGATGTTTACCAATGCGGGAATGAACCAGTTCAAAGATATTTTTTTGGGCAATGCGCCGGTGAAATATTCCCGTATTGCCGATACGCAAAAATGTTTGCGGGTTTCGGGAAAACACAACGATTTGGAGGTAGTAGGACATGATACATATCACCACACCATGTTCGAAATGTTAGGAAACTGGTCGTTTGGCGATTATTTTAAAAAAGAAGCCATTACTTGGGCTTGGGAATTATTGACCGGAGTGTATGGAATTCCTAAAGATCAATTATATGTTACCGTTTTTGGCGGCGATGAAAAAGAAGGTTTGGATAAAGATATGGAAGCTTACAATTTTTGGAAAGAATATATTTCTGAGGATCGTATTCTGTTTGGCTCCAAGAAAGATAATTTTTGGGAAATGGGAGACATGGGGCCTTGCGGGCCTTGTTCTGAAATCCATGCGGATATTCGTTCCGAGGAAGAACGAAAAAAAGTTTCCGGAAAAGATTTGGTCAATCAAGATCATCCACAGGTAATTGAAATCTGGAATCTGGTGTTTATTCAATATAATCGTTTAGCTAACGGAAGTTTAGAACAATTGCCGGCCAAACATGTGGATACAGGAATGGGTTTTGAGCGTTTGTGCATGGTGTTGCAAGGCAAACAATCTAATTATGATACAGATGTATTTCAACCTTTAATCCAAGCTTTGGCCAAAGAATCAGGAAAAACATACGGGCAAAATGAACAGGCCGACATTGCCATGCGGGTTTGTGCCGACCACTTACGTGCAGTGGCTTTTGCTATTGCCGACGGACAATTGCCATCAAATGCCAAAGCCGGATATGTGATTCGTCGTATTTTGCGTCGAGCAGTGCGTTACGGCTATACTTTCCTGGATTTCAAAGAGCCTTTCTTGTTTGAAATTTTACCGGTATTGGTACAACAAATGGGTGCCCAGTTTCCTGAACTTAAAGCACAGGAAATCCTTATCAGTAGGGTAATATTGGAAGAAGAGCAAGCTTTTTTACGCACGCTTTCAAACGGGATTTTGAAATTTGAAAATTATGTCAAAGGCAATTCCAACTTAAAAACGATTGAAGGCGATTTTGCTTTTGAACTCTTCGATACTTTTGGCTTCCCTATTGATTTAACTCAACTAATGGCCAAAGAAAAAAGTTTGGAAGTGGATATGCAAGGCTTTGCCAAAGGGTTGGAAGAACAAAAAAACCGTTCGCGCCAGGCGGCGGCTGTCGACACAGATGATTGGGTAGAAATCCGGCAAGGGGAGTACACTCAATTTTTGGGTTACGACATTCTTTCCTGCGAGCTGGAAATTCTTCGTTATCGTAAAGTAAAAACCAAAGACAAAGAATTTTATCAATTGGTATTTGATCAAACGCCTTTTTATGCCGAATCGGGCGGACAGGTTGGCGACAGTGGTTTTATCGAGGTCAATGGCGAAAAAACGCCGATTTTCAATACCAAAAAAGAAAATAACCTTTCTGTACATTTGGTAAATAAATTGCCTTCGGATATTTCGGCTACTTTTACAGCGCAGGTAGACGGCGAAAAACGTCATCGAACCGAAAGTAATCATACCGCTACACACCTTCTGCATAAGGTTTTGCGAGATGTATTAGGCACGCATGTGGAACAAAAAGGTTCATTGGTGGAAGATACCCGTTTGCGTTTCGATTTTTCTCACTTTTCTAAATTGACCGATGAAGAAATACGTACAGTGGAACGTAAAGTAAATGAGGCTATCCGGGAAAATATCATGCTTGAAGATTATCGCCAGATTCCTCTCGAAGAAGCGAATCAAATGGGAGCGATGGCTTTATTTGGCGAAAAGTACGGCGACACCGTTCGTGTAATTAAATATGGCGATTCTATTGAGTTTTGTGGAGGAACGCATGTTCATGCGACAGGAAATATAGGCATGTTCAAAATTATGACAGAAGGCGCTATTGCCGCCGGCATTCGCCGTATAGAAGCCATTACCGGAAAAACTGTTGAAGATCACTTCTATTATATACAGGATGTTTTTCGGGATATCCGCGAACTGATGCATACTCAACAAGATTTTATGGGCGCTATCCGCAAAATGATTGAAGAAAATAGCGGATTAAAAAACCGTGTCGGCGAATTTTTGATTGAGCAGGCCAAAAACATGAAAAATTATTTTATTGAGAAAGCTGAAACGATCAATAATCTGAGAGTTGTTTCAAACGTGGTTGAATTCGATCCCGAAGTATTAAAGAATGCGGTAATGATGCTGCGTAATGAGTTAGATCGTTTTGTTATTATTTTAGGCTCCGATTTTGGAGGAAAACCGAACCTGATTATTGCCCTCAGCGATGATTTAGTGAAGGAAGGCAAAAATGCCTCGACTATTGTACGCGAGGCCGCTAAAGAAATCCAAGGCGGCGGGGGAGGACAACCTAATTTTGCTACTGCCGGCGGTAAGAACTTGGAAGGTTTGGAAAAAGCAGTGGTGAAGGCAAGGGAGTTGTTGGTGGGATAGGAGTATTTGATAAATCGAGTTTTCAATAAAAGTTCGGGTAATCTTAAAAAATTGCTTGAGCTTTTTTATTTGATACAATGTTCACTTTTTTGCGAATATCCAAGAAAAAAGAATTACTTTTGCATAAACAAGAAAGATACTATGGTTGTTACCTTTGGAAAAGAATACTTGAAAGAATTGTACGAAACGGGTAAAACAAGTAATCGAAAATATCGTTTTCAGCCCGAAATTATAAAAGCCTATGCAAAATGTATTTATCGATTGCAGGAAGCCAAAGCAATTGAAGACCTCTATCAATTTCATTCTTTAAATTACGAAATACTCAAAGGCGACAAGAAGGGCTTATCATCTATACGAGTGAACGACAAGTATAGAATTGAATTTTCCGTGTCGACGGTAGAAGAAGCCGATGAAATAGTGCTTACCATTTGTAATATTATCGAGCTTTCAAATCATTATAAATAAAAATGTTATGAAAACCGCTGTTGTAAAAAAATCAAATCCGTATTATCCCATCCATCCCGGCGAGATAATCAAGGATGAAATCGAGTACCGAGGCATTTCGCAAAGGAAACTAGCCATGCAAATGGATATATCCTATACTATGTTGAACGAAATATTGAATGGAAAACGGCCTGTCAATACAGAGTTTGCGTTGCTTATTGAGGCCGCTCTCGGACTTGATGCAGAGATGTTGATAAACATGCAAACCCGTTACAATCTGCAAGTTGCGAGAAAAGACGCTAAAAACATTGCTCGTTTTAAGCAGCTACGCAAAGCATGTGCTTCTTTTTTATAAGGAATAGTTTGACAAAGCTGCTAAAGAAATCCAAGAGGGCGGGGAGGACAACCCAACTTTGCTACTGTCGGCGGTAAAAATCCGGAAGGTTTGGAAAAAGCAGTGGTGAAAGCAAGGGAGTTGTTGGTAGGGGTAAAAGAGGAATGCTTTGATAATTTTTTATAAGTTGTCAAAGCTCAAATCATTTATTCCCTTGTTGCCCTTAATTGAATAGGAATCGTTATCTCGTAAGAATTGTCAAAATGCACCTTGCTATCTAATTTTTTGCACAAGTTTTATTGTTTCATTTGGTTACGCATATTTATTTATTAAATTCAGGAAAATGTATTTATAACTTCATCCCGAGAAGTTTGCCGTAAGTCAAACTCCTCCAAATCCATTCCATGGGACCAAATTGATAACGTTTCAACCAATATTTGCTGATAAAGATTTGAATAGTAAAAATGATAATTGTTAAAACTAACCCCAAAGCAGGACCAACTTTACCATAAAGTCCCAAACCATAGCTATAAAAAATAGTTGTACAAACTATTGATTGAAACAGATAATTGCTTAATGGCATTCTGCCCATATATGACAATGGTTTGAGCTTCAGCACCCATTTTCTGTTTTGATAAAGGAGTACAATTGAGGTCATGAAGAAAAGGCAAAGACCTGTATCTCCCAAAAATCCGGCTCCGGTATGAATCACACTATAAAAGGAAAAAAAGTCAGCTCCCATCAGATTTTTGCATATGAATTTCAAAATGCTCATTGTAAGACCTATAACAAGGCTCCATTTCCATATTTTTCTTATTAAGGTTAGGTTTGCTTCAATATTTTGAAAAATAGATTTTTTGCCGGCATAAAGCCCTAACAGAAACAAGGGGAATATTACAAATATACTTGCAAATAGGTTGCTATACCCAAAAAGAGTATCAGTAGTACGCTGAGCCATTATTTCCGCAAAAGTTCCTTGTCCATAAACATGAAGCGAACTTTCTATCCTGCTTTCCATATCGGCAACCATTGGTTGCATTATATCGGTTACAGCTGTCGGGGCTAAACTCTTCATTAAAGCCATCAAAGCCATCAATAAAGCCATCAACAAAATAAATGCGCCGAAAAGTGAAACGGCCCATATTAGAATTGTTTTAGGTTTTCGATTAAAGAACAGAGGAAGCAGAAAACCAAGTAATGCATAGGTAACAAGTATATCTCCAAACCAGATAAAAAAGGCATGAACCAAGCCTATAAGCAATAGAATAAAAAGCCTTCTATAAAAAAGAAGGGTTGGCCTTGTAGTTTTAGCTTTGGCTCTTTCATAAAATATTGCAAACCCCAAACCAAAAAGGAAAGAAAACATAGTGTAGAATTTCCCTTGAATCAAGAGGCTGATAAATGAAGAGGCGATTGTGTCCCAAAGCCCTGTCCACATATTCTTGCCCAAAGCTTCGAAGTAGGTGGCAGGACTACTGAATATAGCCATATTTGCCATTAATATTCCCAACAAGGCAAAGCCCCGAATTACATCTAACACTTCTATTCTTTCCTGAGCCTGCACAGGTTGGGCTACAGGTAAATTATTTAAATCCGTATTCTGGGCTTGAATATTCATTTTATCAATTTTTTCTTTTAATGTTTTCAGTCAAATTGCATCATAACCATTGAGAAAGTTATTAATCCTATTTTTTGAACAAAAACTTGCCTGCAAGGTTACAAAATAGATACCCACAATTCCACTTCATACGTGGATTTAAAAAATTTTGTGCCAAGACACAATGCCTACGGCATAAAGCCGGTTGTTCGCCGGCTCCTAACGTTCCGGCGGCTGCTTGCGAGCGGGCTTGCGGTGGACTTCACTATCCCACGAGACGAAAGCCGAAGCGGGCGACAAAAGTTCAATTACCGATTTCAGCCCGCTTGCAGGCAGGACGCAAGTTGGCAGTAGTTTATCTTTTTATTACTTTGAATGATCGCGTTCCTTCATTATATTCTATTGTAAGAAAATAAAGTCCTGATGATAAGTTATCTGCATCTAATGATATTGATGTATTATCAAATATATTTGAATAGTAAATAACATTACCTGTTACAGATAAAAGTCTAATTGTTTTGGGCAACCTCCCATTTGAGTTAAAATTTATCATAATCTTATCTGTAAATGGATTAGGAAAAATATTTACTGTGTTGGAAAACTCGTTTTGGTTAATGCTAGTTGTAATGGAAAAATTACTTGTAAAAATTTTAGCACCATTGGCAGAATTCACATCCATACCGCCCAAAATCATTTTATTTCCACTTATTGTGAGCGTATGCACGTTCCCCAAGTTTGCAAGTCCTGTTGTGCTAACTTCTGTCCAAGAAATTCCTTGGTTTGTTGATTTGTATAGTTTGTTTATGAAGCCACCAGATTCGTTATTGTATTTAACTCCATTCACATAAACATCTCCATTACTTGCCGTAACAAAGTCGGCTGGGGAATAGGTTTGGTCGTAGCCTGTCATTGATAGTATCCAATTAGCACCATTATCTGCACTTGTAAAAATTTTAGCACCATTGGCAGAATTCACATCCATACCGCCCAAAATCATTTTATTTCCACTTATTGTGAGCGTATGCACGTTCCCCAAGTTTGCAAGTCCTGTTGTGCTAACTTCTGTCCAAGAAATCCCTTGGTTTGTTGATTTGTATAGTTTGTTTATGAAGCCACCAGATTCGTTGTCGTATTTAACTCCATTCACATAAACATCTCCATTACTTGCCGTAACAAAGTCGGCTGGGGAATAGGTTTGGTCATAGCCTGTCATTGATAATATCCAACTATTCTGACCAACTCCATTTAAAGAATAAATCAAAATTAAAAATAAGAGTGCTGTTTTTTTTATATCTTTCATCTGATTAAAAATTTAAAATTACGATCATGTTTAATTATAGTATTTCATTTTCTCATTGTCGTGTCACCGTTCTCAAAATTACTGCCAACTTTTAGGTTGCTACCATTATACTTTTTAAATAATGGATTTGGACTTACAAATATACATATCTTTAATTCAATCTAACAAAAAAACGGGCAATTTTCTCTGCCCGTTTTGGAAAAATGAATTAACGATTCAATAATATCAAACCTACTTTTATCCGCTAGCCTGTTTATATTTGCCGAGTTTTATTCGATATCCGGCAACGGCTTGGCATATTGTTCGAAGGCGAATACTTTAGTTGTTAAAGTTCAATTTTAGATAACGGTTTGTATAAACCTTATAACAAACAAATTACCTGATTCTTTTTAGGATAAAAAAGAGGCCTGTTTTTTCCGAGAAAAGTAACTACGGTAAACATGCAAAATCTCATGAAGATATTTATATGCTTTATTTTTAATTAGTTGAGATTTGTTTGGGAAATTTTGTTCGTTTGCCCTGTAGTCCGACGCCTTCTTTTTACAACCAAAGAAAAAAAAATGTAACTTTGTATTCCTTTATTTGGCTGCTTATTCGGCAATTTTTATTACGCGCTTAAAAGATTGCCAAGGATTTATTTTAAACTTCTACTTTTCATTTCTCAATCGCTATCGGAAAAACAAGTAAATTGAAACGGGCAGTATAAAGGAGTAAATTAAAAAAGTCATCCTAAATTATTTTTATGGAATATAACACTCAACGTACAAAATTAATGTTTTCGGAATATGGCCGGAACGTAAAAAAATTGATAGATTACGCCATTACTATTGAAGACAGGGAAAAAAGAACCGCCTTTGCCAAAATTATCGTAGGGGTTATGGGACAGGTAAATCCGCAAGCAAAAGAGATTGGCGATTATAAGCACAAATTATGGGATCATTTGTTCATCCTTTCCGGTTTTCAGTTGGATGTAGATTGCCCTTATCCTATTGTGCGAAGAGACCAGATAGAATTAAAACCTGAATCTTTGCATTATAAAAACAACCATATCAAGTATCGGCACTATGGTAAAAATATGGAGCGTATTATTGAAAAAGTTATCGAATATCCAAAGGGCGACGAACAGGATCGTTTGATAGAATTGATTGCAAATCATTTAAAGAAATCGTACCTTAACTGGAATCGCGATTCGGTAAACGACGAACTTATCTATGAACAATTTACCGAAATGACGCACGGAAAACTGAAATTAAGCAAAGACTTCCAATTACGGAACACCCGGGATATTTTAAAATCCAGGAAAAAGCCGGGCAATAATCCTTCAAATAGTGGGAGCGCTTCAAACGGCAAATCAAAACAAAATTATAATAAGAACCGGAAAGGGCAATAAATACAGAAGAACTTGCTTTTCATTCTTCATTTTTAATTTTTCATTCTCAAAATATGGCATCATTTGAAATAATAGGAGGAAAACGTTTGCATGGGGAAATAATTCCTCAAGGGGCAAAAAACGAAGCGCTGCAAGTTATTTGTGCAACGTTGCTTACGTCTGAGAAAGTGCATATGGATAATATTCCTGCTATCAGGGATGTGATTAAATTGATTGATTTGTTGAGAATGCTCGGAGTGAAAGTGCAACAAACAGGCGATGAATCCTATTCTTTTCAGGCGGACGAGATTGACTTCTCAGTAATGGAAAGCGAAGAATATCGAAAACAGGTAACGGCTTTGAGAGGTTCCATCATGATTGTTGGGCCCCTGTTGGCTCGCTTTGGATATGCTTTAGCGCCCCAGCCCGGCGGCGATAAAATAGGACGCAGAAGGTTGGACACTCATTTTATCGGATTCGAAAAATTAGGCGCAACTGTCGATTATCAACAAAAGAATAATGCTTTTTCCATCAAAGGGAAAAAAATGAACGGTTGTTACATGTTGCTCGACGAAGCTTCGGTTACAGGAACGGCTAATATTGTAATGGCGGCTGTTTTAACCAAAGGAAAAACAACCATTTTTAACGCGGCCTGCGAACCTTACTTATATCAACTTTGCGCCATGTTAAATAAGATGGGAGCCAATATTTCGGGAGTGGGCTCTAATTTATTGACAATTGAAGGAGTGGAAAGCTTGAAAGGTTGTAATCACCGGCTATTACCCGATATGATTGAAGTAGGTAGTTTCATTGGTTTGGCGGCCATGACCCGATCTGAAATTACGATAAAAAATGTTAATTATGAGCAGTTGGGAATTATTCCAAATGTTTTTCAACGTTTAGGAATTCATTTAAAAAGAAACGGAGATGATATTATTGTTCCGGAGCAAGACCATTATCAAGTAGACAGGTTTATGGACGGCTCTATTATGACTATTTCCGACGCGCCTTGGCCGGGCTTTACCCCCGACTTGATCAGTATTGCTTTGGTAGTGGCCATACAGGCCAAAGGAAGCGTATTGATTCATCAAAAGATGTTCGAAAGCCGCCTGTTTTTTGTAGATAAATTAATTGATATGGGCGCGCAGATTATTCTTTGCGATCCGCACAGGGCGACTGTAATAGGAATGAATCACGAATCGCCTTTGAGAGGAGTGAAGATGGTTTCTCCCGATATTCGCGCGGGAGTGGCTTTGCTCATTGCCGCTTTATCGGCCGAAGGCAAAAGTGTTATCGACAATATTGAACAAATTGATAGAGGATATCAAAATATTGATGGTCGCTTACGGAAATTGGGAGCCAATATTGTCAGATGTAGTTAATAGAATGGGGGAGAGGTTCCTTTAGAAATAATTTTAAGCGGATTGATATGTAAACTTAGTATATCAATCCGCTTTTTTCATAAAACTATGGTTTTACAAATTTTATTGTTTGACTTTCTCCGGTTTTTTTAATCAATTGAATGATATATACGCCTGTCCGCAAATCTTTGCAGTCAATTCGGTTGGTTGTAACATCGGATTTATATAACAAATGCCCAACCACATCATAAATTTGGTATGATTGGTAAACATCTTCAGACAATTCTATTTTATCAGGATATATTTTATAAAAACTTGTTCCCTGAATATTAGAATTCGCCGTTTCTTCATTAATACCGCCGCTTGTTTGCATTAAGAGCGATTTAGACTTGGGGCAGAAAGGAATGAGGTTTCCCTGATATATTACATCAACTCCCAATGAACGTAAATCTACAATTGGATTTAAAAGTGTAAAATTCATAGAAAGATTTGAAAAGTTATGAGCAATCCGAGTTACAAGGGATTCTGCCCATCGATAATTTACGTTGGCAACCCTGTGTTCAATATCAGAATGTAAGGCTCCCAGATTTAAAGGAATTTCAACTTCTCCAAATTGCACTCTTGAATCGGTTGCCCAGTATTGGTTATCATTTCCGCCTACTACCAAATGATTACAATTTTGTCGCTTAAACATTTTGTTTAATTCGGTTCTATATAGGTCGCTAGGTTTTGGCGGAATTCCTTTTCCTAAAGATGTTATTTTTAACCCATTCCATCTTCCTCCAGGAATAGCTTCTACAATTACCGACCCCTCAATATCTACTGCCGGTGTTGCAATTCCTTTTCCATAATGATGCATAAGGATATAAAAAGTTTTTTCATCAAAAGTTTCAATATCTTTAACATATGCGAAATCAGCATTTTGATTTACTCCCAAATTGAAGACGGAACTATTTGCGCCATTTCCATTTAAATCGCTGGTAAACAATATGCCTGCATAAGCGAAGAATGGAGAAACGGGATCTTTTGTCCCGGTAGCGGCTAAAGCGATCTTATCATTACTGAGCAAGATCAAATCCATATCATAATGATTTGAGAAAAACTGTCCTACGCTAAAACTGCTCGATAGCGGAGTATGCATTTCGAAAGAAGTCTGAATAGTATTTGAAAAGGGTTGGATAGAGCAAACAAGAATATCCATGAGGGAGTTTTTCATCCCTAGCAAAATAAGCCTGTTTTTATTGGGATCGTAAATAACTTTCTGAAAAACAACGTTTTTACACTCATGCGCGCTAATAATATTAAAATTATAATCCAAGTAAAGTAAGATGCCGGAGAGATAACTTAACCCAAACTTTTCACCGCAAACAACATAACCATTTCCCGGAATTTCAGCTATTGAATGAAATTCGGACGGGTCTTTGTCTTGAATGGGTTGTACCGGACCAGCGGATAAATTGCCATCCGACATAAAAAGAGTCCCATATTTTGTCGTAGAACCAAATTGTGTTTTACTACCGCAAAATACGAAGATATCATCTTTACCATATATTGCCTTGGCTTGAGCAGACGATGCCCAGGTAACATCATTGACTCTAAAGGCATCGTTGGTTCTAAAGTCCCAGTAACTTTGTTGAGAGATAAATCCGCCCATATTTCTTTGCTCCAATGAGAGGTAATTGATTCCTCCATTGGTTTGGATAACAGAGACGGAAATATAAGTATCGTCTCCCGTTCCACGATCTTGTACGTAAGGAGCAATTGCATTACATCCGACAACGTAATTTGTGAATGCAGGCGAACCTGTAATGGGCGCAGGCCATGCAAATCTGTTGACGTGCGTATTTGGTTGTGCAAAACTTAATTGAGATAGCATCATTATAATGACGCTAATCCCTAAATAGTACTTTTTCATAGTTTTTTCAGTTTAAATGATTGAAAATTTGAATTTGTTTTATTGTCTACCCATAAAACAACCTCCTTTCCGATGGTAAACAAGATAAGGAATAATAGATTTGTTTTCAATGTATTATTGCATCAAAAACTATTCCATAAATATCTAATTACAAACAGATTGCAAAAGTTTCTGAAATATTATGCTTAGATATTCCAAGTAATTTTTTTTGTACTAAACGGATCGCTCTAGTAGCTTATGTTTTTATTGGATTCTTTTGTTAGTCTGTTAACAAGATGGCGCTCGCAAATCCGATTTTTCTCCAGGTACAAATAAAACTCTATTGCTACATTCAATTATACTTTGCCTGTTTAACGAAAAAATCGTAAGTTTGCAGTCCTGTAGACTTTATTGTATAACAAATTTAATATATTGATAATGAGACCCGACTTTTCTAAAATTGATATAAAAGCGCAAACTGAAGAACAAGAAGGTTTTAAAGAATGGGAAGAAAAAGAAGGAGTAATCAGAAATTGGTTAACTCCTGAGCAGATTCCTGTAAAACCGGTTTATGGCGATAAAGACCTTTTAGGCATGGAACATTTGAACTACGCGGCGGGCGTGGCTCCTTTTTTAAGAGGACCTTATTCTACCATGTATGTGATGAAACCCTGGACGATCCGTCAATATGCCGGTTTCTCCACTGCCGAAGAGTCAAATGCCTTTTACCGTAGAAACATTGCCGCCGGGCAAAAGGGGCTATCGGTAGCTTTTGATTTGGCTACTCACAGGGGGTATGATTCCGATCATGAACGTGTGGTGGGGGATGTCGGAAAAGCAGGCGTTGCCGTGGATTCTATTTTGGACATGAAAATCTTATTCGATCAAATTCCTTTGGATAAGATGTCCGTATCTATGACAATGAACGGGGCAGTTCTTCCTATTTTGGCATTCTATATCATTGCCGCCGAAGAACAAGGCGTTTCCATGGATAAGTTAAGCGGAACCATTCAAAATGATATTTTGAAAGAATTTATGGTGCGTAATACTTATATTTATCCGCCTCTTCCTTCTATGAAGATCATTGCCGATATTTTTGAGTACACCTCTAAAAATATGCCTAAGTTTAATTCTATCTCCATTTCAGGGTACCACATGCAAGAAGCCGGAGCAACTTGCGATATAGAATTGGCTTATACATTGGCCGATGGTTTGGAATATCTGCGCGCCGGTATTAATGCCGGTATGTCTATTGATGATTTTGCTCCGCGATTGTCGTTTTTCTGGGCTATTGGAATGAATCATTTTATGGAAATAGCCAAGATGCGTGCAGCACGTATGTTATGGGCTAAAATCGTAAAGCAATTTAATCCTAAAAATCCAAAATCATTGGCATTGCGCACCCACTCTCAAACTTCGGGTTGGTCATTAACGGAACAAGATCCGTTCAACAATGTAGCCCGTACTTGTATAGAAGCGATGGGCGCCGCGTTAGGACATACGCAATCGTTACATACCAATGCATTGGATGAAGCCATTGCTTTACCAACAGATTTCTCTGCCCGTATTGCCCGTAACACGCAAATATATTTACAAGAGGAAACCAATATTTGTAAAGTAGTAGATCCTTGGGCAGGTTCTTATTATGTGGAATCTTTGACGCATGAAATAGCTCATCGCGCATGGTCTCATATTCAAGAAGTAGAGGCTTTAGGCGGAATGGCAAAAGCCATTGAAAGCGGATTGCCGAAAATGCGCATAGAAGAAGCTGCGGCTCGCAAACAAGCGCGTATCGACTCCGGAGCTGATACGATTGTGGGCGTAAACAAATATCGTTTGGAAAAAGAAGATCCGATCGAAACATTGGAAGTTGATAATACAGCCGTTCGCGAAGCTCAATTAAAACGTTTGGCGAAATTGCGCGCAGAACGTAACCAAGCCGATGTCGACGCTGCATTAGCAGCCCTTTCCAAAGCGGCGGAAACGGGTAAAGGCAACCTGTTGGAATTGTCGATCGACGCTGCCCGTAAACGAGCTTCCTTGGGCGAAATTTCGTCGGCGTTGGAAAAAAATTACGGACGTTATAAAGCAAAAATAAATCTTATTTCAAACGTGTACAGTTCAGAAACAAAAGATAACGATAGCTTTAAAAAAGCTTGCGCTTTGGCGGATAAATTTGCGGATATGGAAGGGCGCCGTCCTCGTATTATGATTGCAAAAATGGGACAGGACGGACACGACCGTGGAGCCAAAGTAGTGGCAACCGGCTATGCCGACATGGGTTTTGACGTAGATATGGGACCATTATTCCAAACTCCTGCCGAAGCTGCTAAACAAGCTGTTGAAAATGACGTTCATGTGCTTGGCGTTTCATCTTTAGCGGCAGGACATAAGACATTGGTTCCTCAGGTTATTGACGAATTAAAAAAACTCGGACGCGAAGATATTATGGTTATTGTAGGCGGCGTAATTCCTCCGCAGGATTACGACTTTTTATATAAGGCCGGAGCCGCTGCCGTATTTGGCCCTGGATCGGTAATTAGCGATTGTGCCATAAAAATACTGAACCTCCTAATCGATAGTAGAAAATAAGAGAATTTTAAGAGGTTGTCTAAATTTTTATGTAAAAGATTTAGAGGGATAAAATGGTTATTTTGCAGACGGGATTTTTAAGAAGTATTTTTAACCGCAAAGTTCGTAAATGGAATAGAAAAACGTTCAAAATGAAAATTTATATTCAAATTTTGCACGTTTTGTAAAATAAATTGATGTTCTTTGCGGTTATTTTTCAAGTTGCCAAGTAAGAATCTTTAAAATGATAAACAGGTCTGGATTCTTTATTCTTTAAAAATAAAAAATTAGATATTGGAATATATGAAATGTCCATGAGACAATTTAATGTTTATAGTTTAATTGTTTTAAGAATCATTTTCAACTAAATGAAGTCTCACTTGAAATACAAAAGATGAACAAATTTGGTAAATAACGAACATTCAATTACTTGATTACTCATAGAGGCGCGATCATTTTCAACTCTCAATTAAAGAAGTCTGACTAAAATACAAAATAAAAAACTAAACACATGAAATAATCATGAGCCTTTGGCGCTCCAATGCGAATGATTAAAGGCGCGCGTCAGCCAAGTCTCCCAAACAAATAAGAAAATCCGATTAATCTCCCTTGCGGGGAGAACCAAAGAGGGGTAGGAGATTTAGAGGGGCTTATAAATTTTAAACACATGAAAAAGAGTAAAATACAACTTCTGATGATTGGTATGTTATTTATTCTGTCTTTCTCAAAAACCTTTGGAAAAGAAGATCCTTTTTTAATAACTTTACCAAATACATTTGATAATTGCCTGGAAAACGCTTCTTTGGATAGCAATAAAACAGTTCTTTATTGGAAACAAATTGCTCCTTATGTTGCTGTTTCTAAGATGTGCGAAAAAGGAAGAATGCTTATACTTTATTCTGCCCAATTGGATCTTACCGTAAGTAATGGTTCGCTAACGCTATCTCCGATCGAAATGGTTCCTGTGCAAGAGTTAACAAGAAAAAGCGCAGAAATAGGCATGACGGTTTCCGTTCAAAAAATACAACGATACTTATTTTGTATTAGCGATACGGTAAAAACATTTACAGTAAAAAACAATTCGAACGAATCGTTGCCGGTTAATCTTGATCTTGAACAATTTTCTGCCAGCAGAAATTTTGGATTATTTTTAGATACGGATAAGGAATATTTGGATATAAAAGCCAAAGCAATAGAAAATGGAGAAAACCAACGTAATCGTGTAATGGAAGCCATAAAAATAGAGCATTAATAGATATTATTCATTTTGATTTTTTCGAATGTTACAAAATCCTAATTTTTTGTCTAGAAAATTAGTAACTATTTAATATTCTTTGTTTTATAAAGAGATTTTTCAAATTCAACATTACAAAATATTGAATGTAAGATTTTATGCCGTTTCCAAAAATGATTAGAGCATAGATTTGCATTCTATTTTGTTTCAGATATATTATTCTCCAAACAAAATTTATTTAATAAATTCAGTATGAATTCCTCAAAACGAGTAGCCGCTATTCATGATATATCCGGATTCGGAAAATGTTCTTTAACTGTAGCATTACCGATTTTATCCGCCGCAGGAATTGAAACCTGTCCGGTTCCTACTGCCGTATTATCAACCCATACGGGTGGATTCACCGGTTTTACTTATCGCGATTTAACAAATGACTTGCGTCCGTTTGCCGCGCACTGGAAATCATTAAATCTTAAATTCGACGCAATTTACAGCGGATTTTTAGGCTCTTTTGAACAATTGGATATTGTGGAGGAATTTTTTGACGATTTCAAAGAAAAAAATAATATTATACTTGTAGATCCCGTCATGGCTGATAATGGAGAATTATACAAAATATTTTCTCCCGAATTTGCTTTGGGAATGGCTAAGTTGTGTAGAAAAGCGGATATCTTGGTTCCGAATTTGACCGAAGCCTCGTTAATTTTAGGAGAGGAATACAAAGAAGGACCTTACACAGAAGAATATATAAAATATTTGCTAGAGGGTTTAAGCGATATAGGGCCTAAACAAATTGTTCTAACAGGCGTTTATTTTAAAGATACTACCCAACTTGGCGCAGCAACTTACGATAGGAATACGAATACCGTGGGTTATGTTTCTGCCGAAAAAATAAACGGGTATTATCATGGCACGGGAGATATTTTTGGCAGCGCTTTGCTGGCGGCTATTTTAAATGGATTCAATTTAAACAAATCGGCGCAAATTGCCGTCAACTTTACGGCAAACAGTATAAGAAGGACTGCCGAGGCTCAAACTGATCCAAAATACGGCGTTGCTTTTGAGCAAGAATTTCCTGAATTTTTAAAAGAGCTACATTTATTGCCTTGTTAGTTATTATTAATTTTTTTATGATAATCCGCAATGTTGCCCCTAACCTTTGAAAAGACAGGTTTTATTACCCCTAAATCCCCTAAAGGGGACTTAGGGGCAGTCGTTTTTCTTAAATTAGCCCCTTTTAGGAGGTTGGGAGTATTATCAAGGAGCCATATTTTTTCTTTAAAGGCTAAATGTTTAAAGTCGCTAATACAGAAAATTAATCAGTAACTACTCCCACATGAAAAATTTACAATTAACTATTGAAGAAGTTTGGGAAAACAAAGGAGCATTAAAAGAAAATCATATCCGACAATCAATAAAGGAAATAATAGAAAGTCTGGATAAAGGACAGTTACGAATTGCAGAAAAGAAAGACAATCAGTGGGTTGTTAATGAATGGATTAAAAAATCCGTTATTTTGTACTTTCAAATCTGTGATATGAAAACGTTGGAGGTAGGCCCTTTTGAATATTATGATAAGATTCCAATAAAAAAAAATTACGAAAATCTTGGCGTTCGCGTCGTGCCTCAAGCAATAGCACGGTATGGCGCTTTTCTGGAAAAGGGAGTTGTTTTAATGCCTTCTTACGTAAATATAGGGGCTTACGTAGGCGCTGGAACGATGGTTGATACATGGGCTACCGTTGGTTCTTGCGCGCAGATAGGAAAAAACGTACATTTAAGCGGAGGGGTTGGAATAGGCGGCGTATTAGAACCTATACAGGCATCTCCTGTTATTATTGAAGATGGTTGTTTTGTCGGCTCTCGTTGCATTATTGTAGAAGGGGTTCATGTTGAAGAAGAAGCTGTTTTAGGCGCCAATGTGGTTCTCACGCAATCGACGAAAATTATCGACGTTACATCAGAAACTCCTGTAGAATACAGGGCGAATATTCCTGCGCGTTCTGTCGTAATTCCGGGGAGTTATTCCAAAACGTTTCCTGCCGGAACTTATCAAGTCCCTTGCGCGCTTATTATCGGCAAACGTAAACCGTCGACAGACCTTAAAACTTCGCTTAATAATGCTCTAAGAGAGCATAACGTAGCGGTTTAAAAAGATAGATAATATTAACGCCTGCTTAATATACATCACTTTAAAATTAATTATGATCACGCTCGCATCATGGCATGTTGTTTATATGGATTGGTTGGAAAGCTTAAACCAAAACCAACAAACAGTTATTATTATCTATAACGTATCCATTATTCTTGCTACAATTACTTTGGCATTTTTATCCTATAAACTGGGAAAATGGTTGCTATATAAAATTGCAAAACGTTTAGGTGAAAAACATGAGAATAAAATTATTCAATCGTTGCATCATAATAAATTATTCTCATATTTGAGCTATTATTTCCCATTACTGATAATCCGGTATAATTTAGGAATTATAATTGCGCGTCATGCAAAGAATTATGTATTCCTCGAAAAGATATATGGAATTCTGGCCGTTATCCTTTTTGTTTTGATTCTGAATTCTATACTAAATTCTGTTATAGAACTGAACCAGTATAAAAAAGAAAACCGTTCCAAACCCATCAAAGGGCTTGTTCAATTTTTGCAAATTATTATATATTTCTTCTCTGCGGTTGTTTGCGTTTCTATCTTGCTTTCCAGTTCCCCCATGAAACTTATTGCAGGGCTTGGAGCCGCTTCCGCTGTATTAATGCTTATTTTCAAAGATAGTATCTCCGGTCTTGTCGGGGGCGTTCAACTATCTTTAAATAAAACCGTTGAAATTGGGGATTGGGTATCTTTGCCAAAATATGAAGCCGATGGAGAAGTGATAGATATTACCCTTACTTCTCTTCGCATCCGTAACTGGGATAATAGCATTTCGACGGTTCCATCTTATAACCTTATTGTTTCGGATTCCATTAAAAATTGGAAAGGGATGAAAAAAGCGGGCGCCAGGCGTATTTCCCGTTTTATTAACATTGATATGAGCAGCGTTTGTTTCTGCACTCCTGAAATGATAGATAGTTTTATGAAAATAGAAGGAGTGAAGGAAGCCTTGAATAGGGTAACAAAGATGGAGGAGGGCTTTGTTATCGGGAAAGATTTTTCGCAAAAAGAAAACGGGCTGACCAATTTGGGCGTGTTCAGAGCATATATTTATTCTTATTTAGAAAAAAAGAATGAAATACGAAAAGATATGGACTTGATGGTAAGACAAAAACAACCGGTTTTGAATGGTCTTCCATTCGAAATTTATTGTTTTGCCAATACTACCGTAACTAAAGAGTATGAGACTATTCAAGCTGATATTTTTGATCATGTTTTGGCAGTTTTACCTTATTTTGGTTTAAGAATATATCAAACGCAGATCTCTTTAAACGAAGGATAAAATCAAATTTACAAAATAAAATTTTTGTGCAAGGATTCTTCTTTTTTGTAACTCGTGTTTTTTTACGAACTTTGTATTTTTCAAAATAATTCAAACAAACGCTTACAATGAGACTCCTTTTTGCGACCGTTATAGCCGGACTGCTTATTTCTTATTCTTGCACGACAAAGTCGTATGATGAATTACATCCAGAAATAGCCGGAGTCAAATTAACCGAATCTTCTAAAAAACAAGTTTTTTCCGATACGTTACAGTATTTGGGAGAAACTGAAGGCGAGGATAATGTGTGCGCGTTATTTCTTACTAAAAGAAAAGATACGCTCAATATTGTTCTCAGATCGGATAAGCCTTTAGATGATAAAAGCATAGATAAAGTTTTCTTTGTCGAATGGGAAAATGTAATCATTGCATCTGGGGGAGATGTAAATGTTAAATATGAACAAGCTTTTGCAACAGATTATAAGGAAATTAAATTGAAGCCTTTTCAAAAAACGGTTACGGCAGATCAATTTTTACTCGATATATCTAAGTTACCGGAAGTGAAAGAGGTTGTGAGCAACGAAGAAGGCATTTTTATATCTGAAGGGCCTGGCGAGGAACATCCTTATTATGTTGTACAAGTTGGAAATCAGCAGGAAGATCATTTTACAACTATTTATTGGTTTTACGTTTATATAAAACCTAAATATGAAATTAAATATTATGACTTGGCCAATGAAAAAGTTCTTTCACTAGAGGAGTGGAGAGCGAACAGAAAATCTCAAAAATAATTTATTAGCAAAAATTAGAAAGGTAAATAGGAGAGGGGCAAATAAAAAAACAGTTTTTCTTATTTCCGACTTAAAGCGTTTAATGAGAAAAACTGTTTTAGTAAATTAAAATACAGATAAATGCAATAATTTGTATTTTGCTATCTTATTAAGAATTTTTGGATTTTAGAATATCTCTTATTTCTGTAAGCAAAATTTCTTCTTTAGTGGGTTCCGGAGTTGGAGCCGGCGTTTCGACTTGTTTCCGTTTAAATGAATTAAGCCCTTTTACCATCAGGAAAATGGCAAATGCAATAATCAAAAAATCAATCGTATTTTGGAGAAAAATACCATAATTGACCGAAACGGCAGGAACCGCATTTCCCAAAGCATCTACCGATGCGTTTTTCAAGGTAACCCTGAGATCGGTAAAGTTCATTCCTCCAATCAAAAGGCCGATAGGAGGCATAATAATATCAGATACGACAGAGCTGACTATTTTTCCAAAAGCTCCGCCAATAATAATCCCTACTGCCATGTCGATAACATTGCCCCGCATGGCAAATTCTCTGAACTCTTTCAATATTTTCATGTTGATTTCGTTTTATATATTTATATGCAAAAGTACTCTTTTGATCAATATATAATAAGGAAAATTATTCCGATTTTTTAAACCATTGATAAATAGTTTTTAAACCTATTTTTCATGAATGATTATCTGAAAAATTGATAATTTCGTTGTTAAATTTTAAATGCATTTTCCCATGATAAAGTACCTGAAATCATTTGTAATATTGTTTATCCTGATTGTTATAAAACAAAATATTTCCGCTCAGGAAATCTATGATTTAAAACGCTGCCTGGAGATAGGACTGGATAGAAATTATTCTATTCGTATAGTAAAAAACGAGCAACAAATGGCTGAAAATAATGCAACCATAGGAAATGCAGGCTATTTGCCCACCCTTGGTTTGGACGGAAGTTATTCGGGAACGCTCAATAATATAAAGCAATACATGGACGGAGAAAATATTTTTTCGATGAACGGTATAAACAATCAGGCTTTAAATGCAAATTTGAATTTAAACTGGACAATTTTCGACGGTTTTAATATACAAGCCAATTATAAAAGAGTTAAAGAATTTCAGGAAGTAGGAAAATTGGGAACCCGTTTAACAATAGAAAGCTTTATATCTTCCACAACATCGGAATATTATAATTATGTCCGGCAAAATATTCGTCTGGCAAATTTGAAATCTGCCGTGGCTCTTTCCCGCGAACGCCTCAGGATTGTGGAAGAACGTTATAATATCGGTTCCATGTCCAAATTAGACCTTCAGCAAGCCAAAGTTGACTTCAATGCCGATAGTTCCAATTTATTGAAACAATTTGAAGTGGTATATGCTTCTAGAATTAATCTTAACACTTTGATGGCGCTCGATGATGTCGAGCAGAAATTAAATATAAAAGATTCTGTGATTCAACCGAATCCTTTTTTGTCAAAAGAAATTCTTTTGGGAAAAACGCTGAAAGATAATACATCTTTGTTATTATCTGATAAAAACAAGGTAATCGGTGAACTGGATTATAAAAAGATCGTTAGTCGCAATTACCCTTATTTAAAGTTGAACGCCGGTTACGGATATGCCTATAATCTTTATGAAATGGGAAGTTATGACAAGCAAACACAATTGGGATTGAATTATGGTTTGACTTTAGGGTTTACCATTTTTGATGGTTTTAACCGGAATCGCGAACAAAAGAACGCCCGTTTAGATATTCAAAACAGAGACTTGGAATATCAACAGTTGGAGTTGGCGTTAAAAGCCGATTTATCAAATATCTGGATGTCGTATCAAAATAATTGGGAGTTGATTTCTTTGGAAAAAGAAAATCTGCAAACGGCAAAAGAAAATTATGAAATTGCCATTGAAAGATATAAATTAGGAGATCTTTCCGGGATAGAGTTACGCGAAGCCCAAAATAGCCTCCTGTCTGCCGAAGAACGTCTGCTGGTTGCCGAATTCAACACTAAACTTTGCGAGATATCCTTAATGCAAATCAGCGGGCAATTGAGCGTTTATCTGGAATAAAAGTAACCAATTCTTTCGAAATGAAAATTCCTTTTCTGTAAAAGCAAAATACGCCGAAACAAGTTTCCTTATTTTCAGCGTATCTGCCAGTAATAATCAAAAATCCGAAATCAATTTGTCAATCTAAATTTTACCAAGCGCAACGGCACATTCCCTCCGCCTGTTTTCTGCATTCCCATGGCATAAATATATCCATTATGGAATGTGAATTTTTTAGGAATAAACGAAAGATCATAATTATCGCAACTAAATTGCGAAGTGGCAATATATTTTCCTTCTCTATCCAATGCGTATACTTTGAACTGATTGTTTTCTTCTTTAGTGAATTCAAATAACAATAAGTTATCGTCGCTATCTACCATAAAAGAAGAAAAATAGGGGAGGGTTTTAGAGTAAATATTTTTATTATTTACTTTTTCATTTAGCTGTTTATCGAACTGTTGCATAATCCCTTTCCTTTCTTTAGCAGTTAATTTCGGATTTTTTTCCAAACTTTTCTCAAACTGGTTTTTACATTGTTTAAAATCTTCGAAGAACTGATTTATTTCCTGTTGGCTAAATGTTAATGGTTTTATATTGGGTTTGAATGATTTTAATTTAACGCCATTGTAAGAATATTCTACCACTTCGCCCGTTTCGGGAAATGCAACCAACAAATTTCCTGCTTTGCTGCAAGCTATTTGCGGATGCGTATAAGAAGAGTGGGTATAGGGCAGACTATACGTAATAGCCCCTCCATTATTCGGGAAATAAAGAGAAATACTTGCCTCTTTTGTATCAATTTTATGCCATAAAATTTTTTCCTTCCCTGTCTCCAGGTTTTTGATCATAACAAACGTTTTTCCCTTATTTCCTCCCATACCTACCCAGCCGGTCATTGCAATATGCGAATTTTTTAATGTTATCGCGCTGTTAGGGCTAATATTCATTTTTATTAACTTGTAAAATTCCCCATCTAAAGTAAATAGCTGTACTCTCCCTTGCGTATATTCGGTGGTAACGATATATTTATTATCTAAAATACCGGCAATATTAGGGTCGCTGATGAAATCGCTGTTTTTACCTCCTTTTTTACCTATCTTTTTCACAAAGTTCCCGTTTTTATCAAACTTAGAAATACTGTAAGTGGTTTTGTCAGTCATGAATACAGAACCGTCCGGCGCTGTTACGATTTCTTTCATTTTCCCGACAGGCCTGTCATAGAATGTTTTGGTATAATCGAAAAAAACATCATTCCAATTGTTTTGGTTTCCGTATTCAGCAATTGCTTCGAGTTTTACAATGGGTTTTGCATACAAATCGGCTAATTTTTGGGCATGCAAAGTTCCCGCTAACATAAAAGCCAATAATATTGTCCATTTCAAAGTTTTCATAATCTAAATGTTCTAATTTTTATGTTTCGGTCAGACTTATTTAATTGAGAATTGAAAGTTGAAAATGATTTTTGAATTATAAATTTTTAATCTTTAAACATTCATTTTTAATTATTTATAGATTTGATGTAAACTGATGGATCACTTCTCCATTTTTGGAGAACACGGTAATTGATATCGCTTGTTGTTTCCATTGCTGATTATGGTCTAATTCCTCTACCGGAAACTGATTCATTCTGATAGATTGACTATCATTAATAGTTGCCGATGCAGGCGTTTCTTTTTTTAATATTTGTAAAGGAATGAAAGTCGCCGTCAAAACTAACGCTAAGCCGGCGGCAATTTTAATAAATAAAGGGATGCGCCGTTTGGGATAAAAAAATACAGGGATTTCTTTTTGCTCGATGGATACATTATAACTACTAAAAAAATGAGCTACTAACGCTTTATTGTCTATGGCTTCCTTGTATAAATTCCGGCATTGTTCGCATTCGGCAATGTGAGAATGGAAGAGTTTGGTCTGTTCTTTTTCCAGTTCTGCATCTAATAAAAGTTGTATATCTTCTCTACTCAAACATTTCATGATAATTGGATTTTAAAAGGTTCTTCAATTTTTCAATGCTTCTAACCAAAGTGGTTCCTACCGAAGCGGGGTTCATTTGTAGAGTCTCTGCTATTTCGCTATATGATAACCCGTTGTGATATAATGTCAATAAATTTCTATCCCTTTCTTCCATATTCTCCAATATCGAAAATACAATTCGTTGCCGTTCCGACAGAAAGAAATCCATTTCCCATTGGCTTGTAGTATTTCCATTTTTTTCGGTATGATGAATATATTTCTGATGCAATATTTTAGATTTGCTTTGGGAAGCCGACATGTTATATAAAACCTTATAAAGCCATGCCCGCGGATTCTCAAATGCAGTCTGCTTTTGAAGCTCGACATAATACTTGGCGAAAACCTCCTGCACCATATCTTCCGCTTCCGTCCGGTTTTTTCTTAACAGCAAAGCAAATCCGAATAATTCGCGATAATGTTTTGCATAAATTCTTTCGAAATCCACAGGCAAATTTTGTTTTATTATTCGACAAACCTAAATATAAGACATTTTAATAAGTGTTTTGTGACATTTATTAAAAATAATGGGTAAGAAATTTTTCTATGAAAGAATTTTTTTAGCGTGAAGAACCTCACAATCAGCATTTAAACTACAGGATTATCAAAATTTTCAATGGGTTTAAAAATCGCCTTTTTCGAGAATTTCCATTGAATCAATCCTCTGAAGAGTAAATATATAATAAAAGCCAACCAAAGAGCATTGTTCTCAAAAATTTTATGAAGACTGTAATAGACAATAAAAAAGAGAACAGTAGAGATGAACATAGCATTTCGCATATATTGGGAAGCAGTAGCCCCGACATAAATGCCGTCCCATAAAAAGGCGGAAAATCCGGCAACAGGAACCAATAAAACCCAAAACAAGTATTGTCCGGATTGCTCTATCAGTTGTTTGTTATTTGTAAGTAAAGCCAATATATTTTTTCCTCCCAAAGCATATAAAATGGTAAAAGAAATGGTAAATAAAAACCCCCAACCGAATAATACGCGAATGGATTTTCTCAGGAGCAACCGGTTTCGAGCCCCAATATATTTCCCTGTCAATGATTCTCCTGCATAAGCAAATCCGTCCATAATGTAAGAAAACAAAGTAAACAACTGCATGAGCAAAGTGTTTATCGCCAATATTTCATCGCCCATTTTCGCAGAAACGGAAGGAATAAAGGTAAATACAATTATCAAACAAAGCGTACGCAAAAAAATATCGGAATTGATTTTAAAAAAACGAATCATCTCTTTCCATTTCAAACTTTGCAAAAAATCGATATATTTTTTCAAACGTCCATAATAATAATAACAGAGAATTAAAGACAAGATCAAACCGCCGTATTGCGCAATTAAAGTTGCCAAAGCCACTCCGGCAATATTCATATGAAATCCGAATACAAAAAGGAAGCTAAAGCCAATATTCAAAATGTTGATTAAGAGAGCAATAAACATAGGGATTTTTGCATTTTGCATACCGATAAACCAGCCTTTGATAGCATATAATCCCAGAGTAGCGGGAGCAGCCCAAATAAGAATGCTGAAATAGGTATGAGCAAGCTGTTCTACCTGAGGACTTCCTTCTAAGAAATATAAAATCAAATAAATGATTGGGGTTTGGAGGACAATAAGTAAAATTGCAATAACAAAGGCGACGCTTAGCGAACGGACAAGCACATTTACAGCCTGAGGTAAGTTTCTAGCCCCATAAGCTTGAGCTGCAAAACCGGTCGTTCCCATGCGCAGAAAACCAAAATTCCAATAAATTAAATTGAAAATCATTGCGCCCAATGCAACGCCCCCGATATACGTTGCATTACCGATGTGTCCGACAATGGCAATATCGACCATTCCAAGCAAAGGAACGGTAATATTGGTTATAATATTAGGAATAGCAAGTTTGAGGACTTTCTTATTCAACGCAAGAACAATTTATCCGCCGTAACTTGTCCCGTCAAAACAATGCGTACAGATGCATTCTTTAGGCAGGCCGATGGCTTTCACCATATCCTCTACTTTTGTAAATTTAAGGCTGCTGATCTTTAATTTGTCCCTTACGCAATTAACCATATCGCAATAGGCAGGAGAATCCGATTCGGCATAATCGGCAATATTAGAACCGTGTTTTTCCTTCAATTCATCTATACAGCGACGCGTAATTAATTCCATTTCCGATTTCGAAGCGGAGAAATTAATGTATTGACAAGCATAGAGCAGGGGAGGACAACTGATTCGCATATGGACTTCCTTGGCGCCGTATTTATAAAGAATTCCAACATTATCCCTCAATTGAGTTCCCCTTACAATAGAATCGTCGCAAAAAATAACGCTTTTATCTTTCAAAAGAGAACGGTTGGCAATCAATTTCATTTTAGCGACGAGTTCTCGTATATTCTGATCGGGCGGCATAAAACTGCGAGGCCAGGTGGGCGTATACTTTACAATTCCCCTTCGGAAAGGAATATTTTTACTTTCCGAATATCCCAAAGCCATGCCGATACCCGAATCAGGAATTCCCGAAACAAAATCGGCATTAACATCGTCATCCTCGCCCATTTTATATCCTGTACGATACCTCATTTCGTCAACATTGATATTCTCATAATCGGTGGAAGGATATCCATAATAAACCCACAGAAAAGAACAAATCTGCATTTTCTTCTCTGGTTTACGTAATTGAATACAGGAATCGGAAGTAATCTGAACTATTTCGCCTGGACCGAGAAATTTTTCGGTTTCAAATCCTAAATTGGTGTAAGAACTGCTTTCAAATGCAACACAATAAGCGTCGTCTCTTTTTGCGACAACAATGGGCGTTCGGCCATATTTGTCGCGGGCGGCAATTACGCCTTTATCCGTAAGCAGAAGCAAAGAACACGAGCCTTTAATGGTTTCGAAAACGCGTTCAATTCCCTCAACAAAGTTTTTCCCTTGCGTAATTAACAGTGCCGCCACTTCGGTCTGGTTTATTTGAGTAGTGCTGAACTCCGTAAAATGCAAGCCTTTAGCAAGCAAGTCCGATTCGATTTCCTTCAGGTTGTTAATTTTAGCGACTGTAACAAGAGCAAAAGGGCCCAGATGAGAATTGAATAATATGGGTTGAGAATCCGTATCGCTAATAACGCCTATTCCCGAATTCCCCGTAAATTTTCCCAGATCGGATTCGAACTTATTCCGGAAATATGCGCTTTCGATGCTGTGTATGGAACGTGAAAAATTTCCATTATCAAAAGTGGCCATACCCGCCCGGCGAGCGCCAAGATGAGAATGATAATCAGTGCCATAATATAAATCATATACACAAGGTTTTTTAGAAACCACGCCAAAAAAACCGCCCATAATCTATTTTATATTTAAATTAATAATTCAGTGATAAGGACTTTTTGTTCGAAAATGCTTTAAGCCCTTGTGTTTAGCTTAAAGGTTATCCAAAATTTTTCTATGAAGTATTTTGAGTTTAAAAATGCCCTTTTTTGTCGGAATTTTTACCAAATAGCCCTACTATTCTTGAAAAATCCCACCTGCAAAATCGCTATTTTTATCTCTCAAAACCTTTTTCATAAAAATTTAAACAACCTCTTAGGAAAAGATTTTACGACAATTTTGTTTATCCAAATTTCAAAATATCCCGTACTCAAGATACAATTATTGTTGATCAATAATTGTAACGCCAAATATTTACGAAGTACTTGTCATCTTATGGAAAGCGAACAAATTTAAGAATAATCTGCTTACAATTCAAGAAAAAGTATAATTGGATGAGGGAAAACGCATCTTAAAATCTATTAAATTACAAGATTTTGATTATCAATATTTAATATATCTCTCATTCGTTTGATTTTAATGGAATATTTCAGAAATTTTCCGGAAAAACGTTGTAGATATTTTATTTTCAATATTTATAGTTTCCTGGAAGAATTTGAATGCCTTTCCCCTAAAGGATTTTTGGATCTAAAAATACTCCTTTTTGTCGGAATTTTTACCAAATAGTTCTACTATTTTGAAAAATTCCGTCTGCAAATTTACTATTTTTATCTCTCAAATCTTTTCCATAAAAATTTCGACAAGTTTTAGTTATTGGGATAGATTCAACAGGAATCGGCAGAAGGACGAAGCACAAATTATGAACTGACCAATTTTTAGAAAAAGATGCACAGGCTCTAACTTGCGTGCCTACAAGCGGGCAGGCACGCAAGTTAGGCGTTCGGTAATCTGTTTATTCATTTCTCTTATTACCCAACAACCAATCAATTACATTTATTTTTTGTATTCCATCAATTATAGTATTCTTATAATCAAGTGTTAAAATCATTTGTTGCGGCTAAATAACTCGCCCGTCTAGGTTGTTATTCCAACTCCTAAATAATAGCCGCTGTCACGCTATTTTTCGAAAGGAGGCTTCGAACAGACTCGGAACGAATCTAAAAGACGTCATCAAATCACATCAACCAAAAAAGAAATTCTCTTTTTTAATATAGAAAAATCTTCCGTCAATTTAGGAGGCGTGTAATTTTTCGACTTTTCGATGGCTTTCAATAAGTTGAATCGATCCTGCTCCTCGTAGTAGAAATGTCCTTTTTCCTTATGGTATTGTGCCAGATAGGTTTGTTCCAGTAAACAGGGTTCGGGAACAAGAATAGCAGATCTTCCTAAAAAACACAAATCCGATATGACAGAGTATCCGCTTCGGCTAATAATGATTTTTGTAAATTTACTACAACTTAATAATTGGTTTTTTGATAAATAGGGGTAAAAAGAAATATTTGGAATGTTTTCTTGTTCCGATTTTTCAAGCATGCATCCGACCAATAGGGCTTTTATTCCAGTGTTTTTTAATTGCGAAATAATCAAATCTTGCAATTGTTTTCGCTTAGATTTGTCCCCTGTAATAACGGCTAAAATATCTATTTGATCTTGGTTGGAACACTCTTCCTCAAGACTTCCCGAAAATCGGGATATAGGGTTGATATAATATGTCGGAATTGATAAATTTAAAGGATGGGAGAGACTTCCTGATAAATTTTTCTCGCCTTCAAAGTCAGGAATCCAACATTCGTCGAATCTGGATAGATAACGGGTGTATAATTTAAAAACAAAATTGTCGACAAATTTCCCCATACCAAGCTTTAGATGAAAATAGTGAGACAGGTAAATGCAATATGCCTTATCGGAACTTAATCCTAGCCGGCTATCAGAGATCACAATATCAATATTATACTCATTTATATAATATTGGAGCAACCTGTTTTCCCTTTTAATAGCTTTTTGAAACCTAAGAATTGTTTTGAATGTGTAAAAAAAACAGAATTTTTTTTGAGGAGATAATGATAGTTTTGCAAAAGGGAAACGGATGTAATTTAACTGGGGAAATTGTTTTTTTAGAAATGACAATGATTCATTGTCTGCCGCAATGGTAACATTGGCTCCCGAATTTAACAGCAATTGTATGATCGGGATACAACGCGAAGAGGCCCCTAATCCCCAATCCAAAGGACAAATCAGCACGTTTTTTATTTTTGATGTCATTGGATTTATATTATTCAAAATGATTAATATGTTTATTTATTCCCGAAAAAACATTTTATTTGATTTCTCTTCTATAGGAACGATCCATATTAGGGTTTCCATTTTTAAAAGTCGTGAAATTCCATAAAACAGAAAACATTAAGTACCGCGAAAGCGTATTTGTTAACACATCTTCATAATAGCTTTCTGTGATATCCCTATTCAAGTTTTGAGTTTGTTTGAGAATATCATAGACGCTTAACTTTAATTCTAGTTTTCTGTTTTTTAACAATTTAAATGCAATTCCCGCATTCCAGAGCAAATAATTCTGATTTTCGTTTCCTTCAAAATCGGAATAGTAATCATCAGTTAACTCTGTCTGTAAGACTAACCAATTAAAAGGCATTATGTTCAACCGTAATCTTGCATTTTGTTTGAAATATCTTGAATTCGGCGTGTTTTCGATGGTGTTATTAACAAAATTTATATTTGAATTGGAATAAATCATAAAATCGAATTTTTCGCTAATGTTGCTACTTAATACCAATCCCAAACCCAGAGATGTATTTTTTGAATAGTTCATAACTTCGTTAATCTGGGTAGGGGTGTTAGAGTAATTTCCGCTTATGTTGAAATTGAAATTGGATTTTATAGGTTTGATAGGAAGGCCATAGTTTACAAATCCTCGCAAAGAATAGTAATTGTCGAAGTTGATGGGAATTGTCAACTGAGAGCCTTGTTGTATGACAAAACCTCTTATGGTATCTACCCCTTTAACAATATAACTTTTTTTCCCGATATAATCTTTTGTGTAAGTGGCATTAATCATTGCGAAGAAATTGGTCGATTTTTCGGGATTGGCTGATGAATATCGCATGCTTAAATTGTTTTGCCAGGTTTGATCCAAATCAGGGTTCCCTATGGATAATTGGCTTGGATTGGAATTGTCTACGACTTCTTGCAATTGATCAATGCTAGGTTCCCTTGTCGATGTCCGGTAATTAATTCTCAGATTTTTTTGTCTCGAAAATCGATACTGAAACTCGGCCGAGGGTAAATAATTGGTGAAGGGTTTCTTTAAATCATACTCGCCGGGGAAAATTTGTTTGTTCGATATTTGGGAGTATTGCACCGATGCGCCGGCTGTAACATACCATTTTTCTTTGCTATAACGTAAACTTAAACCTCCTGAATTTGAAAAATATTGACTCTTGAAATCATTAGAAAGCAGGGTATCTATCAAGTCGTAAACATCAGTAATCTTGTTGTAATCAAAAGTTTCTTTGTCCGATATATTCCGGTTGTAGTTTCCATAATAACTGGCCAGCAAAGAAAAATTGTCGGTTAGAGGTTCCGTATAAATAACATTACCCGAAAGGTTGTACCCTTTTCTGTTTTGATTTATTATTTGGTTAATGGTATCGGAAGAAATAATATTTTGAGACATTTCTGTAGTGTCGAACGAAAAAGTATTATATAATTGCTCATAATTCCCTTTTGTTTGATTATATCCCGGCGTAAAATTGGAAGACAATGTGCGTCCCTTTTTTTCAAAAGAATGTCGGTAAAGGATCGGGAGAGAAAAATTGATAGCGCTTCTGTCGGTTGTGTTGTCTGTGAGGGCCTGGCTTATAAGAAGCGAATTGAATAAGTTGTTTTCGTTTGCGGCGACTGAAGCGTTAAACTGTTGTATGGTTATGGCCGGTTGAAATAGAATAGAATTCATTGAATCGATTTTATAATCGAATTTGAAATTAAATCGGTGGTTAACATTTTGGCTGGTCGAATAATTATTCGCATTATACGTTAATCCTTGTGTTTGCGGAGTGATATAGTTCCTGTCTATTTCGCTCTGAGTTTCGTTTTTGGTATAATTGAAAAAATAGCTTCCCGTAAATTCGACTTTTCCCCATTGATCCAGAAAATTGACTCCAAAGGAATTGGTCGTATTGATTCCCGATTGAGGATTCATCATGAATGAACTTAAACTGCCGCCCCCTTGCATACGGCCTCCAAATCCGCCTCCTCCGGTTCTCATCATTCTTCTTCCGCCTCCTCCTCCCGAAATGCTTCCCATTACTCCCATAATATCATCGATAGAGAAATTCTGTTCGTTAACATTATTGCTATTAAGCATGAATGTAACGCGTTTAGATCCTTTAAATAAGTTTATAATAGCGCCTGCCCGCCACTTATCTTCATAGCCGCCTCCTAAGTATACCCTTCCGAAGACCCCGTTGCGAAAAGGTAGTTTGGTAATAATATTAATGGCTTTGGAAACGTCGCCGTCGTCGAAACCTGTAAATTGAGCCTGATCGCTTTTGGAGTCGTAAATCTGAATTCTATCTACTGCTTCGGCGGGCAGATTCTTTAGCGCGGCGTTAGGATCTTTTCCAAAAAAAGGTTTTCCGTCTACTAAAACTTTTGTGACTTCGGTTCCTTGCGCCTGTATTTTTCCATCCTGAACAACCACTCCCGGCATTTTGGTTACCAGATCTTCTGTAGAAGCGTCTGGATTTACCTTGAAAGCTGTTGCATCATATTCTGTCGTATCATCTTTTTGTATAACAGGAATAGCTGCCTCCGAAATATTAATTCCTTTTAACGTAATAGCGGACTCCTCCATTATTAATTTACCTAAATTAATGGATGAATTGTTGATCGTTAGGGCTTTGAAGATATCCGAGAAACCGAGAAACTGAATTTTAACGACATAATTTCCTTTTGAAATTTTATCAAAATTGAAAAAACCATTTTTATCGGAAGTTGTCCCTTTTAATTGGGTCGAGTCGCCGGACTTAAGAAGTAAAATATTGGCCCCGGGAAGAGACTGATTGCTATTATCGGAAATTTTACCTGTTATATTATATGTCTGCGCATGAGAACATAGGAAGCAAAAATTTAAAAACGATAAAAGGAAGAATTTTTTCATACAAGACGACATAAACTTTTGAATAAAAGAGAATGGAATGACATAAATTGATTTTAATAACGTACGTATTCCTTATTTTCAAATATTTACCATATAGATACCGGCTCGTGTTTTATTTCTTCCGCAAATTTCTCGCAATTCATTTCAACATTAACATTTTGAGAAGGGGGATCAAAAGGTCCTTTATAAAATTTAATTTTAGGGTCGTTATACACTTTCTGCATGAATAATCCCCAGATAGGCAAAGCCATACTAGCGCCTTGTCCTAAGTCGGTCGTCCGGAAATGTATGGAACGTAATTCGCCTCCTACCCAAACGGCGGTAGCCAGATTGGGAGTAATACCGATAAACCAGCCGTCGGAGTTATTATCAGTAGTACCCGTTTTACCTGCGATGGGATAGTTTAAGTTATATCTGTAACGCAAACGGGAACCGGTTCCGCTTTCTACTACGCCTTTCATCAGTTCAAGCATGAGATAGGCGGTTTGTTCGCTCATAGCTTCGTTTCGTATAGGAACGAAGCGATCTAAAACAATACCTTTGTTATCTTCAATACGCGTAATAAATGCAGGTTCGATATATTCGCCTTTGTTAGCATAAGTAGCCATGGCGCCTGCCATTTCATATACAGACAAATCGGGCGTGCCTAAACAAATAGCCGGCACAGGGTCGATAGGACTTTTAATACCCATGCGGCGCACCAAATCAATGACTGCTTGAGGAGAATGGGTCTTCATTAAATAAGCGGATACATAGTTTACAGAATTAGCCAAAGCCCATTTTAACGTAACCATTTCGCCTTCGCGTCCATGAGAAGAATTTTTAGGACACCAATCAGGGCGGTTGGGAAGCTCAAAACAAACTTCGGTGTTAGGGACTTCCGAGCAGGGATAAAAGTTGCCGTCTTGCATGGCAATTGTATAAACGAAAGGTTTAAATGTAGAACCTACCTGCCGTTTTCCTTGCGTAACATTATCGAACTTAAAATAACGATAATTAATTCCCCCAACATACGCTCTTACATATCCGGTTTTAGGTTCTACGGACATTAATCCCGTATGTAGAAAAGATTTATAATACCGGATGGAATCCCATGGAGTCATAGTGGTATCTCTATCGCCTTGCCATGTAAATACCCGCATTTTGGTTCGGACATGAAAACTTTTCTCTATGTCTTTAACGCTGTAACCGTCTCGTTTCATTTGTTGATAACGATCGGATGATTTCATGGCTTGCTTGTAATAACTTTCAATTTTATCTTCGCTTATTCCTGTAAAAGGCGCACTTTTCATACCTTTGCATTGTTTAAAAAAAGCGGGCTGCAAGAATTTTCCCATATGTTCGGCAACCGCTTGTTCGGCGTAACGTTGCATACGGGAATCAATAGTGGTATAAATGCGTAAGCCATCTTTATGAATATCATATTTTTCTCCGTTTGCTTTTTTGTGATTGGCGCACCATTCTTTTAAGTAGTTCCTTAGATATTCTCGAAAGTAAGTGGCTAACCCTTCTGTGTGGCTTTGAGGATGATAATGGCTTACGTCAATAGGTTTGTCTTTAATTTTTTGATATTCTGTATCGTCTAAATAATTATATTTTACCATTTGAGACAATACTACATTTCGACGGGATAAAGATCTGTCGGGCGATAGTATGGGACTGTAGCTGGTCGGCGCTTTTAATAAACCTACCAAGACTGCCGCATTTTCAGTAGAGAGTTCGGAAGGGTCTTGATCAAAAAATGTTCTGGCCGCTGTTTTTATACCGAATGCATTGCTTCCGAAGTCCACGGTATTAAAATACATTGCAATTATTTCTTCCTTTGAATAATTATGTTCGAGTTTAATTGCCACAACCCATTCTTTAAACTTGGAAAAAATGACGCCGATTTTCGACTTGCGTTCGCGCGGGAATAAATTCTTTGCCAATTGTTGGGTAATCGTGCTTCCGCCTCCGGAACCTCTATCTCCTCCTAAAATAGTTCTTCCGAAAACGCGAAGCAAACTTCTCATATCAATTCCCGAATGTTCGAAAAAACGGGCGTCCTCAGTAGCGATCAATGCATTTACCAGGTTAGGGGAGAGGTCTTTATAATGAATATTCGAACGGTTTTCAATTCCAATATAGCCTAAGAGCGAGCCGTCGGAAGAATAAATTTCTGTAGCCAGGTTACTTTTAGGATTTTCCAGTTCCTCAAAAGAAGGCATGAATCCTAATAATCCCAAAGACAAAAGAGAAAAAAACAAAAAGAATCCAATCCAAATAAATCCCAAAACCGCCCAAAGTCTGGAATAACGTTTCATATCTTTGAAAAATGTTGAGATATTTGAACTTTTTGATGCGCTTTTCATGTATTTATTTATTTGGTTGAAAATGGAAAATTGAAAGTTGAAAATAATCGACCTTATTGAATGATCGAATGTTTCGCGTCTTTATTTGCTATTTACGGATTTCCTTATTCACATTTTTCCCTTTTTATAGATTGTTTTAAATCGTAGGAATACATTACTTATTTACGGATTGGTATATGAAATTCTCAGTCCCACATCAGATAATCCGGTAACGATGTTTTCTCTCATGGCGTGTTCTATCTCGAACTTGTAAATTCCGGACATGGGGAAAATGACTCTTGGTTTAAATAAAAAGCGATTGTCCCTTACTTTTCCGCCGCCTTTTCCCGTCCAACGACCTTCGTCGTCTGCAAGCATGCATTCAACAGTATCGCGGGCAACGGCTCCATTCGGAAAAGTTGTGTTAATGAAGAAGAAAACGTTTTGATTCGGGTAATCGGTGGTATTTCTTACATTCAGATAGAAATTATACAGCCGAGTCGTATCTTTAACATCTACTTCAAAAAGGAGTTTATCAGAAGTATTCCACCCCTTCTTGTCTATTTTTTGATTTTTTTCGTAAAAAACGCTTTTGTCGCAAGAAATTCCGACAATGAGTAACAACGCTATGAGGCAAAAAATATGAGAGACTTTTTTCATTGATGATAATTAAATAAATTATTCAATAATAGGCGCAAAATTATCTTCTATTAAATCGCTTTTAGGAAGAATTTCGGTTGCATAATTTTCGAGACTTTCCGGAACTTGGTTCTTTTTATTCTTTGCAATAATTTCTTTGACGGAGTCGACCGTTAGAATAAATAATTCGGATGAATTTTTATAAGAATACCACATGATACGTCTAAAAACATCGGTCTTATGATGTATACCCGGTCCTTTTTGAGTCCTTAATTCGATGTTGGTGTCGGGAAAATCCTTCATAGCGTCGGCGTAAACATCGTATTCATAATTCAAACAGCATTTTAACTTACCGCATTGTCCCGCTAATTTCTGCGGATTGGGCAATAACTGTTGCAACCTTGCCGCGCCGGTACTTACAGATTGGAAGGTGTTTAACCAAGTGGAGCAACACAATTCCCTACCGCAGGTTCCTATGCCGCCCAAGCGAGCGGCTTCTTGCCGGGCTCCGATTTGTTTCATTTCTATACGGACGTCAAATTCTTCGGCCAATAGTTTTATTAAGTTTCTGAAATCGACGCGGTCGTCGGCAGTATAATAAAAGATCGCTTTTGAATTATCTCCTTGATACTCTACATCGCTGATCTTCATGTTTAATGATAATTCTGCGGCTATTTCTTTTGCTCTTTGCAACGTGTTGCTTTCATTTTTTATTGAACTTGCCCATTTTTCTATATCAGACGGCTTTACTCTTCGATATAGACGTTTGATATTTTCCGACCTGGGGTCGATATTATGTTTTAACATCTGAATGCGGCATAATTCGCCGGTTAAGGTTACAATGCCGAGATCATGTCCGGTAGCGCTTTCTACGGCCACCACGTCGCCTTCGGTAATTTCCAATCCGTCGGGCAACCGGAAAAAGTCTTTATGAGTGTTCTTAAAACGTACTTCTACGCAATCGAAATTATTTTCGTTGAATGGTTTCCGGATTTCTTTCATCCAATTAGTTACGTGCAATTTCGCACAACTTTCCATTTCCGAAGTTTTAATAGGTTTGTATGAACAAGGACAATTATGACATCCTCTTTCAAGAAAATCTGAGGGAGCGTACGAGTTTCTGCCGACAAAAGGATCTGATTCTATATAAGGATTTACCGAAGTTTCTTGTATTTCGGCTATTTTGTATTCTTGTTCCAATTCTTTCTTCTCAAGTTCTTCCATAAAATAAATAATAGAAAATATAGGGTAATTATTTTAATAGTCTACTCATCTCAAACGACAAACTCATAAATAATATTTTAGGGTTTGCATTTCGTTCGATTTCGTATAATGTGTTGTTTATTTTTTTTTCAATGTTTTCGATATTTCGCGCTGTAATGACAAGAGGAAATGAGTTGTTAAATTTAGGATCGTTGAAATCCAAAATTGTCAAATTTTGTAAAGGCGTATAATTTTTCAATATACAGGCTCTGAATATTTGTAAACAATAGTTTAAGAAACTTTTTTGCTGTTCCCTTCCTAAATCCGCTATTTCATCTACCCATTTGCTCAGTTCGGCCATTTGCAACTTGAAACAAAAACGCATCCATCTTACAAATAACTCTATAAATAAATTATGATTATCCAATTGCTGGAACGATTTTATGGCAACGGCATAGTTCCCTTCGGCGGCATTAATTAAATGAATGTTATTTCCTACCGGAAATCCTTTTTTTGTTAAAGAGTCTGTTAAATCTTCATTCGAAATGCGGTCGATTTTTACCAATTGAGCACGGGACAAAATTGTATCCAACACTTTATCTTTATTTTCCGAAATCAATAAAAATAGCGTATTATCCGAAGGCTCTTCCAATATTTTCAACAATTTAGGAGCGGCTTGGTAGTAAAGTTTTTCAATCATCCAAATAATAACAACTTTATATTTAGATTCATAGCTTTTATAACTTAACAAACGGATAATTTCGTTGGAATCCCTTACATTAATAGTTCCTTGCTTATTGTCGACGCCCAAATATTCAAACCAATCAATTAATTCCGCATAAAATTTTTTTTCATGAAGAAAGGCCATAAACTCCGCTTGGAAATCTTTTGACGAATTTTGCGATTTTACCTTGGTTGTTGTTGTGTTAGGAAATATAAAATGTAAGTCGGGATGCTCTAAAGTTTGATATTTGATGCAGGAAGGACAGACGCCGCAAGAATCGGCTTTTAGTTGGGTTCGCAGATCTTTTATGTCAAAATGCAAAGGTTGGGTACAGTTTACGTATTGGGCGTAAGCAATAGATATGGCTAAACTTCCGAATCCGTTGCTACCAAGAAAAAGTTGCGCATGGCTAATTCTATTTTGGTCTATGATTTCGGTAAGCTTATTGATAAGTTCTCGTTGTCCAACAATTTGCGAAAATTGCATCGAATATAAATATTACAAATAAACCTACAAAGTTACGAATTTTATCAAGTCTAATCAAGAATCAATGCTTAGTGCGAGGATGTGGTAAAATTCTGAAATTTGTTTCTGTTTCAAAGGAAGATTCTACTTGAAATTCTCTGAATAAAAGGCGATTATTATAATAACGTCTGAGTTTAGAGGTTGTCTAAAAATTTTTCTATGAAGTATTTTGAGTCTAAAAATGCAATTTTTTGTCGGAATTTTTACCCAATAGCGCTACTATTCTTGAAAAATCCCGCCTGCAAACTCGCTATTTTATCTCTCAAAATCTTTTCCATAAAAATTTAGACAACCTCTAAGCAACAATCGTTCGTTGCAAATTTATATATATTTAATAATCAGTGAATTAAATCCAAAACCGTTATTTTTTAATCGACTTATTTTCAGTATTTTACAAATTTTAAATATCCTCGTTTCTAAAAATATACTGAACTATTGAAGCAAAGAATCACCAACCATTTTTTTACCTCATTACCAATTAATTCATACGGGATTGCGAGAAATTGCTTCCTTTACCTCTCTTTTTTAGAGGTTAGGGGTAATAATACAGATAATCAGAAAATTTTAAACAAATTTTTTTTCATCTTTATAGAATCTCATTTCTTCTATGTGTTGAAGGACTATTTCCGGAACCAAATATTTAATAGATATATTTTGTTTAATTGCTTCACGGATACAGGTAGAAGAAATTTCTATTAAAGGAGATTCAACAGGAATAACATTTTTGTGAGAGAGGTATTCGCCTCCGTTAAAATGTAATCTGAAATAGACGTAAACAAGATGATTATCCAAAATTAATTGATAATCTTTCCATTTGTCAATTTCCTCCAGATTATCCGATCCCATAATAATGGAAAATTTTTCATGAGGATATTCTTGAGAGAGAACTTTCAGCGTATCTATTGTATAAGAAGGTTTAGGCAAATCGAATTCAATATCGCAGGAAGAGAAGCGAGGATTATCTTCTATAGCCATTTCGAGCATTTTCAACCGATGGTTGCCATTTAATAATGTTTGGCTGTTTTTTAGCGGGTTATGCGGCGAAAGCACAAACCATACCTCTTCAAGATCTGTATATTCAACAATAAAATTGGCAATAATTAAATGTCCTGTGTGGATAGGATTGAAGGAGCCAAAAAACAAACCGATTTTACGATTCATTGTGCTAACGATACTTATATTCGGTCAAGAATTGTATTCGCTTTAGTTCATCGCTGTCAAATTCATATACGTGTTCCAAATAATATAAGCCGGAGATGAATTTTACATATTTTATCCCGTTAAACATATTGGGAGTAGGGGAGATAAAAAATAAGTTGAAAAAATTTTGTTTGGACATTCCGACTCTGCACTGGTTTTTCAAGACGACTTCCTTATCGGTAATATTTCCATTGATGAGTTCCATCAATTCCGTATCGATGCTGATATAAAAATTTAAATAACTATCGTCCAAACGCCAAAATTTGTATACAGACATGTCGACAGTATCATTATACCAAAAACGATCCACGCTCCGGTACCATTCAATATGACTTCTTTTTATAAAATTGCCGACATCGGCATATTTTCCAAAAGGATAAAATAAAAATTCGGATAATGAAATTACTACCAAAGTGTCTTCTTTCAGATGTACTTCCGTAACTTTAAATTCTTTTTTAGCATTTCGAAAAAACCCGTTTTCAATAGCGGTAATATTCGGATCTTGAGCTTTTGCAGTACAAATGCATGATAAAAACAACAAAATAGCCGGTATGATTTTTCTCATATAGAAATACATAATTTAGAGGTACAAACTTACGAAAATTTTTTGGGGATACAAGAGCTTTTTCTTTAAGAGGTTGTTTAAATTTTTGTGGAAAAGATTTTGAGAAATAAAAACAGCGAGTTTTCTGACGGGATTTTTCAAAAATAGTAGCCCTATTGGGCAAAAAATTCCGGTAAAAAAAAACGTTTTTAGATCCAAAATACGTCATGGAAAAATTTTTAAACAGTTACTCAGAATAAAATACCTTTTTAAATTTGTAAATTTGCATTCTTAAGAATGTTGGGTTGACTTTAAATCTAATGCTTATAAACTATTTTACCTTTGTTCTTCGTTTTGCAAGGAGTTGGTTTGTATTATTAAACAAGTTTATAGGACGAAACGTCAGGAGCAAAAATGAAAACTGAAAAAACGGTTTAAACGTTTTAAATGTGCATAAAATATACAGATGGGGAATGATATTTATTTTTTACTGAAATTAAATCGAAAAATAAAAAATATTCATGTTAAGAATTTGGGTATTTTTTTGTTGCATTTTTTTAGGAGAAGGTATTTGGGAATCTTTTTTGATCCGGTGCTGGGATGTAATTTCCGTTGCCGGATGTGTTACTTTAGCAATGAAGAAAAAAGGAAAACAATGAAGGGAAGTTTTCGGGAAGAAGACCTGCCTAAGTTGGCAGGCGCTTTTTTTCACCGGGCTTTGAAACTTCAGATAGGATGCGGCGCGGAGCCGTCTTTATTCCGGCATAACAAAAAAATTATTGAATTGGCCAAAGAAAAGAAAATCCCCTATGTTTCGATGACGACAAATGCTAATCTATTTTCGGAAGAAGACTGGCGCAATTTTATAAAAGCAGGATTAGACGAGGTGACAATTTCTTTACATGGCGTTACGCAAACATCGTATGAATATTTTATGGTTGGAGGATCGTTTCCTTTGTTTCATAAGGCAATGGAAACACTTACGCGAATGAAAAAGCAATACCCCCAATTTAAAATTCGCATCAATTATACCATAAACAAAGATAATTTAGAGGAGTTAAGCGGCTTTTTTTCTGTTTTTGGGAATTATAAGATTGATATTTTGCAACTAAGGCCCATCCAACGTATTGGAGAATCGGAATATGCCGATTTCTCATGGAATGAAATTTATGAGACCTATGACCGTATTGTTCAGAAAATTAAGGACGAATGCGAACAAAGAAATATAATTTGCTTAGCTCCTGCTAAAATGGATTTAATCAAAACAGACAATGTCGACAGCATTGTTTTTGAAAATACTTATTGCTACATTTCCCCTCGTTGTGTGTGGAAAAAAGACTTCGATTTGAATAATGATACTTTTGAATCCTATTCCGAAAAGATTCATTTAGGAAGAAAGCTTTTCAAAAATATTTTTAAGTCAAGAAAACAATTTGAATCCAGTAAAAATCAATTAAACTATGAAGTTTATTGATTCGTTTTTGTAAAGGTTGTTGAACTTTGATATTTTAAAAATGTGTGTGTTATATTTGAAAAGATATTGATTTTATTATTGTTAAATTGTAATGATAGGAAACGAGTATATCAACATTGTTGTTAGTTCTACGGTAGTCTATTTGTTTATTGTAATTGGTTTCCGCTTGTTTGGGAAGAAAGAATTAGCCCAACTTTCGGTGTCCGATCTGGTTTTTGTTCTGCTGATCAGCAATGCGGTTCAAAATGCCATGGTGGGTTCCAATACAACCTTATGGGGCGGATTGGCGGCCGCTTTGACGCTTTTTATGGTGAATATGTTATTTAAATACCTGTTATACCATTCCAAACATGTCAATAATTTGATGCAAGGCCAACCTGTTGTTCTGATTTCCAAAGGCGTTATTAATAATCTTGAATTGAAAAAAAACAAAATTACGCTAGATGAACTGAACGAAGCGGTAAGAGAACATGGCATTGATGAATTGAGAAAAGTGGATTTAGCGGTTTTGGAAGTAGACGGAAACATCAGTATTTTGTCCGGCAATTATTCTAAACATACGATAAAAACATTCGGAAGGGGACGCCGCCATTATAAAAGAAGTTTTTCGAATTTCCAAAACTAATCAAAATGCAGGGGGGCTATTCTTTATCCCGATTTTGCTTAATTTTGTAGTTCCCATTCCTTAAGTTTATCTTGGGATTAGCCGGGTCATTTTGAATATTTATCGGTTTAAACGATTATGAAGTTGTTAATCAGGAATATAAAAGAATTGGTTCAGATATTGGAACCATCCGTATTAAAAGTATGCGGGAAATCGATGAGCGAATTGCAAACATTGAAAGATGCTTACCTACTTATTGAAGACGGTAAAATTACATCTTTTGGAAAAATGTCGGAAGTTCCGAGAATTCCGGTTGATAAAGAAATAGATGCAACAGGCAAGATGGTCTTTCCCAGTTTTTGCGATTCGCATACGCATCTGGTGTATGCCGGTAGCCGTGAAATAGAGTATATCGACAAAATAAAAGGGCTTTCGTATGAAGAAATAGCCAAACGGGGAGGAGGCATTTTGAATTCTGCCAAGCGTTTGCAAGAGGCTTCGGAACAAGAGCTATACGATTCGGCATGGGAACGTTTACAAGAAATTATATCTTACGGAACCGGAGCCGTTGAAATCAAAAGCGGTTACGGCTTGACTGCCGAAGCGGAAATGAAGATGTTGCGGGTAATTCGTAAATTGAAAGAAAATTCTCCCCTGACAATTAAATCCACCTTTTTGGGAGCGCATGCCGTTCCGTTAGAATATAAAGGCAGACAGGGGGAATATGTGGATCTGATTGTAAATGAAATGTTGCCGGAAATAGGTTCGGAAAATTTGGCCGATTATGTAGACGTATTTTGCGATAAAGGCTTTTTTACAGTAGAAGAAACCGATAAAATATTATCGGCGGCAGCTAAATATGGTTTGATTCCGAAAATTCATGCCAATGAATTGGATTTTTCGGGCGGCGTGCAAATAGGAGTAAAACATAAAGCTTTGTCTTGCGATCATTTGGAGTATGTGGATGAGGCCGAAATACAATCATTTCTTAATTCGGAAACCATGCCGACGGTTTTGCCGGGAGCGGCTTTCTTTTTAAATATGGTTCACTCTCCTGTGCGTAAAATGATGAGCGCAGGGTTGCCTGTAGCCATGGCCAGCGATTTTAATCCGGGTTCTTCGCCATCGGGTAATATGCAATTAATCCTTTCGATGGCTTGCATCAATTATAGAATGACGCCGGAAGAGGCTATTCATGCCGTTACTATTAATACGGCCTATGCTATGGGAGTAAGCAATTTTACCGGAAGTATTACTTTAGGTAAAAAGGCAAATCTATTTATAACTAAACCTGTTCCGTCTTACGAATTTATGCCCTACGCTTATGGAAGCAATAAGGTGGAAATGGTGATTCTGAATGGAAAGATAATTTAAATTATCAAGGTTTAGAATTACAGAATTGTTTTTATATGATTGTATATCAAGGCGGGTATTGTGAAATAAAATTGCCTGAAATCAGAATTGGGAAATATGCTAAAGATTTTGTGCAAAGGGTTTTTTGTACCGAACTGAAATTACAAGCAGAGCGTTGGGCAAAACGCTACAATACGCCGGTAGAATAATAAAAAATATAAATATCAAACAGAAAAAATACCCATAAGTTTTATGTTCTTCTCAAAAGTGTTTACGTCAGCCAAAGTCTCTTCTCTGGGGGAGATTTAGAGGGGCATATAAATATTTAAAACATGAACTATTCCCTTAAAATATCTCAACTATTAAATTTAGCCGTACATCAAGTCGAAAAAACGATCGAATTATTAGAAGGCGGCGCAACAGTCCCTTTTATTGCCCGTTACCGTAAGGAAGCCACAGGTAGTTTAGATGAAGTACAGATTACGGCTATTCGCGATAAACTATTTCAATTGAAGGAGTTGGATAAACGTCGCGAAACCATTTTGCAATCGATATCCGAACAAGGAAAGCTAACGCCCGAGTTAGAGCAAAAGATTCAAAATGTCGAAACCCTTTCGGAATTGGAAGATCTGTATCTGCCGTATAAGCCTAAGCGAAAAACCCGCGCTACTATTGCTATTGCTAAAGGCTTGGAGCCTTTGGCTGATCTAATATTTCAACAGGGTAATTTTGATGTTATCATCGAAGCGTCTAAATATGTGAACGAAGAAAAAGAAGTGCCCGACGAAGAAAATGCTTTGGCGGGCGCTCGCGATATCATTGCCGAATGGATTAATGACGATGCAACGGCCCGTAATCGAATTCGGATGTTGTATAAACGAATGGGAATATTAATATCAAAAGTGGGGAAAGGAAAAGAGGAAGAAGGACAAAAATACAAGTCGTGGTTTGAATGGAACGAACCGGCTATGAAAGCGCCTTCGCACCGTATTCTGGCAATGTTAAGAGGAGAGGAGGAAGGTTTCCTGAAAATAAAAATAGAACTCGAAGATGACGACGAAGCAATTCAATCTTTGGAAAAAACTTTTTTAAAAGCCCGTAATGAAGCTTCGGAACAAGTTAAAATGGCCGTAAAGGATAGCTTTAAACGATTGCTTTCGGCTTCCATGGAAACGGAAATATTTAGTTTGCTGAAGGAAAAAGCAGACGAGGAAGCCATTAAAGTATTTGCGGAAAACCTAAGGCAGTTATTACTGGCTTCGCCTCTGGGACAAAAAAGGATATTAGCTATTGATCCGGGTTTTAGAACAGGATGTAAAACCGTTTGCTTAGATAACCAAGGACAACTATTACATAATGAAAATATTTACCCTTTTTCTTCTGTTCGGGAAGAAAAAGAGGCAATCAATAAACTGGAATACCTGGTAGAGGCTTTTAAAATTGAGGCTATTGCCATTGGCAACGGAACTGCCGGGCGCGAAACAGAGGAATTGGTGCGTAGAGTCCATTTTAAAAAAGAACCTATTATTGTAATGGTGAATGAGAGCGGCGCGTCGGTTTATTCGGCTTCGGATGTGGCTCGCAAAGAATTTCCCGATTATGACGTAACGGTAAGAGGGGCTGTTTCCATTGGCCGCCGGTTGATGGATCCGCTTTCGGAGTTGGTGAAAATCGATCCCAAATCAATAGGCGTGGGGCAATATCAGCATGATGTAAATCAGGCAAAATTACAGGAGTCGTTAACCGATACAGTGGTAAGTTGCGTAAACAATGTCGGAGTGGAGTTAAATACGGCGAGTAAAGAATTATTGACTTATGTTTCGGGAATCGGACCTGTTTTAGCCCAAAAAATTGTTGATTACAGAACCGAAAACGGTGATTTTGTTTCCCGTTCCCAGTTATTAAAAGTTTCACGCCTGGGCGAAAAAGTTTTTGAACAATGCGCAGGATTTTTACGTATCCAAAATGCAAAAAATCCCTTGGACAGAAGCGCCGTTCACCCCGAACGTTACGAATTGGTGGAGCAAATGGCAAAAAATGTCAATTGTACAGTTCCCGAACTATTGGAAAAAAAAGAATGCCGAGACAAAATCAACATCAAAGCATTTGTTACGCCCGATTGCGGTCTGCCGACGCTTCAAGACATTATGAAAGAATTGGAGAAGCCGGGAAGGGATCCGCGTACTAAATTCGAGATTTTTGAGTTTAATAAAAACGTTAATCGTATTGAAGATTTGGTCGAAGGAATGGTACTTCCCGGAATTGTAACCAATATTACGGCTTTTGGCGCTTTTGTGGATGTGGGAGTCCATCAGGATGGCTTGGTGCATTTAAGTCAGTTGGCAGATCGCTTTGTGTCGAATCCGAATGAAATTGTGAAACTACAACAAAAAGTATTGGTAAAAGTCCTGGAAGTGGATACTCCACGTAGGCGTATTAGTTTTACTATGAAGAATGTGAAATAATAGGAAATGAATATGCTGACGAGGCGCATTCGGTAACTTTTTAAAACGTAAGCCACTTTGATAATTAAATTACGGAAGGTTACTATTTTTATTTTTCTATTGGGATTGATAATAAGTTCTCATGCCCAAAAGGTAAAGGGAGTAATCATTGCAGGCTTGAATGTAAGCCAGATAAGCGGAGACGAGTCGGTTGGCTTTAACCGCTGGGGATTTAATGTGGGAGCGGGGGCTATGGTTTCTTTAGATAAAAGAGAGAAATGGACGTGGAGTCTCGAAACTTTAATCACCCAAAAAGGCGCTCATGAAAATGATAATCTTATGAAGTATGATGCATACCTGACTTATGCTGAGATTCCTATTCTAATTCATTTTCAAGATAGAAAAGGAAAATTTGCAGCCGGTACGGGTTTGTCTTACGGCAGGCTTATAAAATAAGCCTAAAGAGGAAATATATTTTGGCCCTAATTTTTATAGAATGCCGGAAACAGACAAAGAATTTGGTAAGAATGATTTATGTGTATTGGCCGATGTTCGTTTTAAGATATGGAAACAACTTAAGTTTAACGCTCGTTATGCATACTCTCTTCTTCCTATTAAGACAGGTATTCAATATCAGAAAACGGCATCGGGAAGTGCAAGAACCGATACTTGGGAAAGAAATTTTTATAACAGTACTTTGACATTTAGGTTGCTATGGGTTTTTAACGAAAAAGAAAATCCAAACAAACGACGACCTAAATAGGAGGTTCAACGATTTGACTAAAATAATTTTAAAACTATGAAATAATCATGAGCTTTTCAGTACTCTAAGGTGGATGATTAAAAGTCGGCGTTAGCCAAGTCTCCCCTTTAGAGAGGTTTCGAGAGGCTTGTAAATTTTAAACAGATGAAATAATCATGAGCCTTTGGCGCTCCAAAGTGAATGATTAAAGGCGTGCGTCAGCCAAGTCTCCCAAACAAATAAGAAAATCCGATTAATCTCCCTTGCGGGGAGAACCAAAGAGGGGTGGGAGATTTAGAGGGGCTTATAAATTTTAAACACATGAAAAACAGATTCTTATTGATAGGCATTCTTTTATTGATTTTAGGAACCAATTCTCATGCTCAGAAAGTGAGGGGAGTTGCTATTGGAGGCGTAAATATCAGCCAGATGAACGGAGACGAATCCGTCGGATATCACAGATGGGGTTTTAATGGCGGAATAGGGGGCATGGTTCCCTTAAATAAGAATGGGAGCTGGCTGATAGGAGTTGAAACTTTAATTACGCAGAAAGGCGCTCATGAGAATAGCGACCTGATGAAATACGACGCCTATTTAACCTATGCGGAAATACCTGTTTTAATTCATTTTGAGGACAAGAAAGGCGGGTTTACTTTTGGAACGGGATTGTCTTACGGAAGATTAATCAGATCTCCTAAAGAAGAAATGGCATTTACGCCTAATTTTAGGAGGATAACCAATACCGATTTCGATAAAAATGATTTATGTATATTAGCTGATGTTCGTTTTAAGATATGGAAACAACTTAAATTTAATTTCAGATTCGCTTATTCTATTATTCCAATCAAAACAGATATTCAGTACGAAGAAGTTGTGAGTACCAAGGTGGAAACCTGGGAAAGAAATTTTTATAATAATACATTGTCATTTAGATTGCTATGGGTCTTTAACGAAAAGGAACCGCAAACAAAGAAAATCCAGCGTTAAATAGCTTATTTTGATTATGAACGAAAAGAAAATAATTATTTTCCCCGGCTCTTTCGATCCCATAACCAAAGGGCATGAATCAGTGGTATTAAGGGCCTTGCCTTTGTTTGACGAAATTATTGTGGCCATTGGGGAAAATGCCCAAAAGAAGTCGATGTTTCCATTAGAACAACGGATAAATTGGATAAAAAAAACATTCGAAAAATATCCAACGGTTAAAGTCGAATGTTTCGATTGCTTAACAGTCGATTATTGTCATAAAAGAGGGGCAAAATATATATTAAGAGGATTGCGTAATGCGGTAGATTATGAATACGAACGAAATATTGCATTGGTGAATAATGATTTACGACCAGAAATTGAAACCGTTTTTTTATTGACAAAACCCGAACATGCGTCCTTTAATTCTTCTTTTGTCCGTGAAATAGTAAAGTATGGACATGATGTGAGCAAGTTCATCCCCGACGCCATTTCAATAAAAAACGAAAAGTGAAAACAAAAAATTCAATGATTCTGCGAGATCAATTTTATTTAATTCTTCAATCCTTTCAATGAATAAAGTAGCATGGAAACCCGGGAACATGATTTACCCGTTGCCGGCAGTAATGGTAAGTTGTGGAGACAAACCGGAAAACTATAACATTATTACAGTTGCGTGGGTGGGAAATCTTTCTACCAATCCTCCAATGTGCTACATTTCGTTGAGGAAATCCCGCCATTCATATCTGCTTATTTCCGAAGCAAAAGAATTTGTGATTAATCTTACAACCGGAGATTTATTGAAAGCAACCGATTGGTGCGGCGTAAAATCGGGAAAAGAATACAATAAATTCGAAGAGATGAATTTGACCCCTCAGACGGCTCAAAAAGTGAAAGCCCCTCTTATTAAAGAATCTCCTTTAAATATCGAATGCGTATTAAAAGAAATAAAAGAACTGGGTTCGCATGACATGTTTATAGCGGAAATCGTCGCTATAAATGCCGACAGACGTTTTATAGATCCGGAAACCAACGCTTTCGATTTGCAGAAAGCAAATCTATTGGCTTATTCGCATGGGAAATATTATTCGTTGGGTAAAAAGTTGGGATTCTTTGGGTTCTCCGTACAAAAGAAAAGGAAGTAAATACAAACAAACAAACGTCTTAGCTACCTATAATCGCAAAAATCCGAATGTGCCCTTTTATGTCACTGTCTACAAGTATATAAGAAAAATAATCTAAAAATTACTTTCTGAAAAATTTTGGGTGCATGTCAAATTGCATTTTTTGGATAAAATCTTACTCATTGCTTGCTGTAAAATAACGCAAAAAGCGCGTCTTTTTTTGTAATTTTGCAAGTTATTCTTATCAATTTTAGTGAAAAGTAAATGCTTAATTAAAAGCGCTCCGATTAATTATTAAGATTGATGATTCTGATATCATGTGATCCAAAACAGAAAGTAAAAGAAATAAGAGAAACACAAATAGTAAAATCAAAGACAATATATAGTTTTATGTCGAAAAAGTACAACGAATACAAGCAACTAAATTTGACCCAAATAGGGAAAGAAATTCAAGGATTCTGGGAAGATAATAAAACCTTTGAGGAAAGTCTGAAACTTTCTGAAGGTAAGACTCCTTTTGTTTTTTACGAAGGCCCGCCTTCGGCAAACGGACAACCGGGCATTCACCATGTGATGGCGCGCGCTATTAAGGATATTTTTTGCCGTTATAAAACGCAAAAGGGATTTTATGTAGAACGAAAAGCCGGATGGGATACTCATGGTTTGCCTGTAGAATTAGGCGTCGAAAAGAATTTGGGAATTACCAAAGAAGATATTGGGGTTAAGATTTCGGTAGATGATTACAACAAGGCTTGTCGCGAAGAAGTGATGAAGTATAAGGATTTGTGGGACGACCTAACGAAAAAGATGGGCTATTGGGTCGACTTGGAACATCCTTATATCACTTTTGACAATGAATATATTGAAACCCTTTGGTTTTTACTTTCGGAATTATACAAAAAAGGATTTCTTTACAAAGGCTACACCATTCAGCCTTATTCTCCGGCGGCAGGAACCGGTTTGAGTTCGCATGAACTCAATATGCCAGGATGTTACCGCGATGTAAAAGACACGACCTGCGTAGCTATGTTTAAGGTAAGAACCAAACAACCTAATTTGACGATGTGTCCTTTCAATAATCCGATAGACACGCCTATTCCTGATAATTTGTATATTTTAGCATGGACAACTACCCCGTGGACACTTCCCTCTAATACAGCTTTGGCTGTAGGGACGAAAATAGAATATCTTTTGTTAGAAACATACAATCCTTATTCAGGAAATTTGATTCAGGTTATTTTAGCAAAGAAACTTCTGAATGTTTATTTTCCTGAAAAAAATGTTCAACTCCCATTTGAAGAGTATAAACAGGGAGATAAAAATATTCCATATAGAATTCTTTCGGAAACAACAGGGGAGCGCCTTGCAGGAATGGAGTATGAACAACTCATCCCTTTTGTGAAGCCGGAAGGAAAAGCATTTCAGGTAATTACCGGCGATTTTGTTACTACTGAGGATGGAACGGGTATTGTACATATTGCCCCTACTTTTGGTTCAGATGACGATCGCGTAGCCAAACAATCGGGTATATCGCCTTTGATTTTAATTGATAAAGAAGGAAAACGCCAGCCGATGGTAGATCGTTCCGGAAAATTCTTCAGAATAGAAGATTTAGATAAAGATTTTGTTCAAAAATATGTCAATGTAGATTTGTATAAAGATTTTGCCGGACGTTTTGTAAAAAACGATTATGATCCTGCGCTTACCGAAAAAGATCCTACTTTAGACGTGGATTTAGCAGTAATGCTGAAACAACAGGGCTTGGCATTCAAAATAGAGAAACATTCGCATAATTATCCGCATTGTTGGCGTACTGACAAACCGGTTTTATATTATCCTTTGGATAGTTGGTTTATTAAAACGACTTCTGTAAAGGATCGGATGATTGAACTGAACAAAACCATTAATTGGAAACCCGAAGCCACCGGTAGCGGACGTTTCGGCAATTGGTTGGAAAATTTGGTAGATTGGAACTTGTCGCGTTCGCGTTATTGGGGAACACCGCTTCCTATTTGGCGTACCGAAGACGGAACTGAAGAAATCTGTATCGGTTCGGTAGCTCAATTGAGCGAAGAAATCGAAAAATCTATCAAAGCCGGATTTATGGACAAAAATCCATACAAAGGCGACTATAAATCTTTTGATTTGCACCGTCCATATATTGATGGCGTGGTATTGGTTTCGTCAAAAGGTAACAAAATGCACCGAGAACTCGACCTTATAGATGTTTGGTTTGACAGTGGAGCCATGCCTTATGCACAACTAGCCCCCCTTAATCCCCCCCAAGGGGGAAAATCGGGCAAGCCGAACTATCAAACGGCAACTCCTTCTTCCTATCGGCTGTTAAAGGAATTAGTAGAAAAAAATCGTAAAAATCCTACTCAATCTGAAGAAGTTCTTTGGGAAATGCTGAGAGGAAAAAAATTGGAAGGATACAAATTTAGAAGGCAACATTTAGTAGAAGAATTTATTGTTGATTTTGTTTGTTTATCAAAACATTTGATTGTTGAAATTGATGGCGGGTATCATAATATGCCAGAGGTAAAAGAAGCTGATGAATGGCGTACAAAACAATTGAATAGATTGGGATACAAAGTAATTCGCTTTACTAACGAAGAAGTTTTATGCGATACAGATAATGTTTTGAAAAAAATCCAACTTACCTTAGATCAAACGCCCTTATGGGACTTGGCGAAGAAAGTCTTTCCTGCCGAAAACAATTCGCAGGACGAAAACCTCCCCCCTTGGGGGGGATTGAGGGGGGCTGGCGTTTTCCCTGCCGATTTTATTGCCGAAGGAGTTGACCAAACCCGTGGTTGGTTTTTTACTTTACATGCCATTGCCGCCATGTTGTTCGATTCTGTGGCTTTTAAAAATGTGGTTTCGAATGGTCTGGTATTAGACAAAAATGGCAACAAAATGTCGAAACGTTTGGGTAATGCTGTTGATCCTTTTCAAACGATTGAGAAATATGGCCCGGATGCCACCCGTTGGTACATGATTACCAATTCGCAACCTTGGGATAATTTAAAATTTGACATAGAAGGTGTCGACGAAGTTCGTCGTAAATTCTTCGGAACACTTTATAACACATACAGTTTCTTTGCTTTGTATGCCAATATCGATGGCTTTGCTTATGCTGAAAAAGATATTGAGATTGCTAAACGTCCTGAAATTGACCGTTGGATTTTGTCTGAATTAAATACATTGATTAAAGATGTGGATTCGCATTATAACGATTACGAGCCTACTAAGGCAGGACGGGCTATTCAGGATTTTGTAGACGAATATTTGAGCAACTGGTATGTACGCCTTTGCCGTCGTCGTTTCTGGAAAGGCGAATACAGCGAAGATAAAATTTCGGCATACCAAACACTATATGCTTGTTTAGAGGTATTGGCAAGGCTTTCAGCGCCAATAGCGCCATTTTTTGCCGAACGTTTGTTCTGCGATTTGAATGCCGTAACGCAAAGATTCAATGTGCAATCAGTACACCATACCGATTTTCCTGTTGCAGATGAAGATTTGATTGATAAGGATTTGGAAGAGCGTATGCAATTGGCGCAGAAGATTTCTTCTATGGCGCTTTCGTTGCGCAAGAAAACCAACATCCGTGTACGTCAGCCGTTGGCTAAGATTATGATTCCTGTAAACGGAAAACATTTACAAAATCAAATCGAAGCGGTTAAAGATTTAATTCTTTCTGAAGTCAATGTCAAAAACATTGAGTTTTTGAGTGCCGACAATAATATTTTGGTAAAGAAAATCAAAGCCAATTTCAAGACTTTGGGACCTAAGTATGGCAAAATAATGAAAGGCATTGCAGCGGCATTAGAAGGCTTTACCCAAGAACAAATTACCAAAATAGAACAAAAGGGTATTTACAGTTTACAAGTGGAAAGCGAAACGGCCGAACTGACTTTAAACGATGTGGAAATCATTACGCAAGATATTCCGGGTTGGGTGGTTGCCAACGAAGGTACTTTGACTGTGGCATTGGATATCAGCATCACCCAAGATTTGAAGGACGAAGGCATCGCCCGCGAACTGGTAAACCGTATTCAAAACATCCGCAAAGAAAGCAATTACGATGTAATGGACAAAATCAAAGTCGATTTGCAACAACATGCTGAAACCGATGCCGCCGTTACCAAATACAAAGATTATATTTGTTCCGAAACCCTGACCGAACAATTATATTTGGTTCCTTCAGTAATCTCTTCTGAAAAACAATCTATTGAAATTATTGATGGTTTGGTATTAGACGTTTGGGTGAGAAAATAATTGAGAATGGGGGAGTGGAAAATAGAAAATGATTCTTGAATAAATAAGTATTTCTTATAAAGATGGAAGTAAACATCATTAAAGTTGATGGAAAACCGATTGAAAAATTGATAGAGACGGTTAGTTTAGCTGTAGGAACTTTATACAAACCTAAGGCTATAAGAAGAGAAGCAGATGCAGAAGCTTATAAAATAGAAAAAATAAAGGAAGCTGAAGCTAAAGGAATGATAATTACTGCAAATGCAGAAATAGAAATTGCTATGCGAGCTAAAGAGAGATTTGTGTTGCAAGAAGTTAATAGACAAATTAACATTGAGGATATTGTAGATAAAGCTGCCCTTCATTTAAAAGAAATTGTCTCAGATAATCCCGTGGATGTTGATTGGCGAACAAGATTCTTTTTAAAGGCGCAAGATATTTCTAATGAAGAAGTGAAAGAGATTTGGGCTAAAATACTTGCAAACGAAGTCGCTAATCCGGGTAATATTAGCCTTAGAACGCTTGATGTTTTGAGTAATTTAAGTAAAAAAGAGGCAAAGCTATTTCATAAAATTGCGGGTATTTCATTTTTTGGGCGTTCCGTTTTAAAAATTAGCAATGAACCTTCTTTTGATGAATTTGGGATAACTTTTGATGATTTATTAACTTTAAAATCAATAGGATTGATACATAATAGTGATTCTATTGGTATCGTTTATAAAAGAAATTTACAAATTCAAGGTACTCTTATGGCATTTGGAAATAAAACTCTTTTAATGAACAAAGAGGGGCACGATGAATACTTATTTAATCAAGTATGCTTTACGTCAACAGCAGAAGAATTAGTAAGAACATTGGACATAGAATATGACTATGCTTATTTAGATTATTTTATTTCGGAAAAAACTAAAGAAGGCTACTTGTTTAAAGAGATTAAAGATGGTGATTATATCAGATGGGATTAATTGTCTACTTTTGGGAATATTCAGAAATTCTCAAAACCCGCTCCGGTTCTACTTACTTGTATTTATGATATGACATTACTTACATTTACTTTGATTCTTTTGTTTGGAGCCTATTTGGCCGGTTTGCTCGGATCGCTCACAGGCTTGGGCGGCGGGGTAGTGATAATCCCTCTGTTATCCCTGGCATTTCAGTTTGATATACGATACGCTATAGGAGCCGCTTTGGTGGCTTCCATTGCTACATCTTCCGGTTCGGCAAGCGCTTATGTTAAAGAAGGAATCACCAATATCAGGTTGGGAATGTTTCTGGAAATTGCCACCACAATCGGAGCGGTAATCGGAGCCATCATTGCTGTTTTTATGCCGGTTAATGCAATTGCTATTATTTTTGGCGGCGTATTATTATTTTCTGCTGCAATAACTATCAGGAAAAAAACAGATCATGTAGAAGTGAATGGCAGTAGGCTTGCCGAGAGACTGAAATTAAACGGCTCATATCCAAGTAAGAAAGGAATGATCGATTATAAAACAACCCATGTAATAGGCGGGTTCTCGATCATGTCGGCGGCAGGTGTTTTGTCCGGCTTACTAGGCATAGGTTCGGGCGCATTAAAGGTACTGGCCATGGATAAAGCCATGAAAATACCTTTCAGAGTCAGCGCCACTACAAGTAATTTTATGGTTGGGGTTACAGCCGCGGCAAGCGCCGTAGTTTACCTGCAAAGAGGTTATATAGATCCGGGCATTGCATTTCCCGTTATGGCCGGAGTATTGGCCGGAGCCATTACAGGAACAAAATTGCTCATGCATATCCATGTTAAGTGGTTGCGTATTATCTTCAGTATTGCTATTTCGTTAGTTGCGTTGCAAATGATACATAATGGTTTCAACCATAAATTTTAAACAGATGAAAAGAAAATCCATCAAGACGTTAACAGATAAGGATATGGAATTGCTTATCGGCTGGTTTCTGAGGCTGGGAGTTGTTACAGCTTGTATTGTTGCTGTTATGGGAGGCATTATTTATCTTTATGAACATGGCATGGAGTTGGTTCCTGATTACAAAACGTTCAAAGGCGAACCGGTATCATTTACTACATTTTCCGGCATCATAAAAGGATTGGTATCAGGAAATCCGGCCAACATTATCCAAATGGGTGTGGTATTGCTTATCGTAACCCCCGTTTTAAGAATCGTATTATCCTTATTTTCGTTTGCAGTCCAGAAAGACAAACTTTATGTTTGTATTACTCTTATTGTTTTATTTGTCATTTTGTTCAGCATGTTCAGCGGGGCAAGATTGTGATGAATTTCCATAGCAATTTAGAAAACCATATGAAATGTGGCTTTGGCAAATACGGCCGTTGCAATGTAGGCAAAACCTATGTTTGTAAAGAGGGTCCCGTATTTACCACCTCACAGTTAGCAAATTACAAAATGAATATTAATACACAAAAATAAAATATTAAAAAATTCACTTTATGTTTACGAAAGTTATTTCTCACCGCCTTGTAAAAAACGAAGATCTTAATCATCATAGAACACTATTTGCCGGCCGTTGCGCCGAATGGGTGGTTGAGTCCGGTTTTATTGCCTTGGCTAATTATTTAGATCCTCATAATATTGTGTGTTTGAAAATGCATGGACTGGAGTTTCTGCATCCCATTCACGCCGGGGATGTTCTGCGTTTTGAGAGCATGCTGGTATTGGCGCGCCGGAGTACGGTCGACGTCTTTGTACGGGTTCATTTGCAAAAAAATTCCGAAATGATTTTTTGCGAAGGTTTCTTGACTTTCTGTCATGTGGATGAAAATGCCCGTCCCGTTCCGCATAATTTAAGCGTTGTTGCTGAAACAGACGAGGAAAAAGAGTTGCAAGAAAAAGCCCAAAAGCTTTCATATAGAGATAAAAACGCGGAAAGTAAGAAATAAAACCGAATGTCGCGCGACATTTTTGGTATATTCAAATACCGGTTTTTCAAGTTCAACATTTTAAATAAATCGATTTATGGAGTTTGTACAGTATTTTATTGATTTTATATTACATATAGATGTGCATTTGGCTGCTTTGATAGCCCGGTACGGAGTGTGGATCTATGCTATTTTATTTATAATTATCTTTTGCGAGACGGGCTTGGTGGTTACTCCTTTTTTGCCCGGCGATTCGCTTTTGTTTGTAGCAGGAGCGCTTGCTTCGGTCGGCTCCAATCATATTAATGTGCATTTAATGTTGATTTTATTGATTGTTGCCGCTATTTTAGGCGATGCAGTCAATTACACTATTGGTAAATTTTTTGGCGAAAGGTTGTTTAGTAATCCGAATTCCAAAATTTTTAAACAAAGTTATTTGAAGAAAACGCATGCCTTTTATGAAAAACATGGCGGGAAAACTATTATTTTAGCCCGTTTTGTACCTATTATCCGTACGTTTGCCCCTTTTGTGGCGGGAATGGGAAGTATGAGTTATAAACGTTTTGCAAGCTTCAATGTCGTAGGCGGTATTGCATGGGTGAGCATTTTCTTATATGCGGGGTACTTTTTTGGAGAGTTGGAATTTGTAAAACGCAACTTAAGTATGCTGATATTTGCCATTATATTCATCTCTATTATCCCGGCTGTTATCGAAGTATTACGCAATAAATTTAAAACCAGTAAACAAAAAATTTAGAAAAACGGCCAAGCTCTGAGATAGCAAAGTACGAATCAGGAAGTAATCTATTTAATTTGAGAAGATTACTTCCGGATTCATTTTTTCGAAAGTGGCAAAAATTCGTATGGTTAGTTCGAAAAGGCGGGTTATTATCATTTAAGAGGGAAGTTCCTCAATGTTTTTCTTCTCCTTTCCCGCATCAAAAATAAGGCGCAACGATTGATCATAGGTGAAGTAGTTATATACCCAGTTGATGAAAATAAGAAAGCGGTTTTTTACGCCTAAAATAAGCATTAAATGTAAAAACATAAATGCCATCCATGCCATCCAACCTTGCAGACGGATCGGAGGCCTTTTTAAATCAGCTACAGCCAGGTTCCTGCCTATGGTTGACATTATTCCTTTATCGATATAATGAAATTCGTATTGAAATAATTTTTTTGATAAAAGGTTTTTAGCCAGATTATCGGCTTGCGCATTTGCAACAGCCGCCAGTTGAGGATGTCCCTGAGGATATTCTTCGGTTTGCATAAATGCAATATCTCCAATAGCAAATACATTTTCCAGATTTTCTACTCTGTTATATAGATCCACTTTTAAACGGTTTCCCTTGGTAATTATGCTTTTGTCAATGCCTTCCGGTAAGGATCCGACTACGCCCGCCGACCATATCAACGTAGCGGCGGAAATAGATTCCCCATTGTTAAGAATTACATTTTTCCCATCATAAGATTGGATAGTATTTCCTAAAATCATTTCGACATCTAAGCGTTTCAGGTATTCATAGGCTTTTTTAGAAGATTTTTTACTCATGTTTTTTAATGGCGACGGTACATTATCGACCATGTAGATTTTCATTTGTTTAAAGTCAATCTCCGGAAAATCTTTGGGTAATACGTAATGCCTCATGTCCGATATAGCCCCTGATATTTCGACGCCTGTAGCGCCTGCTCCCGCCACTACTATGTTCAATAATTGACGCTGTTCCTCTCCCGTATGCGCATACAAAGCCTTTTCAAAACATTTTAATAAATGGTTTTGTAATTGAATGGCATCAAAGGTTGATTTCAATCCGAAAGCATGTGTTTCGAAGTCCTTGTTTCCAAAATAATTGGAGTCGGTTCCCGTTGCAATTACTAACAGATCATATGTCAATTCAAAATCGGCTGCGACGACAATTTGTCGTTGAGTATCTATGCGTTCCACTTCGCCCATTCGAACGTGTATATTTTTACTTTTTTGCAAAACACGGCGCAAAGGAAATGAAATATCGCTGGCGTCCAATCCCCCTGTCGCTACCTGATAAAGCAATGGTTGAAATTGATGATGATTTAAGCGGTCAATTAAAGTAACGCTATATTTTTTCTTATTACTTAACTTACGCGCCAAATGCAAACCTGCAAACCCCCCGCCGATAATAACTATCTTTTTCATGCTTCGTTTGGTAAAATGAAATTATAATAAAATAAAAAGATCAAAATAAAAGTTGCATATTGTTTCAGATGAACAAGATAATCAAATGAAAGCGACAAAATAAACAGAACCTTTGCAATAGACCAACTAAAACCTCTTTCGTTTGCCGATAAAACATTAAAACCATGAATAGCTAATAAAGTTCATTATTTATGTATTGATAACGTGCAATGAAATATTAGAAATAGGAAGAATGATCATTCTCATAAAAATATTGCAAAATGCAAAGATAAGCCTAAAGTAAATACGTAGGAGAAAATTGATAAATTAGAAAATAATTTTGTAATTCAAAGAAATATTTTTGTAATTTAGCAACCGGAAACGAAGTATTTGATTCCAAAACTAAAATTCTTTTAAAACCTGTGAATGCTCAAAGATTCATAAGGCTAATTACTCAGAAATCCAGACAAAAAATTACGAAAATATCTAACTTTTTCCGTAACTTTTTCAACTATTTTTACTTAAAAGCGATCGTTTCTGATTCCAAAAATTTTCGACGTTTATGCTATGCAAGCGATTTTTTGTTTGTGGTAGGTAAAAACAACTTTGATGATTTTGTCCCTTTTTAGGCTGCTTAAGCTAAAAAGTAACATAAGAAGAGAATTTTAAAAGGGATTGGAAAGCCTTGCCAGCTTTACAAATCACTAAAAAAGCCTTCTTTGCTGGTTATAAATGCAAGGTTAATAGCGGGAACTATTGACAAGAATTATAAACCAAAAATTACAAAAAAGGCATAACAAAGGTACAATTAATGTTAACAAAATACGATAGGTCTAATGCATAACACGAGAGTTTTGTTTGTGGGATCGCGTAAGCAGAAAACAAAATAGCGCTGCCAAGCTATTTCCATAAGCTTTGTAGTGTGAGATAATTTGATAAAAATAATTTAATAAAATACAAAAATAGAAAATTTACTGAGTTCGAATAACTCGATATTCAATGTTATGACTACCGAAGAAATGAATCAAATTAATGGTGGCTGGAAATTATTTGGTAAGGAAACAGAGCAAGGAATAGCTTTTTCAGATGCAAATGGCTGTATTGGTTATCACGCTGTTGAAAAAAGTTATTTTTTAGATATTTGTTATAAAAAAGAGGATGTAGATATTATTGTGGATTGCCCATAAAAGCTATTGCCAAATTAAATTTTATCATATACTTACTAGTGTCTCGTCAATAGTATAATGTCGCTAATAATTCTTATCTTTGTCGAAAAAACAGCCATGGTAAGATATCACGTAACATTAACAGCAGAAGAACGCGAATCCTTAGAATTGATAGCAAGCAAAGGTTCACACAAGA
>JAVBLV010000046.1:0-25720 GCA_031553195.1 Bacteroidales bacterium
CAGATATGCTAAAAAATCATTTGTTGCGACTAAACAAAATAACTCGCCCGTCGACGCTGTTATTCCAACCCTTAAATAACAAACGCTGTCATGTTATTTTTCGGAAGGAGGCTTCGAACAGAATTTTGTTTTTAACGCCTCCTCTAATGATTTTTCTTAACGCCATCTGTCGTAGGCCGTTATTCCCTTATTCATCCTCTTTTGACTTTTGATATTTTCACTTAAATATTTTAGTTCTCCACCTGAATTTTACATTGATCCTGAATAATGCGGGTTAAACAGTTACTCAATCCACCGGTTTTTCACTGATCCATTATTACCTCAAATTCCGGAAAATAGTTACAAAAATTTATCTATCAACGCTTTAATTTCATAATACGCCGGTTTATTCTCATAAAGAATATTATACACTGCGTATAAGATGGGCATGGGAACTTTATACTTTTCATTGATTATTTTCATACTCAAAGCGGCATAATAACCTTCGGCAATCATCTTCATGTCCAGTTGCGCCGCTTTTACGGAATAACCAGAGCCAATCATGGTTCCGAAAGTACGGTTGCGGCTATGCTGAGAATAGGCGGTAACTAATAAATCCCCTAAATAAGCGAATTTTGATAACTGACGCGGAATAGGATAAGCATTTTCTAAAAAACGTTCCATTTCCTGCATGGCATTAGAGAGTAAAACCGCAATAAAATTATCGCCCAATCCCAATCCTTTGCAAATACCGGCCGCCAAGGCATAGATATTCTTCAAAACGGCGGCATATTCAATTCCATGAATATCTTCCGAGAAAGTAGTCTTTACAAAACGGCAACGAATCTTTTCGGCAATATCCTCAGCCAACTCTTTATTCCGCGAAGCCACTGTAAGATAGGTTAGCTTTTCTTGCGCTACTTCTTCAGCATGAGAAGGTCCGCTAATGACGCATATATCGGAATACGGAACTTGAAAAGTTACATTGAAATAGTCTGCTACAATTTGATTGGTTTCGGGAACAATTCCTTTTATGGCGGAACAGATTTTTTTCCCTTTTAAATCTTCGGGACAAATTCCATGCAAAGAAACGTGTAAGAATGCAGCAGGAACTACAAACAACAGGATTTCTGCATGAGAAATAACTTCCTTTAAATCAGTGCTAACGATAATCTTTTCTTTCTCAAATTCTATAGAACTTAAATATAACTGATTATGACCGAATTCCCGTAAACTTTCGGCAATTTCATCTTCTCTTACCCACCAATAAACCGGAGAAAAACTGTGGCTGACTATTTTTGCAAGCGCTGTCGCCCAACTTCCGCTACCTATAATTGCTACCATTTTGCTACTTTTCATTTTCCATAAAGATACAAAATGACGTTGAAAGGGCAAGCATAGAACATGGAGTGCATTTCAAATCGGGCCGAAAAAGCAAAAAAGACTTATCTCTAAACATACCAATGAATTACAAGATTTGAAAAAAGAAAAAGAAGCCTCTTTTCAAAGGCTTCCCACTATGTACCCGGGGCGGGACTTGAACCCGCACGATCGCAATGATCACAGGATTTTAAGTCCTGCGTGTCTACCAATTCCACCACCTGGGCCTATAAACCCAAACCTTGAAACGAGATTGAGCGGAAAACGAGACTCGAACTCGCGACCCCGACCTTGGCAAGGTCGTGCTCTACCAACTGAGCTATTTCCGCAATTTTGGAATGCAAAGGTACAACTTTTTTTAATATAAGAAAACTTTTTTACTTGGCTCCGATAATTTTTTTTATTTCGTTTAGCTTTAATAATGCTTCCACTGGCGTAAGTGTATTAATATCAATATTTGAAATCTCATCTTTAATTTGCAATAGCGTCGGATCATCTAATTGGATAAAACTTAGTTGGTAATCATTCTTAGCATTTCTTTTTGCTTTTGACGTTTTTTTAGTCGATTTATTTGCATTTCCAATATTCGAATCGTGGGTCTTTTCCAACTGTTCCAACATTTCTTCCGCCCTTTTCAACACTTTAGAGGGCATGCCTGCCATACGAGCAACATGAATTCCAAAGCTATGTTCGCTTCCTCCTTGTTGCAATTTCCGTAAAAAGATAATACGATTATTGATCTCTTTTATGGAAATGTGAAAATTCTTAATCCTACTAAAATGCTCCTCCATTTCGATGAGTTCGTGGTAATGCGTAGCAAATAACACTTTAGGTTTGCTGGTAGGATGCTCGTGTAAATATTCTGTAATAGCCCAAGCAATTGAAATTCCATCATAAGTACTGGTTCCTCTTCCTATCTCATCCAGTAGAATAAGGCTCCTGTTAGATACGTTATTCAGAATACTCGCCGTTTCGTTCATTTCAACCATAAAGGTAGATTCTCCAGAAGAAATATTGTCGGAAGCGCCCACGCGCGTGAATATTTTATCTACAATACCTATATCGGCTGATTTGGCAGGGACATAACTCCCAATTTGCGCCATTAATACAATTAAAGCCGTTTGCCGCAAAAGAGCGGATTTTCCGGACATGTTGGGCCCTGTAATAATAATAATTTGTTGCGATTGATTATCAAGGTATACATCGTTGGCAATATATTTTTCTCCTACAGGTAATTGTTTCTCTATTACCGGATGGCGTCCGTCTTTAATATCAATAATCATGCTATCGTTAATCTCGGGGCGGACATAATTATTTTCTTTGGCTATTTGAGCAAAACTCAAAAGGCAATCCAAACGCGAAATAAGCGTAGCATTATATTGGATAGGCTGAATGTAATCAACCAAGGCTAATAACACTTCTCCAAATAGTTTCGCTTCAATGCCCGCCATTTTTTCTTCGGCTCCCAGTATCTTATTCTCATACTCTTTCAATTCTTCGGTAATGTATCTTTCTGCCCCGGTAAGCGTTTGTTTGCGGGTCCACTCCACAGGAACCTTATCTTTATGAGAATTCGTAACTTCAAGATAATACCCAAAAACGTTGTTAAATCCTATCTTTAAAGAGGAAATTCCGGTATTTTCGATTTCCCTCTGCTGAATCGTTATAAGATAGTCTTTCCCCGAATAAGCTAAACGCCGCAATTCGTCCAGTTCTTCAGAGACCCCGGCTGCAATCACATTTCCTTTGCTAATTAAAACAGGGGGATCTTCATGAATTTCATTTTCAATTTTCTCGCAAATCAACGGACAAGGATTGAGCTGCTCCCCTATTTTTTTCAAAGATTCGCTACTGCTTTCATTGCAAATCTTTTGAATGGCTTTTACGGCATATAACGCTCTTTTTAATTGGATAAGCTCCCGAGGATTCACTCGTCCGACAGCTACTTTCGAAATAAGACGTTCCAAATCTCCAATGATTTTTAATTGCCGCGCCAACTCATTTATAAAATCTTCTTTTGTCAGCATGTAGTCGACAATGTATAACCGTTCTTCAATTGGCTGAATATCTTTAAGGGGCAAAACGATCCAACGTCGCATTTGTCTGGAACCCATGGCAGTTATCGTACGATCAATAATTCCGAGCAACGTCTGCGCATTTTCATTCGGAGAAGCCAACAACTCTAAATTTCGAATGGTGAACCGGTCTAACCAAACATAATGATCTTCTTCGATGCGCGAAATATGGCAAATATGAGCTGTCCTGTCATGTTGGGTTTCGGCAAGATAATGCAGGGCCGCTCCCGCTGCAATGATACCCAATTCGAGATTCTCTATTCCAAATCCTTTTAAAGAATTGGTTTGAAATTGTTTCAATAAAGTATCCTGAGCAAAATCAGAAGTAAAAACCCAATCCTCAAAAGTATTTACATAAAATTTGTCGGAAAAAATTTCTTTAAATGACGAGATTTTATTTTTCTGTAAAATAATTTCATTGGGCTTAAAACTTTGCAGCAGTTTATCAATGTATTCATTGGAGCCTTGCGCAATATAAAATTCGCCTGTTGAAACATCTAAAAAGGAGATGCCGCTTATTTTAGAATCGAGATGAATACTTGCCAGAAAATTATTTTCTTTTAGTTCTAGGGTCTTCTCGTTGTATGAAACACCCGGCGTAACCAGCTCCGTAATTCCGCGTTTTACAATTCCTTTGGCCGCTTTGGGGTCTTCGAGTTGTTCGCAAATAGCTACGCGGAAACCTGCTTTAACCAATTTCGGCAAATAACTGTCTACCGAATGATGAGGAAAACCCGCCAAATCAATGTAAGTGGCAGAACCATTGGCCCGCTTTGTAAGAGTAATGCCTAAAATACCCGAAGCCTTTACAGCATCTTCTCCAAAAGTTTCGTAAAAATCGCCGACTCTAAACAATAATAATGCATCAGGGTATTTTGCCTTGATTTCATAATATTGTTTCATTAAGGGGGTTTCCTTAGGATTTGTTGCTGCCACGTATGTAAATTTAGAAATAAAAATTTGCGAAAAGCAGAAAAGAATATTTATTCTTTCCCTTCTTTTTTCATTTGAGAATCTGTTTCTTTCCTTGACGAAATAAAACTACAAACTTACATGTTTTTTAGATTTTTCTTTTCAGTAAAGGGAGGCAAACTATTCACATTTTTTCAACAAAGAAAAGTATAGTAAAATAGGTTATAGATATTTGACCAAAATAATGAACCTTTTATTTTCTTGATATTAGCTGAGAGATAGTTCGAATTATTACAAATAACTATTCTGTTAACAACCTAATAAGAGATTACTTGTATTTATCAATTATACCTCATTGATAAAAAAACGCAAATACAAACGAGATATTTAATTGATAATCAAATATTAAAAAAGCGAATTTGTTTACGTCAAAAAGTGCATTGTTCACGAAGATAGTTAGCCTTATTGTAAATATTTCCAGAAGAAATTAATTTCGCAATAATTTTCTGATATCATAAACATAAAAATCTCCGGAATCTTTCTTATAAAAGAAATCTCCGGAGATTTTTATATTTACGTAATGAGAACTATTGAATGATTAATTTTCTAACTATTTGTTCTTCGGATTTATTATAGAAGACTACCGTATATAAACCGCTTGCAAAAGAATTGGTTTTCATTTCAAAGATCATGTGTTCATCCATGCTTGGGGTAGTGGTTGAATAAACAATTTCTCCCTTTATATTTAATACTTTCACAGAAAAACTCTGATGTTTTGCATTTTGAATTTCAATTCTTGTAGATCCTTTTGCCGGATTAGGATAAAATTGTCCGAAAATAACATCGCTACTTTTATCAACATTTTGAATACCAATTGCCGAACCAAAATAAAATTCATAAGAACCTTTGGGAGCAGTAATGGGCTTAGTAATAGTTTTTCCATTATTGGAAGTAGCAGAAATATAGTATTCAATGGTATCTCTTACCGCATTAGGATCCCCCTCAATGGTGGCGGTGAATAAGTTATCGGCTCCTGCCGTCATGGGAGTCGTATTCCATGATCCAGAACCTTTGATTCTCCATACGCAAGAAGCAGAAGCAATACCGCTACGGTTGGTAATAGTAGCCGTCATGGGGAAAGTAGTTGCATAATCATTACCTGTTCTAGACTTATGTAAAATCCGTATGGGATTTTCCGCCGGAATTTGTTTTGTAATGCAGTGGATGGCGCCGCCCATACCGTCAAATCCGTCTCCATTAAGTTTTGTTCTTCCGCGAACGTCAATAGGGATAAACTCATATCCGGGATATTTTGCCTTCATACTATCCAATGCGGCCTTTTCCCATTCAGTGGCGCCCCAAGTATTATTGGAAAACATGGGCTGTATAATGGCTTTGTTTACCATGGTATGGTTGCTATAGGTACGGGTATAATACTCATAATCATCATCGCTGGTATACCAAGTGTTATTATCTCTTTTAGGAAAGGGAATAAAGTCTTTTTTATAGTTTCTTTCAAAAACGGAATACAAAGAAGAAATAGAGTCTATATTTTTAGCCACAATCGGATAATCAGTTAAGGAACTTAATGCTTCCGGATGTTTCGAAAATACAAAATGTTCCTCGTCCCACATATCGGCATATAAATCAATATGACCGGTGCCTCCGTCATATTGAAGCGTCGGCAAAACAAATAAACGATCCAAATTCATTAAATGCATGAGGCTGTCGTTTACTTTCGCCCTTGTTAAGGGCGCCTTTGTATGCTCTTTTATAGTATTGTTTTCCCAATAGTATTGACCATATCTGTCTTGATTGGCTGCATAAAGGGCGTCTGAAGTAAAAAGGGTTCCGGCTCCGTCTACGATAATATTCCCTCCTTCATATTCAATAGAGGTAGTATAGACAGGATATCCTGCATCTTTCCCTAACCTTATCGGAAGATCGTCGTCGGCAGGACGTCCGCCATAGTATTCAAAATCCATGAATGCAATATCGTCATTATCGCCGTAATAAAAAGCAACAGGACCGCAGTCGCGGTACCAGAAAGAATTTCCTCCCGCCTCGAAAAAGCGGTAATTAGTTAGGGGCATTCCCAAATTTTGCATAAAAGATTTCAAAGCAGTAGAATCGCTTATGTCCCAAAGGTTGATCCATGCCTGCGCATGTTGTTGAATACCGTTGATCAATTCTGCAAAAATAATCGGCATGCGAGACTGGTTTGCAAAAGTGTCAATAAAATAATACACAGAGTCGATTTTACTATAGTTACTATTGCAACCCACTTTATCAAAAAGCGGATAAGCATAACCGCTTCCATCTCTAAACATGGCATAAGAAGGGAAGGTTACATAAATGGCCTGCACTTCTTCAAATTCGCCGGGAAACCATATTTTTTCCGGCAATTGTACGCCCTTTGTTGATTTTGTTTCAACAGGCATATCAGATGGTTGAGCTATTTTTCTCATAGCCTCCAGATGCTTAGGGTTAGGAATCCTGGAATGCACGGTTTTATAATAATCGCTTATTTCCTCCTGCGACATGGGTTGAATTTTCTTTACCATTTCCGCTTTTTGAGGAACTTGAGCCATCAGCCCTCCCACAGCTAAAAACGCCAGTAAAAATGTTAGAATATTTCGGCTGACAATAGAGCAACTTTTCTTCTCCCCAGAATATCCGGAGAATTTAGAAGTGAATAATGTATTTTCCATATAAAATTTAATTAATTGAATTTTCACGTGATTTTCATCTTACAAAGGTACAATTTTTGATTTGATAAAAGAAACTTCGCTAAAAAATCATTTAACATAATGATTAACAGCTATTTATTTTTTCATCTGCTTGTTTTCTTGGACTTTATTATAACGTCAGTTTATTAGATTTTGTTTTCCAAAAAAAATTTCAAAAAGATCACGAATTCACAAAACAAAACATCTACCTGAGTAGATATCATAAAATTCTATGGTTTTGAATATTTACTGACAAAGATGATTTCCAATTATTGTGCAAGCCGCAAAAAAAATTGTATCTTTACCATTCAAATTTATAAATACGAAGGGCTTGCCCCTCATATTTATAAAAACAGAAAATCAATACATTACAACTAAAATAGATATTATAAATTCGTTGAGTAAAAGCTTTAAAATAATTATAGAAAAATCCATCTAAACAAATTAAATTCAATGAAATCAAAAACATTACCTATTTTTCTTGTGTTTCTGGCTATGGGATTTGGCGACGTGGTAGGTCCTATGGTTAGTTTATCGAAAGAAACGTTTCATTTATCGAATGCAATGGCCCAACTTCTGCCGTTTGTAGGGTTTTTAATGTTTGGCCTGCTGTCTGTCCCCATGGGAATTTTTCAGGATAAAAAAGGGAAAAAATATGTATTAAATTTAGGTTTGATTATTGCTTTTATCGGGCTACTGGCGCCCATTCTTATTGGAATGAATGGAAAATTCACCCCCAATTCAGGAAGTTCGTTCGAATTTTATTTTTTGCTGCTTTCCATTCTATTGTTGGGAGCAGGCGCCGCCATTCTACAAGTTTCCGGAAATCCGATTATGAGAATTGTCTCGAAAGAAGGCGATTATTCGAGAAATCTTTCTTTAGCCCAATCTTTCAAGGCTATCGGATCTTCGTTAGGATTTTTACTCCCTCCATTTGTGGCCTGGGCTTTTGGATTGGATTGGACAATATTGTTCCCCGTGTATTCCGCTATTATTTTGCTGACAATTTTATTAGTAAATATTTCAAGCATACGCGAACCTGTTCAAAAGAATGATAAGCATCCCGCTTCTCTATCTTCTTGTTTCAGATTGTTGGCGACAAATAAATATGCGCTTATGATGGTGTTGGGAATCTTCTTTTATGTAGGGGCGGAAGTATCTGTAAGTTCAGGCGTTCCTATTTTAATGAAAGAACATTTTAATATTACTGAATTCGGTTTGTGGGTAAGTTGGAGTTTATTCTTTCTTCCGATTCTAATCGGCAGGTTTGTCGGTTCCTTTATTTTAAAATGGTTGAAACCTAAAAGATTTTTATTGTACACGGTTTTGCTTTCCATCTTGGGAATAGGATTGATCTTTGTCGATATAAAAATTATTGTTTTTATTGGAATTTTTTGTGTGGGACTTGGCTTTGCCAATATTTTCCCTCTTATATTCTCCATTACTGTAGACGCTCTTCCCGAAAGAGATAACGAATTATCCGGCTTAATGGTAACCGCTATTGTGGGCGGGGCCTTAATTCCGTTTGTAATGGGTTTGATTGCTGATTCCTCAACCATATTGGTAGGGTTTCTGGCGCCGTTAGTTTGCCTGGGATATCTCGGCTTTATTGCTTTTAGAAATATTAAGATAGTAGCCAACAAGTAAAATCTAAATAATAAGATAGCTAAAATGTTTAAAGATTCAGACTTAGAGCAAATGAAAGAACTGGGCATAAAATTGACCCAAGTTGAAACACAACTCGAAAACTTTAAAGCAGGTTTTCCGTTCTTAAAAATTATAGCGCCGGCAAACCTTGATAATAGAGGCGTTCTTCATTTGAATGAGGTAGAAATGCCTCATTTTATCAGTATCTTTGAAAAAGCTTGCCTATCTAAGAGAATAATTAAATTTGTTCCGGCGTCTGGCGCTGCGACTCGCATGTTCAAAGATTTGTTTTCCTTTTCGCAACAATATGCGGGTAATTATGATTCGTTAAATAAAGATTTCCCGGAAGTAGAGATGTTTCTGGGAAACTTGGAAAAATTTGCTTTTTATGACGATCTTGTCAAATGCATGTCAACAGACGGGTTGGATCTGAAAAAATGCTTACATAATCATGATTATGTAACGGTTATAGATTACGTACTGAATAATAAAGGACTCGGATATGCGAACTTGCCTAAAGCGTTAATCAAATTTCATGCCTACTCTAATTTTTCCAGAACGGCTTTAGAAGAACATCTTGTAGAGGGAATTCATTATGTTAAAAATCAGAATAATGAAGTCTTCATTCACTTTACGATTTCGCCTGAGCACAAGCCTCTTTTTCTTGAAAAACTAAAAGAAGTCCAAAGTTTTTATGAAAAGAAATTTAATGTATCTTTAAAAGTTTCTTTTTCAGAGCAAAAGGCGGCTACAGATACAATTGCGGCTACAGAAGATAACGAACCCTTCAGGGATGCAAATGGAAAGCTTGTATTCAGACCAGGGGGGCACGGCGCTTTGATAGAAAATCTTAATGATTGCGATGCAGACATTATATTTATTAAAAATATCGACAATGTTGTCCCAGACCATTTAAAGGAAAAAACTAATGAATTTAAAAAAGCTTGTGCGGGACTTTTGCTTCTTTTTCAAAATCGTATTTTTGATTATCTGTATAAACTTGATCTAGATCCGGGAGATTTTTTAATCAACGAAATTGAAACTTTTATAGAAACAGAATTGTTCCGCGAAATACCCGAAAGATACAAGGTACTTCCCAAACAAGAAAAGGTGGCTATTCTTAAACAACGGTTAAACAGACCTATACGCGTCTGCGGCATGGTAAAAAACCAAGGCGAACCGGGGGGAGGGCCTTTTTGGGTTGAAAGGAACAATTATGCATATCTTCAAATCTTGGAAAGTTCTCAAATAAACCACGACGATCCGGAACAAGAAGATTTATTTCGACAATCGAGTTTTTTTAATCCTGTCGATTTGGTTTGCAGCGTTAAAGATTATAAAAAAAATAAATTTGATTTACGGGCTTATACCGATCCTCAAACCGGATTTATTTCTCTTAAGTCGAAAGATGGAAAAACGTTGAAAGCCCAAGAATTACCGGGTTTGTGGAATGGAGCTATGTCCAACTGGCTTACTTTATTTGTAGAAGTTCCCTTGCTAACTTTTAATCCGGTAAAAACAGTTAATGATTTACTACGTCCTGAACACCAAACTGAATAAAAAAATACGTATAAATAAGTAAGAGACAACGTTTTAAATGTTTATACTTTTGCGCTCTAAAGACTAGTAAAAATATTGAACATTACTTATTTTTGCTTCCCCAGAATTTATTTCAGGATTTGAATTTGATAGAGAAACTTATTGCCCGTCTACATAAAATTCTAAAACAGTAAAGTATCCGGCATCATAATCTTAAATATAAGGTTGTAATAAAATGACCTGTTTAATCATATTATGTTATTTATCCCGAATAGTGAAATTAAAAAAATTGCAGTTGAAGTAGGTTTTCAGGAAGCGGGAGTAGCAAAAGCCTGTGAACTTGAAGAAGAAAAAATCATTTTAAAAGAATGGTTACAACGCAAGTATCACGCGGGAATGGGTTACATGGAAAATCACTTTGAAAAAAGGGCTAATCCTTGTTTGCTTGCAGAAAATATACAATCTGTTATTTCTGTCCTTTTATCGTACAAACCCTCAGAGGAAATGTCGGGACAATTTAAAATAGCTAAATATGCTTATGGGGCAGATTATCATTCGATAATAAAAGGCAAGCTGTATAAAATGATTGCCATAATACAATCCAGATATCCGAAATTTACAGCAATCCCTTGCGTTGATTCCGCTCCCGTTCTGGAAAAAGCCTGGGCAATAAAAGCAGGATTAGGTTGGCTAGGAAAAAACGCCTGCCTCATTAATTCAAAATGGGGTTCGTTTTGTTTTATTGGGGAACTAATTTGCAACGCTGTTTCCGAGTACGATACTCCTTTAAAGAACCATTGCGGAAAATGTTCGAATTGCCTTCAGATCTGTCCCAACCGAGCGCTAGAAAAGCCGTATTTATTAAATAGCCATAAATGCATTTCATATCAAACAATTGAAAATAAATCTCCTCAAATTCCCCATGATATAAACTGCAAAAATTATATCTTTGGCTGCGATATTTGCCAAGACAGTTGTATTTGGAATAAGAAGTCTTTAATGAATGATGCGGATTTTGAATTTTCGCCTCTTCCTAAATTAAAGGAATATCTTCAAACAGGACAGATCGAAAAAATCACGAAGCCTGAATTTAAGAAAATCGCCAAAAAGAGCGCGCTTTCCCGCATATCCTACCAGCAGTTTATACGAAATATTGAACAAGCCGGAAAATCTGAAAGCTAAATCTGACTTAGAGGTCGTCTAAAATTTTTCCATGAAGTATTTTGAGTCTAAAAATGCTCTTTTTTGTCGGAGTTTTTACCAAATAGCGTTACTATTCTTGAAAAACCTCGTCTGCAAACTTGCTATTTTTATCTCTCAAAATCTTTTCCATAAAATTTAGACAAACCTCTTATTATATTGAAAAATCCGGACTGCAATCCATTGTAGAACAATGTAACGAGCACTGCTCGCAAATACTAAGCTCTCCTCTCAAACGTTTTTGTATGATGTTTTTCAAACGATTTCGTAAAGATTCAATACTGATCTTACTAATCACTTCATCACAAAAAGCTTGCATAAGCAAGGTTCTCGCCATATGTTCGGAAATGCCTCTGGAACGGAGATAAAACAAAGCGTTTTCATCCAGTTGCCCGGTGGCGGCTCCGTGAGAGCATTTTACATCATCGTTATATATTTCTAAAAAGGGTTTTGTAATAATTTTTGACTTGGAGGTTAACAGAAGATTCTTATTATTTTGGAAAGCCTGTGTTCCTGATGCGTTCTTTCTAACCAAAATATGCCCATTGAACACGCCCTGAGCATTTTCATCCAGAATCCCCTTAAATAATTCTTTACTTTGACAATCGGGAACGGCATGGTCAATAAAAACATAGTTGTTTATCTTTTGATTTTTATCCATCAAGTAAAGTCCGTTTACTTGAGCATTGCTGCGATTGCCTTTCAATGCAATATCGGTATGATTCCGAATGAGACCGCCATTCAAGGTAACGGCATAAGTAGCCATTTGCGCATTTTGTTCCAATTGCCAATAGTTGAGATTCAGCAATCCGGATTCGTCGTTTAGATTTTGTAATTTGCAATGTTCCAGGAATGCGTTTTCTCTTACAAAAATTTCAGTAACATGATTGGAAAAACTTTTTTGTTGATTATATGAATCGTCGCATTGTATCAATTTTAACCGGCTATTTTCTTCGAGGATAATTAAATTACGGGTTTGAATAAACAGATTCCGTGATGAATTAATGACATTTAATATTTGTAAAGGTTGTTCCATCGAAACGTTCTTTGGAATGTAAATAAAAATGCCCTCAATAGCCAAAGCAGTGTTTAATGCCAGGAATCCATTTTGGTTACAGCTCGAATAGGCCCCAAAATATTCTTTTACCAAATCAGGAAACTGTTTCATGGCTTCCTTGAGACTTCCCATAATAACGCCATTTTCCAAAATCTCCAAAGGCTTTCCCTCTCCGTTATAAGATCCGTTTAACAGGGGAAGCCGTTTTGTATCTAAATTGGGAATGTTACATTTTAAATGAAGATTCCCACCTGATAAATCTTGGGTTTCGGGAAAGACAAAATTATCATTGAAAATTGCATCGAAATTGATATTTCTCCATTCTTCCAATTTTTGGGAAGGGAGACCATTTGCGTTAAAAAACGATATTGCATCGAGCCTCTTTTGAAGAATATTGTCAGAAACTCCTTCCGGGATTTGTATCTGGGACAGTTGACTCTGTATTTTGCCTAATAATTGCATATAGATAAATCTTAAAAACGGCTTTCTTTTTTTATCCAATCATATCCTTTTTCCTCTAATTCCAATGCCAATTCCTTGGAACCCGATTTTACAATCCGCCCCTCGAATAATACATGGACAAAATCAGGAACAATATAATCCAAAAGCCGTTGATAGTGAGTTATTACGACAATTGAATTCTCAGGACTGCGTAATTGATTAACGCCGTTGGCTACTACCCGCAACGCGTCGATGTCCAATCCTGAGTCTGTTTCGTCCAATATGGATAAAACGGGTTCCAGCATCGCCATTTGAAAAATTTCGTTTTTCTTTTTTTCTCCTCCCGAAAACCCCTCATTCACAGATCGGTTTGCAAGATTGGATGTAAGTTCCACTATCTTTTTCTTTTCCTCCAATAGTTTCATAAACTCATTCATCCCAAGCGGGTCCAACCCCCGATATTTTCTTTGTTCATTAATTGCCGTACGCATAAAGTTAACAATACTAACTCCAGGAATTTCTACAGGGTATTGAAATCCCAGAAAAATGCCTTCCGAAGCGCGAACCTCCACAGGCATATCTAACAGGTTTTTCCCTTTGTATAGAATTTCCCCCTGCGTTACTTCATACATTTCTCTGCCTCCAATAACAGACGCTAACGTACTTTTCCCAGTTCCATTCGGCCCCATAATGGCGTGGACTTCGCCCTTGTTTACATTTAAATCAACGCCTTTAAGTATTTCTTTCCCTTTTATGGAAACATGAAGGTTTTTAATCGAAAGAAGATGCATTACTTTTAGAGTATTTGATTTTTAGAATATTTTTATTTCAACGTAGATTCTATTCCCGGTGGGAAAGGAAATTATGTTGTTACAAAATTACGCTAAATAGTTTTCCCTTCCGAATTCTATTAAAGATTTTAGGATTAAACAAGTTGATTTATTTTTCTTCAATAAGAAGACCTTCATATTTAATGCGTTTATTTTTAAATTTTTATGACTTCCTTTTTGTGAAAAAAACATGGGAAATCACTAAAAAAACGGGAAAACAAGGAATAGATAATTATTTCTATCCTGCTTTCTCGTTTTTATAAATGGACTTGACGGTTATGAGTAAGATCTTAAAAACTTCAAGTCCGATGCATCGACAATAAGCGACCAGATTATCGTCTTTGGCCGGTGGAACTATTTCTTGTAGAAGAGCTGTTAGAATTGGTTCCCTTTTCGTTTTGCGAACTTTTTTCATCACTCTTACCGGATCTTCCCGAAGAATTTGCCGGTGAATTCTGTTTAGTCGTACTTCGCGAATTGGTTGTTCCTCTTGTTGTCGTTGACGACTTTTCCGTACTCTCTGTTTTTTTAGTTTCTCCGGTAGCGTTGCGACTACTTGTCGAGGTATTTCTTGTTGAAGAAGAACTCTGTGTGGATCTGTTTTCAGCCGGCCTGGACGGAGACTGTCCTCTTGTTGCACCCGATGAATTTCGGGGAGTTCCGCTATTGTCCGGAGTGGAGACGCGACCGCCTGTTGAATTATTTTCCGGCGAATTCCGATCAGAAGATCTGTTTGGAGCTGGCGCCTCGGATGAATTTCGCGTGTTTTCTGTAGAGGGAGTTGTTGTCCTGGCGCCGGAATTGGGTTGAGAATTTCTTTCCCTGTTTTGGTCTACAGGATCTTGTCGCGAAGAATTTGTCCTGGGCGAAGTTTGAATATTCCGAGTATTGTTTTCAGCTTCATTACTACTGAAAGATCTCTCCGTATATTGCGGGCGATGATCGTAACCATATGCATATCCTCGCATATTGGTTTGAGCCGGACGGGAATAATACACTCTCCGACCGTAATAATCGTACCTGTTCTCATAGTATCCGTAAGTAGGCGTATATCCCATTGGGGCCCAACCCGGATTTATCCAAACATATCCTATCGTCGGGTTTCTGTATTCCCAATAACCTGGAATCCAAATGGCATTAGCATAAGGCGTTTTTATCCAATAACCATTTACCCATGAATAAGCTCTGCGATAAGGATCCCACTGCCAATAACCGTCGACCCATATATATTTTGGCCCCGGCTGACGGACATTTCCAGGACCCGCCACCACTACCATGGCAGCAGGCGCCAAAGGCACTGTAGTATATACTATAGTGGTTGCCGGCGGAGGCGTAGATTCCACATAAACTCTAGATGAGGTATGGCATCCTGTGTATAGAAATGTCATTCCCACAATAACTGCTATAATCAACAATCTTTTCATGATATTTTGCGTCAAATAATACATTGAATTTAAACCCTATAACTATTTTCAATAGATGCCGATGCAGTTATCTTTCTGAAAATTTGTTTTTTACGAAAGAGTGCATACCCTCGACATCCTTTTGAATCTGAATAATTAGTATAACCTCAAAAAATGTTATTTTATTGTCTTTACAAAGACTTCACGCCATTAAAAAACGTTTTCTCTGCTGCATGACGGACAGAAACCTCTCCCAAATTAATTTTCATAAAGAATGATGTTCAAAAGTCCATTTTACTCATAAACCTAGCGAGTAATCCTTCCCCTTTCTTTTAATTCTCCTCAACCTTCCCCACAAGAGAAAAAAATCGAATCTTTTAACCTAAAAAAATATTAGTAATTAATATGCAATATTTAACGCTTTACAAACGGAAAACAAAAATACGAAAAGGCGAACCTTCTGCACAGCGACTAATGTTCCTTGGTATGCCTTTGCTATTCAGAAATTGTAGTAACAAAGCCATAAATTCGGCGAAATCCATCTGCCTTTGGCGGTGAATATTCAATTTTATAATAAAAAACTCAATACAAAATCTCAATGACGGTAGTTAAAACTATTTTTTGTATTTTTGGAATACATTTTGTAAGAAAATTGTTTAAAAGGAATCGTTCTGACTTAAATAGTTAGAATGCGATTTTGTATTTTATTTTATTAAAAACCAACATTAAAAACCAGCCATATGAAAAAAGTAGCTATCAATGGGTTTGGCCGTATAGGCAGAATTACCTTCAGGGGATTGTTGCAAAAACCCAACATTGAAGTTGTCGCCATCAACGATTTGACAGATCCTGCAACCTTGGCGCATTTGTTGAAATACGATTCCATACATGGAAAATTTCAAGGAACAGTTTCTATCGACAATGAATACTTGGTTGTAAATGGGAAGAAAATCCGTATTTGCGCCGAAAGGGACCCTGCCAATCTTCCATGGAAAGAATTGGGAATTGATATTGTCGTTGAATCGACAGGAATTTTCCGCAATCGCGAAAAAATGCAAAAACATATTCAGGCAGGAGCAAAAAAAGTGATTTTAACCGTTCCGTCCGATAACAAAGACGATGTGGATGCAACAGTCGTTTTAGGCGTAAATGACGCTGTTCTGAATTCAAGCCTCCAATTTGTATCGAATGCTTCCTGCACCACCAATTGTTTGGCTCCGGTTGCCAAAGTGTTGAACGATAAATTCGGAATAGTACGCGGATTGATGAACACGATTCATTCTTATACAAACGATCAGAATATTTTGGATTTACCTCATTCTGATTTAAGAAGAGCTCGCGCGGCCGCCATGTCGATTATTCCTACCAAAACAGGGGCCGCTAAAGCTGTCGGATTGGTTATTCCTGAGTTACAGGGAAAATTAGACGGTTTTGCCATGAGAGTTCCCACTCCTGATGGTTCTGTAGTTGATTTAACGGTAGAATTGGCTAAGAAGACCACCAAAGAGGAAGTAAATGCCGCAATGAAAGAAGCTGCAGAAACTGCAATGAAGGGCATTTTGGAATATTGTGCAGATCCGATTGTAAGCATTGATATTGTCGGAAATACGCATTCTTCCATTTTTGATTCCATGTTGACTCAAGTAATGGATGGAAACTTTATTAAAGTCGTTTCGTGGTACGATAATGAAAAAGGATATTCTTCGCGCGTTTGCGACTTGGTTGAAAAATTGCCTATGTAATTTTTATAATTGAAAGTTGACGAATGGAAAATTGAAAATATTTTTGGCTCCATTTGTCAATATAAATTTCGAGGGCACAGAGATGCAGAGAAAAAATCTCTGTCCTTTGTGCCTTTTTGATTTTTAAAGATCATATAATTCAAAAACTTGTTATAAACTTCAAAAACTTTTCCCATGAAGCATTTTACAATTTTTCTTACTTTTTTCTTTTTCATATCCATTTCCATCGGACAAAATAAATATAATGTTATTCCCGAACCGGCTCGGTTAACTCAAAAGAATGGAACTTTTACAATTAACAAACAAACTCAGATTGTCGTTATTGGAAACGGCGAAGCATTAAATATAGCAAACTTGCTGGCTTCAAAATTGAATATTCAGGTACAGGAAAGTAAAGAGGGCAAAAACAAAGCCAACCGGATTTATTTTCTGTCGAGTTCTGATAAAACATTGGCTAAAGAAGGCTACGAACTTAAAGTCTCCTCCACTCAGATTCTTATAGAAGCCAATGAAGGAAGAGGTTTTTTCAATGCCTTGCAAACCCTGTATCAATTGTTTCCTCCGGAAATTTACGGGAATAAAGAAATAAAAAAAACTTTAAGTATTCCTTGTTGCGAGATTTACGATTATCCTCGGTTTGCATACCGAGGAATGCACCTTGACGTGTGTCGGCATTTTTTTCCGGTTTCTTTTCTAAAGAAATATATTGATCTACTGGCGATGCATAAAATCAATTATTTCCATTGGCATTTGACCGACGATCAAGGTTGGCGAATAGAAATCAAACAATATCCGAAACTGACGGAAATAGGAGGAACCCGCAAAGAAACTCTGATAGGGCATTATTCGGATAATGTTGTTCAACAATTCGACGGAAAACCTTATAGCGGGTTTTATACTCAGGCTGAAATTCAAGAGGTGGTTAATTATGCCCAAAGTAAATATATTACTATTGTGCCTGAAATAGAATTGCCCGGACATGCTCTGGCCGCTTTATCGGCTTATTCTGAATTTTCCTGTACGGGAGGGCCTCATGATGCGGCATGTACCTGGGGCGTGTTCGAAGACGTTTTTTGTCCGAAAGAAGAGACGTTTGTTTTTTTGCAAAATATAATGGATGAAGTTATCGGCTTATTTCCCAATTCTCCGTATATTCACATTGGCGGCGACGAATGCCCGAAAGTCCGTTGGAAGTCTTGTCCCAATTGCCAAAAGAGAATTCAGGAATTAGGTTTGAAAGATGAATACGGACTACAAAGTTATTTTATCGGAAGAATCAGTCGATATCTCATCAATAAAGGCAAGAAAGTAATTGCATGGGACGAAGCCTTGGAAGGCGGTTTGTCCGAAGATGTCATTATTATGTCTTGGCAGGGCGAGGCCGGCGGAATAGAAGCGGCAAAACAAAAACACCAGGCCATTATGACGCCTAGTTCGTATTTATACCTTAACTTTTATCAGGGCGATCCCTCTAACGAACCCCCTGCTTTCGGCGGATTTACTACTTTGGAAAGGGTGTATAACTATGAACCGGTTCCTCCAAGTCTAACTCCAGAAGAACAAAAATATATCATCGGAACGCAAGCTAATTTATGGACGGAATATATTGATTCCGAAAAATTGGTTGAATATATGGTTTATCCCAGAGCGTCTGCTTTGGCGGAAGTGGCTTGGAGTAAAAAAGAAAACAGGAATTGGGAAAAGTTTTTATTGAAGTTAAATGATCAATTTAAGCGTTTTGATATACTGAATGTGAATTATTCGAAAAGTCATTATAATTTGAAATCAAAAACGACATGGAACCAAGCAGCCGGGAGACCTCAAATTGCATTGGAAACAGCTTGTAAAATTTGTGAAATACGATATACGCTTGATGGTTCTGAACCGAATGCCCAATCGGCGTTGCTGAATAAACCGCTCGTTATAAATAAAGACAGTCTTCTACTGATTGCGGCGGCTTTTTCAGGACAGGCAAAAGCAAGCGGAACTTTCAAACAAAAGTATATTGTTTCCAAATCTGCCGGGAAAAATTATACATTAAGCAATCCCAACCCCGAATATACCGGCGGAAATCCGTTAGCCTTAACTGATGGTATTCTTGCAAGTGAAACCGGTTGGAATAAATGGGTAGGCATATTTGGTCATGACTTGGATATATTATTGGATTTATCCGAACCAACAGAAATAAAAGAAGTTAAACTAAATTATCTTAACAATCCGGCTTCATGGATTTTCCTTCCATTGGATACGGAAATCAGTTTTTCGAATGACGGAAAAAGATTTGAAAATGCAATGCTTAGAGATCTTAGGAAATCCTCTTCTGAAGAACGAAAAATCGTTTCGGCATATTTTAATTTTGAAAAGCCCGTCCAGGCCCGTTATATAAAAATTCATGCCAATGCCGTGAAGAAATGTCCAGAAGGCCATTCCGGATTTGGATATAATGCGCACTTGTTTGTGGATGAAGTAAGCGTGTGGTAAAGGATAAAAAGTAACTTCGCTTTGTATGTAAAATTCACAGCTAAATTTTGGAGTGGATAGATATAGCAAAGGATAGAATTATTAAAAGAAAGTGAAAATAGGATTTGTTGGATTAATGTAAAGATCCGGAGAAAGTTTGATGTAGCCATGTAAAAAGAAACGACGAAAAACAAATCCACCTGAAATTTAGCTTTTTTCTGAATTTCATTTATATTCTCAAGTTAGCGGAAAAACTTGCAAAAGCATGAAATTTTATTTACTTTTGTGAGTTATAAGTAGTAATTATTCTTTTTAAAATTGTCTTATTATTTAGATATTGAAATGCGATTCCCTATTATTGATTGTTATTATATTTAGAATCAAGTGTCCTGCGCCATTAGGATATAAGATATTCTCTAAAGACGATAGTTTTGAACAGAGGGGATTCCATTTAATGGTTGCCGTTTTAAAAAAAATTACGATATTTCTTCTTGAACAAAGATTAGCCAGAATGGTTAAATAATACAATAATTATCAACTAAAAATAAACTTAAAAAATGAAAAAATTGCTTCCTTTTTTTATTGCGTTTATGCTTACCGGCATAATAATGCATGCCCAACAGGTAGTGAGTATTGGATCCGGGACTTCTCAACAGCCGGGACCCATTAGCGGCAATTATGCTTCAGAACGGATGGTAACTATATATACTCCATCCGATGGATTAATGCAAGGAACCGTTCTCAGCATTGCTTGGAATAAGCCCTCATCCACATGGTTGGCGCCTAATTTCCCTGTGAAAATTTACCTGAAAGAAGTTTCCTATTCGACTTTACCGGACACTGCTTCTTTGGTATGGAATACGTTAATTAATGGGGCCACTCTGGTGTATCAAGGCGTTCCCACATGGCTAGGGTCTTCCATCCAGTGGGTCACTATTCCGTTACAAGCAACGTTTTCTTATTCCGGAACAAATAATCTGATGGTTCTGGTGGCTTCTAATGATGGGGGTCAAACTGGGAGAACTTTAGGATGGGCATATACGCCTTCAGGCTCTTTGAACAACGCTTATGCCAGGGGGGCTGCAATGAATGATGATATATCATTTGCCAACGCAGGTTTCAGAGATCGCAACGCCAACCGTCCGAATATACAATTCGGAATAGATCCTTCTTCCACTTGTCCGACGCCTTGGAATGTACAAACTTCAAGCATTTCGGCAAGAACGGCTACTATTAATTGGACTTCCCGCGGAACAGAAACGCAATGGTTGTTATCATACAAAACCAGTACTAGCGATACGTGGGCAGACGATATTATTGTCAGCAGCTCAAGCTATTCATTTACAACCTTATCGCCGAACACGACATATATGGTAAAGATAAAAGCCAAATGCGGTAGTGGTAATGCGGACACCAGTTATTCGACAGTTCCATCTTCATTTACGACTTCCTGTCTTGTCTCGTTGCCCATTATTGAAGGGTTTGAAAGTACGCCAACAACAAACCCCATTGCAGCACCGGTCTGCTGGTCATACTTTTACACTCCTTATGTCGGTTCGTCTTTGGTAGGAACTGGAGCAACTCCTTTTTCAGGGATAAGATGTTATCAATTAAATTATACCCATGTTGCTTCGGTAGCCCAGAAACCATTGCTTATCAGTCCCTATTTCGAAGAAAACGTTTCGTCTCTTAGAGTCCGGTTCTGGGCAAAAGCCGCTTCAACGTCAGATAGCGTGCAAGTCGGATATATGACCAATCCTTTAGATACTTCTACTTTTCGCGTTGTTAACGCCATTAAATTATCTACCGCATGGGCAGAATATGTCGCTAGATTCGATACGGTTGCTACTTCTGCTCATTATATAGCATTCAGTTCAAAAAGATCCGCTAACTGTAACGTTTATTTAGATAGCGTAAATATCGATGTGGCCTCCCCATGTCCGAACGTTTTTGCCTTAGCAATGACGAATGTTACATCCGATTCCGTCATGTTGAAGTTCACCTCTACCGGAACCAATTTCAATATCGCTTATAGAATAGCCAATACCGAAACTTGGTTTTATGCATCCAGAAACGCCACTGTTACCGGCGTAGGAGGCCTCGCGCCTTCAACGGATTATGAAGTCAAAGTGCAAAGCGCTTGTAATGATGGAGGTAGCGTCGGCGAATGGAGCGTCCCTATCACTTTCAGAACCGCTCAAATGTATGCTTCGTTGACTTATTCGGAAAATTTTGAGGATCCTGCTTCATTAGAATGGACTTTCGTAAATGGTTCTCAGCCTAATAAATGGTACGTTGGAGATGCGACCCATAACGAAATAGGAACCCATTCTGCTTATATTACCAACGATAACGGAGTTTCCAATGAATATACGATCGGTACGGCAAGCGTTACGCATATGTATCGGGATTTTGTATTCTCTCAAGCAGACGAGTATGTCTTAACTTTCGACTGGAAAGCGGAAGGCGAAGGAACCACTTCCGCTATGGATTACTTACGCGTAAACTTAATCGACGTAAATGTATTGCCGGTTGCAGGAACAGCGATTACTACAGGGTATTTACTCCAATACCTTAACTTTAGTAATGGTTGGAAGCGTCAACAAATTGTTTTACCCGATACCTTAGCAGGAAAAACAAAACGCTTGGTCTTCTCATGGATAAATAATGCCGGCGGAGGAACCCAACCTCCTGCAGCAATTGATAATGTTTTATTTGAAGCGTCGAATTGCAAAACGCCTTCCAATTTAAGGGCTTCGGGCATGACTTCAACATCATTAGACATTTCATGGACGTCTACCGGAACTAATTTTAATATTACTTACAGAGAAAAAGGAACCCTTGCATGGCTACCGGAAACCGCCTCCACTACCACTTATACTATAGAGAATTTGAACCCTAATACCACATATGAAATTAGGGTGCAAAATAATTGCGGAGGTACTAATATAAGCCCTTGGACAGGCACCCTCGAAGCAAAAACCCGTTGTATTCCTCCCACTCTCCCATTATTAGAAAGTTTCGAAATGACATCAACATCAAATCCTTCTGCTCCAGAATGTTGGAGATATATAAAAACAAATGTTAACGCAAATACGAATGCCCATAACTCTCTTTTCCATTTCGGTGCGAAAGGCTATTATCTTAAACATGATGCCTCCTCCCCCACAACAAATCAAACGATGTTAATCAGTCCCATTCTTGCAGAAGATATCAGTACATTACAAGTAAAGTTTTGGGCAAGGATAGCCACTGCTAATAATATGCTAAAAATTGGATACATAACAAATCCTACAGATGCATCCACTTTCCATTTGGTGGATACTGTTCCATTTTATGATCTTTCTTGGCAAGTAAACACTTGGAAACAACATATTACTAAATTCGATACGGTAAGCCCTGGAACCGGATATTCTATTGCTTTTAGCGCCCAGAGATCATCTTCTAATACTGTTTATATAGACGATATTATGATCGCTCCTATTCCAGTTTGCACAACCCCAATTACGGGAATTAAAGCGCAAAATATTACCACTACTTCGGCAGAGATAACCTTCAATCAGACGGGTACAACATACGAACTTAAATATAGGGAAATGGGGACGGAGGCTTGGATAACAAGAACCATTTCTTCATTGCCCTACACAATAACTGAGTTGCTTCCGCAAAAAAGATACGAGTATATAATAAGATTTCAATGTGAAGACGGTCAATCGGATTGGTTCGAAGGGGAACCTTTCTGGACTGCTTTCGAACTTCCATACACGCAAAATTTTGATTTGGGAAACATTGTAACCATATATGATATAGATGCATGGGAGGTATTGAAATCTAATGTTTCTGGAGGGGGCGTTTACTTGGAGTCCGGTTCGGGCAATTATGTTTCATCTCCAAGGTCCGTTTATTTATACAACTCAATGACAGGAACTGCACCGTTTTACTGGATAGCTCCTCAGATGGATCCGCAAAATGTTGCCGGCACCGTGCAACTTACCTTCAAAGCCAAGGCAAACGCCGCCCAAGGAGCATCTGTGGCTGTAGGAACTATAAAATTGGGGGACACAGCATCATTTACAAGAATTGATTCTATTCCCCTTACCAATATTTGGAATACCTATATGGTCAATTTCGAAAATTACATAGGAGGCGATTACCATATTGCTTTCGGGCATATTGGAAACGCGAATTATACCTCTATTTATTTGGATGATATAAAAATAGAATCATTGGGCTATTGCCAGGGAATCAGTAATTTACAAATAGACAACATTACGAGTTCCGGATTTGATTTGAATTGGCAAGATATCCAAACAAATTATGTCATTGAATATTGGACGGATGGTTTGGATGATGCGCAAACAATAACAGCAACTACAAATTCATATTCTTTCACAGGGTTAACGCCCATGACAACTTATAAATTTAAGATGATGCCGGTTTGCTATCAAGACATCTGGACGGATACCTTTGCTGTTACAACTTTGCAGATTCCGGCAGGACTTCCTTTTGCAGAATCTTTTGAAGATTCGACAAGCAGTTCCCAATGGACAATTGTTAATGGAGAATATATCAACAAATGGTATATAGATACAGCCGCCCATGCCGGCGCAAGCGGACGTTCCGCTTATATCAGCGACAATAACGGCATTACAAATAGATATGCAACTAATTCTCAAGGTACTGTTCATGTCTATCGCGATATCGTATTTCCGCAAACTACCTCTGGGAATGGATTTGACTTCTCTTTTGATTGGAGGGGCGAAGGAAATACAGCTTTTGGAAACATGGCTGATTTCTTGCGCGTAAATTTTGTCGATATTGATGTAGTTCCCGTAGCAGGAACGATCCTTACAACGGGAATTTTATATGATCTTCAATATAGTAGTGGATGGAGGCACGAACGGATCTCTTTCCCTGACACATTGGCCGGACAAACCAAACGTTTGGTTTTCACTTGGAGAAACGGAGGAATGGGCGGAATACAGACGCCTGCGGCAATTGATAATATTTCATTAGTTGCTAATGACCCTCCCCAAGTTTGCCTCCCTGTAGAGGATGTTTTGGTTAATACTATGGGAACTACTGCTATTACAACATGGACTCCGGACGGCGACCAAAATAAATGGGAAATTATATACATGGAAGGGGAATCCGTTATAGAAGAAAAAATTGTCGAGGAGTACCTTTCCGATACAATACAAGGATTAACGAGAGGCAGTACATATACCGTTTCTGTGCGCAATATTTGTGGCGATGGCGATACCAGCGAAGCAATCTTTTCGATTCCGTTTACAATTAATGTTTGCAATATGGTTCGGGATTTACGTGTAGAAGCATGTCCTAGCAAGGCCATTGCAACCTGGACGGCTTTGAGCGGACAATCGGAATGGGAGTTATTATATAAAACTCAAGATGAAGATGAGATTGTTCGTAAAATAGTAAGAACAAACAAAGATACGCTAACAGGACTTCAAGAGGGCGTTACTTATAAACTTCAGATTCGCGCCATTTGCAGCCCTTACGATACAAGCATATTTACCGATCCTAAAATATTTACAACTCCAGCCTGCATGCCATTAGATACCGTAGTGGTGGGAAGGGACCCCGGAGCAGACAGTATTTTGGTTAGTTGGAATAATAATGTTTGTCACCAATATTGGCAAATATCTGTCGTATCTGTGGGCTCGACGCCCGGCGATATGATCGATGCATACCAATCTACCGGAGTTTGGGTAAAAATTCCGGATGCAAATGTTTCTTATGACGTATATGTGAGAGGCGTATGTGGAGAAAATTCTTATAGCGATTGGAAATACACAACTACAATATCTGAGGGTATTAATCCTCGCATAGATATATCCCCTGTTAAAATAATCCTGTCGCCAAACCCTGCGCACGATTATACCCAATTAAGTATTGAAAATGCAAATGGCGAAGTAGATATAGAACTAATAACTCTTGAAGGAAAAGTTTTGAGAAAGGAAAGAGTTAATTGTCAGCCTAAGTTAAGCAAGCAAATTGTTTTGCAAAACTTGTCAAAAGGTGTTTACCTGATACGTTTAACGCATAAAGATTGGACAAAAAGCCAAAAGCTGATTGTCCAGTAATTGTTAAGATATATTATTAATCAAAGGGACTGCTTTTCAAGGCAGTCTCTTTTGGTTTTAATAAGATTATCCTAAGTACATGACAAAAATTTGAATATGTCATAATTATCACTATTTCTTTGATTTAGCAACACAGATGCAATTAGTTCGAGTCCATATTTGAAAAGGCTTTTCGCCCTTTTCCCATTATTTAGGATCCTAATAGACTTGATACTCTCA
>JAVBLV010000019.1:0-13597 GCA_031553195.1 Bacteroidales bacterium
TGAGAATATCCAATTGCAAGCCCGTTCTATTTCCGAACCTGCGGTCTACAATTGGTACGATATGAACGATAGCTTGTTATATACCGGACAGAATTTTTCTACCACCGCCAACCAAACCCAGAAATATAAACTTGAGATCATCGCCGAAAAAGACGGCTATAAAGATTACGATGAAGTGACGGTGCGGGTAAAGGAATTTGCAATCAAGAAAATATCTCCTAATCCAACCCATACGGATTTGACGGTAGAATATGACGCCGCCAACGCAAATTCGGCTTCCGTTCAGATTTACAATTCAAACGGAGTTATGCTGAGAACGGTTTCAATAACTTCTGCCAACGTTTCCGTTACCATTAACGTATCCAATTATCAACAGGGAAGTTATTCCGTTGCGCTTGTTTGTAACGGGCAAATTGCGGATGTAAAAACCTTTTTAGTCAATTAGAATTGAAAATTGAGAGTGGAGAATTGAAAATGCGATTCGCTTTCAACTCTCTATTCCCCATTTTCAATTCAAAAATTTTTTTTGGTAAAGATTTCGATTGCCCGGTTAAAAATGCCTTGCGTATAAGCAATCGTCATTCCGTAATTCGAAATAGGAATCCCGGCTTCTACTGCGGGAAGGATCCTGTTTTTTAATTGTTTTTCGGTAACTACGCAACCTCCGCATTGGATAACCATTGCATATTTGTTAATAGGTTGGGGTAGGGGATTTAAACCTGGAACCACCTCGAATTCCAATTCCTTTCCGGTAAAATTTCTTAATAAGGCGGGTATTTTAACGCGACCTATGTCCTCGCAGGTTGGCTGGTGTGAACAAGATTCTAATAGCAATATTTTGTCGCCGTCTTTCAGTTGATTAATAAAAGGCGTCCCCGATAAATATTCGTTAAAAAGTCCTTTATTCCTGGCCAGGATCACGCTAAAACTGGTAAGAGGAATTTGAGGGGGAACGATTTTATTCACATATCCGAAAACCTGACTGTCTACAATAACCAGGTCGGGTAGGGGAGCGGTTTGCTGTAAATAATATTCTACCTCGGTTTCTTTACAAACCATTGCAATGGAATCATTATCTAGAATGTCTCTTATTAATTGGACCTGAGGTAATATCAACCGGCCTTGAGGAGCCGAGGAATCGATGGGAACGACTAATAATGCCAGGCTCTTTTTTTGAATAACGCCGCCTAAAAGAGATTTGGGCTGATAAGTACTTTCGGGCAACATTTCTCTGATATTTCTGATAAGCTCTTCTTTTGCCGAAGGAAAATTATTTCCGAATTCGACAACCGGAACGGCATATTTTGCCTTCAAGCGTTCGTAAACAGATTTGTCCAATGCTTGTATATCCGATTGAGCGTGCACCAGTATAAACGGAATCGATTTTTTTTGAAATACTTTAATCAACTCTTCTTCTTCTTTTCCCCAATTGTTATGGGTAAAAAGCGCCAAAGCCAAATCGACAAGGTCAATGGCTTCCATTGTTTTTTGTACTCTTTTTTCTCCCAATTCCCCTTGGTCGTCTGTTCCGGCGGTATCTACCCATACTACAGGACCAATTCCATTTACCTCTGTCGTTTTCTTTACCGTATCGGTAGTGGCGCCTGCTATTTCCGAAACAATAGCGGTTTCTTGTCCGGTTAAATTGTTTATCAATGAACTTTTGCCTACGTTCCGTTTCCCGAATATCCCGATATGAGGTTTTAAATCTTTTCCTTTTATCATTTTTACATATTTTTCACACACTATTTACCCTACAAAGTTAGTTATTTCTGAGGATGGATCCAAAACTTATTTAAAGGATTGTAATAACAAACGTTTCACATTTGTGAAGGCGTTTTATTTTGCTCCGTTTGCAAAGAATGCTTATCATTTCGACGAAGCGGACTGAATGAAGTGAGGAAATTAGTTGAAATTGTTGAAAAACGACAGTTTGAGATGTACCCATCAGGAAATAAGACGAAACGTTCGATACTATTTCTTACTTTTGCAGAAACAAATAAAAATAAATGGAAATTAAAATCAGGAATAATTCAAATCCAACGCCGCTTTTCTCTTTTGGTTATTTTGCCAAAATCGTGATTATGTCCATTGCCATCATTATAGCTGCATATATCTTGCCGGGCGTAAAGGTTGAAGATCCGCTTACCGCTATTTTGGCGGCTCTTGTCATCTCATTGTTAAACACATTCTTACGTCCCATACTGATCGTCCTTACCCTTCCTTTTACCATTATTTCTTTAGGACTTTTTATACTGGTTATCAATGCAGGTATCATTATCATAACGACAAAAATCGTACCCGGAATTAATGTGGATAATTTTTGGTGGGCCTTGCTTCTGAGCTTATTTATTACAGTTGTTAGCTATTTGCTTGATATTCCCGCCAAAATGCTTAACCGTTCAAATCGGGATCAATTGGATGAAACCGAAGACTCCACGTACGATAATGATAATCATTTTGATGATTATGAAGAAATAAACGATGATAAAAAATAGATTTGTTACAGAATGCATAAAGGGCGCCTATCTGTATTCTATTAGGGTTGCCGGTTAGAAACAGAAATCAAAAAAGTAATTTTATCGACGTTTTGTGATGCGGCGATTCTTGTTAATATAGACTAAATAGACTTTTAAGCTAAAAGATTATGCAAATTTTTACAACGGTTCAAGAGTTGCAAAAAGGAATGGCACCTTTACGTCAACTGCAGAAGATTATTGGTTTTGTTCCAACGATGGGAGCGCTGCACAAAGGGCATATTTCATTGGTTGAAAAAGCCTTGCGCGAAAGCGATTTTGTCGTGTGCAGCATATTTGTCAATCCCATTCAATTCAATAGTAAAGAAGACCTGGAGCATTATCCCCGTACGTTGGATAATGATTATAAAGTTTTGGAGTCTGCGGGTTGTCATGCCGTTTTTGTTCCTTCTGTTGAAGAAATGTACCCCGCCGCTATTTCCGAAAAATATGATTTTAAAGAATTGGAAACGGTAATGGAGGGAAAATTCCGTCCAGGGCACTTCAACGGAGTAGCCATTGTTGTCAAACGTCTTTTTGATATTGTACAACCCGACAAAGCTTTTTTTGGAGAAAAGGATTATCAACAACTGGCTATTATAAAGCAACTTGTGAAGGAAGCCGAACTTCCTGTAAAAATAATTCCCTGCCCTATTATGCGGGAACCGGACGGTTTGGCAATGAGCTCCAGAAATCTGCGTCTGACTCAAAAGGAGCGTTTGGCGGCTCCTTTTATTTATAATACATTATGTCGATCGGTAGAAATGTCTCAATCTCATAATTCTGATGAAGTTCAAAATTTTGTTATTCGGAGTTTTGAATCGAATCCTATTTTTAAGTTGGAATATTTTGAGTTGGTAGATGATACCACTCTTCAGCCTATATTGAATTTTTCGGAGGGACAGGGCGCCGTAGGTTGCATTGCCGCATATTTGGGAAAAGTACGTTTGATCGACGTGATGAGGTTCAGATAAGTTAGGGATTAAAAACTTTTCGGAGGAATCTCCGTCAAACGCACTAATAAAAACTCGATAAATGAATAGTATTCGACCGTTTTGCATATTGAAAGACAGAGGTATTAACATGAGACGACTAAAGTGTTTTTTGATTGGCGCGCTCTTTATTTTTCCGGCTCATTGGAGTTTTGCGCAACGACTATCTAATAACGAGCGCACGTTTATTGCTACTCAGATTAATGAACAGATTCGGATTTTAAGTCAGTTTTCGTATGAAAACCCTGAACTCATACCGGTATACAGCCTTCAATTGTATACAGCCGAGGAAGTGTTGAATAAATATAAGGAAAAATCCATTGATTATGTTGTTTTTGAAAGTTGGTATGAACTGAAAAATTTATTGGCGCAAAACCGCGAAATCATTGATTTTTTACTACCTAGAACGGTGGATTGGACTTATCGTAGAGGAATTGCCGCATTACAAAAGAAAGATATTCCTACCGCCTGCCGATATTTTAAAAGGGTTTTGGAATTAAATAATAAACATGTAATGAGCCAGTATCAGTTGGCGAAGGTTAGTCTTGACAGTGGACGTATTGCTCTTTCCGCTCAAAAATTAACGAGCGCTTTACAGGAAATGGCTCCTAACGATGATGAAAAAAGACTCATTACTAATTTATTGGATTACGGATATAACAAAAATCTATTATATGCTCTGGCTTTAACCAACGAGGGAAAGTATGCTTATGCCATGGATATTTTGACAGAGCTGGAAGGCTTCTGCCAGCAAGATCTTTTGAGCATTTGCGATAAGAATTTGGTTCAAAGCACAATGAATAAGTGTCGTTTGGGGATATATAAAGATCATGTTAAAATAGCCAACAAAGCCCTGGATATCGATAGGAATGCTATAGCCGAGAATTTTGCCGTCAATGCATATGAATATTACAGCGAAAATAAGGAAGCCATAAAAGATACTTCCGGTTTTGTATCTATTGTTAAAACAATAGCGCGTAAGTATATAGAGGAAGCTAAAAATGTTCAGGGCGAGCGGAAAGCGGCTCTTCAACAGGAATTGTTGGATAAGGCAAAATATTTAGCGTCTTTTACCGACGATAAATTTCAGAAAAACATCAACCAGGAGGTCGCCGCGATAGAACCGCCTAAAAGCAAATATGCAAAGGCTTTGGATTCGCTTGGCGAAGGTGAAAAACCGAAAAGCTATGCCGAAAAATTTGCCGTTTATGTAAAGGGTGATAACAGTAATGCTGAAAACGAGATCAATCTTATCGAAAAAAAATATGTTAATGAAGAAACAAAAAAACCTGCCAGAACGGAAGGAAGCATAAGAAAAGAAATCGACGACAAATTCTATGAAACGCGTTCGTTTCTGAGCGTAAATAGTTATGAAAAGGCGTTGGAGGTACTAAGTTCCGCCAATCGTTTGGCTAAAATAGGGGAGGAGAAGGCCGAGGTGGAACAGATGTACCGTTTGGCTATCCGCGAAATTACGGCAAAACGAATGTCCAGCGCGGAATATTTTATTTGGCAGGGAAAACAGCGCGAGGCCGATAGCTTAATCGATCTTACCAGCGATTTGATCGGCGCGTATAAAATGCAGGACGATCCGGAAGTAATAAGGATTATGCAATCTTATTTAAAAGCGCTTGACGATAAAGTCTGCGCCAAAAAACAAGACGAAATAAATGGTTTTTATTATAACATCTTAGATTGTATAAAACGTTCTGATTTCTATAAAGCCGATAGTTACATCCGGAGGGCTTTGTCTGTGCAATCTTCTGATAAATGCACTTTGGATAAGTCGAAGATCAATATGTTACGCGGGCAAATAGAAAAACAGCTCGAGTATGTAGCATTGTTGGATAATTGCTACAAACTTTTAGGAGTTCAGGATACGACCGGATATATTCAACAATATGGCGCAACGGAAACATTTTATAATACTTACGATTTGGGAAGTTTGAACGTTGAACATATTCCTTTGCGCAATATCTTGTCGGGAATGGAGAGTGAAAGTTTCGTATTAAGATCTATAGAAATTTTAGTCCGTTTCAAGGAATACTCTGTAGCCATCGAGGCGCTCGGCGCGCTTCAGGATATGGGATATAACGCCTGGGAGACAAAGGGCGTTCAGGATCGCATTGCCAAATTAATGTCGTTGGACATGTATAACCGATCTAAGACAAAAGAAGAAGCCCTGGCTGCAATTGATAAATATAGAGGCGATAAATGGTATAAAGTATTTGTTTCGGAATACGAAGGTTACATAAAAAAATGGTATAAAAAAGGAAGTTTTAAATAGCATTTGCTTGAAAGGTTGTCTAAATTTTTATGGAACAGATTTTTAGACTCGGAATACTTCATAGCATATTGACGTTTTACCAACCCAACAATGCTTTTATTGCTTTTATCTTTTTCTTATGGTATTTAAAAATCTGTATTCTATGTGTTTATATTTTTATTTGTCTTGCTTTCGCCTATTTTTTGTTATCTTTGTAAACGTTACAATTTTATAAACTTTCAAAACCTAAACTGTAAAATTAGCTTTAAAATAAAATGAAAACAGCTCTTATCACCGGCGTTACCGGACAGGATGGCGCCTATTTGGCGGAATATTTATTGAAAAAAGGCTATACCGTACATGGCCTCAAACGTAGAAGTTCGTTGTTTAATACCGACCGCGTAGATCATTTATATCAGGATCCGCAAATAGAACATCCGTCTTTCATACTACACTATGGAGACATGACCGATTCCACGAACTTGATTCGTATTGTGCAGGAAACGCAACCGGATGAAATTTATAATTTGGCGGCTCAAAGCCATGTTAAAGTCAGTTTCGAAACGCCCGAGTATACGGCCAATGCAGACGGAATAGGCACGCTACGTATATTGGAAGCCATTCGTCTACTGAAAATGACTGAAAGAACAAAATTTTATCAAGCCAGCACGTCCGAATTATATGGTTTGGTGCAGGAAGTTCCTCAATCGGAAAAAACGCCTTTTTATCCACGCAGTCCCTATGCAGCCGCAAAACTTTATGCCTACTGGATTACCGTAAACTATCGCGAAGCTTATAAAATGTATGCCTGTAATGGGATTCTATTTAATCATGAGTCGCCAATAAGGGGGGAAACTTTTGTGACGCGAAAAATAACAAGGGCGGTTGCGCGTATTGCCTTGGGACTTCAGGAAGGACTTTATTTAGGAAATCTTTCGGCCAAGCGGGACTGGGGGCATGCAAAAGATTACGTAAAAGCCATGTATTTAATGCTTCAGCAAGAGGAACCGGAAGATTTTGTTATTGCAACAGGCCTAACTACCCAAGTCAGGGATTTTGTGAAAATAGCTTTCCAGGAAACGGGAATTCATATTGAATTTGCGGGGGAAGGCGTAAATGAAAAAGGATGTATTGCTTCTGTTGATAAAGAAGTTTTTTGCAATTTGATAGGCGAGCAGTACTGGGAACAAATTCAGAATAGGATGGGGCAAACGGTTGTATCGGTAGATCCCAAATATTTTCGTCCCACCGAAGTAGATTTGCTTATCGGAGATCCGACCAAAGCAAAAACCAAATTAGGATGGAAGCCGGAATATGATTTATTAGCTTTGGTGAATGACATGGTTTTGGGGGATGTAAAGCTTATGAAAAAAGAGAAACACCTTATGGAAGGGGGATTTCGTATCATGAATTATTATGAATAGAAGATATGGATAAAAAAGCAAAGATTTATGTAGCCGGACATAATGGAATGGTGGGTTCTGCTATTGTGCGTTCGCTTCAAAAACAAGGGTATGAAAATTTGGTAACCGCTTCTTCTTCCGGATTGGATCTAACCAACCAGGAAGCAGCGGCAGATTTTTTTAAAAAACATAAACCCGATTATGTTTTTTTAGCGGCGGCCAAGGTAGGGGGGATTGTGGCCAATAATACTTATAGAGCGCAGTTTATATATGAGAATTTAATGATTCAGAACAATGTTATTCATCATAGTTATTTGAATAACGTTCAAAAATTATTGTTCCTGGGATCTTCTTGTATTTATCCGCGTTTAGCCCCGCAACCGATTAAAGAAGAATATCTTCTTACAGGCGAATTGGAATTTACCAACGAGCCTTATGCCATTGCCAAAATTGCGGGTATAAAAATGTGCGAAGCTTATCGAAGTCAATATGGTTGCCATTTTATTTCGGCTATGCCGACCAATCTTTACGGACAAAACGACAATTATAACCTGGAGACTTCTCATGTGTTGCCGGCTTTGATTCGAAAGATGCATTTGGGTAAAGCCTTAATGAATAATAATTGGGAGCTTGTTAGAAAAGATATGGACAAGAATCCGGTTGAGGGAGTTAATGGTAAATCTCCTGAATTTGAAATAAGGAAAGTTCTTGAAAAATACGGAATACAGCCGGAAAAGATTACGTTATGGGGAACCGGAAGTCCGTTGCGTGAATTTTTGCATGTAGAGGATATGGCTTCGGCTTGCGTTTTTCTGATGCAACAGTATGAGGCTCCCAATGCAATAAATTCGCATGTAAACGTGGGCTGTGGAACGGATTTGTCGATAAAAGAACTGGCGGAAATGGTTCAGGGTATTGTAGAGTATAAAGGTTCGATAATATGGGATTCTTCGAAACCGGACGGAACGCCTAAGAAACAGTTAGATATAAGTAAGTTGTCTGATATGGGATGGAAACCCGGAATATTGCTCAACCAGGGGATAAATAAAGTTTATAATGATTATTTGATTGATTAAGAGGGAGAAGTATTTACGCATGAAGTATTATAATCTCTTCCCATATATCATGCAATATGAAAGCAGGACGATTTTTATTAATTTTATTGACAATGGGCGTTGTGGGATTTTATTTTTCATCTTGTAAAAAGGAAGAAAATGGCCACTCTGATGACAAAGGAACTCCAATAATCAGAGGACTTCCTAAAATGCTTATTTATAAAGGTTATAAGATAAAGGAATTTAAAATGTACGTTGGTTCGCCCCAAGGCGGAAAAGAAGTAAATACGGATGATATAAATATTGAAAATTATTGGGGAAAGTTTATTGACAGCATTAATCGTGAATATGAAGAATTGCGTATAAATTTTTTGTTGAGATCGAAAATAACGGATTCCAAAACGGGTGAAGTTTGTTCATACAGATTTGGGCAGGAGGGATTACAGGTATATTCTTATAGTAATAAGTTTTGGACAAATTCAGAAGCGTATGGAAGCGTTAATCAACTATGTTTCAAGCAAAATTTTTCTAAATATAAGATAACGATTAACGCAGGAGGAATTTATGCGGTAATAGGGGATACTTGTGGTAAAGGCTTTCAAACTTTGGAATCTATGCTTCCGAATGCACAGTTATCATCTTTAAGCGATATGAAAAACGCAGAAGACACTCTTATGTGGTGCAATATGGATTTTGTGTTGGAATAAGGTTTTGCTTAAAAGCGTTTTTGCTCTACCAGATTAAGCGCAGATAAATAAATATTTTTACATTGTTCTTTATTTATCTTCTTTTGCGCGATATTTATTTTCCTCCTTTTCGTGTTTTTCCTCATCCAATTTATGACGACGTTGAAAAATTCTACCATAAAGAAAAAGCCAGCTATTAGGCCGGCAATTAATGCGCCGAAAACGACTAATATATTCCGGCTGGTCATTAATTTTTCACATTCGCAGGTTCCATTTGAAAATAATCCATTTATGAAAAAACGAAAGAAAGCGGAATGCCAAAGCACATAATTCCATAAGTTAGGATAAATTTTCTTTTGTAATATCTACTTTCATATTTCATTAAAGAGTTTGAGATAGGCAAATAACGCTCGATTATATACCATAAACAAAATGCGCAAAAATTATATCTAAGAGGTTGTCTAAAAATTTTTCTATGAAGTATTTTGAGTCTAAAAATGCAATTTTTTGTCGGAATTTTTACCCAATAGCGCTACTATTCTTGAAAAATCCCGCCTGCAAACTCGCTATTTTTATCTTTCAAAATCTTTTCCATAAAAATTTAGACAACCTCTAAGCAAAAGTCTAGATTCAATTCACTTGCCGGATTATGTTTTATACATGGAAAAAGAACTTTCCGTAATTTTGTATCTTGATTGATAGGCGAAGGCCGGTTTTTAACAGAGTAATGAAAGAAGATAACAAACAATTGTCGGCGCAAGGGTCCCATTCTCTTTTAGACAGTGCAGGTAGGGAGGTTTGCGAAAAAAAACTCGAATTCGATCAAATACGGGAATTAATTAAAAGTTTTTGTATTAGTTCGTTAGGAAAGGATTTGGTAGATAAAATACAATTCCAAACTTCATTTAATAAAGTAAATACTTACTTACAGCAAACGGAAGAATTTCGTCAGATTCTTTTGATGGAAAATACTTTTCCGTCTCAGGATTATTTTGATTTGTCGGATGAATTGAAACGTTTGCAAATAGAAGGAACCTACATAGAGCAGGATATGCTGTTTCAAATGAAATCTTCGTTGAAAACAATTCTGGATTGTTTAAAGTTTTTACTTCAACGCGAAGACGAAAAATATCCTTTCCTGCGTCAATTGGCGTCGAATATTATTGTTGATAAAAATATTCTTGGTTATTGTAACCGGTTAATTGACGAAAGAGGAAATATTTACGACAATGCTTCCGAGACCCTGGCTTCTATCCGTAAGGAAATTACCAAGAAAAAATTACTTGTCGACCAGAAAATAGCCAAGATTCTAAGTATGGCTAAAAAGGAAGGCTGGACGAACGTTGAAGCCGAAACGACCATTCGTAACGGACGATTGGTTATTCCTGTTTCGGACACGCATAGGAGAAAAATAAAGGGTTTCATCCACGACGAATCGGCTACCCGCCAAACGGCTTATGTAGAACCTGCGGAAATTGTTGAAATCAATAATGATCTCCGCGAATTGGAATTTGCCGAAAAAAGGGAAATTATACGTATCCTTTTTGAATTTAGCGAGTTCGTCCGTCCGCACATAAATGACCTGTTGAAGGCATATTTATTTCTGGGCAGCCTTGATTTTATACGCTCCAAAGCTTTATTTGCAATACAAATTCATGCGGGTTTGCCTATTCTGAATAAAGAACCGCTCGTTTATTGGTTCGACGCCCGACACCCTTTATTATATCTTTCCCATCAAAAACAAAAAAAGGAAATAGTTCCTTTAAATATAGAGTTAAACCGGGAAAAACGGATTATGATTATTTCAGGACCTAATGCCGGCGGTAAATCGGTTTGCCTGAAAACGGTAGGATTACTACAATATATGCTTCAATGCGGATTATTGGTTCCTGCAAGGGAAACTTCGGAGTTTGGCATTTTTAAAGAAATATTTATTGATATAGGAGATGAACAATCGATTGAAAACGATCTGAGTACTTATAGCTCTCATTTGCTGAATATGAATAATCTGCTTCGTTTGGCCAATGAGCAAACGCTTTTTTTGGTAGACGAGCTGGGAACCGGTACGGAACCGAAAGTGGGAGGGGCCATTGCCGAAGCTATCCTGGAAGAATTGGATCGTAAAAAGTCTTTTGGAATTGCCACTACGCATTATGCCAATTTAAAGCTATTGGCCGACCGGCATAAAAATATCGTAAATGCCGCCATGCTTTTCGATACCGAAAATATGATTCCGTTATATCGACTTTCCATAGGGAAACCGGGTAGTTCGTTTGCTTTTGAAATTGCCCAAAAGATAGGTCTTCCGAAAGAGGTATTGAAAAATGCCGCTAAAAAAACGGGTAATACTTTGTTGAATTTTGAGAATCAATTACAAAAAATCGATTCGGAAAAAGTAAATCTTCAAAAAAAAGAAGAGGAACTAAAGGTAGCCGACGAATTTTTATCCGAAATGATTCGTAAATATACTCTGTTAAACGACCAATTGGAGAACCGGAAAAAGGAAATTATCCAACAAGCCAAAAGCGAAGCCAAGGAACTTGTTATAAATGCCAATAAACAAATAGAGAATACCATCGCCCAGATTAAGAAAGAATTGGCAGAAAAATCAGCAACGCAGGCGGCGCGGAAAGAATTAAGCGACTTTCTGGAAAAACTGGAGGAACCTAAACAGGAAAATACTTCTAAACCCAAAGAAATTCAGAAAAACAGATTACAAAGTAAAGAAAAACAAATCAAAAAAGAACCGGTTTCATTAAAAGAAGAGGATAATCGCCCCATTCAAGCCGGCGATATTGTGCAAGTCGGCGAAGAAAACAATTATGCGCAAGTAATCAAAATAGAGAAGAATTATGCCGAACTAACCAATAATTCCGTTAAAATGACGTTACCTTTATTATTGTTGAAAAAAACAAATAAACGTTCCATTCCTGTAAAGGAGTCAAATACGAGAATAAATAGTTCTATTTTTGAATCGATTAATGAACGGAAAGCAAATTTTTCTCCTTCAATCGACCTGAGAGGGAAGCGTGCTGAAGAAGCTATTGCAATGGTTCGGCAATTAATTGACGACGCTCTTTTGGTAAATGAACGAAATTTACGAATTTTGCATGGCAAAGGAAATGGAATTTTAAAACAATTGATACGGGAATATTTGCGCGGACTGGAAGAAGTGAAAGGCTTTGAAAGCGAGCATATAGAACAGGGAGGAGAAGGAGTGACGCTTGTTTTTTTGAAAGGATAAAACAGACTAAAAATAGAAATAAAAAAATATAGGAAAGATTATTATAACGATAAAATCAAGTCGACTGGAATAATGAGCATGTTGTGCTTGGTTTATTTTAAGTGGTTTATAAAATTTAATACAATGAAAACGTTTTCTTTAAAGCTTGGATTATTATTTTTATTGTGCAATTTTTTTGTTTTGGAAAAAGGAATTTCCCAAAATGCGACTGAAAGTAAATATGTACAAGAACTAACCGAAGCTAATTTTTTTAGTACTGTTGGAAAAGGAGTTGTTATTGTTGACTTTTGGGCGGCTTGGTGTCGTCCGTGCCGCACCCAATCGCCTATATTCGAAGATGCGGCGAAAGAAATGGGAAAAAGGGTTAAATTCTGTAAGGTAGATGTAGATAGCAACAAAAACCTGTCTTCCCGTTTAAAAATTACATCCATTCCGACATTAATTATATTTAAAAACGGTAAGGAAGTCGGGCGTTTGGTGGGCGTCAGCTCTAAAGATTATATTATCCAGGAATTACAAAAAGTACTATAAATTGGTGGGTACAATAGAAAAAATACCGTCTACGGAACATATTCTGTTTCTTGATATAGAAACTGTTTCTCAATATCCTGAATATGAAAAGACTCCGGAAAGGATGAAGTTGTTGTGGGATAAGAAAGCGGAAATATTGAGAAACATATATGTTAGAAATAATCCTGCTTCGAACGAAGTTGGGATAACCGATGATTTATATGAACGCGCCGGCATTTATGCCGAGTTTGGAAAAATTGTTTGTATTTCGGTAGGTTTCTCTCTCAAAAAAGATGAAATCCGCATTAAATCTTTTTATGGAGATGATGAAAAGGTTTTACTTCAAGATTTTGCTCAATTACTAAAGACGTATTATTCCAAACCTAATAGTTATTTATGCGCGCATAACGGAAAAGAGTTTGATTTCCCTTACATTGCCCGCCGTATGCTCATTAATGAAATTGAACTTCCCTCCATTCTAAATCTTGCAGGGCGAAAACCTTGGGAGAATCGACACATTGATACGTTGGAATTATGGAAATTCGGAGATTATAAACATTATACTTCCTTAGATTTATTAGCGGCCGTTTTTGAGATCCCTACGCCTAAAGATGAAATTGACGGTAGTATGGTCAATGACATTTATTGGAAAGAAAACGATCTTGAGAAAATTGTTCATTACTGCGAAAAGGATGTTAAAACAGTTTTCCTGCTATATTCCAAAATGCAGGATTTGATAAAATAATTGGATAATCTTTAGAGGTTATTTAAAAATCTTTTCATGAGGGACTATCCAAAATATTGTGTAAACAGAAACTCTACAGGCAATCGTCTTTATAGGGGTTAACCCCTATAAAGACGATTTTCAAAGATAATCAAAAATTGGTTCAAAATTTGTCCCCAATTCCAAATGGGTTGATACCAT
>JAVBLV010000038.1:0-14372 GCA_031553195.1 Bacteroidales bacterium
AGCCGTTTGTTTGTGGGTGTACAACTTGTACCCAACGCGAATAAAGCCCGTAATCGGCTTCAAAAAATTTAATACTAACGCAAATTTGCTGCGCTGCGAAACCTGTCCTACGGTTTGCGGATTTTTAACGGATTGAGCTTGTGAACGCATATAACTAATGCCTTTCCAACTTCCGCCGATGACAGTTCCGACTTTGCCTGAGAATCCGCCAAGGATTCCCTGTTTAATTTTTCCCATATCATAAATTTTTAGGGTAAATGAATAAATTGTTTTGTTTGGATTTGGTACGGCTGAAATAGGGCGCTGACCTTATCCGTGTGCAAAATTAGAGGGCGTTGAGGTTTTCTTTTCATTATCAGTGTCCTATGCTTCGGCTTGCTGCGTCTTGCGTTTTCTGGCTATTCCAAACAATTATTTTTTTCGAAAACGGAAGAGAAGAAAAAAGGATATGCCAATCAAACAGCCGATGAAGCGGCGACAGTCAAGGTTTTTTGAAAAAATACTACCCGAATCGCAACGAAGGTGTGCAGATTTTTTCAAAAACCCGTAGGGCTTGACCTTGACGGGCGGTAAGCGGAACGGCTAACTTTGCATATTCCTTTTTTTGATAAAAATTACTGTCTTAAAAACCTGCGTGGTAACGCAAATAAAAAATACAACTGTATTCAGGGGTGGGTGGTCGGGGGTTGGTGTGGGCGAAGCAAAAACAACGCAGGTAAAACAGCCTTGAGCGTGGCTGCTGAAATTATTGCGTAGCAACAGCGAAGTGTAATTTTTGGCAGCCACATTAGAGGCGCGAGCCGACTGCGAGTTGAGCGAGGGGGGTGGACACAGATAGCCGTAGCGCAGCGGAGGCTGTGGACGCCTACCGTTTACGGCAGGGCTGGCGCGACTTTTTGCTAAAGCGATTGTTGGCAGCGGCTCAGCAAAGCTCGAACTCGTTCGGCTTTGCGTTCGCCTTGCACAACAATTGCGTGTAGTGTAGTTTTTTTTGGGGAAAAGCAAGGGCAGGAATGAATGAACGAAATGCAGCGTAGCGAAAATGAAGTGAAAGAATGGCTGCGCTTGCTTGGGTAAAAAATGCGTGGTGGTGTGAGTGAAGCGTAGCGAATGAACACGACCACAACCGCTGAAAAGGGTGGACAAAAAACGAAACGGAACATTGCAAAAAGCGTGACAGCCCGATTAGCCCGAGCGACCCGCAGGCGAGCCTAACAATAAGCGGCGGTTGCCCCCTTGAAAAAGATTTATGAGCGAAGCGAATTTTTGCGTTTAGCGAGAGCAGAGGCAAAATTTGTTTTGACTATGCCGAGCGTAGCAAAAATGTGCGAAGCAAATACCTTGTTAGGGTAACAGGGGGCAAGAGTAGCCGCGAATGACGACTGAGTGAACGCTTGGCTGGAAAAACAAGCCGCTGCGCTGCCGTGAGCACCTAACGAAGTGGGTTGGCGCACAAACGGCAAGTGTGGCGGCGGTGCTTGTAAGGGCGGCTGAAAAAATACTACCCGAAGGGGGAAGATTTTTTGAAGCCGCTTGTTATACCCTTGCAAGCATGCTTTTTCCTGCCTAAGTGAGCGAGGAAGGAATACCGCTTTACCTGCGTTGTTTTTTTTAACAAGAATATCGGCTGCATTCGGCATAGTCAAAACTTGTTTTGCCTCTGTTCTCATTTGCACGATATTTGCGTGAGCATAGATAAATGATTTATACCGCTAAAATAGAAATCCCCAAATTCCACTTGTGGGAATATTGGGAATTTAGAGGAAATTCACTTTGCACGCAATGCGGGCTTTTTGCGTGGTAACTGCGGGCAATGCGGGCTTTTTGCGGGCTTACGCAAATTCATAATAAGTTCCAACACTTGCACCTGACATTTTTACTAAATTAAATTTTTCAACCAGTTCTTTTAATTCGTAAGTTGCTGTTCTATTTGATATATTGTTTATCTCTTGGTATTCTTTATTTGTGATTCGCCCTTTTTCTTTTACATACAACACTGCTTTTATTTGGCGTTCATTCAAGCCTTTTTCACGCAAACTATCTTCGTTAAAAGTGTCTTTGCGAAATTCGACCCAACAACCGGAATGATTATAGGTTATTAACGGCAACGGCAAACCTGCTTCGGTACAAAGTTCATTGATTTTTTCAATGCCACGCCCCCACGCTTCAATATAACCGCTACGAAAAAATGCATTGGCAATATCGGGATTATATGGAATGGACGAATGTTTTTGTTGCAACATGTCAATTGTCCAATTTTCGGGAAGCTGCCCCATGTTCCAAATCATAAGTTTGTCGGGATAAACGCTAATTTGAATAGGTGTACAACCGGCATAATCCTTGTGCGCTACGGCGTTCAGCAATGCCTCGCGCAAAGCATTTTCGGGATATTCGTATGTTTCGATACGCGATAAACCTTGGTAACTTATGAATGCTTTGATATATTTGGTAAGCAACAAATCTATTGTTTTTTCAACCTGTTCAAACAGATTGCCGTGAATATCGTCTTGAAACAACAAATCAGTATCGGTACGGAAAAATCCAATTTTGATAAATGCACCGGTAACAAATTTTTCGGGGTCGGGATGGAAAAGCAATAACGCCGCTCTTTTCAAATTTCCGTTCTCTATCAATTTCAAGTTATTAATGACTTGTTCGGGTGTGTCATTATGGCTGTTCTCGTTCAAACGTTTGCTGGCAATTCCTTTTTCTTTGAAAAAGGTAAACGTTTCCTGTTTCAGTTCCGAAATAGGAACATTGGAAATGGGCACGCCGTCCCATTTTTTACCATATTTTTGCAAGAGAAATTTGTCCAATGCTGCGCCTTTTAATTCCTGTTTGGTAGCGCCGCTTCGGTAGTGGTATTCGCCTTTGTAATTAACTGGATTAGGCTGCGGCTCAACAATAATTTCAATAAATGCCTTACGCTCGGCAAACTTCGAGCGAGCTCGGTTTGCGCTCACTGAATCGACATTTTCAATATAATCGCCCTGCTTTGTTTCGTGTAAATTTACATCGGCAATGATTCCCAGAACATCTTTTATTTTGTTGGGTATATCTTCCAAAAGCCGCTTTGCATTGGATAAGCCGACAATTTCGCCGGTATCGTTTTTGCCGATAACAAGTGTACCGCCATTGGCATTGGCAAAACCGCATATCCATTTCAGATATTACGCTTCGCGTGATTTTCGGCTGCGGTTCGGCAAACTCAAACAAGTTTGGTTTGCACTCACCTTGCACGAAAACTCATCTTTCCAAATGGATTTGTATTCTATGTTTTGAGTTTCAGGCATATTGATTTCTTGAACTGCAAAATTACAACATTTTTATAGAATGCAGCGATTCATTAGATTAGAAAAAGCCCAGCGGCATTTCCAAGTGCAAATTTTACTCTTTTACTACTTTAGCGATTTTTTGCGCAAAAAATATTTCCACGTAAAGTAGCCATTCAGCAATACAGATATAGCAAGTAAAAGATAAACCACAATGCTTTTACTTTCTTTTTTTTCATTTGTCAATAAGGTTTTGGAAGTATCTTTTGTGTATTTAGTATTCAGATTGATGGTTATTATTTGCCCGGCTTTCAAAGGTGCATTTTGTAAACTTGGATTGTATTTCAAAATATCTTCTTGTGTAATTTCATGGTGTTTTGCAATACCGTAAAGTGTTTCTCCTGCTTCTACCTCGTGTTCTATAATATTACTTAACCATTTGTCCTGTAACGCTTTTTCATACACTATCCGAAACATGTTTTCGAGGTTATTCATACAGCCGGTATTTTCGCCCAATTGGTCTTCAAAATATACAGGTAGGAAAAACGGCATGTCAATATCGCGAAGGTCGTAGGTTTTACCGTATTCTTCGCTTTTCAAATAAATGCGCACAGACTTGAAACCCTGCATTAAAAGCGAGGCAAGTAGTTCGTTTTTTTGTGTATTCGACAATTCTTTGACTTTCAGGTATACGGACAGGCATTCGGATTCGTAATGTTCTTCACATTTTATTTTTTCGTAATCGAAAACGCTGTTATAGGCTTTCAACCGTTCCATAATGCTGTACGCCTGATTTTCAATGCTAAAACTTAAACAATCATAATGAGCCACAGGACGAAGATATTCAAACGGCATATCCGAACGGTCGATGGTTGTATCTGCCCGATAGATAAAATAGTTTGTCCATTCGGTGGCAATGGCTTTTGTTCCTATGGATAGGAAAGACAGAATTATAATTAAGATTTTGATTTTCATAATATTTAGCATTACAAGGTATAATCTTTTGTGTGCCGACTGCTTACTGAACAATTTCTCCTTTGCTGTTGATGGTAACCGCATAAGAATATCCGGCCACGCGACACGAAAATAATTCATTCCCGACTGCCTTAATGTTTTGGTAAATGGGGGGAACCACCATTTTCCCATTTTTATTCATTAATCCTACTTTATCGCCAATGGTAAAAGTCATGTAATCGCTTTTGATGTAAATATCGTCGCCCGATTCGTTTACTTTGCCTGAATTGTAGTGAATGTCCGATAAATCTTCATATACAAAAGGTTGAAGAATAGTTTTGCCATCGTAGGCATATAGCTTTTGGCTATTTTGTTGGCGAACAATAATGCCTTCCGTTGTTGGTTCTATCCAGTCATATTCCGCAGGAAATAGTTCTTTCAAATTGCTGTCCAATAGCCCGTATTTTTCATTTTTTACGACCGCATAATAGCCTTTGAATGAATGTGCCACATAAGCATACTGAGCTCCTACAGCCCATTCGCCCTTGGTGTTGATGAATCCCCATTTGTTGGTAGAATCCAATACGGCACAATAGCCATTTCGAAAAAGGTAATCGGATTGATTATCCGGTTGGGTACGCCATTTGAATTGGCAAGGGATAACGGTTTCGCCTTTCTTGTTGACGAAACCCAACAGGTTATCCTTAACCACGCCGCCCAAGCCTTCGGAAAATATCCAAGCCCGATCGTATTGTGCGGGAATAACCATTTGGCCGGTATATACATTCAAAAATCCGCGTTTGTTTTTGTGGAAGAAAACAGTCAGGGTGTCTTTAATTTGGTAACTGTCGAATATGTTTTCCAGTTTAGGGGTAAGGTATTTCCCTGTTTCCGTGCTTTTGACGCGGACTTTGTTTTTGTGCCACTCAAATTGGTACCTATCGCTGTATTTGCTCAATGCATAGTAATAATCATTTGGCGAATGTCGTTGCTTTTCTTGAATATATTCGTAAGTAAGTAATCCCACAAAGAAAATAATGGCCACCATGCCTACTGCCACTAAAACACGCCATGCTAAAAGGATGTTTGTTTTCATTTCGACTTTCCTTTATTAAAATTTGAATGCAATTCCAACGTTTATCCCCATACTGCTTGCGGGTAAAGAAAATGACACATCTTTCCGCGGACTGTCTTGATTTATTTTTGGGTTTGTGTTATCCACTACATAGTCTTTCAAATATTCAGTTTCTATGTCATGGGGTTTTAAACCATTCAACTTGTTTTTGTTGGTTGTTGTTCCATTTGAATTTGAAGAAAATTCTGTCCATTCGGTTATGGTACTTTTCTTTGCCTCAAAAGAAGTTGAGACTGTATTTATTTCGCCAAAGACATCGAAATGTTTACCTAACGAAAAATTGACACCCAAAGCAGCCGTATAGCCCAACTTAAAATAAGAGCTAAATTCCATTTTCTTATTTTCGCTACCGTTGCTGTAGGTGCTGGTTCTACTGTTGTTTACTTTATTACTGTAGAAAGAACTGCTATGATTCTCACTTTCATAAACCATTTTATCGGAAAGCGGAATAACGATGCCTACTCGAGAGTAGATAGAAAACCTGTCGCTAACCGGCGCCATTAGTTTTATAGCAGGTGTAAGCGAAAAGCCGGAACGTTTCATACTGTTTGTTGTAGCGTTAGAATTAGACGTTTCAGTTACGGTATGGGTTGATTTATTGTAGCCGGAAGAGACAGCTACATCACGGTATGACCGTGTACTATTCTTGGTTTCCACTGTGTTGCTGATTCCGAGCAAATAATCGGCATTCAACTCGGCGCCTATATAACGGTTAAACATATAACCGATACCCAAGCCCATATTTACCCCTTCGCCTAACGAAAATTTTGCATCGGTTTTAGTGGTTGTATTGCTTTTGATATCGGTATTTACCGTACCAAAGCGGCTTTGGTATTCGCTATTATTTACGGTGTTTGTGTTATAGGCCGGCATTAGGTCGTTGGCGCTGCCGCTTGTTTTTCCGGTTCCGAAAGCATACCCACCACCGATTTTTACATAAAATCCTTTGGTTGATGTTTCGTTGATTTTAATGGATTCTTGCGCCCAAGCGCCTTGAATAGCCATGCAGCTAACTATAGCTGCCATTAGAAGGTTTTTCTTTTTCATGTCCTCTTTTTTTAGAATTAGTAATTAATTTAAAGTATAGAGGAACGATGAGAGAGAAATCTATCAGTCGAAAGTAAAATTTATGGAAGAATTTTTATTTCTTTTATCGTAAAGCGGTATTCGGCTTTCCAAAAAAAATGTTGATAATCTAATTGAATGCTATGTTTACCGGTATTTTCGATTATAACCGACATAGGTTGATACTTGATATATTGGCCTTCTATTTTTAAATGATGCTTACCTAAAGAGGTTTGGGCTTTCAGTATAAAGCCTTTGCGACACCTGCCCACACCTAACTTTTTATTGTCCCAATAAACATCGAAAAACAGGTCGGTTAAAGGCATCCGGTGCAAATGTTTTTCCAATACAATTTCCACCTCTATTTCTTGTCCAACCTCTTTCATTGTGGCTAATTGAGAAAAGTTTTTTACCAACCATTTATTATACAATCCGGCAGAACAAATATCCAATTTTGACAAATGGATTCTGAATTGATTTTGGTAAATGCCTTGCGTGAATTGCTTGCTCTTGGTGGTATAATCAGGAAATAATTCCGTAGCTGAATTTTGGTTAGTGGGTGTTGATATTTCATTCGCTGAATTATTTCGTAATTTTTCTATACGTTTTTGTGTTAAAGAGGATAATTTAACAGAAGATAGAGGCACATTGACAAAGTCATTAGCAATTTGGATGTTGTTCTTTTCTAAAAAGAAAGTTACTGAATGCCTTTGTGTTTCATAAAAGTCAACGACACCTTTTTGAGCGCCGGCCAGTATACTCAAGTTATTTAATGTAAATTCGAATGTTTGAGTTGCAAAAGAAACTTTGTACAAAGCTGAAATCAAGGCCTCGTTTCCGATATATTGGGCAGCTAAATGGTCTGCATCGTGCTCCATTTCATCAGAAAAAGACGAAAAGTCTTTCGTTAATCTGATAAGCAAAATATCAGTCAATAAACGGAAAATATAGGTAAAGATGTAGAATGAATCTTCGAATGTGCCCCGTTTCTTTAGTTGAACTTTTTTTACCAAATATTGGGCGCTTTGTCCAATGGCATATACGACGCCGTTCAAATGGGTTGATTTTCGGGAAAAATGTCCGAATTCGTGCGTCAGTATAGCTCGTAATTCATCCTGATTCAAGAATTGTAACAAACCCATGCCTATTTCCAACTTCTTATTAGCCGAAAAAATAGCATTCCAAAAACCGGTTTTCAAAAATACAGAAGCTGTGGCTGTGGCTGACAAAAATACATGTTTTGGTGGTTTCACCTGCATAGCGCAGGCTGTTTCGTCGATTAGCTTGAATAGTGCAGGATATTCGGTTCTTGTAATTTCTTGTAAATCGGGACGGTTGATTTTTTGAATGGCTGCCAATGAGCCGAGCATTTTGTAAATAAGCAATAAACCGCCAAATATAAGTATGCCAATGATAATGTTGGGCAAATCATAAGGCAATATGTAGGGATAGGTGAATTTCATTCGGGCAAATACGCAGCCATACCAAACAGCAATTCCACCTACCGCGAAAAATGACAGGTAGAGAATAACGAAAAGCAACAAGCTTCGACCAAGAAACAATGTTGATTTTAAACGATTATTATTCTTTCTTATCATCAGCCGAAGTTTCCGGTTCGTCAGTGTCATTCCCTAAAAATCCGGCCATAGGCAGAGATTCAAAAGGGTGTATCTTAATCCGTTTACCTGAAGATGTGTCAATATCCGGCATGTCGTCCAATTCTTCATCTGCTTCTTCGGCAAGTTTTTTTGCTTCTAAAACCATAACGAGAGTTTTCAAATCTTCGTCGGTTTGCAAAGCGTCCAAAATGGCTTCGTTTTCAGTTTCGGATAAATTGCCATCGACGAAAGCGGCGAGTTGCTCGTCGGTGATATTTTTGAGTTTGTCTGAATTCATATTATTTACTACATTTTCAATTTATAAAGTGTTATTTTATTGCGTTGTACCCAAAATATGCTCCAACAGCTAATATGATAAGCACAAATATAAACAATCGACGTTTAAATTTTTTCTTTGATTTTATAGACCATTCGTCCAATAGTCCCAAATAATTAAGTCCTATTGACGCCACTACTATTACACCTGCCGCAATTAAAATAGACCATAGGCCATTTACAAGACCATTCTTGACAAATTTGTATATAATCCACACAAACAAACCAAAAAAGATTAATGCCAAGATCCATCCACCCGGCGGCACTCCGCCCTTATCCTCCTCTTTTCCTTTTGTTAATTCCTCTTCTGATTTATTATGCTCAAAATTTCCCACTGCATACTGAACATATTGCTCAAAAAAACTTTTCTCTAATTCATTAAAATCTAAATTTCCATCATCTGATTTCTGATGTGTTCCTGACTCCTTTTCTTGTTTTGCATTTAATTCGGACAAAGACATATTATGTACCTCCCTCATGTCATTATCACGGTTTTGTTCATCAATTAGAAGAGATACATCTTCTTCCAACTCTTCTTTTATTTGAACATAACGTTCTACCAAATCGTTATCAGGATACTCTATATGCAGTTGTTCTAATAGTTGCTTAGCAATACTAAAATATTCTTGTAGCTTGTTTGTTTCTTCCAATTCCAAATAAGTCTTTGAAATGCTGATACACGACATACTATATCCTACGGCTAAATCTAATTGTTGAGGATTTTTTTCATGCAGATATTTTCCAATCTCACATGCTTGTATATTATACTCGAGCCCATCCTGCAAACAATCGTTATGTTCATAAAATAAAATAATTTGCCCCAAAGCGGATACTAACCCTTTTGCTATACGGTCATTGCTTATGTCTTGGTTGTAGAGGTTTGTCATTAACTCTACATGTTTTTTCAAATTTTCTTCAGCTTCCTCAAATGATTCTGCTGCTTGAGTTTTTCCTAAATAAGATAAAGCTACACGAATTTGCATTTCTTTGTCCATAGTAATTGAAATTATTAAATGGTTGTCATTTTATCAAAATATGCTGTGGCATCTTCTCTATTTCCTCTTTGAGAATAATAAAGTCCTAATTTGTAATATGCCATAGCTAAACTATTCTTAAAAACTTGTATGCTATCATCATTTTTATAGTGTTCTGTGCATTGCTCGTAGCAATATTCTTGTATTTTAACAAAGTATAGCATGTTTTCATAGTCTTTTATATGATCGCATTTGGCAGATAATTGATTACTCATTTCGCCAATCCACCTTGTCTCGTTTATATCACATTTTTTATAATCTATTTTTGCAAAAAAACTAAGCCCCATTTGAATGAGGGGCGATTGGTCAATAATTGCTATCTTATTATTTAAACCTAAAACCAGTTTCCCTGCATATAAAATTGCATCTTTATTTGCTGATTTATCAATACAATTCGATAAATAAGGAAGAATAGAGTTGTCGTTATGATAATATCGTACGATAGAATCAATGATATAGCTATTTGAATAGTCATCAATATCGATACAACATTTCACAATTGCTTTTCTCATGTCTCCCTTGATCATTTGGTAGACAAGTTCGTTTCTTCTCATTGAATCATTTTCGGGAAGAGTTAACAAGTATTCAGCAATACCTCTATGCATACCGGTATTTTCATATTCTTGCCATATTTTTAAGGCCTTGGATAACTTTATATGTCCAAAGTTCCATTTTCTTTCATCTGTTTCTGTTATTAGATATTTGAACCAACGCTTGAGTGATGTAAATTGCAGTAAATCCCAAGATTCTCCCAATAAAGCGGACAAATCTTTTTCCCGTACTCCATTTTGAGATAATGCCATGTATTTCATACTATGCATAGTTAGCTCCGTTCCGAAAGATTTACAGGCTCTCACTAACAAGGTAATAAATAAATCTTCAACATTTGCAGAAAAGCTATCAACTAATTCGCAAAAGAATTTTTGAATTTTTTCAACCTCATTTTCATTTTTATCGAGTTGATGATTTATTTCTTCAAAATCATCTGCATTTAAACCGAAAAGGATATTTCCAACCAAGGATAGCCATAAAGGGGATGAATAAGCAAAGCTACCATCTTCGTCTTTTTTTTGTAATATCCTTTTCAATATTCCATGATTGAGTTCTTTATTGTAAAGTTCACATATATGATCGAGCATTTCCTGAGCTTCTTTTTCGGAAAATAAAGGCATTTCTTCCACTATCAAATCAGGATATTTTTTTAAAGGATTTTTTTCATAGCCAGGTACGGTAGTACATAATAATGATACATTTACCGGTAGCCATTGCATGTATTTAGACATATTGTCTTGTTGAAAACGTTCTAAAGCATCAACTAAAAGAATAACTTTGTATCCATCTCTTTTAGCCATTGAAATCAAATTCCAAAACTGTGTTTTTATACGTTCCAAAAAGCTTTTTCCGTTTAGTCCAGCATTTGTTTCATTATCATCTTGCTCTTCTACATATTCTAAATTAATTTTCTGGCAAATACACCTGCTCCAATTTTGAAGCATATATTCCGTTTTTTGAGCATATTGGCTAATTCCTGCTGAATGAAAAAGAATTATTTGGCGATTATTTTCCTTATCTGATAGTTTTTTATATAATTGACACATGAAAGAACTCTTCCCTGTACCTGAGAAAGCCGTTAATATTTTAGCGTCATTATTGTTTTGTAGAAATTCTATTGATTTTTTTAACAAATCTTCTCTACCTTTAAAACGTTGTGTCTGGTAATAAATAAATTGTTCAAGCTTATGCTGCTCTTGTTCGTACCAATTTTTGGGTAAAAAATCGTTGGTTACATTTATTTCTTCCTTGACTTCTCGGCAAATATTTTCAAATACTAATTGGCCCCATTCCTCTAATCCTTGAAACTTGTTGATGTTCCATGTTAATTTATATTCATGTATTGCTTTTGTATAGCCATAATTATTACATACTTGCCTGATTTTTTCTTTTAATAGCTTAAGTTTATTTGTTTTTTCAATTTTATCATCGCCATCTTCTTGGTATATTTTTTTTCGTTCTTCATCCATTCCGTCATAAGAGTTCTCGGCACGGAAAAAGAAAAGACTACGTGAAAGAATTTCAAGAGGATTACCCAAAGCACCAAATAAAATTTCAAGTTCTGTAACACTTTTTTCATCTTCAATATTTAATAAGGATTTATCTTTTTCATTCAAAGAGTTGTAAACATTAAGCCAACGATTAGCAGGCGGAATCCAACCATATCTGTCGCCTAATAGAGCGATGAAAAAAGGCCGATTATTAGCAACAGAATCAAGACATACTTTTAAAACTTGTGCTTCCCGCTCATTCTCATTGATATCAATAGTATCGACACCCCAACGCAAATCTATCAGTTTAAAATCAACTTTATATGCAGAGAATTCTTCATTTAATTTAGCTAGCAAAAAAGTGTTCAAATAGTCCCTTTCTGCATGCATATCTTTAAATGTACTGCTAATAAAAATCGGAAAAGCACGCCATGTATTCAATGTTTCCATGATTTTGAAATTGTATTTAGCCCTTTTTTTTCACTATCTCAAACCCCAGCATCCTAATCACCTTCAACGTTTCCATAGCTGTATTCCGATCGTATTCTTTTTCTGCTTCGGGCAATTCCTCGTAGGGAACGAGGCAAGGATGTTTTTTCTGCTCATCATTACGTTCTTTGCCATATTGCCAGCCTTCGGATATGCGTTGCTTTGCCCATACTTCGTGTGTATTTTTTGCCAATAGTTCGGTAAGTTCCAACAGTTTTTCGTTAAGTACTACTTGCGAAGTATCTATAGGATTGGGGATATAATTATTCATTTGTTGTGTTTTTTTGTTTGCCCATTTCTTGCCAAAACAAGTGGAAATGTCGAGTAATACGTCTGTCTGTTTCTTGGTAATCTTCCTTTCCTGATCTTCCCTCTGCTACTTTAATTTCATTTACTTTTGCCGAAACTAAATTCAACATTTCAAAATCAGTAAGGCATCCATGTCTTAATAAATTACAATTAGCATCTGAATCCTTTCCATTATGTGTATTTATGTCCGCCAAATTCCATTTGCGAATTCCATTTACAAAATGAAAAGCGTTCCAACGCAAGTGTTCATTTTCTGCTAAGATTTCCAAATTCTTATCATCATTTAAAACACTCCAATCCTCTTTTACAATTTTGTAAATATTTTGCACATTCAGAGCTACTGCACGACTGGAATTTTTCTTAAAAATAGATTTTTCATTTGTCCAGCGTTTCTCGATTCCATCATTACCACTCCATTTATCATCTAAGGTCTCAATTTTTTTTACTTCATATTTCGAATACACATAGTTTACCATTTTGGCTATTCTGTCCATGGTTTCGTTGACTACTACATCGTAAGTGTAGATTTCTTCTATATTGCCGAAAACAGTAATGGGCGAAGCTTCTTTAGGCTTGTAATTTTCCTTTTGGTAGTAATAGTTGAAATTTTCTTTGTCCTCCACGTATGCAAAAATAAGGTCTTGTAGTTCCTTATTGCTTTTTATTCCTTTTTCTTTGCATTGAAGTATTCGGGCAATTTTTGTAGCAATTTCCACATTCAGGCAATCATCGCCCAAGGCAATGATAATGCGGTTGTAATTCAAAATATTTGCATCTATCCATTTGTAAAACAAATCACTACCTACTTCTTTTATTTCCTGAGGATTGAAATTCAAATTGTATTCTTCGATACATTCGTTGTATAAAACCGGATAATCGCCATATTTTGATTCAAAATCGTTATCAATAATAGTCGCAGAGAATTTGCTGCCTTTGAATTGAGCATCGCAGATACATTTTTTCAGCAATTCGTGTCCCCGCCAGCCAAAGCCTAACAGTAGCAAACGAAACTTACCATTTACCAATAAGTTGTCTGTGTCAATTTCGATTTCAGGTGAACTCAACATAGGATAGTTTTCCACAAATTTACGCGCTGTTAAGTCGGATTGGTTGAAAAAGTGCAGTTCTACATTGGGTTTTGTTTCAAAAAAATTGTCGATACGCTCTTGCTCCGTGCGGATGTATAAATGAGTCTTAGAGCTGTTTTTCGTAGTTGATTCGGCAACTTTCAATGCCATGCGGACATTGAAATCCTGATCGTCTGTCAGGAAAAAGTGACGATGTCCTTTGGGTAACCTCTTTTTCAATATTTCAAAATCCCGATAAAGAACAATTGCGCCCATTTTATCCAATTTATCAAAAATCAACTTTTCTTTGTCTTCATCATCATGTAATGATTTTGGCAATACAAAAATACATTGTTGGAAAACGCTCCCTTTATTCAATATATCTTTTGCCAATAATTTTCCTGCTTCGCCATAACCCCAAAAAATATTACGTTGTTTTTTGAGAATAAACGGATATCCACTACGATTCATCAAACGGCGGCCAAAAATAGAAATCGCTAACATGGCAAAAAAGAAATAAGCCAGTAGATGAACGGCTTGATAATGAGCTTGCGCTTCCAAATTACCTTCTACATAACTTCCGCGTGAGGGAAAAAATACAGAGAGTGTATTGTTTATAGGGGCTAAAATCTTTACCCATGCTGTATTCGTGCAATCTGTTTTTATGTTTACTCCCTGATAAGTATAAACGCCAAATAAATAAACAATACTGAAAGTAATGACAATCCATACTGTTTTTTTAACAAAATGATAAACAGTTGAAAGCAGCAACCATCCTCCTAACAGGATAATGCTCGCTTTAGCCAATAATTCAACTGGAAAATTGAATTGAGTAAGCCGGTTGCTTAAAAACCATAATCCGATAAGCAAACCTGTAACGATTATAAATCGAAGGATTCGGATAATAAGGCGGGTGCGTTTTATGGTCATAGGGACTATCCAAAATATTGTGTAAACAGAAACTCTACAGGCAATCGTCTTTATAGGGGTTAACCCCTATAAAGACGATTTTCAAAGATAATCAAAAATTGGTTCAAAATTTGTCCCCAATTCCAAATGGGTTGATACCAT
>JAVBLV010000060.1:0-6030 GCA_031553195.1 Bacteroidales bacterium
ATGGTATCAACCCATTTGGAATTGGGGACAAATTTTGAACCAATTTTTGATTATCTTTGAAAATCGTCTTTATAGGGGTTAACCCCTATAAAGACGATTGCCTGTAGAGTTTCTGTTTACACAATATTTTGGATAGTCCCCGCTCAAGACGTAAAAATCTTAAGTTTTGAGCGGTTTTCTTTTTAGCTCTCTCGCTTAAACAATTACTCCGCTCCCTAAGCAAAGCTGTGAATCATTATCATATACTACCCCAAATTGACCTGTTGCAATGCCTTGTATTTTTTCTTCGGACTGAATACGGTAAATATCCCCGATTTTTTCCAGCATCCCTTTTGTGAAGTCAGGCGTATGGCGGATTTTGAATGTGATGGGTTTAGGATCCGAAAGGTCTCCCAGAATATTTTTTGTAATAAATTGAAATCCGCCTAAATTCACAGTCATTCCATATTGAGTTTCCGGATCGTATCCGTTAGACGCGTATATTATATTCTCCTCTACGTCTTTCTTCACTACAAACCAAGGTCCGCCGCTCAATCCCAATCCCCTCCTCTGCCCGATGGTATGAAACCAATATCCTTTATGTTTCCCGATGATTTTTCCGGTTTCAAATTCTATGATCTTCCCCTCTTTTTCCCCAAGGTATCTTTTGATAAAATCGTTGTAATGAATTTTTCCCAAGAAACATATTCCTTGGCTATCTTTCCGTTCGGCGCTGGGAAGTTTTGCTTTTGAAGCAATTTCACGCACTTCGCGTTTAAGTAAATGTCCAATAGGAAACATTATTTTTGACAGTTGGAAATAATTGATTTGCCCTAGAAAATAAGTTTGGTCTTTGACTTTGTCTTTAGCGGTGGAAAGAAAAGTTTCTGTTCCTATTTCGGTTACAGTAGCATAATGTCCCGTAGCCATTTTGTCAAAATCTTTGCCCCAATTTTGTTCAAAACAACCAAATTTAATTAGTTTGTTACACATCATATCGGGATTAGGGGTAAGTCCTCTTTTTACGGCTTCTATGGTATAGTTAACCACATGTTCCCAATATTCGTCATGCAACGACACGATTTCGAATTTGCAGCCATATTTGCGTGCAATGAAAGACGTAATTTCAATATCTTCTTCCGACGAACAGTTGATATAGCCGTTTTCGTCTTCCATTCCTATCTTTATGTAAAATATGACAGGGTCGAAACCTTGTTCTTTCAGGTTATGAACCACCACGGAACTGTCGACTCCTCCCGATACCAATGCGGCAATATTCATTTTGAATTATTTGTTCGATTTCTAAAAAAGCGCTTACAAAAAAAGGGGAATGAATCCCCTTTCTTGATATAGTTTTGCAAAATATTGAATTATTCTGCAGTTTCTTCGGTTTTTTCTTCAACGGATTCTTCGGTAGTTGTTGCTACTTCCTCTTCTTCTGCTTCGGCCGCTTTATTTTGTTTGGCTGCTATTTCGGCCGCTTTCTTCTTAGCTACTTCTTCCGCTTTAGCGTCTTTTAGTTTCAACTCTGCCTCATGGCGTTGTTTAGTTTGATTTTTAGAGCTTAATTCAATTTCTTTTTTCTTATTATTGATTTTAGCTTCTTTCTCTTGTTCCCATTGTCTGAACTTTACATCTGCTTGTTCTTGGGTGATTGCGCCTTTTTCAACGCCGCCTTGCAAGTGCTTTTTTAATAAAACGCCTTTATAAGATAAAATACGTTTTACCGTATCTGAAGGTTGCGCGCCGTTTTTCAACCATTGTACTGCTTTGTCGACATGGATGGATATTTCGGCAGGATTTTTTGTGGGATTGTAAATTCCTAATTTTTCAATAAATTTTCCGTCTCGTGGTGCCCGACCATCCGCAACGACAATATGATAAACAGGAGCGTTCTTTTTACCATGACGTTGTAATCTCATTCTTACAGCCATAACTGTTTAATTTGTTTTTGAATAAATAAATTTGTTTATTTTTGGACTTGCAAAGGTACAAAATAATCTCCGAATATCTGCAATATCAGGGAAACTTTCTGCAAATGAAAGATTAGCCGTTTTTTTTTAACTTTTCCTGAGGTTCCGGAATCGTTTCCGGGCTTCGGTAGCATACAAACTGCCTGAATAATCCATTAATATTCGTTCGTAAAATTCCATTGCTCTCTCGGAATTTTTGAATTGGGTTTCGTAAAGTTCTCCCAACATGAATAAAGCGTCGTCGGCCAGTATATCATGAGGATATAATTTGACCAGTTCTTGCAGCAAACTATCGGCTAAATGATATAACCCTTGTTTAAGCCTGATTTCAGCTTCTTTCATTATTACTTCATCCGAAATAGGATGCGAAGCGGGAAGAATTCTTAAGCTATCGAGGTACAGCAACGCTTCGTCGAGGTGGTTACGATACATCATCAAATCGGCTTTTGCATAATATTCCAAAGAACTGTAAGTACTATCGTCTTCCATATTATCGCTAATAAGGAGAGATAATTCCATCGCATCGTTGGCAATTAATTTAGAGGTAGAAGAACGCAACACGTCCAATTGAGTTTTAGCCCATTCGAATTCGCCGATATAATAAGAAAGTTTTGCATTTTTAAATTTTGCCATAGAACCGATCGCATCATTTTTAAATGCTTTTTCCACTTGAGAATATAAAATGGAAGCTTCCCAAACGTCTCCGGCAAATAATAAGATATCCGCTAATTCCAATTTACAATCGGCTGTCAGTTCTGTGTTGGGCGTTTTTATTTCGATGGCTTCATATAGAATATCGGCCGCTCCTTGAATATCATTGCCGTAAAAAGCTAACAAATGCCCCAAATTTTTCATCAGGATGACTGTGGAAGCCGTTTGTCCAAGTTCTTTCAGGGTTTGTTCGTAATCCTTCCTTAAGTCCTGTATTTCTTTAGGTTGTATGATTAATTGCGAAATGATTCTATTGTATTTCGCATCAAGGTATCCGATTCTACTTTGCATGTAATATTGACCTGAAGCGCCTTTAGCAATAAGATAATGGTAAGCTTCTGAAGCCACGTCGAATATATTATTAGACATAGCCATTCCTGCTACGCGGAAAACTTGCGTTCCTTCGTCGGCAGGAAAACGTTTATCAATAGCTTTGGCTTGAGTAAAAGCAAATTCAAAATCTTTCTGTTGAATAGAATACCAAATCATCATTTCGGTATAAATACGATTTTCCGGGGTTTTCTGAATCCGTTTTACCAAAGCAGAACGCAGACTATTGGAAAGGGCGTCGTTTGGGCTATTGGCCATTAAATTCTGGAGTTGAATTTGTATGGTCGGCATCGCTTCGGGAAAAGCGTCTAAGAAAGCAAGGTATTCTGCTACAATTTCATCATTCATTCCTTCTCGTAGGTATAGAGACGATAGTTCAAAGGTGAATAATGTTTGATTTTTAAATAACTGCCTCCCTTTTTTATACGTTTCTATGGCATATTTAATCTGTCCGATTTGTTCGAAAGCGTTTGCCAAATCGACCATTTGCATTTGATTTAATCCTAACTTTTCTATGGCCTCGTTAAATTGTTTTTCGCCTTTTGTAGGTTTTTTCTCCGATTTTAAATAGATATTTCCCAGATCAACGAGATAAACGAGTTCTTGCGGATACTTTTTGATTTGACGTTGGACTAATTTTTCCGCTTGCTTGAAATCGCCCACGTTTTCGTATGATTTTAATAGAAAACTGTAATATAATTTATTTTGGGAGCTTTCGAATAAACGTTGATATATTTCAATGGCTTTTTCGTATTCGCCTGCGCTATAGTATTGCGCGGCCATCTGTTCATCGGCGTTTGTTTGTGCAAATAATCCGGTGGTAAATAGCAGCAATAAAAGGAAAATATATATCCGTTTGTTATTCATATTTCTATCTGCCTGTGCGTTATTTTGTTTTTCATATACGAGACTAGAAACGGTAACGTTTATAAAATATTACTTAATTGTTCTTTAATTTTTTCCAGTTCGTCTTTCATATTTACAACAATTCTTTGAATATCGGCATCATTGGCTTTGGAGCCTATGGTGTTGATTTCGCGCCCTATTTCCTGTGCAATAAAACTAAGTTTTTTCCCTTCTGAAAGAGACGACTGCATCACTTCCGAAAAGTAGTTCAAATGTTTTTTTAATCGAACCATTTCTTCTGTAATATCCAGTTTTTCTATATAATAAATCATTTCTTGCTCAAAACGATTTTCATCAATAGTAATTTTCAATTCAGATAAAGAATTAAAAATGCGTTCGCGTATATTGACGGAACGTTGCGCCGCATGTTTTTCAACGGAGAGGCGCATATTTTCCAATAATCCTATTCTTTTTAAAAAATCAATTGCTAATAATCCTCCTTCATGTTTTCGGAATTCATTGGTCTTATCCGAAGCGACGGTTATTAATTTTTTTATTTCCTGCCATTCCTCTTCTGTGATCTCGTCGGGAGTATAGTTTATAACGTCGGGTAATGACAATGCCAATTGTAAAACCGAATCGGAAGGTTTGTTCAACTGTTTCGATAAATCGTCTAATTGTTTACAGTAAGCGAGGATGATTTCGGAATTGAGTTTTACTTTGGGTTGCGGCAATGTATCCTCAACCGTTAAAATAAAATCTATTTTTCCGCGTTCTAATGCCGAAGAAAGCAAGTTCCGGATTTCAAGTTCATAGGACTTGTAAGCCGACGGTAAACGGCAAAAAACATCTAATTGCTTGCTATTAAGGGTTTTTATTTCTACGGAAAAAACCTTATTACCCTGATTAAGCGTTGCTTTCCCAAAGCCGGTCATGGATACTATCATGTTGATGATTTAAATATGCAAAGATAAAAATAAAGTGTCTTTGCAACAAGCATCTATCCGGTACAAAGACGATAAACATATTTGTAAACAAATAAAATTAAAATAACTATGCCTATTTATTGGATTATTTTCGGCGGTTTTATGCTGCTGAGCCTACTAGTCGGTCAACAATTAAAATCAAAATTTAAAAAATATTCGCGCATTCCCCTGAACAATCATATGACGGGAAAAGAAGTTGCCGAGAAAATGTTGCGCGATAACGGTATTCACGATGTTCAGGTTGTTTCGGTGCAAGGTCATTTAAGCGATCATTACAATCCCAAAACCAAAACGGTAAATCTTAGTCCCGATGTGTACGCCGGAAACAGCGTAGCCGCTGGCGCCGTGGCCGCGCATGAATGTGGACATGCCGTACAGCATGCTACGGCCTATAGTTGGCTGGAAATGCGTTCCACATTAGTTCCTATTGTGAGTTTTGCCGCTAATACCGTACAATTGGTATTGCTTGCAGGAATTTTACTGATTAATATTTTCCCAAGTTTAATATTAATCGGAATTGGATTATTTGCAGTTACTACTTTGTTCAGTTTCATTACGCTTCCTGTAGAAATCAACGCTTCTCGAAGGGCTTTGGTTTGGCTGCAATCCAGTAATATTACCTCTGCCGAAACGCAACCTTATGCAAAAGATGCTTTAAGTTGGGCGGCAAGAACCTATGTCGTTGCCGCTTTGGCTTCGTTAGCCCAATTGATTTATTGGATTATGATTTATACAAATAGAAGGTAAAATCCGGGTAGAAAGTTTTTAAAAGTTTAGGAGGTTTATAAAGTAATTATTGTACTTTATAAGCCTCTTTTTCTATTGCGCCATTAAAAATTTATAGTCTGATTTGAATAGATTTTTTGAGTTAGGCGTTTAAGTAATATCGCAGATATAATAATTTGCCATGCTGATTTTCAATAGTTTTCATGTGTTTAATTTCTAGTCGATAGACTAGTGGGGGCGTAACTTAGCAGACTAGTCAGGGCGTGACTTAGAGTCACGCCCTGACTTATAATTAAGAAACAAGTTAAGCCGTACTACATGAGAACTACTATTTATCTACAATAGTCCGTTAAAAATTAAACGGCTTTAGTTCCGAAATAAATAAGTTCTTTGAGGTTTTGGTTATTTTTAATCATGTTTGGCTTTAGCCCAAACATGCGATAAATTCGCTGGATTAGTAAAGCATTGTAATTCATCGT
>JAVBLV010000096.1:0-15572 GCA_031553195.1 Bacteroidales bacterium
ATGGTATCAACCCATTTGGAATTGGGGACAAATTTTGAACCAATTTTTGATTATCTTTGAAAATCGTCTTTATAGGGGTTAACCCCTATAAAGACGATTGCCTGTAGAGTTTCTGTTTACACAATATTTTGGATAGTCCCAGTTGAAGTGATAAGATCTTCGTTGCGCGCAAAACATTTTAATGACAATTAATGTTTTGCGCGTTTTTGTTTAATAATCATTTGAATTAGGCGTTTAAGCAATATCGTAGGTATAATTTGTTATGATGATTTTCAATAGTTTTCATGTGCTTATTTTCTAGTCGATAGACTAGTCAGGGCGTGACTTAAAGTCACGCCCTGACTTACTTTAAGACATCCCGTCTCAAATTATTGCATCTTATCGACAAAGCGCCTAATTCAATTAATCATTTTGTAATTCAGAAATTTGACAACTATCGAAAATTTGTAGACCAATAATAAATAGATAGAATTTTAAAATCATTCCCGATGTCAATATAACAAAAGAGAGATTACCGGATGTTTCCAATAATCTCTCTTTTTATTTTTTACTTATCTGTTTCGCTTATGCGCCTAACATCAATCGTTTAAATCCGACTACTTTTAATTCGCTATCGATAGATTTAAGGTACTCTTCCACTGTTTTTTTGCTATCGCGAATGAATTCTTGACTTAATAATGTACTTTCTTTAAAGAATTTATTCAGTTTCCCGGCTGCAATTTGTTCCACCATGTTTTCCGGCTTTCCTTCTTCCCGAACTTGAGCGCGATAAACATCCAATTCTCTTTCGATTACATCGGACGGAACACTTTCCTTATTTAATGCGATAGGAGCCATTGCTGCAATTTGCATAGCAATTTCTTTCCCTATTTCGTCATATCCTTCTTTATTGAAACCCACAACTGTCGCTAAACGATTTCCTTGATGTACGTAAGCGTATACTTTTGCGGCTTCTACGATTTCGTAGCTGCCTAATTCAATTTTTTCGCCAATTTTACCTACTTGATCTGTAACAATATCCGATATTTTGCTTCCATTTAAGTCCAAAGCTAATACTTCATCTAATGTTTTAGCACTTTTATCTAAAGCAGCATTTAATATTGAATCGGTTATATTAATAAAATCTTGATTTTTTGCTACAAAGTCCGTTTCGCAATTCAGCATGATAACGGCGCCCATTTTTCCGTTCGCTTTTGCTAGCACAACACCTTCATTGGCTGAACGGTCAGCGCGTTTATTTGCCAGTTTTTGCCCTTTTTGACGTAAATAATCTATCGCTTTTTCAAAATCGCCTTCGCATTCGGCTAAAGCATTTTTACAATCCATCATACCTACGCCAGTCATTTGACGAAGTTTATTTACATCGGCAGCGCTTATATTTGCCATACTATTTTATTATTTTTAATCTGTTAAACAAACTTTGAAGAATTATTTTTTAGGCATTGGTTTTTTAGCCATCGGCTTTCTTGGACGTTTTGGCTTTTCATCTTCGCCTTCTTTCTCTTTTACTTTTTTTGTTCCGCCTTTTTCTCCCGCATCAACAGGGGTTTCATCATCGTCTCCACCATCCATTAACAAATGATCGTCAGCGATTTCAACGTCCATATCATCACCATCTTCGCCTCTTGCGTCTTTATCAATTTTTCTTTCATTCAAGCCGTCTTTAATGGCGTCGATCATGTTAGAAAGTATTAAAGATATTGATTTTGAAGCATCATCATTTGCAGGAATAGGGAAGTCAATCAAATCAGGATTACAATTTGTATCTACCAATGCAAACGTCGGAATATTTAAACGGCGAGCTTCTGCAACCGCAATATGTTCTTTGTTAATGTCGACGATAAAAAGAGCAGAAGGTAAGCGAGCTAAATCGGCGATACTTCCCAAATTCTTTTCCAATTTTGCTCTTTCGCGTTGAATTTGCAAACGCTCTCTTTTGGAAATATTGGAAAATTCTTTATCATTCATCAGTTTGTCTAACGAATTCATTTTTTTCACCGCGCGGCGAATGGTGGCAAAGTTGGTTAGCATACCTCCCGGCCAACGTTCGGTTACGAAGGGCATTCCTACTTCTTTTACTTGTTCGGCAACAATTTCTTTTGCTTGTTTTTTTGTTGCAACAAATAACACTTTTTTTCCAGACTTGGCAATTTGCTTCAATGCGTTAGCGGCTTCATCCGCTTTTGCCATTGTTTTATACAAGTCAATAATATGAATACCGTTACGCTCCATGAAAATATAAGGAGCCATTTTGGGATTCCATTTTCTTTTCAGGTGCCCGAAGTGGCAACCTGCATCTAACATTTGATCGAAATCTAATTTTGCCATTTTTATTATTTATTTGTTTACATTCCTCTAAAAACCAATTGCAAAGTAGTTTCTTGATAAAGAAAATCTCTGCAATTTGGATACTAAACAACTTACGATAATCAAATCCTCTTAAACATACTTTATTTAAGAAAATATATAAGACGTTTGATATCTATTCAGTTGGGCAAGAATACCCTGAAAATGATTAACGTTTGCTGAACTGGAAGCGTTTACGAGCTTTCGGACGTCCTGGTTTTTTACGTTCAACCATACGGGGATCGCGTCTCATTAAGCCTTGAGATTTAAGGGCCGGACGATTTTCCTGGTTGATTTCGCATAATGCCCTGGAAATAGCCAGACGTAAAGCTTCAGCTTGGCCGGTAACGCCTCCGCCGTCAAGGTTAGCTTTTATATCCCATTTGCCGTTTTCATTTGCAATTTCCAATGGCTGACATACGATATATTGAAGCGGTCCTGTAGGAAAATATTCTTTGTAATCTTTTTTATTAACAACAATGTTTCCATTACCCGGTTGCATATAAATACGCGCAACGGCCGTTTTCCTTCTTCCAATGGTGTTTATTACTTCCATGTTTTATCTTAATGTTTCTAGTTTTACCAGTTTGGGTTGTTGAGCTTGGTGCGGATGTTCCGTGCCGGCATATACAAACAAATTTCTATAAAGAGCGTCTCCCAAACGATTTTTGGGCAACATACCTTTTACAGCTTTCTCAACCACGCGGATAGGATGCTTTGCCAATACTTCTTTCGGCGTTGCGAATCGCTGACCTCCAGGGTATCCTGTGTGGCGAACGTACACCTTTTCCGTCATTTTTTTACCTGTAAAACGGATTTTTTCTGCATTGATCACAATTACATTATCCCCGCAATCCACATGAGGCGTAAACGAGGGTTTGTGCTTGCCTCTTAAAACGTTTGCCACTCGAGTAGCTAAACGTCCTACTACTTCATTTTCAGCATCAATTACAATCCATTCTTTTTGCACCGTAGCTTTGTTTGCTGATACGGTTTTGTAACTTAATGTACTCATTATCTTTAATCTATTATTTTCTAAGCCCGCAATGGCATATGCATTATATATGCCTAAAAGGAGTGCAAAATTACAACTTAATTTTCAATTAGCAAAATTTGTTCGACTCTATTTAATGAAAAATATCTCCTATTTGTCCTCTCATTCTGTTTGTTTCTGATTTTCATTTTTATTATTTTCCTAAAATTCTTATCTTTGCAAGTCGTTTCTCCGTGTTTTGCCTATGAGAAATAGGAACAACATACATTTTTGATAATTATCACTTTATATAATTTTTAGTTTATGACAAAATATGTTTATTACTTTGGCGGAAAATCTGCCGAAGGCAAAGCAGACATGAAAAACCTGTTAGGCGGCAAAGGCGCTAACCTTGCCGAAATGTGTTTATTAGGGTTGCCTGTTCCTGCAGGATTAACTATTACCACCGAATGTTGCATGGCTTATTACGCCAATCATTGCGAACTTCCGAAAGAACTGATGGATCAGGTTTGGGAAGGTATGAAAAATGTGGAAAATGCAATGGGTATGAAATATGGCGACGCCGAAAATCCTCTTCTAATGTCATGCCGTTCCGGCGCGCGCAGTTCTATGCCGGGTATGATGGACACCGTTTTAAACATTGGTCTGTGCTCGGCCACTATTCCCGGTCTTTTGAAAAAGACGAACAATCCTCGTTTCGTATACGATTCTTACCGTCGTCTTATTATGATGTATGCAGACGTCGTAATGGAAAAAGCCGAAGGAATAGAACCTGCCGAAGGAAAAGGAATCCGTAAAATATTGGATGAGATTCTGGACGAATACAAACATGCCAAAGGATACAAATCGGATACGGACTTAACTACAGACGATCTGAAATTCTTATCCGAAGAGTTTAAGAAAAAAATAAAACAAGTGTTGGGAAAAGATTTTCCTGATGATGCAAAAGATCAGTTAGTTGGTGGAATTAAGGCGGTTTTCAAGAGCTGGAACGGAAAAAAAGCCGTTTCCTATCGTCGTATTGAAAGCATCCCCGATGATTGGGGAACAGCTGTGAACGTGCAAGCTATGGTATTCGGAAACATGGGCGACTCTTCTGCTACCGGAGTAGCGTTTACCCGTAATCCTGCTACAGGAGAAGACCAATTTTACGGAGAATGGTTGGTAAACGCGCAAGGAGAAGACGTGGTGGCAGGGATCCGTACGCCCAATCCTTTGAACGACGACACCAAAAACGAACAAAACAAGCATTTGCATTCCATGCAGGAATCTATGCCGAAAACTTATAAAGAGCTTTGCGACATCCGCGATATTCTCGAAAAAAACTTCCGCGATATGTTGGATATCGAGTTCACCATTCAGGAAGGGAAGTTGTACATGTTACAATGCCGCGTAGGAAAACGTACCGGAACGGCGGCTTTAAACATGGCAATGGATATGTTGCAGGAAAAATTAATTGATGAAAAAACAGCTGTTTTGAGGGTAGAACCAGGACAATTGGACGAGCTCTTGCACCCGATTGTGGATTCTGAATCTGAAAAGAATGCCGCTCCTATTGTAAAAGGATTGCCGGCCGGACCCGGCGCTTCGGTAGGGAAAGTTGTATTTACAGCCGAAGATGCAGTTGCCTGGTCGCGTAAAGGAGAAAAGGTAATCTTATTGCGCAAAGAAACCAATCCCGAAGACGTAGACGGCATGCGCGCCGCCGACGGTCTTTTGACGGCCTTGGGCGGAATGACTTCTCATGCGGCTTTGGTTGCCCGCGGATGGGGTAAATGTTGTATTGTAGGCGCCGGCGCATTGGAAGTAGACGAAAGCAAGAAAATTGCCAAAATTAAAGGAACCGATCTGGTTATTAAAGAAGGCGATATCCTGACTCTCAACGGAACCAAAGGCTATGTATATAATGCAACTTTGAAATTGATGGATGCATCGGAAAATCCACGCTTCCAAACATTCATGAAAATGGTCGACACATACCGTACCATGGGCGTGCGCACCAATGCCGACACATCTGAAGATGCCCGTCAGGCAAGGGAATTCGGCGCGGAAGGAATCGGACTTTTCCGTACGGAACATATGTTCTATGGAAAAGGATCGGAAGAACCTTTGTTCCATTTGCGCAAAATGATTTTGAGCGAAAACGAAGCGAAACGCCGCAATGCTTTGAAAGACCTGTTCCCGTTTGTAAAACGCGACATGAAAGCCACATTGGAAGTCATGGACGGTCTTCCCTTAACATTCCGTTTATTGGATCCGCCTTTGCATGAATTTGTGCCTCAGGATGCCGAAAAACAAAAAGAACTGGCCGACGCATTGAAAATTAAATTGGAAGACGTAATCCAACGCGGAAAAGAACTTCACGAAGTCAATCCGATGATGGGACACCGCGGCGTTCGTTTGGGCGTTACTTATCCCGAAGTTACCGAAATGCAAATCCGCGCCGTTTTCGAAGCTACGGCCGAATTATTGAAAGAAAGCAAAAACCCAATGCCGGAAATTATGGTTCCGGTTACCTGCGACGTATCGGAATTGGACTTTACAAAAAAGATTGTGGATCGCGTATACGCAGAGGTTTGCCAACAAATGGGATTGAAAGAAATCAAATATTTGTATGGCACCATGATTGAAATTCCGCGTGCTTGTTTACTCGCCGACCGTATGGCTAAAACTGCCGAGTTTTTCTCGTTCGGAACCAACGACCTTACCCAAATGACTTTTGGATTTAGTCGCGACGATGCCAGCGCTTTTTTACACGATTATACCGACAAGAAGTTGATTCCCGCCGATCCGTTCCAAACGATTGACCAGAACGGCGTAGGACAGTTGATTGAAATGGGGGTAAGCAAAGGACGTTCCGCTCGTCAGAACCTGAAAGTAGGTATTTGCGGCGAACAGGGCGGCGACCCTGCTTCGGTAGAGTTCTGCTTTAAAAACGGATTGAACTATGTTTCCTGTTCTCCTTTCCGTGTGCCGATAGCGCGTTTAGCCGCCGCGCAAGCTGCAATTAAATACGGAAAATAAGAAAAAGTAAATACTTGAAATAAATGAACCGGGCATTTTCGAACAGGGAATGTCCGGTTTTTATTTACTTTTCAGATGGTAGTAATAACCATTTCCACACAGGCATAATCCGTATTTGTTTTTGGTTAATAGTTAATTCTTCTTCGGTGTCGGAAGTAAGTATTAAACCTTCTTTGAGGTTGTAGCAATCCAAAGCATCCAAAAGCCCTGTTATTTCACGCTGTTTAGTTGCTTCGTTTTCAAAAACATGACACACTTGGATTGCTTCTGTAATGTGAGTTCCCCTGCGTAAAACAAAATCGCATTCATTCTTTTCGTAATGATAGTAAACATCCTTTTCCCTACGTTTTAATTCGATAAAAACAACATTTTCCAACAATCTACCTGTATTATCCGAAAAACTGAAACCTATTTTTCTAAGTATAATATTATCAATAAAATAGATTTTTTTAGGGTTATGCAATTGTTTTTTTAACGACACATCATACTTATTGATCTGAAAAAGGAAATAACAATCTTGCATAAAATCAATATAATTTTTTACAGTTGTAGGATTCTTGACATCAATTACTTTTGTCAATGAATTATAGGAAGAAAGCGTTGCCGGATTGCTTGCAAGAAAATGTACCAATTCTTTTATCTCCCGTTCATGGGTTAATTTATTGCGGACAATCACATCTTTATAGATGATGTTTTCAAATAAAGAATGAATATAATTGTCCGAATTTTCCTTCAAATAGGCAGGAAACCCTCCCGAAAGCAAATAGTTTGTAAATTTACGTTTGATACGAACTTTATTTTCTGTGATATATAAATCACTCGTATCATAAGTAATATCAAAAAAATCCAAGCTTTCTTGGAATGAAAAAGGATACAAAACATGCCGACAATAGCGACCGGTAAGGCGGGTTCCTAACTCACGACTTAACATATTGGCATTGGAGCCGGTAACAAAAACCTTGTTTCCTGCATCGTATATACGGCGCACAAAACGTTCCCATCCGACTACATTCTGGATTTCATCAAAGTAAAAGGTATGCTGTTCGCCAAAAAGTTCGCTAAAAAGTTCGTATAATATTTGAAAATCATCTACTGTAAAATGTATAAGACGCTCATCATCAAAATTCAAGTAAAAATCTTTATCTATTTGCTTTTCTCTAATTTGTTGCAGTAAAGTTGATTTTCCACAACGTCTTACCCCCGAAATAATCAATATCTCATCGTTCGAAATCAATGTTTCGGAGAGTTTGCGTACAACCCTTTTTTTCTTTTTATTCACACTATTCCTTTGGTCGTAAATAACTTGTTTTAAAACTTCCTTATTCATGATTCTTAGTATTTAGAGCTACAAATATACAAAGTTTCTATTCCAAATAGAAATAATTTTCATTTCCATCTATTCAGAATAGAAATATCATCATGATAATATATTAGTACTGGTGGTTAAAAATTCAATAGCTGCTATCAAATTAATTATTTGAATTAGGCGTTTAAGTAATATCGCAGATATAATAATTTGTTATGCTGATTTTCAATAGTTCTCATGTGCTTAAAATTTACAAGCCTCTCTAAATCTCCCACCCCTCTTTAATTTTCCCCCTCAAGGGAGATTAATCAGATTTTCTTATTTGTTTGGGAGACTTGGCTGACGCGCGCCTTTAATCATTCGCATTGGAGCGCCATAGGTTCATGATTATTTCATCTATTGTAAGATTCAACGAAGCAACGGTTCGTCAGGCGGTGTTTTTATTGTTCAAATTTTGCAACAATGTATTCCGGTAAATAGCAGTTATCATTAATCCTGACAACTATTGTAGGTAATATTATCGTTTCCTTTGTCTTTCCTTTAATTAGTTCTATTTTGTTTGTATTGGGGTAAACCACCATTTTGTTATCGTTCTTTTTCTTCCCGTTATTGACTTTATGTTCGATAACCAAATAATCTTTTTTCTGCTCTGTTTTATATTCGCTTAACGTTATTTTGCTGTAATATTTATTTGTCGCAATAGGTAAGCTTCCCAGATCTAAAATAGCAGCAATGTACCGGCCAATGCTGTCATTTTGCACTACTCCGGTTATTTTTGGGACGTTTTGGGGAGTATAAATTGCTAAAAATACATCTTCGGCTGTATGTCCTGTAGTTGGCCAACCGATATAATATTGCTGACTGAAATCGTTGCCGATCATGTATTGCAGGGTATCGGTATTCTTCTCTTCAGATGCTTTTTTGAGTGAATTTAAAAAATCTTCTGTCGGGTGGATATTATAATATTTTACCAAAGAGTCTTTCGATATATATGCCGGATTCTTCAGCATCATTTCAGCTAATTTTCTGCCGGAACAACCCGATTTTTCAATTTCCTTTAAAGGATTAATAATTTCATCTTTAATATTCAGTTTGTCATACTTTTTCGGATTATCTGCAATGAATCTGACGCCGGAACGTTTGTTTCCGATACATATTCCGCCGGTTCCATGGTCGGGACAAATAATTACTGCCGTATTTCCAATTTCCTCCGCATGTTTCAAAGCAACGCCAACCGCCTTGTTAAATTCAAGAAAGTCCGTGACTGCCGCATACGGATCATTATTATGAGAGGCCCAATCTATCTGGCTTCCTTCTACCATCAGAAAAAATCCGTCTCCCCCCTTTTTATTTAACAATCTTATTGCCTTGTCGGTCATTTCAGATAAACCCGGAACATTGGCGCTGTCTCTATCGCATTCATAAGACATATTTTTTGTATTCCCCTGCCAATCGGGGAAAAGAGCCCATAAACGCGAACCGGAAATATCATCCGTATTCTTAAACGAATCTTTATCAATGATAAGTTTGATTTTGTTTGAATCAAGAAGACTATTATAGTTATGACCATCAATATATTTCTTTCCTCCCGAAAACACTAAATCAGGAGAATTGTAAATGAATTGCTTTGCTAAAACTGCATCATTATCCCGATCGTAGTAATGGCAAACAAAATCGGCCGGAGTTGCATGCGGGAACTGGCATGTCGCCACAATTCCGGTTGCGAGTCCTTTCATCTTAGCCAATTCCAATACAGAAATAAAAGGCGTGGAATCTTTCATGCCTATATTCTTTCCATTCGATTTAACGCCTGTTGCATAAGCCGTTGAAGTAGGCGCCGAATCGGGGAATTTCCCATCGGAACAATACGTTTTTATCATTCCGCAAATGAGAGAATCAAATGCAAGCGGATGATTATCATTATACCAGCGCGCCAATGTCAGTAATGAAGAACTTGTGCCATCGGGAATCATAATGATTACATTTTTTACTGTATTTGTATTCTTGTTTTGCGCAAATACAACCGTTTGAACAAAGATTAAGATCAGGATCAGTTTTAATGTCTTCATAGTGTATATATCTTAAATTGGGTGTTGTACTATATTTTGCCTAACGTCTGGGAAAGGCTCGTACGAAAGACAAACTTACAAAATTCTGCGAAACTGGGATCAGTGTAAAAAACAGATGGAGATAATTTTTAATGTTTCTATCGTAATGGTAAAGTATAATAGACACGCATGTAATCTTTCTTTTGCCTTGACGCAAAAGAAACAAAAAGTCAAGGCTGACGACGACCTCTCCCTGCCCTCTCCAAAAGAGAGGGGAAGCGGTTTCTTCTCTTTTTATTGCTAAAAAATTTTGTTGCGGCTAAACAAAATAACTCGCCCATCGACGCTGTTATTCCAACCCTTAAATAACAAACGCTGTCATGCTATTTTTCAAAAGGCGGCTTCGAACAGAATTTTGTTTTTAACGCCTCCACTAATGATTTTTCTTAACGCCATCTGTCGTAGACCGTTATTCCCCTACTCATTCTTCCTTTGGCTTTGACATTTTTACTTAAATATTTTGTTCTCCACAGGGATTATTCATTGATCCTGAAACTATGGAGCGAGCCGCGCCGCCACTAAAGCCGCGCCGCTTGTTGTAAACTGATATTGACTTGTGCTTTTACCATATTCAATATCATTTCGTTTCTCGCTTTGCTGTCCAATCGTTTTTGTTGTCTTCTGTTTTTTATCTAATTTTGCAGTTCCTGAATCCAAGATGTATGACAATGAAATTAAATTCTAGGCTCGCTATGGTGCGTGTATCCGAAAGGACGCGGCGTTTCTTGGAACGCAGGACATCTAAGGCGGGCTTTTCATTTACTCCTAAATCCAAGTTTTATGTTTCAATTAAATCAGTCCGAGGGCAAACTCTACCCTTGGGTAAAGCCAAACAAAGAGGTTCAACAAAAACCTTATTGTCCGCCTGCAAAACCGTACACTCGTAATCTCAAGGTGTATTATGCGTATCGGTCGGGCAATTTCCATAACCCGCTTATTTCTTTGAGCGGAAAATGGCTCGAAGACGCGGGTTTCGCTGTCGGCGTCAAAATCAACGTTACGGTCAAAGACAATATGTTGGTTATAGAACCTGCAAAATAGTCAAAGAACGGGAAAGGCCTTAGGGCCTCTTTTTTATCTTCTCTTACTACTGCTAAGTTTGGGCGCATTTCTTGTATGAGGTTTCACATAAGTACCATCGGATGTAAGTTAACGGCTGTGTTCTTGTCAACCTTTCTCTTTTCCTTTGTCAAGATTCTCAACCGTTTTAAGTAAAGCATCTGAGAAAGTAAAAATGTCATCTAAACAAGTTATCTCATTTTTCACTTCTTTCTTTTGTTCGTCAAAGGTTGCTATATGTTTTTTGTTTCCATTCAAATAAAGCCTGCAAATAGTTTTACGATTATTATCATCTAAAAGAATCGCAAAATATGATTGAGCATCTCTATATGATATACGATTTGCATTAATTTTTTGCCTTAAAATTGTTTTTACAATCATAAATCCTTCCAACTCTTCTTCTGTTGTAACAACTTTATTGGCTGATTCTTCGATAGGTTGCTGTATCGTTTGAGTAGTTTGAACCGGTTCTTCTTCCTTTTTCATTGCGATTTTCAATCGCTCATTTATCAAATCGTTAATGTGTTGTTGAACAGATTTTTTTGTCAAGTTGGTAAATAGATCCAACACTTTTGCCGTTACTACACTTGGATAAACTTGTTTGGCAAAATGTTTCACGAAGTCTGTCGATGGATTAGCAAATTCCTGTTGAATGAGCTGCAACAATTCTTTTGTGTATTTCAATTCGCTTGCAGTGTTTACAATACTACCTATGTCGAAATACGATTTATGAAACTTTTTAAGTTCTTCGATTTGGGTTTCTTTAATTTCTGTAAGATTGAACTCCAAAAATGGTTTTTCATCCATCTTATTTGGTTCAACTAAGTCGGAATAGAACCTATAAACAATTCCATTTGTCAATAATCCGAATTTTGCTTTTGATACATGAAAATAACGCAAAAGTTGTCCATCGTGTAAATCAAGATTCTGTGCCCAATGTTTACACTCCACTAAAATTGTCGGATTACCTTCAATAAAAATTGCGTAATCAATTTTTTCTCCTTTTTTCAGTCCTATGTCCGAAACAAATTCCGGCATAACCTCTAACGGGTTAAACACATCGTATCCAAGAGTTTTGATAAAAGGCATGATGAACGCATTTTTTGTTGCTTCTTCAGTTTGAATTTGCTCTTTGAGTTTTACTACTCTTTCTCCAATTTGTTTGATTTCGTCTTTAAAATCCATTTTTTTAATTTTTATATGATCATTACTAACTGGTTTCATTGCCGCTAACGTTCCCACAGTTGCCTGCGAGTGGGTTTGTGATGGACTTCACTATCCCACGAGAAAGCCGAAGCGGGCGACAAAAGTTCAATTATCGATTTTAGCCCGCTTGCAAGACGTAGGTTGGCGGTAGTATCCTCTTATTACCATTTATTTTGTCTGTAATAAAATTCTTCTAGCATCATACTAACTCTTTCAAGTTTTTCCATAATATGCATAAGTTCCGCCGAATTTTTATCAGTTGATTTTGATGATTTAATAAACATTCGAAGTCTTTCTATAGTGTCCACTATTTCATATTTCAATTCTTTAGACAACATTGCAAAATCAGGCCCTAACATTTTTCGCATTCTACTCAGATATCTATCAAAAAATTCAGGCGGGATAAGTCCTTCTGGATTATTTATCCGCTTATCAATTGTGGTCACAGTGGCTCTCAATTCGCCAATTGCTTCAACAACATCAGCAAGAGAACGCTGTTCAGGATTGCCACTTTCTTTGAGCATTTTCAAATCTAATGAAACCGAAATAGGATTATCAATATCAGTTTTTCCTGTCTCTGTTGACTTAATTTGTGAAAGTATTTCTATTTTTGCTTGCTCAACGCTATCTAAATCCTGAATGTCAAATTGAATTATTCTAGTTGCTGCTACATCGAAAGGAATAGTTTCCCCTTTTCGAATCATTTGAATTAAAGGTTTTCTAATTGCGTGCCGAAGCGCTAATTCGTAGAAGACATTGGGGTTTCTTTCTGTCAAATCTGCAATTACTAATGGCGAATCAACTATATGCTGAATAACCTGAGTCGTGATGATTCCAGGTTCGGAAATTTTGTCTGCTCTTATTGCTTCATATCCAAGTTGCTCTACCGAAGGTGTTATGATGTGTTTGAGTACTTTATCAGAACGCTTTCGTGTTTCAGTGTCTGTTTCTCCAATCGGTGAAATGACAAAGCAAATTTTCTTTTCTTGTTCTTGGGTCATACTGTTTTTATTTAAATGTTCTAACTCTCTTTTATTACCGCCAACGGTGGCGCGGCTACTTGCGAGCGGGCTTTTGGACGACTTCACTTATCCTACGAGACTCAAAAGCCGAAGCGGGTGGCAGAACTTACTAACCGCACTTTCCCGCCCGCTGAAGGCAGTCCACAAGTTGGGGCTGGCATCTTTAAGTTTCACCTGTATTAATCACCTCACTATTAATTCATTTGTTAGTTTTATATCTTTTATATCAAAATCTTTTTTTACAATCGGCATAAATTTTTTGATACTATTAGGAATGTCAATAGAGTTTCCAATACAATTTGCAGTAAAGTATAAATACAATTCTTTTTCTATAAGATCATTTTTTGAAGCGTAAACATAATATGAGTTAGAGTTTTTAGAACCATAATTTTTTGGTTTATAAACATCACTGCACAATATTATGTATGGTGTTTTTTCTGGATAGGTCGTATGTAGATCAAAAACTTTCACATTTTTTAAATTAATGAAATCACTGCCAATTATATCTTTATAAAGTTTTAATGTTCCACTATTTGCAGAAGTCGTGAATATAATAGAATTATCATTATCTAATTGTTTTAATGTGTTTTCTAATTCATGTACATGAATATGTTTTTCTTTTGAAATTTGATTAAAGCATTTATCTTTAGTTGTAATTACTAATAATCTATCTTTATCAAGGAATACCTCTACAATTCTTTTTTTTCGTTTAAATTCTTCTGCTTCTCTTGCATCCATAAAATCTTCAGCCGTTGCTTTGGTAGAAGATAAAACAATCCACCCATTAGAACTATTTTCAGTTTCATCTTTTAAAGTTTTACAGGCATCTAAAGAAGCTACTCGTATAGGAATTATGCTAGTACTATCCATTACTTCATAGCATTTCTTAAATATGCCATTCTCGTGAAAGTATTCATGAATAGTCCCTCCGCCAATTAAAATCAACGTTTCTTTATTTACGGTAACCGCATTTATTTTAGAGTTGAGTTGCTCATTGGTGGACACTATTTTGTTTGCCCACGACGGTTTGTAAAAAACATTAAAACCAATACTAATTATGATACTTAACAAACTCATTAATACAGCAAAAACAACCTTATCTTCAACTGTTAAATTGAAAGAATAAAATTTTTTTTTGTGATTTTCTTGATTTTCCATTGTGTAATTTTTTGTCATTCATTTTTTAATTTATTGTCTATAATGCTTCCCAATTTCCGCTTCTTTGTCTCATTGTGCTGCTGTCTGTTTCTCCCCCAACGTTGTATGGTTGCTTACGGCGAGCGTTACGGTCGCGAAACTATCTGCTGACACAAAAGCTCATGTGGGCAACAGACTCTATTAACCATACTTTCCTCCCGCTAGAAGCAGACCAAGTTGAGGGTAATATTTTTATTCATAAGTATTATTCTATCTGCATCAGGATGAGATAATTTCATTCTGCTTTTAATTTTATCTCTTTGTTCTATACTTAAATCAGGAAAATTATAAGTTTTGATTACCTCGCCTTGATTGTCAGAGACAACTAATTTTCGTTTTTTGTAATAGTCTTTTGCACTATACTTTATCTGAAATATATTCATCGTACCACTATAGTCAATTTCTAATAACTCAGTATTATTATTAACTTTAAATGAAGGTTGAATGATAATGTATTTATCAGGAAGCATGTATTGTTTCTTCTTTGAATCATAGACTGAGGCTACGGATGAAAGAATCCCATTTTTTTCAAATTCCTCTTTAATAAACTGCTCTATTGTTTCATAGTTATATACCGTTATTGAAATATGAGATGTATTTTCTTCTTTCATATTTTTATATGAATAATTGAGCAACATATCAATATGGTCCTTTACAGGGGTATAGTCTAGTCCATTTTCTTTTGTTACAAACGTTGTATCAACGTTAAATACCTCTGGTATGTTGAATCGTATTTTTGGGTTTAGTATCCCAATATCTAATTTTATAATTTCTTTTTTAGAATCAGGATCTTCAAATTTCGTGCGTTTTATAATGGCATTCTCTTTTTTACTTAATTCTTCTACATCAACAAATCGTGATTTATAAGATACCATAAATAGGGAAAGTTCTTCGATGCTATTTTTACAACCGTTTTTAATAGCCAATGGGAAAATACAAAAAAAGTTTCTTTGTTTCAATTGTGACGTGGGACATAAATATATCAATTCTGTCATCCCATTTTTATTTATTGAATGTCCTCCTATAAGGAATTCTATTTCTCTTTTTTCATTTTGTAGATTATTGACATAAACCATAACTGCTATTACTGCTCCCAAAATTGTTGATATTGCTACTATTTTGGCTAACAGGTGCATTGATCCTAGATAAAGCCAAATTTTTTGTAGTATACTAGTGTTACGTTAATCGTCAAATGACGGATATAATCTTTTTAATTTCACTCTTGCATCTTTCGTGGTAAATTGCCAGTTGACCACAGCGTTCTTATTATTACGATGTTCCTGCCATGCATTTACTTGCTTTTCTATTTC
>JAVBLV010000073.1:0-47076 GCA_031553195.1 Bacteroidales bacterium
CGATGAATTACAATGCTTTACTAATCCAGCGAATTTATCGCATGTTTGGGCTAAAGCCAAACATGATTAAAAATAACCAAAACCTCAAAGAACTTATTTATTTCGGAACTAAAGCCGTTTAATTTTTAACGGACTATTGAATCAAGCCAAAACAAATATTAATGTTAAGGAAAACGATAGCGACCCAGAGGGCGGCGTTTTAAATGATCCGTCTATTGTTAGTAATGTAAAGCGCGGCGCTTTGACCTCAAATGGAAATGGAACATTTAACTATACGCCTGCTGAAAATTTTGTGGGAGTTGATCAATTTTCATATAGGGTATGTAACGCCCAAGGGGTATGCGATACGGCTATTGCATATATTATGGTGTTTTCTGATACGGTTTGTAATCATTATATTAAAGCCTTACCTGATAACTATACAGTCGCTAAATTCGATACCTTAAAAGTAGTCGATCCTAATGGCATTTTGAAAAACGATAACTGGCCCAATGGTCAGATACCTGGAGTAACGGTAGTTACCCCTACAGATAATGGAACGCTTAGCGTAAATTCCGACGGGACTTTCACTTATATCCCCAATTTGCATTATTCGGGCCCTGACGTTTTTTCGTACCGTTTGTGCACCGATAGTCCTACAGTAGAATGCGATACCGCTTGGGTAAATATTTTCGTGACCGAACGTCCCTGTCCGGATCCGGTAAACCTGGCGCTTATAAATGATACGCTTCCGGTCTGTGCTACCGATTCTATTGACCTGAATACGTTTATCGATTTTGTTGCAAGCGCTAATCTGGATACGGTTTATTTTTATTCCGACGGCAATCTGCAAGATACGTTAACCGGCTCTTTTGTTAAAACGCAGGGTTGGTACTACATTCAAGCCGATAATATTTATACTTGCAGCGTTTATGATTCGGTTTACGTAATAGTAAATCCGGTAAGCGCGAGCGGTTTGCTGAATGGCGCGACAACTGTTTGCGCGAGCGGCAATAGCACGCAATTGACGTTAACAGGAAAAACCGGTAATGTAATAAAATGGCAGCAAGCGGCGAGCCCGTTTATCGATTGGTCTGATATTCTTATAACAGATACGGCTTATTTAGTAGCTAATTTAACAGCGACAACTCAATACCGCGTCATTGTCCAGAGTGGCGTATGTTTGCCGGATACTTCATCTATTGCTACTATTACGGTGGATTCTGCCAGCAAGGGAGGAGTATTGTCGAAAGATACCACCATTTGTTCGGGGGGCACGGTCAACTTGGTTTTGACAGGCTATACCGGAAATATTGTTCGTTGGGAATATGCCGTATCGCCTTTCAATGGCTGGGTTCCCATCGCTAATACCAATGAAACATTAACAACCGAACCACTGACAGCTACCCGCCAATACCGCGTAGTAGTGCAAAACGGCGTATGTCCGGCAGTGAATTCTGATACTGCAATAATTACAGTGAAGCAGATAGCAACTGATTTGACTATTACCGCTTCTAATATGACTGTATGTACGGGAACCGACGTAATGCTTACGGCTACTTCAACGGTTGTTGCAAATCCGGGTTATACCTGGTATACCGATCAAACCACTACTGATACCTTGGCTACGGGTTCAAGTTTTAATGTCGGCATTCTTACTACAAATTTAACCCATGATACTGTATTCTATGTTTCGGTAGGAGGGAGCAACTATTGTGAAAACTTGCAGGGTACTCGGAAGGCAGTGACGGTGAATATACGTCAAATGCCTGTATTGGAACTTACGGCGCCTTATTATACTTTGTGTGGAAAAACAAGGTTTGATAGTATAACCGCTACAGTTACCGGTAGTAGCGATGGCATTGCTTCAAGATACGAATGGCAAAGATATAATTTCAGCACAAAAACTTATGCTTCCAGCGGCAATTTTGCACCCAGTATAAGCGGAAATATCACTAATATAAATCAAATACCTAAAACTACTTACTTGCCTTCTACGCCCGACGGGGATACCATTATATTGAAAATGCAGGTAAATACAAATATTTGCGGTTGGATAAGCGATTCGGTAATATTATACAAAAATGCAAATAATCCTGCAGGAACTATCGAAATCGTTTCTCAGCCGGAAGGTAAGCAAGAAGCTTGTGTAGATACGGTTTATATCGTAAAAATTACCGATGCCGGCACAGGCGGATTAACAAATATTAATGTCGTTTTATGGGATTGGATTGCAACAGGCTTACAGGCTACGGATATTGCTTATACAACGGATGAAGACTACGCCAATACAACCGATTGGGTTTCGCTAACCCGGGTGGGAGATTCTGTACAGCCGGCGCCGGGACAATGGTCATTAATATATGATGCATATATTGCCGCTATTCCCGATACAATTAAGATTGAAAATGGAAATTCAATGTATATACGTTATACCGTAAGTCCTGAATGTGAATTTTATGCCGGCGGAGGTATCGTATTTCTATTGAATGGAACAGATGTTTGCCATTCCAATAATGTTAAAGAAAGCAGGGATACGTCAGATATTTTCGAATTTGATTGGGGTGATGCTATAACGCTTGTACAATGCGGGTTGGAAAGTATCATAACGCCTGATACGGTGAATAACCAAACATTGGGTAAAATGACTACATGGAAAGTTAAATATTGGTTAGATGATGTGACAGGTAATGTATTTAATCCTACAGATTCGATATATTTTGTAATTCCACCCGGAACCGTATTGAAAGACTCTGTAATCAGGGCGACAGGCGACGGCGGTTTTTATAACGACGTTAAACCAAGAAGGTCTAACCACCAGACTAATATTTATCCCGAATTTATCATTCCGGTTGTTTCAACTCTTAGTCCCGGCGATACCGTAGAATTTGAGTTTGATATTTTGGTAACAGGAAATGCTTTTTGTGGTATGGAAGATGGTTTGTATATGGAAATCATATACAAGGGAACGAAAGAATGTCGTGGACAAAATTGTAACTTCTACCAAACAGAAGCCGGTAGCTATCCGACTTTAACTATAGATTGGTACGATTATGTGCTTGCAGACAATCAGGGGAATAGTTATGGCGTAATGAAGAATGAAAAATGGACGGGGAGTTTTATGCTTACGGCATTAGACAGTATTATCGGAAATGATCAGGATACCATTTATATTGATTTTTATGTTGATTTGGATAATGATGGATATTTAACCGAAGATCTGGATTCATTAGTGCATACTTTTAAAATAGCCACTAAAACATCAATGCCATCGGGGACTTCATTCCCATTGTATATTACGGATAGCATTCCTACTGTAGAAGGCTATCAATTGTTGGCCCGTACCCGTAGCGACATTTTGTGTAGCGAAACGCACATTCCTATTGCTACTCTTTTCGGAGAAGATCGTCATTGTCAAAACGACACGATTGTTTATGTCACAGCGCCTGATAAAGGTAGTTACATTTACAAGGTAATGGACGCTATTACCGGAGCTACGCCACTGACTGTAGAACGTTTACCTTTGGAAGGCAATTCTACATGGGCCGTTTCAGATTCGGCAATGAGAGTCGTTTTTAAAGAACCGGGGAATTATAAAGTACAGGTACAATACAATGAATATGCAAATACATCCAATGAAAGGACGCTTAATCCTACGCAAATATTTGTGGGTATTATTCCAAAACCATATTTAGCATTGACGGGATTACAGGATACTACTGTTTGCGAAGGTTCTTCAACAATAGAACTCAGTCATTTCTTTCAGGATACGGTAAGCGCTAATGCCGGATCGACCATACTGAATTATGAACGGAAAGAATCTGATGGAAGCTACACTTTGATAGGCAGCGGATCGCCCTTTTTTGTGGCTCCTTTAGAATCAATAACCTACCGTATATCTGCAACATCCGGCGCTTTGGGTTGTAATTCTGTGGATACGCTTGAATTTACGGTAAATGTGAGTAAGATGCCACAGATCGCAAATGTCAAAGTACATACGCAGCCTACTTGTCAAGACCCGGCAGGAAGTATCCAGGCGAGCGTGGTCGGCGGAAGCGGTATTTATAAATATAGTCTGAATAATGAGGCAGGGCCTTATGCTGATTTACCGGTTAACGGAATTATTGGAAACTTGCCGGTTGGCGATTATACTGTATATATAAAAGATACGGTGCAAAAAGGTTGCGCCGCTTCTATTAGTGGAACGGTTAGTTTGAATGCTTACAACAGCGGTTTATCGGTAATTGCTTCCGCTGATACTGTTGAAACTTGCAGCGATACGACAGGCGTAATACGTTTAACAGTCAACGGCGGCGCTTGGCCTTATCAATATAAATTAGATAATGGAAATTATACAGTTCTTCCGGCTAGCGGCATTATTGACAGCGTAACAGCCGGTAGTCATAGCGTTACGGTAATGGATGCCACAGGTTGTACTGCCACGGCAGGCGCTGTAAGAGTGAATGTCCGGAATGGCGTAGGTATTGATTTAACCCAAATAACGGCAGCCGCTTGCGATTCTACCGGATGGGCGCGGATTACGGCTTCAAATGGAATAATGCCTTATAGTTACCGTGTAGGTGGAAAAGGTTGGGTAGAAATGAACGGTACAACTGACTCTACACGTTTGCTTGCCGGTATACACGAAATTTTTGTAAAGGATTCGAATAATTGCGAATCATCAAGTATTATTACTATAGAAAATACGGATTCTGATATATCCTTGACTTTGAATGATATAACAGATGCGCTTTGCAACGGGACGGGAAGCGGAAGCATCAGCATTACAGCGGCGGGTAAAGCGCCTTTGTATTACAGCCTCGATGGCGGAAATACGCGTACTTCTGTTGTTGCCGGAACCAGCGTTGTAATTAACGATTTATCGGTAGGACAATACAGCATTATGCTTTTTGATAAAGATAGTTGTGTAACCGTAATTGATAAAATTCTGATCGATAAACAAATAGACTTTATCCAAGCCAATGATGATCGTGCGGTTACTTACATAAACCAATCCGTAAATGGGAATATTTTAGATAATGACTATGACTACAACTATTCAGTATTAACAAGGGTAAGTAGTACTGCGCCTTTGCATGGAACTATTACAATAGCTGCCAACGGCGCATATGTTTATTCGCCTGCAACGGGTTTCATTGGAAAGGATAGCGTTCGTTACGCGGTTAAAAATGCTTGCGGGTTAATGGATTCGGCATGGTTGCATATAGAGGTGTTATTGTCCGTCATTCCTGATGGAACTTGTTTGCTTATGATTAACAATGATAATGGTTTGACAAAAATAAATCAATCGGTTGTTATTCCTGATGTGATAAGCAACGATAGGGATTTGAATGGGGGCGCTTTATCAATACCGACTATTGTGGATAGCACATTGCGGGGAACGTTGACAAACAATGGCGATGGAAGTTTTACTTACAAACCGGATTCAAACTTTGTGGGTACCGATAAATTCACTTACCGCGTATGCAACAGTACTATTCCTGATTGTTGCGATACTGCTACCGTTCTGATTAGCGTTTGGAATGAGGATATTTACGATACGACTATTATAGCTGAACCGGATCTTTATATCGTCGCCAAATACGACACCTTGAAAATGCCTGCACAAGGAATTTTAACCAATGATCATTATCCGTCCGGAACGCCTGTAATCAATATTGCGGCGACAGATTCCACACAGCATGGGAAATTGACTATCAATCAGGATGGCAGTTTCATTTATTTACCTGACCTGGGTTATTCCGGTTCCGACGGTTTCACTTATACATTGTGCGTACTTGAAAAGCCTACGCTTGTATGTGCCGCTACTTATGTTACTATTATTGTAACGGAAAGAGCTTGTCCCGATACTGTAATTTTGGAAGCAAAGGACACCTTGCCCATTTGTCAGGGCGCAATGGTAGATTTGAATACGGCTATTAACTTTAATACAAGTCAAAATTTTGATACGGTTTATTTCTATTCAGATCGGGGGTTTACAAACAATATAACTGCAAACCCTATAGTTGGCGCCCAAGGTTATTACTATATCAAAGCTGATAATAAATACGCTTGCAGCGTTTACGATTCAGTGTACGTAAATGTTAATCCGTTGCCGACAGTAGCTATTATTGGCGGAAATAGAAATGTAACATTATGTGCCAGAAATGATAGTACATTCAACCTGAAAGCAATGGCAATCGTCACAGCCAGTGGCGATTCGTTACAATTCAGTAGAAGCAAAAACTTTGTTCCGCTCATTCCAACGATATTAACCGTAAATATAGGAACCCGTGATTCTGTTTATGTGCGCGCATTTAATTCTCAGACGGGTTGTGCCAGTTCCGTAATAGATTCTATTAAATTTACTTTAAACAGACTCCCTCAAGTGACATTATTTACAGGTACGGATTCTGTTTGTTTAGGCTCAAGCGTAACGATTAATAATCCTTGCCCTGTTAATTCAAATTGTAATTGGGTAGCCGCTAATTCAACGGTTATTAATTTAGTGAATCCCAATACAAATTCAGTAGATGTAAAAGGATTGGCTTTCGGAACTTCTATGATCTACCATATTGCAATAGACAATATCACAGGTTGCCGTGATACGGCCAAATTATCGTTTAAGGTGAATCCATTGCCTTTAATAACAGCCTTTGGCGCCCCTGATTCGGTTTGTTTTGGCATAACGAAGTCTATTTCCAATGCCTGTCCTGTCAATGCAACTTGTACATGGGTAGCGGCTAACGGAAATGTTACATTGGACAACCCCCAAGGAAACACGGTAAATGTAACCGGAGCGACAGTGGGCGATGTAATGATTTACCATATTGCTGTTGATAATATAAGCGGATGTGTTGATACGGCTAAATTATCGTTTAAAGTAAACGGGATACCAACGTTAATTGAAAAACGCGACACGACGATTTGCACCGGTCAAAGCGTAGACTTGAATGTACTGGTTGCGTTGAACGCCAATACTTCGGCAACATTCTACAATGCGATAAATGGAACTTTAATCAATCCGGCCGTTGTATCTCCTACCGATACGACAAAATATTACATTTTAGTCACGAACCAAACAACAACTTGCGCCTCTTGGGATTCGCTAACGGTAAATGTTAATCCATTGCCTGCCTTGTTAAGCAAACGCGACACGACGATTTGCAATGGTCAAAGCGTAGACTTGAATGTGTTGGTTACGGTTGGAACCGATACAACGGTAGCTTTCTACACGTCTGTAAATGGAACTTTAATCAATCCGGCCGTTGTATCTCCTACCGATACGACAAAATATTACATTTTAGTCACGAACCAAACAACAACTTGTACGTCCTGGGATTCGCTAACGGTGAATGTTAATCCATTGCCTGCCTTGTTAAGCAAACGCGATACGACAATTTGCAACGGTCAGAGCATGGACTTGAATGTATTGGTTACGGTTGGAACCGATACAACGGTAGCTTTCTACACGTCCGTAAATGGAACTTTAATCAATTCGGCCGTTGTATCTCCTACCGATACGACAAAATATTACATTTTAGTCACGAACCAAACAACAACTTGTACGTCTTGGGATTCGTTAACGGTGAATGTTAATCCATTGCCTGCTTTGTTAAGCAAACGCGACACGACAATCTGTAACGGCCAGAGCGTGGACTTGAATGTGTTGGTTACGTTAAACGCCAATACTTCTGCGACATTCTACAATGCAATAAACGGAACGGCAATCAATCCTGCAACGGTAAGTCCTGCTGCTACGACAAAATATTATATTTTGGTAACGAACCAAATAACGACTTGCACGTCCTGGGATTCGCTAATGGTAAATGTTACGCCTGTTCCTGCCTTGTTAAGCAAACGCGACACGACGATTTGCACCGGTCAAAGCGTAGACTTGAATGTGTTGGTTACGTTGAACGCCAATACTTCGGCGACATTCTACAATGCGATGAACGGAACGGCAATCAATCCTGCAACGGTAAGTCCTGCTGCTACTACGAAGTATTATGTTTTGGTTAGCAGTACCGCAACGACTTGCGCCTCTTGGGATTCGTTATCGGTGAATGTTACGCCTGTTCCTGCCTTGTTAAGCAAACGCGACACGACAGTCTGTAACGGTCAAAGCGTAGACTTGAATGTATTGGTTACGTTGAACGCCAATACTTCTGCGACATTCTATAATGCGATAAACGGAACGGTAATCAACCCTGCAACGGTAAGTCCTATTATTACGACAAAATACTATATTTTGGTTAGCAGTACCGCAACGACTTGCGCCTCTTGGGATTCGTTAACGGTGAATGTTACGCCTGTTCCTGCTTTGTTAAGCAAACGCGACACGACAATCTGTAACGGCCAGAGCGTGGACTTGAATGTGTTGGTTACGTTAAACGCCAATACTTCTGCGACATTCTACAATGCGATGAACGGAACGGTAATCAACCCTGCAACGGTAAGTCCCGCTGCTACTACGAAGTATTATATCCTGGTTAGCAGTACCACAACAACTTGCGCCTCCTGGGATTCGTTGACGGTGAATGTTAATCCATTACCTGCCTTGTTAAGCAAACGCGACACGACAATCTGTAACGGCCAGAGCGTGGACTTGAATGTGTTGGTTACGTTAAACGCCAATACTTCGGCAACATTCTACAATGCGATAAACGGAACGGTAATCAACCCTGCAACGGTAAGTCCCGCTGCTACTACGAAGTATTATGTTTTGGTTAGCAGTACCGCAACAACTTGCACGTCTTGGGATTCGCTAACGGTGAATGTCAATGCGGCCCCTGCGTTGTTAAGCAAACGCGACACGACGATTTGCAATGGTCAAAGCGTAGACTTGAATGTATTGGTTACGTTGAACGCCAATACTTCTGCGACATTCTACAATGCGATAAACGGAACGGCAATCAACCCTGCAACGGTAAGTCCTGTTATTACGACAAAATATTATATTTTGGTAACGAACCAAATAACGACTTGTACGTCCTGGGATTCGTTGATGGTGAATGTCAATGCGGCTCCTGCCTTGTTAAGCAAACGCGACACGACGATTTGCAATGGTAAAAGCGTAGACTTGAATGTATTAGTTACGTTGAACGCCAATACTTCTGCGACATTCTACAATGCAATGAACGGAACGGTAATCAACCCTGCAACGGTAAGTCCTGCTACGACGACGAAGTATTATATCTTGGTTGGCAGTACCGCAACAACTTGCACGTCTTGGGATTCGTTAACGGTGAATGTCAATGCTAAGCCAGAGTTTTCTTTTGCCGATATGTCGGTTTGCGCGCCAAACTCAATTGATTTGAGAAGTTTGAGATTACAATCGGGAGATACTGTAGGTTTATTCTTAAGTTATTACGATAATACTTATAGACTATTAAGCAATCCGGTGGCGTCCGTTTCCGGGGTTTACCATATTATCGGTGAAAATACAAATGGTTGCAGCGACACTTCTACTGTTACGGCAACTATCAATCCGACTCCTTCAAAATCCGATATTATATCTGCTACGGGCGATACAATTTGTAGCGGTCGCACTGCAACTTTACATGCTACTGCAACTGCTAATAATACGCCGGTTTGGTATCGTAATTCCGCTTTAACAGATAGCGTTGGGGAAGGAAACACCTTTATCACTCCTGTTTTGACTGTCAGTACCGCTTATTATGTAGTTGCGCGCAATGCTAACGGTTGTCAAGCCATTGAGGAAAATGCCACAGTCGTTACTGTAAAAGTAAATACCGCGCCCGTATTCGTTACTTGTCCGGAAAATATTACAGTAACTATACAAGGGGATCAACCGGATACGACAGTTGTGTATACGGCAACCGTTTCTGGAGTTCCATCGCCTGCCCTGACTTACATATTCAGCGGAGCAACTACCGGTTCCGGAACAGGAACAGGCAGCGGGTCTGTTTTTGAAAAAGGAATTACTACTGTAAAAATCTTTGCAACCAATACATGCGGAATTGACAGTTGTATATTTACAGTTGCGGTGAAAGATGTAATAAATCCTTGCGACAGCGTCTCGGCCACGCTTTCCGGCAATATTTCCATATGCGAAGGTTCCTTAGCAATGTTAACGGTTGTATTTACCGGAACAGGTCCATGGAATATTATATATACAGACGGAACGAATGAAGTAGACTTGACCAATATCACGCAAAATCCGCTTAGGATTTCTGTCAAACCGGATTATTCAACAACCTACAGTTTGGTAGAGGTTAGCGCCGGCATTTGTATAGGAACCGTTCGCGGAACGGCGACAGTTACGGTTAATCCGATTCCTGCTTTGCCATTGTTGCAAATATCGGGCGATACCCTGATAAATAGCGGAACGTCGACGACATTAACGGTAGTCACTCCTGTAAATGGAACTATCCGTTGGTATGGAGATATTATGTACAACACTCTCCTTCAGCAAGGAAATAGCTATACAACGCCTTTGTTGTATAATGACACAAGTTACTATTTACGGTTAATTTCGGATAAAGGTTGCGAAAGCGCTACAAGTCAAAGGGTAAATGTGAAAATAAAGAAAAATTGCGTACTTGTACCCGAAGCCATTACTCCCAATGGAGACGGAGTTAATGATTACTTGATTATTAGTTGTATCGAAAATTATCCGAATAACAGACTCTTTATTTATAACCGTTGGAGCAACTTGATATTCGAAACGAAGGGTTATAATAACCAAGATATTAAGTGGGACGGATATAGTAATCAAAAATTAGTCGTTGGGGGAGGAAAGAAAGTACCTACAGGGACTTACTTCTATATCTTGGAACTTAACGACAAAGAAAAGACGGTATTAAAAGGGTTTATTGAAGTAAGGTATTAATATTGTAAAAAAATAAAATCTTTTATAAAAATATATTAAATACAAAGATATTATTTAAGTCGGAATTTTACCAGATAATGTTATACTTCATCGATAAAATTCCGACCTTCAAAGTAATTTTTTGAGCATAATCTCTGATCAAAAAGAAAAATAATGAAACTATAATAATAAAAGATGAAAAATCCCGTTCATTTTTGCTTTTATTAGAAGTATATATTGTTAATGATTTTGGAATGAATAAATAAGTTTTGCATCGATAAAATAGAATTTAAAATTGTAAACATCAGAAAATTAATTTTTTATTGGAATGTGCTCAAATCTTTCAGAGAGTAAAGAAACAATTATACTACTTTTGCTGGAAAGTAAAAAACAATAACCATGTATCAACCATAAGATTTCTTTTTGGAAAATTGTAGAGATAATCTTATTTAACAATTAATAATATAACTCTTACTTGTGTCTTACTGGTTTTAATTTTTCAGAAATCAATAGAAAGAAAAATATTAAGAAGACAAGAATTTATATGACATAGCCCAAATAAGCTCGACCGGAGGAAAAATGTTTTTTAATATCATATTTTTGGTTGAAAAATTTGAAACAAGTCTAAAAGCGTAAAATATAAAATGAAAAAAAACAGCATAAATAAGAATTCGAAAAAGATAAAACATTTCATAAAGACCCTGTGTTTATGGAGTTTCTTTTTCGTGATATCTCTAAATTCTTATTATACGTATTGTCAGTATGATATAGGTTATACTCATTATATGTGTAATGAATTCTTTGTTAATCCGGGCTATACGGGTTCCAAGGATGCATTATCTTTGAATGCTTTGGGACGTTTTCAGTGGGTCGGATTCGACGGAGCCCCCAACACATTCACATTTAACGGACATGCACCGGTGGCTAAACAACATTTGGGAATCGGAGCCGGCGTCTTATATGACAGGATAGGAGTAGGGAAACATACTTCAGGATATCTCAATATTGCAGGGCGTTTGTTGTTCCCTAAAAGTACTTTGGCTCTGGGCGTGCAGACCAGCTTTGGAGGACAAACCGAAAATTTCGAAGAATTGAAAAATGTTCCGGAACTGCTCAATGACAATCTGCTGGTATCCGAACCAATGAAGTTTATTCCGAATATGGGGTTTGGTTTATATTTTTATACTTCTAATTATTATATCGGGTTCTCTGTCCCCAGGGTGCTTAATAATAATTATGTTGAAAATCAAAACAAACGTTTCAATTTCTCGGACTGGACTTATTATTTCAATGCCGGTTATGTATTTGAAATTTCGCCTGAATTCAGCATCATGCCTTCGGCTATGCTTAAAATAACTCAGGGGGTTGGACCTCAACTTAACGTCTCGCTTTTGGCCTTGTGTTGGAATACCCTTTGGCTAGGCGCCGATTACAGAACCGACAACTCATTGTCTCCTATGGTTGGCATACAATTGAACAAGTTTTTCAGGCTGAATTATTCTTATGAAATTCAATTCGATTCAAATAGGAGAACCCATTTGGGCGCCAGCCATGAAATATCTTTGATGTATACTTTCGATTATTTGAAAAAAAGGATCGTTTCTCCTCGTTTATTCTAAAATTTAGTAGTTGGATATTTTGAAACAATTTAGAAGTATGAAAAATATTATATTAAAATTGACTCTTTTCACTTGGTTTTTGTTGTCAGTAAACGCAATAAAATCGCAAAATAGCGACTTCTTCTTTAAAGATAGCGCAAATCATAAGATTAAAGCCCTTAATATCAATACCGATTATTCGGATATGGCTGCTTATCCATTGGGCAACACGATTATTTTTATGAGCAACCGCTCGAATCCCCGTTTCTCAAGTTTTATCAATCATCAGGATCCCTTAACAAGGGAGCGTTTTTACACTTTGTATTATGCCGTTGCCGAAAACTTGAACAACGCGCAGTTTGAATCCCCCAGGCCTTATCATAAGGAATTAAAAGTTAAATATAATAGCGGGCCTGTCGCCATCTCAAAAGACCAAAAAACCATGTTTGTTACACGGAATGTGTTGAAAAAAAGTGAAACGGACAAGCAAAAAGAGGAAGGGAAGTATGTATACATCCTGCAAATCTTTCAGTATACATACAACAAGAAGAAAAACAAATGGGAAAATGAAACCTTCTTTCCCTACAACAGCGTCTATTATAATTGCGCGCACGCCTTTTTAAGTTCTGATGGAACCCTGCTCTACTTCAGTTCCGACATGCCCGGAGGATATGGCGGAATGGATATTTACATGTCCGAAAAACAGTCTGACAATACATGGGGAAAGCCTGTCAATATGGGAAATATTGTCAACAGCGCAAGCAATGAATTGTTCCCGAGTTTAAGTCCGGATGATGGTTGTCTGTATTTTAGCTCGGACAAAAAAGGCGGATTGGGCGGATTGGATATTTATGTCGCCGACCCCAATCCCAATGCGGCGTTTCCTATAAAAAACATCGGATATCCTGTTAACTCTCCTTACGACGACTTTTCTTTGGTTTACTATAAGGGACAAGAAGAGGGTTATTTTACTTCGAACAGGCCGCTGGATAGTCAAAAAATTGAACATGGCAAAGACAGCCTCAATGACAATATTTACCAACTCAAGTCTAAGAATATTTTGTATAACATCTTGATTGTCGATAGCTTGACGCAAACGCCTCTTATCTCAAGCGTGGATATGACTTCGCCGGCAGGAAATCTCAATTTTGAATCCGGTTTGCAGCCCTACGTTACAAAGTTGGCCGAGGAATATGCCTATGATGTGAAAATCGACCTGCCTAAATTCGGAACTACTCAAACAAAAATAACGCCCGATAAAGAGAATCCGAATATCGTTATTCCGGTTCCTCTCCATCCTCGCCTCGAAGGAAATGTTCAAAATCAAAAGGGAGAACTTTTAGCTAATGTCGAAATTAAAATAATGACTTCAACCGGAGAAACATTTGTATTAAAAACCGATAAAAACGGTTATTTTAGCGTCCAAAGCCTGAATCAGGGAATAAAATATGCGATGTATGCTTCTTTGGGCGACGTATATTCCAAAGATTCCGCATTTCTCTCTGTTCCGGTTAACCCCGCCGACTTGAAGCCTCTTTACCAGGTGGCCATGCAACTTCAGGTGGTTAGCAAGTTTACGCTGTCGGCCAGCGTGCTGTTCGATCTGGACAAATATAACCTCAGGCCTCAAGCAAAAGAAGAACTGGATAAAATTATTCCTATTCTAAAAGACCACCCGAATATCGACATCTTATTGGAAGGGCACACCGATTCAAGGGCTAGCGCCGCTTACAACCAAAAATTGTCCGAAAGAAGGGCTGAAAGCGTTAAAGAATATCTGGTTGCCGGAGGGGTCAATAAAAAAAGAATTGCCGCCAAAGGATTTGGGTTCAAACATCTGCTGAACAAATGCGCCAAAGGCGTTAAATGTTCCGAAGAAGAGCATCAACAAAACAGAAGGGTAGTTTTTGTATTTACCGAAAAATAATAATAACAGGGGTTACTCAAAGCGTATTTTGATAAAAATCAAAGGCCTCGTGGGTTTGAAAACTTGCGAGGCCTTTAGTTTTTGTATATGAAGCTACCATTTATTCAACTTGGTATTCAAAATATTCGTCTTTCCGGACGATTGATATTTTTTTCTTCAATCTTTTATTGGAAGGAAACCTATAGGTTTCCGAACCGAAAACAAGCGTTGCCGTATCATTGTTAATATCCAGCGTCAGTCGATCTCGAAAGTTAAGGTTTAATATTACATTGGCAAGAATAAAGATTTTTTCGAGACCGTCGCCGCGTTTAAAATTCCAAACTTCGTCGGGCAAAGCCAAACGATACTCGTCATAAATAGATTCGGGGATTAATTCCTGTAATTGTTTATATATTTCATCCGTACTTTTCCCTTTGAGGTCTTTCAGGCAAACCGGATTTCGTTCTATCGCCGCTTTCACAAAAGGAATCCAATCAATTTCGTCCATTTTCCGGTATGCATACATAGCGTAATCGGCTACAGGATTCTGAGTCCGCATAGAGCGTATCTGTTCAATAATTTGCTCGCGGGATTGTTCGGGATTAATCTGTAAGGCAGGCAATGTTATAAAATCTTTATCCAGACTAGGTAAACGAGGATGTATTTCCAGAAAATGTCGTAAAGAACCGAAGAACTCGGATAATTTGAAACAGCCTTCTGGTTTGTATCTTGCAAAGAAAAACTCTTCAATATCGTCGATAGACTCGCGAGAATTGGCTATGAGATAGTCTTCCAAATCGTTTAATATAATTTTTTCAGGATCGTGAGAAAAGTTAAAATCGCGCGCGTCCATTTCTTCGAAAAGCGCTTGTTTGCTTTCATTGGCAATTGTATTCTTGGAAGAACGTTCATAAGCATATATTGTGGGCAGGTCGATGTAACAATCTTTCCCATTCCGTAACAAACGATATTGAAAACAGTTCCATGTTTCGGGTTTGGTACGTAAGAAATTGATAAATATTTCGAATGTCAGTTGCGCCTTTAAAAAACTTTTCAGATTTTCGGAAAATTCTTCATACGCTTCAGGCGAAATCGTTGCTTCTTTGTACAAAGTATGTATGTACCCCGATAAATGAGAAACAATAGTTATTTTTTCATTTTCTATGGCCCGGCGCGCTTTGGCAGACAATTCGGTGCCGTTGTACCACATTTTTTTGGTGACAATCCGGCGGTTATTGGTCAATATTCCTTCTTTTTCCATGATGAAATTCTGCGAGTGCAACGGCGTAGCTATCAGAAAGATTTTTTCCAATGGAATTTTACCGATGACAAACATAGCGGCGGCATAAAGCGAGGAAAAAGAAACGCATTCTCCGGCGGCCAGGCCCAATTCATTTTTATAGGCAAACGCCGTCATGGCTTCTACGGTTTCCGTTTTCCAGTAAGGAATAACGTTGTCGGTGTATTTATCCAATCCAAAATGGCGACGAATATCTATTTTGAAATAGTATTTATCGCCTTCATATCCGAAAAGCGCATTGGACTGTGCAAGGGCGTTCGTGTCGACAAAATCTTTAAAACGATTCAATTCGGTTTCTTTATCGGTAAGTCCCCAGGTATCCAAATCGAGGTTGAAAACCGTTTTATCCATAATGTATTGCTTTACGCGGTTGACCTTATAGTTAAACGATTTCTTTTCAATCCCGTCGAACCACTTGTCTTCTTTCCATTTCCAAATTACCGGCGACATAATATTGGCCAATACCAACGAATAAAATAATTCGGGAAATATAAAAATTTCCATGTCGGACAAAGTGAATGCCGAAGAATATTTCTCTAATTCCTGATGGGTATATTTTTTTTGATTTTGCATTTTAACTATTTTTTTTGAGGATAATCCATCTGCCGCCGCGAGTTTTACTACCCGCTCGCCGGATGATTTTGTTTTTCTTTAGATTTTCAAGATGTTTTTGTATGGCCGACGAATTTATATTTAATAATTCTGACAAACTTTTTCTGGATATTTGACTATTTTGTTCTATCAAATTCAAGATTTTGGTTTGAATTTCCGTAAAGGTGAACTCATTTCTTGTATCATTTGGTATCGCTTTTTTATCAATGAGTTGGTCATTGATTTGACCACCTATTTGACCACCTATTTGACCACCTTCTTTAGGAGTTGATTTTTCAGGTTGAAGCATGAATGTAACAGTAGATGTTGTAATAGATGTTTCAAAAAAAACTTCATTATGAGTTTGTTTCTTCCAAATAAGCATTTTATCAAAACCGTACCCCGCATTTTCCGAAAGTTTGGCGCAGCGAAAAAGTTTTGCTATTACCGGATTACGAGGTTGTGATATGTCTTCTTGCAATAGTTCCTGGATGGAACGGGGTAGGGCTCCCGGATTGTGAAACTCTATATGATTGGTAAATACTCTAATACGAGGTCTTTGCGTAGTAAAATAATCAGTATGCATAAGCATATTTACCAATGCTTCGCGCAGCGCGTCCAGTTCAGGACTTTCTTCATACGCAAACCCCATATCTCCCATACGAAAAGAGTTATCGACATAAAGTCGCAAGCGTTGCATTAAAACAAAATAGTATTCCCAAAGATTTTCATGTTCGCCAATACGGAAAGTGTAACGGGTAGAGGCATCGGAATAGGATGTGCCGGGAATTTCCAGATAATCAATCCTGAAATCGGAAAAACTATCTTGAATCGCTTCATTTTTTCCAAGCATTAATAACCCGCCATAAGTTAATTTTCCATCTTTTACAATTTGGAGTTTTTTATTGAAAGCGTTATCGTTTAATTCGTTGTATGGTAGCAATTTATTCATAGTGCGCAAATAATAACGATAACGTTCATATGATTCCTTATTCAAGTCTTTTTCAGATGTGCCTTCAACCGTTTTTGCCGACATGGCGCCGAAAGCTTGGTCGCGGAACAGCGCATGAAATTCAGATTGTGTTGCACGCTGATCTCCGCTTCCCCTCCGGATAAAAGTATTTTGGATGTTGTTATAGTAAACAGGTTTTATTTCTGCCAAAGGGATATAAAAAGATAAAACCGTTTTTCCCTCAAAATTATATTTCTTGCAAACAGGGTTGATAATTTGATTGAATTTTTGGTTTGAACGTAAAACGGTATTCAAATTTTGTTCCATTCTTTCAGGATCAGAAATCCCTGTAATTTCAAAATTTTTCCCTTTTTGCGCAACTCCCAGAACAATCCAACCTCCGGCTGTATTGGCAAAAGCCGAAACCGTTTCCCAAATACTCTTGGGCAATTCGTTCCTGGATGTTTCTTTTACTTCAAAATCATCCCATTCAATATCCGATAGGCGTTTAAGAAGTTCTTGTCGGGTCATTTTATGTTGAATAATTTGCGAGTTTGAAGTATGATTATGATTGGATTTTAGTTGATTTGTTTTTTGAAAAAACTTTTACATAGTAATTTAGATGCCAGAAGGCATGGATAACGGCAATTATAGCCATTACAATTCCGAACTCTACATGCAGGAATAAAAAGTCGCGGAATGCCGACATGCCCAAACCATAGTTAATTTGGATGACCAATATCAAGCCCAGTATTCCCGAAACCAAGAAGCTGATCAAAAGGATTAGATTCCAAATCTTTCGATGAGTTGTTTTTTTTAACTTTTTCATTTTTACCATAAGCATGGAAAATATGTATAATGCAATGGTTATAGAGCTTATTGATAGAAAATCATAAGGCTTTTTATGGGTTTGTTTGTTTTGAACCATTGCTTCATCAAGCGTATTTGGCGTAGATTCGTTATTATCAACAGCTGTATCAGGATTTAAAGACGCTCCTGAAATCGCATTGACAATGCTTTCTGATTCAGAAATGGGGGCAGGTTTGGCTGCAAGTTGGTTTGCCCTTTTGTTTTCTTCTTTTTGATTTGTCTTGGCGGTTTGGCGGTTTGAATCTTGTAAATCCGGTTTAGATTTTGGTTCCGGCTTGGTTACAAGTCCGAAGTCGCAAAAACCGTCTTTGTTTTCGTCGATGAATCTTCCACATTCCCCAGTGCAGTTTTCCCTTTCAAAAGGGCACTGGGCATTCATCTGTAGATTGAATGCAATAAATAAAATGATAGAAAGAAACCTTGGCATATTTAATAAAAAAGTGTTATTTGCTTGAAGCATACATGAAATCTTGCTGAAAAGATTGCGCAAAAGTACAAAATATTTTATCGCATAAGCATTTATAATTGCATTTATCCGACTAAAAAAAATATTTACAAAGAAGCATTTTTATTTGAAAACGAATTATTTATAATGATTTTTGCAATTATTTCCCATCTAATATATCGGGAAGTAAAAAAATCTTATTACTTTTGACAAATGATTAAGAGAGGAGTATGTTGATTGAGGTTCGTAAAGTTGTTTTATTCCGGTTGATTTCAGCCATCAATTAATTTATGATTTCCATGAATTCAAATTTATTCGATCTGATGAAGAGAAAAGGGATCATTTTATGTTTTTTATTGTTTGCGGTTATATATATTTTCGCTGGAGAAGGTTCTGTTAATGCGCAAAATCCGGATAGCGACTGGCGTATTGCAAAATTTGCCAAAAGGGGCGACGAACATTTGTTCTCATTTGGTTTGCAAGGAGGGGTTAACCTGGGAACCGACATCTATACCACAAACCCTTTCTATGCGGGATTCAATTTGGAGGTTGAACGCATCTTGAACAAACGTTGGGGCATTGGTTTTAAATTATCGCCTTCGTTCAATTTTGGAGGGAGCGAAGACGAGGTTTCATTTTTCGGACTGCATAAGGGATACATATTGGAGTATCCTCAAACATACGAATACAGCAATTTCTTTTCTATTCCTGTTTATATGACGTTCAAATATTATTTTTCAACCGGTTTTATCCGCCCCTTTTTAGGATTGGATGCAGGAATTTCGATGCTGGTTGGAAATATAGACGGGGTGAAATTTTTGAATACCTCTGAACGGAATTGGCCGTTGTATGCTAGTTTCTGCGCCTCTCCAAGAGTCGGCATATTGTTCGATATATCGGAAAATACGCGTTTTGCATTTGACGTATATTGCAATTATACGCCTTCTCCCGAAATTACCGGAAAAACCCTTACCGATTTAGACGTTGTGATTATTAACGACCAATCGGAATTTAAACCCATTTGGACTACCCAAACCAAAACATTATCGCAGTATATATCTGTCGGATTACAATTGAGATTGGCAATTGCGTTTTAAGAATAATTTTTTAAATAAACGAGAATTTTAAATTGCAGTTTCTTTTCAAATATTTGTTGTATATTCGAGATTTATGAACCTTTTTTACCTTGCCGATCCGCAAAACGACATTTGTATTTTGGACAAAGAGGAATCTATGCATTGCGTAAAAGTAATGAGGATGAAACAAGGTTCTGAAATCTTTTTAACCGATGGAAACGGATTCCTCTTCAAAGCAATCTTGCTGAATCCCGATCCGAAAGGATGCGTTGTGCAAATTATTGAAAGGACAAAAAGTCAGCATGATTCGGGCGCTTTTTTGCATATTGCCGTTGCCCCGACTAAAAATATGGCTCGTTTTGAGTGGTTCTTGGAAAAGGCTACCGAAATCGGCGTTCATGAAATTACGCCGGTATTTTGCAAACATTCCGAACGTTCGATTATAAAAACCGACCGGCTTCATAAAATTATTATTTCAGCGGCTAAACAGTCATTAAAGACTCGTTTTCCAAAATTGAGCGAACCGATAACTTTTAATGATCTGATGAAAATTTCGTTCTTGGGACAAAAATTTATTGCTTATTGCAATGGAAATGAGAGAAGAGGTCTTCATCAATCTTATCGAAAAAACGAAAATATGTTAATCTTGATCGGGCCGGAAGGCGATTTTGACAACACCGAAACAGCATTGGCTTTGGAATCCGGATTTGAAGCAATAATACTGGGCGAAAATCGTTTAAGGACGGAAACGGCCGCCTTGTATGCTTGCTGTGCATTTCATTTTCTTAATGAATAAAATATTGAGAGATCGAATTTTGGGCGAAACATTTTGGTTTCGGGATAATTCGTTTATTATAAAACAAGTACATAAAAATGAAAAAAATCATATTTGCCATATTTCTTTTTTTTACCGGATTTCAATCTTTTGCTCAGCAAAAAACGCAGTTAGCATTATTAAAGTATGGAGGCGGCGGGGATTGGTATGCCAATCCGACTTCCCTTCCCAATCTTATTCAATTCTGCAACAGGCAACTCAACGCAAACTTAGCGAAAGATTATGCAATGGTGGAAGTTGGGAGTTCGGAAATTTATAATTACCCCTTTTTACACATGACTGGACACGGAAATGTTGTTTTTACCGAACAGGAAATAAAGAATTTGAAGAATTATTTGCTTGGAGGCGGATTTCTGCATATAGACGATAATTATGGACTGGATAAGTTTATTCGTCCCCAGATGAAAAGAGTTTTCCCCGAATTGGATTTTATAGAACTTCCTCCTTCGCATCCAATCTTTCATCAGAAATTTGATTTTCCTAATGGTTTGCCCAAAATTCACGAACATGATAATAAACGACCTCAAGGTTTTGGCCTTTTTTATGAGGGGCGGTTAATTTGTTTTTATACTTATGAATGCGATTTGGGAGACGGTTGGGAAGATACCGACGTTCATAACGATTCGGAAGAAATCCATCAAAGAGCCCTGAAAATGGGAGCCAATATTATCCAATATGTATTCATGCAATAGCAAACCATTAGATTATTCAATTGTTTATAATATTGTTTTATCTGCCTGAGAAACCATTTAAAATGTTAATTATTAGATTTTAGACAACTATAATTTTTCCGCAATGAAAAAATCGATACTTTTGCTTCTGTTCCTCTTAACAGGAACTTGTTTTTCCGTCTTTGCCGCTTATTTAAGAAACCATCCGGTAACATTAAACCAACCTAATGGTAGAGAAATCCATTGTTTTGCTACCGGAGACGAATATTATAACTGGTTGCACGACGCCAACGACTTTACGATCATTCAACATCCTTTAACAGGATATTATGTTTATGCCGGTTTGCAAGGCGATAGCCTGGTTGGCACAAACTTTATTGTCGGGGATATCAATCCTGAAACGGTAGGCTTAAGAGCTGGTTTAAATATTTCGGCAAAAAAAATGGAGGAAAAAAGGCGATCTGTTTTAAACATGATGCCGGAAAGTACTCCAAAGAAAATGCTTTTTACAAAAAGTACGTCGATATTGAACAATCTGGTTATTTATATCCGGTTTTCGGATCAAACGGAATTTGTTACAGATACCTTGTATTATTGGAAAATGTTTAACAGCGATTCCCTTTCGGACGCTTCCATGAAACGGTTTTATCAAGAGGCATCGTATAACAAAATAGATATAATCAGTCATTTCTACCCTGTTTCGGATACGCAAACCATACTCTCGTATCAGGATTCAACTTCCCGTAATTATTATCTTCCTTATAACCAGGTTACCAATCCGGACGGATATAAAAATAACGGTGAAAAAAGAATAAGAGAACAAAGTCTTCTGGAACGTGCAATAGAAGCCGTTAAATCTCAAATTCCTCCCGACCTTAATCTGGATTATAATAATGATGGAAAAGTTGATAATATTTGTTTTATTATAAAGGGATTTGCCGGAGGTTGGTCGGATCTATTATGGCCCCATCGGTGGGATTTCTATTCGAACGATATTTATATAAATGGATTTCAGGCGCATGATTATAATCTTTTGCTTAGCGCTCATTTGGACGAAAACAAGTCCGGCGTTTTGAGTCACGAAATGTTTCATACTTTTGGCGCTCCCGATTTATATCGTTATGATAATAAAAATATTACCCCTGTCGGAGCTTGGGATTTAATGGCGACCAATGGCGTTATTCCGCAATCGATGTGCGCATATCTTAAGTGGAAATATGTAGGCTGGCTTAATGAAATTCCGGAAATTACATTCAATGGAACCTATTCTCTTAAAACGGTTTGGCACGATCGTCAATGTATTTATAAAATTGCGTCTCCTAACAGTTCTACGGAATATTTTACTTTAGAATACAGGAATAAGTTGAACTATTTTGAGTCGAAAATACCGGGTGCAGGATTGTTGATTTATCGTATAAATCCGTCTATTAATGGAAATGGAAACGGTCCCGATGACGAAGTATATATTTTCAGACCAAATGCTTATAATACTTCTTCTGAGGGCAAACTGGAATCCGCCGCTTTTCCTGTTTCGGCAGGTTCTACAGTATTTAACGACCAATCTAATCCACCTTGTTTTTTATCGGATAATTCGCCTGGCGGGATTTATATCAGAAATATTAAACTAATGGGTGATTCTGTAACTTTTGAAGCCATTCTTCCTGTTCCTGCGTTACCTGACTTTACCGCCTCCAGAACGTTAATTGCTCCCGGATGCGGCGTCGATTTTTTTGATAAGTCTATTGGTTACGAAGACAGTTGGTATTGGGAATTTGAAGGCGCAACTCCCAGCGTGTCATATGAGCAAAATCCAACAGGAATCGTATACAATTCGGCAGGTTCTTTCAAAGTAAAGTTGATTGTAAGTAATCAATATGGAGATAGTTCGATAATAAAACAAGATTTTATTACCGTAACCGATACCCAACTGCCGAGCATTGCCATAAATATTTCTGATGTTGTAGCATGTACGATTGATACAATACAATTGTTCGGTTCGGCCGATCTTTGTCCTATTTCGTGGAATTGGGTTCTGACGCCGAATACTTATTCTTTTGTTGACGGAACTTCTGCCGATTCGCAAAATCCAAAGGTCGTTTTTCACGAAAATACTTATTACAGCGCATCCCTATCTGTTTTTAATTCAAATGGATCCAGGACGCTTACGCAAGAAAATATTGTTTCTATAGGGGGGACGGTTACTTCAGGGAACGACTCGATTGAAAACTTCGAGAATATGTCTTCTCTTTCCGATTTAGAAAGGAAAGGATGGAAATTTTCTCGCGAAGACCAAGCCTCTCCATGGGACCTTTTTCTGACAGGCGATGGACAAGGGCAAACAAAGTCATTAGGCGTTTTACTTATTAAATCAAGCAGCGAGACAAGGAAAAAGAGTTGGGCGATAACTCCGCCTTATAAATTGACAGCCGGGGATAATTATGAACTGTCATTTAAACACTCTTATTGTCTGAGAAATATTTATACTCCAACGGACTCCTTTAATGTTTACATTTCTACCGATTGCGGGGAAAACTGGACGCTTTTAGCCTCCTATGGGGAAGACGGAACCGGAAATTTTGTTACCCATGCCGACGTTTACTCTTCATATATTCCTACGACCGAAGCAGACTGGTGTCAGAACAATTGTATCAAGCTCGATATATCGGAATATTCCGGGAAAGAATCCGTAAAATTTAAACTTGAAACCGTGCGGTATAGCGGAAATAACTTTTTTATCGACGAGATGGATTTTAAATACACTATAGGCATCTCCAGCGTCAAAAAAGAAGAAAAGTTTATACAGCTTTATCCGAACCCTACATCGGGTATTTTTAACATACGTTCCTCCAAACCGGTTTCAAACGCGGAAATACTTGTTTTCGACATACGCGGAAATATGGTTTACCAGTCGACTTTTAACAATGTGCAAAAACAATATGATTTATCGCATCTGTCGAAAGGCATTTACTTTGTAAAAATAAGCGGAAAAGACGTTTTGCAATGGGTTAGATTCATCAAACAATAAAGTCTCTTTTACGTCGTATTCAAAAAAATTGTTTCCAGAAAGTACGAGCATGCAATTTGCGTTGCATGCTCGCATTTTTTAATGGAGTTTGTATTCCGCTTTTTTATATGAAAACGGTTCCACAACAAATACTGTATACATTTCTTCTCGTAAAGGAAACTGTTGAATAACTTTTATAGAATCTCCTGCAATTATGCCTGGTAAAGGAGTGGATTCAATCCAATAAAGGAAACGAAAATCAGGATGAGAAAAACGCCCCTCTTTTTTACCCAAAAACCAGTATTCATTTGTTACGTGCGAATATGGAGTCCCTTCGTCATGAGCGGAGTACAATCGAACGTCGCATTTGGAAAACATTGTCAAACGTTTTGCCCTCCAATAATCATTTGTAATTCCATATTGAATATTTAATACCCTGGATAAACTATCTAATTCTCTTGCTTCTTTGGGATAGTAAGCGAAGAAATTCTTAAGACCCCGAGCAGGACTTTGTCTCTTAGAACCGATAATGCAAGTCAGACATAACCCAACAACCAAACACCCGCTGATAATATTGGATGCAATCGCAAATCTTTTTTTATCGTAAAACAGCAAAATAAGATTAAATAACGATAAGAAAAATCCGAAAATACTATAACGTATGCAATCCCATCCTCCATAACTACCATTAATAATAGGCCCCAAAATAATGATTGGGATGGCAAAAGTAGAAAACAAAAAATATACATATTTCAAATCAACGGAAGCATTCTTCTTGAAAATTTGAATTGTTTTGTATAAGGTTTGAAATAACAAGACCGGAAAAGGAAGCAAAGAAATGATAAGAAAAAGTTGTTTAATAGAAAACTCAGAAATATATGTTATTGTTTGATATGCAAATACTTTCCATGAGCTGTGAATGTTTTCGAAACTCATATAACGGTAGGCTCTTGATAAGAAAAAACAAGTGTCGTCGGTAAATTTATCAAAAATAACCAAGCCGGTTATTACCGCCAAAACGGAAGAAAGTAACAGGAGTAAAATATATTTCTTTTTATATTTTAAAATCAACAGAATAATAAAACAGCACATAGCTGGAGCCGTGAAAAGGATCAAATACAATTTATCGCAGGGTATGGCAATTACGGAAACAATAAAGAACAATATCAGAAAAAGCCATTTTGGATTTTTTAAATAGTTTAATACAAGTAATATTGAAACCAAAGACATTAAAAATGCGCCGGTGTGATACGAATTGGTAAACGCCATGAATGAAATATAAAAATCATTATCAATAATATAAGTCAATGGCATTAAAGAAAACAAGAGAATAGGCAACGAAAATCCATTGAAAGTAAGTCCCGGTTCAAAAGTTTTGAAAAGCTTGAAAACGACGAACAAAATAAAATAGAACTGAATAACGGCAAATAGAAAAGAGGATACAATAAAATTCCCCCCCGTAAAAAACATCAATAAAAAATAAAAAAGCATGTCGGGAAAAAAATTGGGAGCATAATTAAAATGCCAACCGCAAAACGATCCCTCGTCTAAAAACAGATCTTTATAAATTGACGGTAAGTAAAGGCTATCGCTGGAAAAAAAAAGATGGAAGGCTTCCTCGTCAAACTGCGAAAAATAAAATACGCACGCGCAAATACTGGCTATAATAGAAATGAAGCCTATCCAACATTCGTTTTTTTTGATATCATATAAAAAGCCTTTCATTAGCGCCGTTTTTATTATTAAATCTTCGATCAATATCCGACATTCCGTTTAATTTATAGCCAATTGTAAAAGCTAATGTTTATCGAGTATTTTGCTCAAGAAAACAACAAAGATAACGAATTCGCCAGATACGGCATTTTATAGAATTTCATTATTTGCAAATAGAATCTATGAAAAGATTGCTTTGACATTTATATCTCTATTATATTTGTTGGGATTTAATGCAACTCAAACTCAAATTAAAGCAACGGCGGCGTTTTGCAAAGTATGCTGGATTATACATGCCATTGTCGATATAAAAAAAACCATATCATGTAGTTCATTGCTTATTTGAATCTTGTGTGTTTTCCATAATTTATTTCCTATTTTATCTTGTTTCTGAATTAAAAACAGTATATTTGTTGTGAATTTCATACAAGTGCATGGTGAGAAGAGTACTGTTTTCCTGTCTTTATATGGTTTTGCTACTTTCTCTTTCACTAAGGGGACAAGATATTCATTTTTCGCAACCGGATGCCAATCCCTCATTCTTCAATCCTGCCAATACCGGTTTTTTTACCGGGGACTTTCGGGTAGGAGCTATTTACCGGAATCAGTGGGCCACAGTTTCCAATCCTTTTCAAACTTACGGACTTTCTGCTGAATATGTCGCATTCAAAAGACGTTATTACAAAGACGGCGTGGGAATTGGCGTTAATTTTTTCGGCGATGTTGCCGGAACTTCCCGTTATGGAACCTATCAGGCGGATGCAACGGTTACCTACTTCAAGTCGTTGAGCCGTTTTAATAATCACTTTATTTCGCTGGGTGCGAGGATTGGTTATGGTCAAATGGGTTTTCAAACAGATAAACTGATTTTCAGTCAAGGTTCTTCCCCCCAAGAAAGTTTCGAAACCACTTCCGAGAGGTATCCCGATTTTTCGGCAGGATTGGCCTGGTACTTCCAAGCGTCTGATAAATATACGTACAGGGCGGGATTGGCCGCCTTTCATCTTACGCAACCGGAACTTACTTATATGAATGTCGGAGATGCAAAACTCTGGATGCGCTATTTAGGTTATTTAAAAGTAGATATTCGTAACTGGGATGATTATGCCTTGATTCCATCTGTTATATATCAACGTCAGCATAATTTCCAAGAGATTTTATATGGATTTGATCTTAAATGGTTCATAAATGAAACTTACGAACAATTTTTTACGTTTTCAGGAGGTCTTTATTTCCGTCAAATGGATGCATTTGTCTTAGCATTAAAAAGCGAATATAAAACATGGTTATTTAGTTTAAGTTACGACGCCAATGTATCGGGTTTATGGAAATCGAGCCATACCGTTGGCGCAATAGAATTATCGGTTCTATACACATATCAAAAAACAAGAAGTATCCGAAGGAAAGAAATACCATGCCCAGTATTTTAAAACACATATTCGATTGCAGGGGAATATTAATTCTGTTCCTTCTTCTGTATTCCGTTCAGGGTATTTCCCAAGATCAAAACGAATGGATCGAACAGGGCGACCAGGCTATGCAGGTGGGTTTATACAAAACGGCCTTGCAAAACTATGAAGTGGCGTTAAAATCGGATAGAAATAATGTTAAAATCCTGTATAAATGCGCCGAAGCTTCCCGCTTGTACAATAATTATTCCGAAGCCATCCGGTGGTATGGAAATATTATTGCCCTCAATGCCGAAAGACAATTTCCCGATCTTTTTTATCATCTGGGCGAAATGTATAGAAATATTGGAAAATTCGATACCGCTATTATTCTCTTTGATAAATATTTGGATGCTCCCCTTTCTGCCTCGCAAAAATTTGCCGATAAAGCAAATTCAAGAATCGCCTCTTGTCAATGGGCTTTACAGAACAATAAAGCAAAAGATTCGATCAAAGTTAAACACCTGAATAACAAAATAAATACGAAAAACAGCGAATCAGCGGCTATTCTAATGGGCGATAGCCTGTTATTGTTTACTTCTTTAAGAGGAGATATCGAGTCGGGTTATGATGAGGAAATTATTCCCGACTTGCTGGTATCTAATATTTATGAATCGAAAAAACGAGGGAATCGATATAGTATTGCTTCTGTGAATGAATGGGAGTTAAACAGCCGCAAAAAACATACGGCCAATACTTGTTTCGACAGATTGAATAAACGGATGTACTTTACTTATTGCGAAGAAGATAATTATGCCAATACGCAATGTAATATTTATTATTCCGATTTGAAAGAGAACGGCAAATGGACAAACCCCAAAAAATTATGTGAAGAAATCAATATGCCTGGTTATACTGCCACCCAACCGGCCGTTGAAATAAAAGACGGAAAAACCATTTTATATTTTGTCTCTGACCGTCCTAATGGAAATGGCGGGCTTGATATTTGGCATTCGGTTATGGAAGAAGGGAAATGCAGGAAAGCAATTAATCTCGGTTATCCAATCAACACCAAAGGGAACGAAGCGACTCCTTTTTATGATCAACAATCCCAGACCCTTTATTTCAGTTCCGATTATCATCACGGATTCGGCGGTTACGACATTTTCTTTTCAAAAGGAAGCATGAACCAATGGTCTATTCCTCAGAACTTGGGAATACCCGTTAATTCCTACGCCAACGATTTGTATTATAGCGTTAACGAAGATTCTATTTCAGGTTACTTGACATCGAACCGTATCGGTTCTTTTTTTATAGATAACAATACTTGCTGCAACGATATTTATGAATGGAATCTTGTAGCGAAAGATACTTTGTCAAAAACCGGGAATGACGTCTCTCCTCAAAAAAAGAAAGAACTTTCTTTTACCGGATATAAAGTAAGCATCGATAGTTTGCTCCCCATCAAATTATACTTCCATAACGACGAACCTGATCCTAAAACTCAAAAGTTGACAACTGAAAAAACATATCACGAATTATTTACTGCATACTGTGAATTGGAAGACCTTTATATCCGAAATTATACGAAGGGGCTAAAAGGATCGTCTCTTACAGAAGCAGAGGATGAAATGAAAAATTTCTTTGAAAAAGAATTGAAATACAATTATCAACATTTAGAAAAATTCACTATTTTATTGCTAAATGATTTGAAGCAGGGGAAACACATTCGCTTAATTATTAAAGGTTATTCAAGCCCTTTGTATACAGGTGAATACAATAAAAACCTATCTAAAAGAAGAATTTCGTCTTTTATCAACCAACTATTAAAAAGTCAAAGCGGAAACATTGCCCATTATATCAATAGCGAAGATCCCAACAGCGGTTCATTGGAAATAGTTGAATTAGCGTTGGGAAGTTCTACCGCCGACTCAAGTATCAGCCGTAATCCCAACGATAAACGCAACAGCGTTTATGGCATTGAAGCCGCCAAAGAACGCCGGTTGGAAATCCTGGCCTACCAATATCAAGATACTTCGGCAAATTCAACATATAGCAAAAATACCAGTCAATTGGTTTTTGGAAAAGAAATATTTTCATTGGGTTCTATTCCTAAAAACAGGAATGTACAAGCAGAGATTCTTGTATTAAATAATAGCGTCAAACCTCAGGAAATAGAGATTCTGGAAGTTGGTTGCGGCTGTATGAAAGCGCATTTCAAGAAAATAATTCCGCCTATGCAAAACGGTTTCATAACCTTGGATATTAATGTGTCTAAAGTAGAACCCGGCATTTATTTAGCGCCTATTACCATTAAATTACGTTCTGAAAGTTTTACCCAAACTATTTTTGTGGAATATCAGGTTGAGTAAGGATCTTTTCATAAATTCTCAGTTACTAAACTGCATTTTACTTAAAAAAACTATATGCGATTCTATTCATAAACCGTCTCAATAATTTATTCGCGAAAGATTTGAAAAAGAAACTCGACCGATAGACTTTTGAACAAAATAAACGAATTCGACAATAAAACGTAAATTTGTAAAGTCAAAGATGAATATAATATGGCAGACAACAAAAAAATTATACAAGACGCGGCAAACAGCGATTATAAGTGGGGATTTACAACTAATATTGAAATGGAAACCGCCGTTAAGGGTTTGAGTGAAGACGTCATCCGCTTCATTTCCGCTAAAAAACAAGAACCGGGGTGGCTATTGGAATTCCGGTTAAAAGCGTATAAAAAATGGTTGACGATGGAAGAACCTAAATGGGCGCATCTCGAATATCCGTCTATTGATTACCAGAATATTATTTATTATGCCGCTCCTAAAAAGAAAAAAGAAGCTTCAGCAACAAATGAAATTGATCCTGAATTAATTGATACTTTCAATAAATTAGGAATCTCCTTAGAGGAACAAAAATCGTTATCCAATGTGGCTGTAGACGCCGTTATTGATAGCGTGTCGGTTAAAACGACTTTTTCCGATAAATTAGCAAAAGAGGGCATCATTTTTTGTTCGTTCAGCGAAGCCGTTCATAAACACCCCGAACTGATAAAACAGTATTTAGGCAGCGTGGTTCCCATCTCCGACAATTATTTTGCCGCGCTTAATTCGGCCGTATTTAGCGATGGTTCTTTTTGTTATATTCCCAAAGGCGTACATTGTCCTATTGAATTATCGACTTATTTCAGAATAAACGCCGAAAATACCGGACAATTTGAACGTACGTTGATCATTGCAGACGAAAGTTCGTATGTCAGTTATATGGAAGGTTGCACAGCTCCTCAAAGAGATGAAAATCAACTACACGCCGCCATTGTAGAAATCATTGCCTTAAAAGATGCCGAAGTCAAATATTCCACCGTACAAAACTGGTATCCGGGAAATAAGAAGGGAGAAGGCGGTATTTATAATTTTGTTACCAAACGAGGTATTTGCAAAGGAAGCAATTCGAAAATTTCTTGGACGCAAGTTGAAACAGGGTCGGCTATCACATGGAAATATCCAAGCTGTATTCTGCTGGGAGACAATTCGGTGGGAGAGTTTTATTCGGTGGCTGTTACCAACAATCAACAGCAAGCCGACACCGGAACCAAAATGATTCATTTGGGTAAAAACACCAAAAGCACAATTATTTCCAAAGGCATATCAGGAGGCTTTAGCCAAAATAGCTATAGAGGCTTAGTAAAAATATCGCCAAACGCGGAGAATGCAAGAAACTATTCTCAATGCGATTCTCTTTTGCTGGGGGATTCTTGCGGCGCTCATACTTGGCCTTATATCAAAACTGAAAATCAAACAGCCATTGTAGAACACGAAGCGACCACCTCTAAGATATCGGAAGACCAGCTTTTTTACTGCCAACAGCGAGGCATTTCTACCGAAAGCGCTATTGGGTTGATTGTAAATGGCTATGCTAAAGACGTTTTGAATAAACTTCCTATGGAATTTGCCATGGAAGCTCAAAAACTACTCAGTATCAGTTTGGAGGGAAGCGTTGGATAACAATTTATTTTTTCAGATTATTCTTATCCACAATTTTCAAATTTTTTTCAATAGACTTCTTCAAGAAATAGGAATATTTTTTAGACAGATAATTCAATATATTACAATCCAACGATTTGAATGTTAATGTTTCATTTTTAATTAGTTTCAACGGAATAAAAGAAATAAATGGAAAGAATTTTCTTATCATAGAATGGAAACCTCAAGCAGGGAATATTTGCATGACGACGTTGTTTTTATTAACAGATATCAACGGCCATTTGATTGCCTTGGAATTCATATGCCAAGCTAAAAATTGCATACATTTCATTGATAGAATAAAGGAAAGCTCAATAAAAAATAACTGCCGGTAACAAGGGTTGATGATTGCCAAATCCGGTTGTATGGCAATCGCTATCGCAACGTAATTGGCATGTTTCCAAACGCCCCATTAATTTGAAACATAGACAAATTGAATACGATAAATAAAAAAACTATTTACAACACAGCTCTGGCAACTTTTTAAAAAATTACCAGGCCTGATATTTTTCGCCTTCCGCAGAGAAAAATTCTTTTACCGGCAAATCAAATGCCAAATAACGCCGAATTTATCTTGTATTGTTCCGAACAAAGGGCTGTAAAATGTCGGGGCTAATTCCATGTGGATTTTCCCGCCTGTTTTTAATTTGTCGAACGCTTTGCGCAATTCTTCCTGCGAAGAAAACGGAACGGAAAGCGAAACCATATCGCCGACCGTAATGCCTTGTATGGTGTCGCCAATCCATACTTCAGAATTATTGATAGTCATTTCGGCGTGCATGACATAATTTTCCGTTTCTTTCGGGAAATGGGACTTCATTTCGGCAGGCATATCTCTAAAATAAGCTACCTTTTTGTTTTTTATTTCAAAAATGGTTTCGTACAGGGCAATGGCTTCGCCGGCTTGTCCTGCAAAATTAAGGAATGGAATAATCATAATTTATTTTGTTTTAATGTTGTACAACCATAAAATCGAAAGCGCCTTCGCGTAAGTGAATACCATATTCCAACCAAGCTTTCAGGCAAGCAAGAAAATTCGCCCAACCTTCGGTATTGCCTACCAGCCAGGCAATTCCCGCTTCGTTGTTTTCCATGCCTTTCTCGATAATGCGAACCACTGTCGAATCGTTATTTTGAGGCGTTAATGTTATTTCAACAGATAGTTCCATACCTTGTGCAGAGTCCCAATAAAAAGAAATATATTTATCTTTTTCGATTTTTCCGACGCGAACCGGCGCATCGCCGTCAAACTCAGGAAAGTTCCAAACAAGGGTTTTCCCTTCTTCCATGCGTCCCGTGCTTTTGGAAATGAAATAATTTTTCATTTCTTCGGGGTTGACAATGGCTTCAAAAACTTCCTGCACAGGCTTTCTTATTTGAAGCGCAGCCTTAACTTCTAATTGTTTTGTCATGTTATTTTATTTATTGAAAAAATCATTTGAGTCCTGGGTGGCGAATCTCACTAATTTAGAAAACCGCAAAATAGCGCAAAGGATGTTCGAGAAACACACAACGAAATAACTTTGAGCGCCTTCGTGAAAAATACTTAGCGAGCCTTTGTCGTAAAATGAACTATTCAAGCACTTAAAGGGACGTTTTGATTATTTTATATGTAAATGGGAGTATTAAAAGTAAAGCATATTAATCGAAAAAGGCGCAAAGATATGAAAATAAACATCTTGACTTTTTATCTTTGCGCCTTTTCGGGGTTTATGCATTTGAATTGGATTTTGAAATAAGTTCAAACCTAAAAAGCTGTCTAAAAATTTTTCTATGAAGTATTTTAATCCTAAAAACGCTCTTTTTTGCCAGAATTTTTACTAAATAGCGCTAACTATTCTTGAAAAATTCCGTCTTCAAACTTTCTGTTTTTATCTCTCAAAATCTTTTCTTAAAAAATCTAGACAGCTTCTAAAATACATGGGATTTTATTATTTTAATGCATAATCTACCATCCAGCAAATGCCGAATTTATCGATCAACATGCCGAATAAAGATCCCCAAAACGTTTTTTCCAGCGGCATGGTAACAGTTCCGTCTGCCGAAAGCGCCTTGAAGATTTTGTGAGCTTCTTCTTCATTTTCAGGGGTTATACAAATTGAGAAATTGTTGCCCGCTACAAACTTTTGCCCCATCATGGCTTCTGATACATCGCTGCCATAAAGTGCAGTCTCTTTGCTGATAGGCAGTCCCACATGCATAATCTTGTCTTTTTCCGAATCGGGAATAGGACGGTCGGGCGAAGGCATATCTTTGAAACGTCCCATATAATTAAATTCGCCGCCAAATACCGATTTATAAAAATTGAATGCGGCTTCGCAATTGCCGTTAAACGACAAATAAACATTTACTGTTGCCATAAAATTTATTTTTTAAAGTGATTAATATTTTGCCACAAAACGCGAAGGATCTATTTTCTTGCAATCCAAGGCGTCTTAATAGCCGGTTAATTGTTTTCAAACGCTTTTTGCAAAACGCTTATCTCTAATTTTGTCATTTTCATTAATGCTTCCGACACCCGTTTTGCTTTTTCAGGATTTTTGTCGGTCATCATTTTTTCAAGGTTTCCGGGCACAATTTGCCACGAAATGCCGAATTTGTCTTTTAGCCAACCGCATCGGTTTTTTTCGCCGCCTGCCGAAAGCGCGTCCCAATACCGATCAATTTCATCCTGCGTTTGGCAATAAACATAGAACGAAACGGCTTCGGTAAAAGTAAACGGATGTTCCCAAGCGCTATCCGACGCCATAAATGGTTGCCCGTTCAGAGAAAACGATGCATGCTGTACGCTGCCTTCGATTTCTTTTTCGACTTTTCCATAACGGACAATTGAGTCAAGACTCGATGTTTCGAATATTGAACGGTAGAAATCAATGGCTTCTTCAGCGCGTCCGCACTGTTTGCCAACAAATAAGAAGAATGGGGTAATATATTGCGGTATGCCGCACACGCCCAATTGCCACGAAAGTCCATATTGATCCTGCAACCAACCGAATTTTTCAAAGAAAGGCGGTAAAGCATCCGGTTCCATTAATATGCTGCCTTTTTCAGAAAGCTTTTCCCAAAGCCTGTCAAATTCTTTTATATTTTCACAACCTACAAAAAAAGAAATTGCAGGAGTAAATTTGAAATAGGGGCCGCCATTCAATGCTACAAAATCCTGTCCGGAAAGCCGGAATTTGATTGTCATTACACTACCGGAAGGCATCATGCCGCCTTCAGGATAATGCGCCGTATTTTCTATTTCTCCGTTATGAAAAACAGAAGTATAAAACTTTACAGCTTCTTCGGCTTGATGGTCAAACCATAAACAAGGGACGATATTATTCTTTTTCATATTCATATTCATATTCTTTCTTCAATTGTTACATGAACAATGTCGCCGGGTTGTTTCCCAATTTGCCGGCGTATTTCTTTACGTATGCCTAAAATATGACAGGGCGTTCCCATACGTACTAAACTTCCCTGATAAGAAAATCCGTCAAACGTAGCATTGACAGGGACGCGGCCTTTTCCGAAGGTCGCTTTTACATCGAAAGGAATTTCAACATAAGCGCCGTCAATATCCGGTACTTTCTTGATTTCAGCGTCAAATTCGAATTTTTTATTCATAAGCTGATTTTATGAAGTTGTGCAAAGATATAAATTAATCTTATCCTATTGCTAAATATCTTTTTGCAAATAAACAAAGGTTTTGTGAGTTTGTTCAGAGAGGAGTATTTATCGGCGGCTTTACTGGAATAAGCATGTTGGTTGAGGTGAAAGTACATTGGATTCCTTAACGTTAGAATAGGGCGCTTAAGCGTATCTATCAATACTTTAAATTAAAGTACTAAGCTATCTTTTTTGATGTTGATCCGGTTTATTTGATGTTTTTAAAAATTACTTCTACTTTATCTCTATGTTAGTTTCATTATAAATCATTTTTTGTTGTTAAAAAATTGTAATTTGGAATGATGGAGAGATATTTTGTGTTTTCAATATACTTTATATACAGGTATTTATGTTTTATTTGCATTTTAAGGTTAGAGAATCTTGTTAAATATGATACTTTGTATAACATAGTACTGAAATAAATTTATATCTTTGCGTCATAATGTAGCGATATAAATTTTATGGGAAGCGAAAAGATCAATACGGAAAATATTTCTTCGCAAATGCGAAAAGGCATTCTGGAGTATTGCATTTTAAGTATTTTGGAGAGCGGCGACGCATATTCTTCAGATATTATTGTCAGGCTTAAAGAAGCCAAGATCATTGTGGTGGAAGGAACATTATATCCGCTGCTTACCCGGTTAAAGAATCAGGAATATCTTTCCTATCGTTGGGAGGAGTCTAAGCAAGGTCCGCCCAGAAAGTATTATAATATTACGGAGAATGGTCATTTGTTATTAAAAGAATTGGAATCTGCCTGGAATGAATTGGTAGCAGGCGTTGCAAACTTAAAAGCGCAAACGGAATAATAAAAATCACATAATCTAAAATCTTAATAATATGGAAGAAGTAAAACAAGTAAGTTTGAACGGCATCGTTTTTTATATTGAAAAAGACGGTTATGCGGCTTTGAAAAAGTATATCGACAACTTGGAATATTATTATGCGAAAAAAGAAGACGGAAAAGAAATAATCGAAGACATTCAAATTCGTTTTGCCGAATTATTGTTGGAGAAAAGATCGTTTCAGGAACAGGCGATTACGCTTTCGAATGTAGAAGAGGTGATTGCAGTATTAGGTTATCCCGAAAATTTTGAAGCGGAGAACCGGCAGGAAAAGTATCAGGCTTTCGAACCAGAGAAAAAACGCAAACGTCTGTATCGCGATCCGGAGAATGCGCGAATTGCAGGCGTTTGCAGCGGATTGTCGTACTATGTCGGAATAGACGCGTGGGTATTTCGTTTAATCTTCATTTGTTTATCAATCTTTTCATTTGGATTCTGGGTTTTGGTATATTTGATATTGTGGTTTGTTATTCCGCAAGCCGAAACCACCGTGCAACGCTACGAAATGAAAGGCGAGCCTTTGAATATAGAGGATCTGGAACAGAAAGTAAAAAACAGCGTAAATGAAGCCGGAAGAAAAGTAAAAAAATTTGTAGACAAAAATTCAAATAATGTAAGAATAACAACAAACGAAATTTCTTCAACGGCCAAAAATATTTTGAAATTTATTGCGAAAATATTTGGAGTTTGCCTTATATTTTTTTCTATTTGTGCTATAGCGACCATTATCTCCGCCTGGTTCTTCCCTGTATCTTCAATTTTTAGGGTTGAGGAAGGCTTCAGTATTTTTTATGTACACGAAATCTTTTCTATCTTCGGGTTAAGCAATGTTGCTTCTATTCTTTGTTTGATATGTATTTTGCTGCCTTTGGCTTTTCTTTTATTGTTGGGAATTTCGTTCTTTGCGACAAAAATGAAAAAAACGATGTTTTCCATAATGTTGGGCATCTTCATTATGTGGATTGTATTATCGGTTTTTGTCGGTATTGGCATCGTTACTTTCGTGGCAGACATAGAAACCAATTACAACGCCTCGGAAACGACCGACATTAAAATTCCTACTCAGGCGCAAACCATTGTAATAAAACCGGCCTTAGATAAACAACTTGCCGCTAACAAAAAAATTTCATTATTCGGCAAACGCCTTCTGATTGCATCGGAGAATAATAATACGTACGTATACGGCATTACCCGGTTCAATAATGAGATCGCATATACAAACGATTCTAATGTAGTTCTTCGCATTAATAAAGACGGTTTTGAAGAAAACCAGATAAAGGAGGTGTTGCATTCTGTTGAAATACAGGACTCCATTGTTTATATTCCTGCTACGTTTTTGTTGAAAAATAATCATTGGAGAGGGGAAAAAATAAATGTGCAACTTTTAATTCCAAAAGGGAAGAAAGCGGTTATAGACGAGTCTTTTGTGAAAAGGGGCAGGATTTTTTATATGATGAGTATTTCATCTGATGATGATTTTTTGGAGAAAGAGAAAATAGAATGCATAGACTATTAACCGGAATAACCGGACAGGTTCAGCCATTGAGAATCTTCTGATCTCGACGACTGATTGTTTTTTTATTGCGTCTGAGAAGCAGATAAGCAACATGATTTAGATTATAATTATTGATAATCAATAATTATGCTTGAATGGATATTATAAAAACCCTCTTATTCCTATTTTCGAGTTCACGTTATAATAAGCAAAGTACAGGGCTGAATTCTAAATTCCAGCCAAATTAATCCGGCCAAAATGATACGAATAGGATTTATGAAAAATATTCATTTCAGGATAAATATAAACCAATAAATATGAGTATCTTTGAAGCGGTTTTAAAAAGCGAAGAAAAAAGTATTCTTACTGAAATGGAGTTTTTTAGTGGCGTTTCGCATATAATGGGGAAATCTGGCTCTTAAAAACAAATATAAGTCATTTGTGTTAAGTATGTGGAGAAAATCAATTTTTACTAAAAATAATTGAAGGAAGCAATGTTTTTACAAAGGAGTAAAGAGTCTTGGCAATTTTACATCTTTTAGCGAACCTTGCAGTTAAAGATGGTATTAATTGAGTTTTTCTTATATTTATCGATAGGATAAGATTAGTAATTAACAATGAATATTCACTATTTCGAAAGTCTCCGGAACAAATAAATACAATAATATCCGTCCATCTTTTTATGAAAATGAAAGATAGGGGAGGGGGCTCAAGAGAAATTAATTTATGTTTACAGATGAAACAGTTTTTTAAATTCATGTTCGCGTCCTGTTTAGGGACATTTTTTGTAATGCTTTTATTTTTCCTTATAGGAATGGGGATTATAGGAGCTATAGTAAGCGGCGCTTTTCAGGAAAAACCTGTTACGGTTGCTGAAAATTCAGTATTGGAATTAAATCTGGCTAAGCCCATTTTAGAAAGGGAAGCCACGGAATTGGAAACGGTTCTTTCAGGCGCTCAAAGTTTAGGATTGAATCAGATTTTGGCTTCAATTAAGGAGGCGAAAGACGATCCTAAAATAAAAGGAATTTATTTAAAAAGTCCGGCTGTAGGAGGCGGTTGGGCTACGTTGGAAGAAATCAGGAATGCGTTGATTGACTTTAAGAAAAGCGGAAAATTCATTCTTTCTTATTGCGATAATTATGCGCAAAAAGCATACTATCTTTCAACCGTAGCGGATAAGATCTATTTGCATCCGGCAGGCTTTGTCGAATTAACGGGTTTATCGGCGGAAACCATGTTCCTTAAAGATTTGTTACAAAAATTAGATGTCCAGGTAGAATTGATCCGTCCGAAAAGCAATAGCTACAAAAGCGCCGGAGAAATGTTTATTCTCGATAAAATGAGCGAAGCTAGCCGGCAACAAGTAAGAGAATACGTTATGGGAATATGGAATCACGTGTCTGCCAATATTGCCGAAACAAGAAAAATGGAAGTAAAAGATCTGAATGCGTTGGTCGATAACTTGCAGGGATTTCTTGCTACAGACGCTCTTAATCACCGTTTAATTGACAAAACTTTATTTGAAAATACCGTATTGGATGAAATAAAAACGCTTGTCAAAGCTGAAAAAGTAAAAGATATTAAATTCATCAGCGTTTCGAAATATGCCAAATCATTGGCTGTTAAAAAAACGCAGAAAGACAAGATCGCCGTTATTTATGCTTATGGCGACGTAGTTTCGGGCAATGGTTCCGACGCTAAAATATATGCCAACGCTGTAATTAAATCTTTACGTGATGCGGTTGATGATAAAGAGGTTAAGGCCATTGTTTTGCGCGTAAATTCCCCCGGAGGTTCCGCCGTTGCTTCGGAAAGCATGACGAATGAAGTTTTCCTTACGGCTTCTAAAAAACCGTTGATTGCTTCTTTTAGCGACGTGGCGGCTTCGGCCGGCTACGAAATGTCGTGTGGAGCCACTAAAATTGTTGCGCAGCCCATTACGATTACAGGTTCTATCGGCGTTTTCGGCGTATTTCCGAACTTTGGACCTATGCTTAAGTCCAAGTTAGGCATTACTTTCGATACGGTGAATACCAATAAAAATTCCTCGGCAATTTCTACGTTCAGGACGCTTTCTCCCGAAGCCAAGGGAATGTTAGTTCAAAATGTGGAAAACTTTTATAAGAATTTCTGTCAACGGGTAGCTACAGGAAGAAAATTACCGGTTGAATTTGTCGATAGCATCGGGCGCGGAAGAATTTGGGCAGGCGTTGACGCCAAACGTATCGGTTTGGTAGACGAGTTGGGCGGAATGGATAAAGCGCTTGAACTGGCCGCTAAAGAAGCAAAAATATCTTCTTACTCCATTGTAGAATATCCGAAAAGGAAAGATTCTTATACGCAATTGATGGAAATGTTGGATATGGATGCGCGGGCTCGACTATTGACCGGCAATGTAGGCGGGTTGTATAAATATTACAAAGAATTGCAATCTATTTCGGAAATGGACGGAGTGCAAAGCCGTATGCCTTATTTGATCGACATTAATTAGGAGGAAGGCGGACCAGACTTCAATTGTCGGAAAAGATCAAATCCAAAAAAATAACGAAATAGGTTAACTGTTTCGTTATTTTTTTAATCAGGATTTAAGGATTTTGTTATTGTAATAGATCAATATACAAGTTGTTATGAGGAATCAAAAGAATAATATTTCTTGGGTGGAAATGCTGATTTCAAGTTCTTTATCGTTAGCGGGAATTATTGTCTCGTTAACCGGAATTATTACCTCAAGTAGTATGCTGATTTAAAATATATGGCTTAAGATTTCGTATCCGTTATTTTATTTCCTCCCTGTTCGGCAACTCCGCTATAGTAAAAATAAAAAAGATAGGAAAATTTATTTAAATTGGCTGGTTTGCATCAATCATTTTCTTTTGGGTGGAAAAGATAACGAAAAAATAGAATTATTGAATGATTCAATCACTCAATTTTCAATTCTTCAATCAGCGAAATGAAAAAAACTATCTGTTAACTAATCAAAAGCGACAAAATAAAGTGCCGTAATAGTAATCTTTATCTTCTGTTTCCTGATTTTTGACCTAACTTCGAAAATATAATACAGAAATTTCTGTTATTAGGATATTCAGCCATTAAATTGGATTTGGGAAAATAAATCGATGGGTTTTTTGTACATTTGTAGTTTGATAGAATAAGATTATGATAGAAAAATTCAAGCAATATATTGCAACAGAAGAACTATTTGATCCGGAAAAAGATACCATTTTGCTTACTGTAAGCGGGGGAATAGACTCGGTAGTGTTGTGCGAATTATTTTACCAGTCGAAGTATAAGTTTGCCATTGCTCATTGCAATTTTCATTTGAGGGGAGAAGATTCGAATGAAGATGAACTCTTCGTGATGAAATTGGCCGAGCATTATAACGTTCCTTTCTATTGTCAGCATTTTGATGCGAAAGGGTATGCCGAAGAACAAGGCATTTCTATACAAATGGCTGCAAGAGACTTGAGATACGAATGGTTTAAAAAGATGCTGGAAGACCACCCTTATTCCTATGCGGCAACAGGGCATCATAGAGACGATAATATCGAAACTTTTTTTATCAATTTATTAAGGGGAACCGGTATTCGCGGTTTGCGAGGCATGTTGCCCAAACAAAGTCGTTTTATTCATCCGCTCCTTTTTACAAACAGGTTAGAAATAATCGAATTTTACAAAGAAAACGCGCTTTCGTACAGAGAAGACATTACCAATTCCGAAACGAAATACGAAAGAAATCAGATCCGGCATGAACTGATTCCTTATTTGCGTGGCATATCGCCTATTTTCGACGTCAATATGTCTAAAAATATTGAACGTTTTCGCGAAACCGAATCCGTCTTGCAAGAACTTATTTCGGAAGCAAGGCGAGAAGTTTTATCGCAACAAGGGAAAATTTTCTTTATTTCCATACCGGCGCTCGAAAAATTTCGTCCCGTTAAGTTTTACTTATTTGAAATCTTATACGAGTTTGGTTTTAATCCATCGGTAGTTGAAAATATTGTTCAAAGTTTTCATTCTATTTCGGGAAAACGTTTTTTTTCTCATAAATATCAGTTGATTAAGGATAGGGAGCAACTTATTATTGTTCCGATAAAACCTAAGCCCAATAAATTAAAAGCATATCGGATACGCAAGGAAGATACGCTGTTGGAGTTTCCTTTTCGCATGTCGATAAAAGTAATGAATAACCACTCCGGATTTATTTTTAAGAAAGATAAGCATATTGCTTATTTTGATTATGACAAGTTGGAATTTCCCTTGCGGTTGAGAAACTGGCGAAACGGAGATTATTTTTTCCCTTTGGGCATGAAAGGAAAAAAGAAATTAAGCAATTTGTTTACAGACCTGAAACTTTCTTTATGGCAAAAAGAAAACTTTTATTTGTTATGTAGCGGTAAACGTATTGTTTGGGCCGTTGGAGAACGTATCGATAATCGTTTTAAAGTCAATGAAAATACGAAACGAATATTAAAGATAACATTATTGGATTAAACAGGTTTGATCCAAATATAAAAGCGCTCGACATTCATTCAGAGTATTGGAAAATTGGCTAGAGAAGCTTATGGTTTAAAGTTGAATAATTGGAAGGATTTATGGTTTATAGCCTAAAGTTGAGGGTCTAAAGTTGAATGATTGAATATAATTACTAACTCCTAATGACTAGTTCCTGACTAATTTCAACTCTCCATTTTCAACTTTCAATTCTTAATTAAATAAAGTCTAGAGGAATACAAAATTAGAAAAATAAACAAATGAAATTGGAACTTACAAAACCGTTGGTATTTTTCGATTTAGAAACCACGGGAATCAATGTTGGGAGAGATAGAATTGTAGAAATTTCGTTATTAAAAGTTAATATCGACAATCAAAAAGAAACGCTTACCAGGCGAATTAATCCCATGATGCCAATTCCCAAAGAAGTGACGGCAATCCATGGAATCACAAACGAAATGCTGGTTGACGAACCTACTTTTGAACAAGTTGCCCATCAGATACTGAATTTTATAGGTAATGCTGATTTGGCGGGATATAATTCCAATAAATTTGATATTCCTTTATTAGTTGAAGAGTTTCTACGCGTCAATATTGACTTTAATATTAAGAATAGATCGTTTATCGACGTTCAGAATATATTTCATAAAATGGAGCCCCGTACTCTTAAAGCGGCTTATCGGTTTTATTGTGCCAAAGACCTGGAGAACGCCCATAGCGCAGAGGCTGATACTTCGGCAACTTATGAAATTTTGTTGTCTCAGTTAGAGAAGTATAATGATGTAGAGTATGAAGACAAAAACGGAGCGAAAATAATCCCTATAAAAAACGATGTAAAGGTTTTACATGATTTTACCTTCAATTCGAACTGGGCTGATTTGGTGGGGCATATTGCATTTGATAAAAATAATACCGAAGTATTCAATTTTGGAAAACACAAAGGTAAAACCGTGGAGGAGGTGTTTCGGATAGAACCTTCATATTACGATTGGATGATGAAGGCTGATTTCCCGCTTTCGACTAAAAAAGTTATTACGGCGATAAAATTAAGGGGATTTAATTCATGAAATTTATAAGTCAGGGCGTGACTTAAAGTCACACCCTGACGAGTCTATCAACTAGAAAATAAACACATGAAATAATCATGAGCCTTTGACGCTCCAAAGTGAATGATTAAAGGCGTGCGTCAGCCAAGTCTCCCCTTTGGGGAGATTTAGAGGGGCTTATAAAATTTAAACACATGAAATAATCATGAGCCTTTGGCGCTCCAATGCGAATGATTAAAGGCATGCGTCAGCCAAGTCTCCCAAACAAATAAGAAAATCCGATTAATCTCCCTTGCGGGGAGAACCAAAGAGGGGTGGAAGATTTAGAGGGGCTTATAAAATTTAAACACATGAAAACCATTGAAAATCATCATGACAAATTACCCCTACGATACTGCTTAAACGCCTAATTCAATAGTTCTTTTTATGAAAACTTCCTGTTGGCACAATATGTACCATGATTAGATTTGGCAACATAGAAAGGGTGCGCGAAAAATAGTTACTTGTTCAATTATTATACAATAAAGAAATAATACTGTTTTAAGTCTGATCATTTTAAACCATTCAAATGAGCTATAGAAATTCTATTTCGTTTCTTATTCATACTGTATCTATAAGGCCTTTTGAGTTTAAGCACCCTTGTCTATCCGAAATATTTACCCAATTATTCCTTAACCCTAAAAAAATCCTGTTTGCAAATATGCTATTTTTGAAAGTTTAAACAAGCTCTCAAACACTCTCTCGAAACCCATAAATTTTTCGCCATTCAGAAGGACTTTGGTTGTAGGTTTGCTTAAAAAGCGTGCTAAAAGAGGCAAAACTTTTAAATCCGCAAATTTCCGCAATATTTTTTAAAGGCATATTTTTATGTAACGGATCTTTCATCATCTCTTCCGCTTTCTTCACCCTGTAATTATTAACAAGATTATAAAAATTTGTGCCTAAATCATGGTTAATAATCTGCGAAAGATAAGTGCGGTTTGTAAAAAGCATTTCCCGCACCTTTTCGCTACTAAGTTCCGGATCCTTAAAAATTTCATCTTTAGAGAGTAATTGCAGTAAATTTTGTTTCAGTAATTCCCGTTTTTGCGACGATTGTTCCACTATTTTATTCTCATCGAATTCAATAAGTTTATTTTCAATAACTTCGTCGATCAGATCTGTCGAACTGGAAGAAGATTGTCGGTAAAGATCTCGTTGACGAAGCACAAACGAGGTAGTTATTATTGATTCCACCGTCATAATCGACATGGCGACAACCTTAAATGCGATTCCCTCAAATGATACGGCCAGTAAAGCGACAATGCCATCGCAAAGCATAACAAAAATAATCCAACGCACCCAACCTAAGCCTGCGCCTTCGGTGTATGAAAAATCAGAGGTAAGATTAAGTCGATGTTGATATTGCATTTTCAAACCCCAATAACCGAAAACCGCCACCTCGATAATCCACAAAATAGCGGCTGTAAATCGCAGCCATAATAACGGGTTCTTATGATATTGCCACAATTGGTCATGATCGGTGAAAGGGGGAAGCGTTTTGCCTGCAATGCGGAAGGTAATATCCATTACCACAAGGATTCCTAACGGAATGTAAGCGCCCAGCCAATACTTATAACTGATGCTTTTGGGGCGCATAAGACGAAATAAATAAGCAAATAATAAAGGATAACTCGTCAGGATTGTTAACAAATGAATCGGATTCCATAGCGTAAGCATGTAATACGGCGTATTGTAATACTGATAAATATTGACGGCTAAAAAAACAGACACCCCTAAGCGCGCAAACGAAATATAATTAGTAATGCGCTTGCTTCCCCGCAAGACAAATATAAAAATGGCGCTCAAAAAGAAACAAACAACCGGAAGAAGATGGAGAATAATAAAAACGTTGTTTGAATGATTTTGCATATAATTATTTATTGTGATTTTCGAATAGATCGTTTGCCAATTTTATAGTTAACAAAAAAGTATGCAAAAGTAATGAAATGTTACGCAAACAACAAAATGAATATTATATAATTGTTGAAATTGCATTGAGATCATTAAAAAAATATATCTGAAAGTCGTTTGGCTTTTGAGAAAGACGCAAAGAAATAAAAACTGTTTTTGCATCCCGGATCTTACAACAGAAGAGAACTTTGAATAATTCCGTAAACAAAATATTTCCGAATCACCCATTAGTAGACGCTAAAATGATTAACAGAGAATATTATATTATTAAATAGGAAAATATTGATTACTTATAAAAATCTTTATTATATTGATTTTTAAATTTTTAATTTCTTATTTTGGTTTATTGTATATTTAGATGTTATAAAAATTTACGCAGGCAAAATCTTTTTTTACGCAAACGAAAATCATTTTTACGTAAACGAAAATTATTTAAACAAAAATCATTTAAAAGGCGCGTATTTTTGTATTTCATTTGTAATGAAGTTTTCTTATAGTTTTCAGATATACAAAGATTTAAATTCGCATAGCACAATATAATTACAACTGAAACTGAAAACGCCTTTGCGAACTTTATGGTAAGCAAAAAACAAACAATAATAAATTTAAAAAATAATCTTTAAACTCAAGAATAACCATGAGAACACTAAAACTATTTTTTATAAGCGTATTTATTTTTACGTTCTGTAGTTTGCAGACAAATGCCCAATTGGGCGATAGAATTGGCAAAGCCATTAAAAAAACTGCCGAAGACGCTACGGTGCGCAAGGCTGAAGAAAAAACCGACGAAGCGGTAAGCAAATCGATAGATAAAGCAACCAATCCAGATAGTTACAAAAGCGACAATTCGGGTAACGAAAAGAAAAATCAGAAAAAAACAGACGAATACTGGGCTTGCGCCGATTGCGGACATGAAAGCAATGCGGGTAAATTCTGTACGGAATGCGGCGCTAAGCAACCAAGTAGCGATAATAGTTGGACTTGCCCCGATTGTGGCAACGGGGGCAATACCGGAAAATTTTGTACCGAATGCGGCGCCAAGCAAACTTCGGAACAGGGAAGCGGAACTTCTTCCAATTCAAGCCAAACAAAAACCACACAGCCCAGAGCCCTCGAATCGGCTTACGCCAAAAGCGATTTTGTATCGGGAGACGAGATTATTTTCGCCGATGAACTCGACAAAGAACAAATGGGTGAATTTCCCAGTCGCTGGGATTTAATCAATGGAAGTGCCGAACTAGCAAAATTTGCAGGTTATAGCGCCATATATGCAGAAGAGAGTGCTACTATTGCCCCGTTGATGAAGGATATGACAGCTTATCTTCCGGATATGTTTACGGTTGAGTTTGATTTTATGATCGACGATAAAGGACGGGCAGGAACTTACACTTTGGAAATGTTCGACGGCAATGAGCGCGTTATAGAAGTAATTTTAGGCGAATATGCTCCGTACTGTAACGTATACTGGAATTACTTCACTCCCAGCGGAGAAGATAGAAAAGGCGAATTAGAGTCGCTTGCCATAAAAAAGGGCGAATGGAACCATTGGGCGGTTTCATTTAATAAACGTGCGTTCAAACTCTATATTAACGGGGCGAGAGTTGTAAATATTCCTTCGATGAAGGCGCCAAAGAAGTTGTTTTTGCACTTCCGTTCGGACTACAGAGACGGTTATCCCGCCGCTATCAAAGATTTCCGCATGGCGCAAGGAGCCGTACCCCTTTACGACCGCATGATGAGCGATGGAAAAATTATCAGCTATGGTATTACTTTCGATGTAGGTAAATCGACCCTCAAACCCGAATCCATGACCGAAATCAACCGTATAGCACAGCTAATGAAAGACAATCCCACTGTGAAATTCAGCGTGGAAGGCCATACCGACAATACCGGCGGCGGCGCAAGCAATCAAACGCTTTCCGAAGCGCGTTCCAAAGCGGTGATGGATAAATTGGTGGAAATGGGCGTTGATAAAAGCCGCTTGAAAGCGGCAGGCAAAGGGCAAAACAGCCCTATTGCCGACAATACTACCGATGAAGGACGCGCCAAAAACCGCAGAGTGGAATTTGTGAAATTCTAAATTCCATAAAGGAAGAGGGTTAGGGCCTAACTCAAAGTGAAGCCCTCACTAAAACCACCCCAAACCCCTGAAGGGGCTTTTAGGACAATGAAACAGTAATCGAAGCTTGAAAAGTCCCAAAAAATGAGAAAGTCTGCTTCTTTTCCCCTTAAGGGGAAAACATAAAAGGGGTAAAGGGATTTAGGGCAATGTCGTTAAGTTAAGGGATACAAAAATAAAAACCATTGAGTTAAGGATAAAAAATCCTTTCTTTGTATCGACTAAAAAACAAAAACTCAATGGTCAAAGCAAATGTAGTAATAATTGATGGATTAAAAAA
>JAVBLV010000040.1:0-4200 GCA_031553195.1 Bacteroidales bacterium
ATCTGGATGAATATTGTTATCGCTTCAACAGACATTGCTTCAAGGAAAATGCTTTTCACAAACTCACAATGAGAATGTTGGCCTCTACACATATAACTTACAGACAAATATTAACCAGTACCTAAAGGGTCGTTTCAATATTTTTATTTATAGGACCATTTACAATTTAAGAAGGACACTTCCTAATACAAAAACACTCACGCAAAATTGATTATCAAATAAATAAATTCATTTGATTTAGAAACTTCATCAGATAAACGGAATTTATATTTTCTTTGAAATATAAGTTTTTATACTTGTTTCGTAAATACAAAATAAAGTCCTACTTTTGCCCTGTGGCATTTAAAGTCATATCAAATTAAATTAATTCATTAACAAAACATTAAATAAAAATAAACATGAAAAAAGTGCATAACTTTAACGCAGGTCCTTGCGTTTTGCCAAGACAAGCTGTAGAAGCAGGTATCCAAGCCCTGACCGATTTCAAAGGTTCAGGAATGTCTGTTATTGAAATTTCACACCGTACCAAAGATTGGGAATCGGTAATGGATGAATGCGAAGCGTTGTGGAAAGAAATTTTGAACATTCCCGACGGATACAAAGTATTGTTTTTGGGAGGCGGCGCCAGTACTCAATTCTGCATGGTTCCTTTCAACTTGTTGAACAAAAAAGCGGCTTACTTGGAAACCGGCGTTTGGGCAAAAAAAGCATTGGCTGAAGCCAAACTTTTCGGCGAAGTAATAAAAGTAGCTTCTTCTGCCGAACAAAATTTCAGTTTCATTCCTAAAGGGTACGAGATTCCTAAAGACGTTGATTATTTCCATATCACGACTAACAACACTATTTACGGAACTGAAATCCACAAAGATTATGACAGTCCTGTAACTTTGGTTGCCGATATGTCTTCTGATATTATGAGCCGTCCGGTCGACGTTTCTAAATATGGTATGATTTATGGCGGCGCTCAAAAAAATGTAGGCCCTGCAGGCGTTACTTTCGTAATTGTCCGTGAAGATATTTTAGGAAAAGTAGAACGCCAAATCCCAACTATGTTGGATTACAGAACCCACATTAAAGAAAGTTCCATGTTCAACACTCCTCCCGTATTCCCTATCTTCATCATGAATGAAACTTTGAAATGGGTTAAACAACAAGGTTTGCAAAACGTTTACAAAAATAATGTAGAAAAAGCTGCTATGTTGTATAATGAAATCGACCGTAATCCAATGTTTGTAGGAACCGCCGCTAAAGAAGACCGCTCTTTGATGAACATTTGTTTTGTAATGAACAAAGGATATGAAGCTAAAGAAGAAGCTTTCATGACATTTGCTAAAGAAAGAGGCATGGTGGGCATTAAAGGACACCGTTCTGTAGGCGGATTCCGCGCTTCTACTTACAATGCCTGCCCGAAAGAAAGCGTTCAAGCTTTGGTAGAATGCATGCAGGAATTTGAAAAACAAAACGCATAATTATTGTTGAATCGTTAAGTTGTTGAACTGTTGAGTCGTTTTATGACAGAAAGAGCGGTTTTTACTTTTGAGAAATTGGACGTTTGGCATAAAGCGCGTTTATTGGTTTCTCAGATTTATTGCTTAACCAAGAAATTTCCAAATAACGAAAAATTCTCTTTAGTTTCACAAATACAATGAGCTGCTATTTCTGTAGCATCCAATATTGCAGAAGGAAGTACCCGTTCTTCTTTGAAAGAACAGTGTCGTTTTACCGAAATGGCATATGGCTCATTGATGGAAATATATTGTCAGCTTATTCTTTCAAAAGATTTGAATTATATAAATGAGGAAGAACTTGAAAAAGTAAGACCTTTGATTGAAGAAATATCAAACAAGCTTAATGCATTGAAAAATTCACAGTTAAAGAGAATGCAATCAACAATATAAAGTAACTTAACGATTTTAATTTATTAATAAATGGTGTCGAATTGGATGTTGAAAAATAACATCTCAACACCTCAACATCTCAACAAAAATGAAAATATTAGTAGCTACCGATAAACCATTTGCCAAAGCGGCAGTGGACGGTATTAGAAAAATAGTAGAAGATGCAGGCAATGAATTGTGCTTGTTAGAAAAATATACCGACGTGAACGATTTCTATAAAGCAGTGGCTGACGTAGATGCTTTAATCGTTCGTTCCGACAAAGTAACCAAAGAAGTAATTGCCGCGGCTAAGAACCTGAAAATTGTGGTTCGCGCCGGCGCCGGTTTCGACAACTTGGATTTAGCCGCCTGCACAGAACGCGGCATTGTTGCCATGAATACGCCGGGACAAAACTCGAACGCTGTTGCAGAATTGGCTTTGGGTATGATGGTGTATATGGCTCGCAACACTTTCCAATCAGGAACAGGCTCAGAATTGAAAGGCAAAAAATTAGGCATCCACGCTTACGGAAACGTAGGTCGTTTGGTGGCTAATATCGGAAAAGGATTCGGAATGGAAGTATATGCTTTCGATCCGTTCGTACCTGCCGAAGCTATCCAAAAAAACGGCGCAAAAGTATGCGCTTCCATCGAAGAACTATATGGCACATGTCATTACGTTTCTTTGCACATTCCGGCTAACGAACAAACCAAAAAATCCATTGGATACAATTTATTGTCGAAAATGCCTAAAGGCGGATGTCTGGTAAACACTGCCCGCAAGGAAGTTATCCACGAAGAAGAATTGGTAAAAGTATTGGAAGAACGCGCAGATTTAAAGTATGTTACAGATATTGCCGCCGACAACCAAACCATATTGAACGAAAAATTTGGTACGCGCGTTTTTGCAACACCTAAGAAAATGGGCGCCGAAACAGCCGAAGCCAATATCAATGCAGGATTGGCTGCTGCCAACCAAATTGTTAAATTCTTAACGACGGGGGATAAAACTTTCCAAGTAAATAAATAAAAATCCTTTTAGAGGTCGTTTAAATTTTTATGGAAAAGTTTTGAGGGATAAAAACGGCTATTTTGTGGACGGGATTTTTTAAGAATAGAAGAACTATTTGGCAAAATTCCGGCAAAAAAGAGTATTTTTAGTTTCAAAATACTTCATAGAAAAATTTTTAAACAACCTCTTACATCATGCAATGAATAAAGAATATTTTTGTATTGCATGATTATTATAAAGTTTACACCTCATAGACCTCATGCCTGTGAGGTGTAAATTTTTTAAGCGCTACCTGATTTCGTAAATAAATACGTAAATGATAAAGCCTGAAAAATATTTGCGCGTAAAATCGGAAGATGCAGAGATATATTGCGAATTATATGGGACAAAGAATACTAAAACTTTGGTATTACTCCATGGTAATGGCGAAGACCTGCATTATTTCGATAAACAAATTGAATTTTTTTCCAAATCTTTTAAAGTAATTGCCGTTGATAGTCGCGGTCATGGGAAATCGACAAGAGGAACGGCGCTTCTGGATTTTTATACAATGGCAAAAGATATATTGACAGTTCTGGACTCGCTTGGTATTGAAAAGGCTCATTTGTTGGGATTTAGCGATGGCGCTATCGCGGCTTTGCACTTGGCTTTAATTGCGCCGGAACGTATTTCTTCAATGATTTTATTAGGAGCTAATTACCGTCCGGATGGAATTTTACTGAAATATAGATTATCAATCCTATTGAATTACATTCGGCTTTCATTTCTATCATTATTCTCTGACAAATACCGTAAACAAAAAGAAATATGGGGATTAATGGTACATCATCCCAACCTGACTCTGGAGGAAATTGAGCATATTAGGATTCCCTCCCTAATAATTACAGGCCAAAACGATATGGTAAGCCAAAAACAAAACGATGAAATAAGCAAATCTATCGCTGGTTCCAAACGTATTACCATAGAGAATGCAGACCATTTTTTATCCTACAAAATATCGGATGTATTCAATAAAATTGCAAATAATTTTCTGGATAATTTAAACGAAGATTGAAAATTGAAATGATAATCTGCAATGTTGCCCCTAATCTTTGAAAAGGCAGGTTTTATTATCCCTAAATCCCCTAAAGGGGACTTTTGGGCAGTCGTTTTTCTTAAATTAGCCCCTTTAGGGCAATGTCGTTAAGTTAAGGGATACAAAAATAAAAACCATTGAGTTAAGGATAAAAAATCCTTTCTTTGTATCGACTAAAAAACAAAAACTCAATGGTCAAAGCAAATGTAGTAATAATTGATGGATTAAAAAAATTT
>JAVBLV010000102.1:0-5313 GCA_031553195.1 Bacteroidales bacterium
AGTCATCAGAGCCGTTTGTCCATAGTATTTAAGTCCCTTACTTTCTGCTTCGGACAAAGAGTTGACATCTGAATCCCAATAAACGCCTTTATTCGAATTCCAGGGTTCTTCTACCCAACCGAATTCATTTCCGCTAGGATCAACATAATTTACGGGGTCGTTCCCGCAATACGAATACGGCGAAAAATAATATTGACTTTTGACCGAATAACTTGATAGAAAAATTAAAATCGCTAGTATAGTTCTCATTTCACTATTTTGTTAGTATTATCTTTTTGAATTCATACTCTCATTTCCTAATTTAAAATCATAGTAGCAATAGTAACGAACACTTTTACTTTGACTAAAGGAAGCTACTCCATAAAGTAAATCTTCATTTTTAATATTTTCTCCATCAAGTTTTATTTCTCCAAAATACCATCTATATCTAGCTCGATTATTTGGGTCAAAAAATGTATTTTTTGTAATTTGAATATCATTATAATCATTGAATCCTGCTTCTTTTAAATTTTTTCTAGTATAAGGAATTAACCTATCTATATGAGTATATCTAAATTCATAGATTTTAAAAGCGGCTGTTTCATCTGAAATTTCATCAAAATTAGTATTAATTTTTAAATCTTTAAATGTCATCACCCTGTTATTTAGCATAAAATGTAGGGAAACTAAGTTATCTCCATCTTTTCCCAGATGGAGGCTATCTTTTAAAGTGAATACATCGTTTCCCTTTTTGACAAGTACAGTAATACTATCGGAACGATCTTTTGTTAACAATTCTCCATCAATATAAAATCGTATCTTCTCCCGGGAAAAATAATATTGACTTTTGACCGAATAACTTGATAAAAAAATTAAAATTGCTAGTATAATTTTCATTTACAATCCTTTCCGCTATTTATTTTATTCGTATTTTCATTGGCTTAGCAAAAACTTTGATAGGCATATTCAATGTTATGCCATTTGAATTATAGAAATTAACCCCCTCTTTTTTTGATATCTGTAACAAAACACCCCCATTAATCATCAATCTATGCAATGATGAGGCATTATTAATATCATTTATTGATGGACTCTGATCAAAAAGATACTCAGGAATCCCTCCTTTTGTATTAAATCGATCATAACTTCTTCTTCCTGCCGTCGGGTGAAAATGATAGACTAAATTAATGATACCCGAAGCTTCCCGTCGTCTTAACGGAGGAGCAGGAATACTCATATCTCCATCTAGTGACGTAGGATAAACAGGTTGTCCCTCCCCGTAAATAGTCCCTAAGATTTCATCCGTTCCAAAACCGGATCCTTCATGAAAACTTCCATCATACATTGTTCCTTCAACCGAATGAGATTCCACTATTTTTGCAAAATTATCCCAATTTTTTCCAATGCTTTCCCTTTGTAATTGGGTTGGGTACAATTCAAAATTATCTGGATCGAATATCTTAGGATCTTTCCCATTTTTTAATATATAATTTTTCCCATCCGGCGTATGGTCGGAAAATAAATGTTCGAAATCTTGAGATTTCGAATTATATCTCCAATACTCGCCATCCCACAGCCCCGTCGGATCTGTTCTGTTTACCGGGTCGTTGCTGCAATAGCTGTAGGGCGAAACTTCCGGCCTTAATTATTTCAAATTACTTTTCTCTTCTAAAAGAGTTGAAATCTCATAATATTCCATTACGTACCCTGTCAATAAAAATCTCAAGATTTCATATTGGGAAAAATTGTCCACCTTTATTTCAAAGTATCCATTCTCTTTTGTCTTATATAATAATTTTCTTTGATTCCCCTTTTCTATAAAGATGGAAACGCCTGATAATTTTCCTGAGGATTCTTCAGAAAGGACATATCCTTTTGCGCAAAAAACGCCTCCCTTAATAATTGCTTCTTGAAAATCAATGATCATAAGAATTTCTCCCAAAACTAAACCATCATTATGTTTTTTCACTTTTTCAAAATCATGATTTTGAAAAATAATTCTATTTGATTGGCAAGAAAAAATGGATAACATTAATAATAAAAATAAAATCCGTTCTGTTTTTTTCATAAAATCTATCGTTTATAATTAGATGAATAGCCAGGACATAAATTCCCAAAAAATGTTCCTTCTCTTTGTACGGCATATAAATGAGCGCCGCTCCAATCCGGGCGAGCATATGGCATTCTAAACTTAGTACGAGCATATGACTCTGCCATTTCGTGAAAAATGATAGAAGGCCTACTATTCCAATCAGTTTCTCCAGTAGAGGAGATGATTTTAAATTGCCCAGGAGATAAACGAACATAGGCATTGCCTTCTACAGGTGCAAGCTCTGGGAACCCTGTTCCTCCATCAATATTTCTAGGGGTTTCCGACAAATTAGTGACAACTGTGGTAATTCCCGTATAAGAACGCTCTTTAATTTCGCCTGTCTTTCTATCCTTCCCATACCCAACATCGCTAACATCATAAATAAATCTTAAATCGTTTCCATTATTATCCTTTGCATTAATTAAGTCGTAAACTAATGCAAGCCCCCGATCACTTCCCATGAGATCATTAATTTCATCCAGATCCATATCTCCAAAGTTCAATCCAACTCTATAATTATCAAAAGTCAAATATTGTCTGTGATTCCTCGAAACCATATCTATAACGTCTTGCTTGGCCAAGTCGTTGGTTACATCCCAAATCAAACCGGTAGGATCCACTCTATTAATAGGATCATTAGCACAATAGCTATACGGAGACTCAGCAGGCCTTTCGCTGGCCAGTTCGTCCGGCGAAAAGAACTGCCCTACTATAGGGTCGTACAAACGGGCGTTCATATTAATAAACCCGAACGCGTCTAAATGTTCATGTCCGGTATAACCGCGGTCGAGAAAGTGGCGTTTGCCTATAGGTTCGTTTTCCAGCCAGTCGTCGGCGTTGCGGCGGTAGTCCCAGGCGTCGTATCCCAAGTGGAGCCATGCCAATTTACAACCTCATTTCAACAGCCATAATTTATTCTCAAAGAACGAAATAATTCCACTTAACAGGAATAATATATGTAATTCGTATTATTCTGATCCTAAGTTATTTAAAACAACAGGTGACATTTTAAACTACCCATCAGGGGTCATATCTTCAGGTTTAAAAATTATCGGAATATTTTGTTCTCTCATAAAAGTCAAAAAACGATTTCGTTTCCGTTTTTTCACATCTAACCAAAGAAGGTAAAAGTCATCTTTTTCTATTCCAAAGAATCGACGCTTATGCGATAATACGATACGCGTTTCTTCGGAACGTCCAAATGATACAATAATTTTTCGGATCTCTTTATATTCTAGGAATATCTTTCTTTTTTTGTAAATAGGTTTAAAACGTAAAGGGAAAAATATTTCAATACCATTGTCATATACTTTTAGAATTCGAATGGCATATGCGAACCAAAAGTAACCATATAAAATAGGAATAAACAAACACAAAATAGGCAAATCAATTAAGCACCAAGACAGAGATATAAGATAAAACATCATGGGCGTAAAAATCATAACCATTTTGAAAATCGGTTCTTTTGAATCTTTCATCTTATTTTTTTCGCTGATTAATAAAATAGTTATACCCACTTGTTGTTCCTGTGGCTCCGCCAATTGCATTGTATATTTGTTGCGGATTTCTAAAAAATGAACCAATTCCGTATATACCTAATCCAATAGAGGTCCCATTTTCTATATAACCTGCATTTATTTTAGCTTTTTGCGTAGGCATTAGCCGTTGTAATCCGCTTTCACCTTTGGGACTTGTGAGCATTCCACTTGTTCCTAACCCAATAGATAATGAACCTGCAATGATTGACGCAAGAGCTCCCTCTACGGCAATCCCCATTCCACCCGTTGCAACGCCGATTGTTCCGGCTAATATAGGTAGCGCTTCTTCTGCGGGCAAACCCATATTAGCCGGATCGGTACTTGGATTTAATCCCAAATTATGAGCCAGATAGGCCATTGCCGCTCCTATGTTCTCCACGCCTTTTGCCCTGCTGAATTTTTACGAAGTTAATTTTCAAATCCAGACATTTTTATATTTATTCCTTTCTCTTCTTCAAGAAATCTTCCTAATAATTTCAATCGAAAAAAATCAGCATTAGTTTCACATAAAACATAGCGAACGATTTTTTGATTATTACTTAACAGTATTTTTATTGTATTTCCATCGCCTAAGCTAGGGGCTCTCATTGGCACTACGACATCTCCTTTTATATTTCTAAAATGTATTTTTATTTGACGAATATTACTATAAAGAATCTGTTTCTCTTGGGCATCTTCCATTGTTATTATGTCATTTTCATTAAATGATATAGAGTAATATTTCCGTTTTGAGTCTTTCCATCTCGCATAAATGGCTATGGGGATATTGAGCAGACCTAAAATGAGCGCGAGCATAGCCATATTTACAATTATGAGTATAATGATGATTCCCATAATAATATAGGGTATTATATTAAAAGGATTATTTTTTATATCAAAATATGATTTGTATGTTTTGAAGATATATTCATTCATATTCATTTTTTCTTTTGTGCATTCTTAAACGTTGAATTCCCTGCGTCAACAGCACTAGGGACTACTCCTATGATAAAGTCTATGTCTGGAGTGATTGGCCTTATAAACCATAAAAAGGGTGATACAATAATTAAACCTTGATCAAGCATGTTTAAATCATTCTTCCAAATATCTTGTTTCCCATTTGTTCTGATAAAAGAATAAACATTTGCCCCTTGTGTTAAGGGTAGAGTATTTGCAATAGATTGTCCCATAATCTGAACCGCCTGACGGGTCGCTTCAGAGGGTCCGGTTCCCATATTAGCCGGATCGGTACTTGGATTTAATCCCAAATTATGAGCCAGATAGGCCATTGCCGCTCCTATGTTCTCCACGCCTTTTGCCCTGCTGAATTCGTACAGATAGTGTTTTTCCATATTTAAGGGTTTCATTTCCGATATTTCAACTTCCGGAAGCGTGTACTCGTCTATGTAGGTGGCTGTAGTGAGGTTGGAATTATAACGTTTTTTCAGACGTCCTGTTACTTCGTCAAAAACTTCTACGGCTTCCCCCAGGTAAATTTCTCCAAACGGCGTTCTGTTTCTTGAGGTGGCCAAAAAATTCCAATAAATGTCCCCGTCGGGTCTCTGAACCCAATGCTCCCACAAACCCGTCGGGTCTGTTCTGTTTACAGGGTCGTTGCTGCAATAGCTGTAGGGCGAAACTTCCGGCCTTTCGCTGGCCAGCTCGTCCGGCGAAAAGAACTGCCCCGTTATCGGATCATACAAACGGGCGTTCATATTAATAAAC
>JAVBLV010000027.1:0-13525 GCA_031553195.1 Bacteroidales bacterium
GTTTATTAATATGAACGCCCGTTTGTATGATCCGATAACGGGGCAGTTCTTTTCGCCGGACGAGCTGGCCAGCGAAAGGCCGGAAGTTTCGCCCTACAGCTATTGCAGCAACGACCCTGTAAACAGAACAGACCCGACGGGGTTGTGGGATGATGAATGGATTCATAATTTAGAAACAGGAAAAATGACATGGAGAAGTAACCTAGGAGGAAAAGAATTCCAAATAATAGATCATGTTATTCCTCATGAAAATGGAGGATTACTATTAAAAGGAACGACGATTATGGATGGAAATGAAGTCTTTTATGGAAGAGTAAAAGAAGGATGGGCTTTCAGTAATGTTGATTTATGGTACGGAATTCCTGAAGGATATAATTCGAACCGACCATCCAATTATCCATACGAATATAGTATAAGTGATTTGGAGAAAAGACATGCAGTTCAATCTCATGCTTTCAAAACAGCTATTCGCAATTTTGAAAGCCAAGGGAAAGCGGAGCCGATTGATGCGAAAAATTATTGGGATCTTTATGGAGAAACTTTAGGTAATTTATTGGCAATTAGCAGTTTTATAGAAACGGCAAGTACTCTTATAGATCCAGGAAAAGCTTCAATAAAGGGAGTTAATAAAACAAGATTTAATTTCAAATCATCTCCAAGTACTAAAACGGTAAACTCCATAAACAATACTATTTCATCTGGTAAGATTCAATCAAACATAAAAGTGCCTGTATTAAATAGGACGGAAACAAAATTATTTTTAAAAAATTATTTTAAGTCAAAATGAAAAGATCTATATTAATAATGTTTCTCTGTCTATCATGTTGTAATAAACCTGAATCCATAGAAAAAAAAGCTGTTATTACATCTGTTGGGTATAAACATTGGGGAAGAGGGTATTATAAACAAATAGTTCATTATGATTATTATTTCAATAATACAAAATATTCTGCAACAAAAGAGACAGGAAGAGAATATGGAATTCTGAAAACAGGAGATACGATAGTAGTACGATTTTATAAGAACAAACCAGATAAATCTACAATAGAGGGTAAATTACCTGTTAAATATGATACTATAATTCATGGTGTAATAAGAGCGCGATAGAACCTTTGTTGAGATTATAAATTAGTTTAGGTTTAGGATCTTCCTTAATAACGGGGCAGTTCTTTTCGCCGGACGAGCTGGCCAGCGAAAGGCCTGCTGAGTCTCCGTATAACTATTGCAGCAACGACCCCGTAAACAGAACAGATCCAACAGGGCTGTGGGATGACCGGTATGAGTCGCTGGATGGAAGTTCAGCGCTTTGGAAAAAGGGAAGCGCAAAAACAATAGAAGTAGGTGGAGAAATTTATAAAAACGTAGGGAAATCCTACTCTGTATATAACCAATATTTACAGTCTTATGAAAATTTCTTTCAAAATCATCTTGTTTCCATAGGCACTAAACAAAATGGCCTAAACGCGATTGTTTCCGACGACGGGTTAAGGAATGCTTTCTTATCCGGTAATTCAGTATCCATTGGAGATAAGTCGGTTATTTTTAATGCCTCTATAAACCAAGGGAAAGATGACTTTCTGAATCATCCTATTACGAAAGCGACTATAAATACAATGTTATTTGTTGCTACAGGTGGAATTGAAGGAATAATAGGATTGGCTTCGTTAGGGAGATCTTTATTTGCCGGAGCCGCGAAGGAAGGAGCTCAAGGAGCTTACTCTGTGTATCAGGGCTTAGATGCAGCAGGTAAGACCAGATACGTTGGTATAACAAGTAGAGATGCAACAGTCAGATTTGCTGAACATGCCGCTGCTGGAGGACAAAAAGGGACATTGTTTTTTGAAACACAGGCAACGGGGCTATCTAAATCAGCCGCCAGAGTAATGGAGCAAAATTTAATTAATCAATATGGGTTACAGAAAAATGGTGGGCTTCTTTTAAATAAAATAAACTCAATTGCCCCAAAGTATTGGTGGCAATATGGTATTAAATAGCAAAATCATAATAGTAGAAATGGCAAAACGAATAATAACAAAAATAGGGGATATTTTCTATGTCGATTTAGAAAATGGAAGGAAAAAATATTTCCATTACATAGCAAATGATTTAACACAACTTAATAGTGATGTAATTCGGGTTTTTAAAAAAGAATTTTTAATAGATGAAATTCCTAATGTTGAAGAAATACTTTCAATGGAAATAGATTTTCATGCTCATACTACGATAAATATAGGAGTCAAACAAAATCTTTTCCATCAAACAGGAAAATACAGTGTTATTTCGGATATCAAAAACATTCTTTTTAGAGGTACATTGGATTATGGAAGAAAGATAAACAATGAATTAATTAAAATATCACATAATTGGAGGGTTTGGCATATTAATGATAAAGATTTTACTAATGTAGGGAAATTGGAGGGAGCAAATAAAATGGCCGAAATAGGTATTGTTATTCCCCCATATGCTATTGTAGAAAGAATAAAAACAGGTAGTTACAAATTTTTCTATCCTGATTTTGAATAATACAAAATGAAACAAATTCGGTAGTTTACAAATGTCACTTATTTTACAGAACAACTAAAAACCAGCATTATACAAATTGCATATATTATTCCTGTTAAGTGGAATTACTTCGTTCTTTGAGAATATATTATAACTTGCTTAAAATGAGGTTGTAAATTGGAATAGCTCCGCTTAGGATACGACGCCTGGGTAGTTTACCATTTGTCACCTGTTTTATTAAGACATTGATTTATAGATATAAATATTCTAAAAATGGCGTAATTTTGATAAGGTTAAATAGGTTTACAGGAGAGATCGTGTCTTAAATCGCTTTAAAATGCGTTTTTCTTCACGTTGTTTACCAAATGTCACCTGCTTTTCAAAACAATTAAAAACCAATATTATACGAATTGCATATATTATTCCTGTTAAGTGGAATTACTTCGTTCTTTGAGAATAAATTATAGCTGTTGAAATGAGGTTGTAAATTGGCATGGCTCCGCTTGGGATACAACGCCTGGGGCTCCGCCGCAACGCCGTAACTGGCTGGAAAACGAACCTATAGGCAAACGCCATTTTCTCGACCGCGGTTATACCGGACATGAACATTTAGATCAGTTTGGGTTTATTAATATGAACGCCCGTTTATACGATCCGATAACGGGGCAGTTCTTTTCGCCGGACGAGCTGGCCAGCGAAAGGCCGGAAGTTTCGCCCTACAGCTATTGCAGCAACGACCCGGTAAACAGAACAGATCCGACGGGGCTGTGGGAGCATTGGGTTCAGAAACCCGACGGGGGAGGTTTATTGGAATTTCCTGTCCACCTCAAGAAACAGAACGCCGTTTGGAGAAATTTACTTGGCCGCCAAACGCACTTTTATCCATAAGGGAGAATGCCACATGAAAAATTTTCAACAAATTCCTGAATAAAAATCAAAATTAATTGTGTATTTTTGCGGTTTTATTTTTAATAAATTTTTCAGCAAATTAAGAATCAAATCTAATTTTAAAAAAACAGCATTATGGCAGTTAGTTATGTACTTACCCAAAAGGGAAACCCGGGTAATCCCGATGCTCCCAAAAAGTTTTACGCACAAGCAAAGGCAAGCGGAGAACTTACACTCAGGAAACTCAGCAAGGAAATTGCCGAGGGCAGCACTACAGTTAGCGATACCGATGTGCTTGCCGTGTTGAACGACCTGACAAAAATCCTGAGACGTCATCTCGATAACGGCGAAATTGTACGTTTCGGTGATTTCGGCGCTTTCCAGGTTGCCATCACAAGCGAAGGCGCAGAAACAGCCGACAAGTTTAATGCCTCGCTGATTAAGGGCAGCAAAGTAACTTTTCGTCCGGGTACGGATTTAAAAGAAATGCTTGCTACACTTAAATACACAAAGATAAAATAAAAAGCAGGCGTGCTTTTTAAAAAAGCACGAGCAGCAAATTTTAAAAGCCCGCCTGCAATTCCAAAAAGCAGGCGGGCTTTTGACTGAAAGGCGGCGGGCTTTTGGGATAAAGCAAGTGGGAAAATGGAATTTGATAGTTTCCAGGCAGAGCCGGCATTGATAGAACATACGAGACGAAAGCCATCGCCCGAACATCAGCGTTCTTTCGTTCAGTTTAGGCTGCACCTAAGTTGCGTTTACCAAAACAGGTTTCCCTCGCTGAGCAGAAAATAGTAGGCCTTGAACGGCAAATGTTTTGCCGCTCGGAACGTCAAGCAGTTTGCAACTGCCCTAAAAAAGAGTTCTTTTAAATTGTCAGTTTCAATCAAACGTAAGCAGTTCTCCTCAATCCGCATATAAATTTATTGAATTAGGCGCTTTGTTGATAAGGCGAATATAAGTCAGGGTGTGACTTAGAGTCACACCCTGACTCTGTTGCAGGCCATTATTGGCTTTGCTTCATTCAAACTGCGTTAGCCCGTCAAACGCCATGCGTAGCATACCTTTGCGAGGATTTTCCGTTCAAGCGTAGCCGGTAGACGGAGCGCGTTTAAATCCTCAAGCTGTTTTTGATCCTCTTTTTGAGGCTCCAAAAAGAATAGAAAGAAAATATCTTCGCCTACTTTTACACTGATCCACTATTTGCTTAAATTGAAACTCCGCCGGAATTTTTCACTGATCCCCATCTTTTGCATCATTACCAAAAAAAGTTCTTTGAAATAAAACGAAACTAAGCCCCCGCCGAGCAGAAATTAGTAGACCGTTGGTCAATTGCATTGCCGCTAGGAACGCCAAGCAGTTTGCAACTGCCCTAAAAAAGAGTTCTTTTGAATTGTAATTATAAGTCAGGGCGTGACTTAGAGTCACACCCTGACTGTCTGCTATAAACGCCTAATTCAATAAATTTAATTCGACCGCCGCCTATTCGCTTGACTTATGGGGTTGATACTGATAATAACTCGCCGGCTTTAAAATATTATCAAAAACATAATATTGCAAAATTACCGTATCGGGAATACCTTGTACAAGACCATACATACGGTTGACGTCCATAATTTCGTAAAATTGATTTTTGTCGGTAGGCAACGCTTTCGATTCTACGTCGGTAAGTTTAATAAATGTTTTTACCCATTTTGAGTTGCCGGCAGTATCGGAAACAGTAACCGTAAAAACAGGTCCTCTGGGAAATATAGAATCTCTTTCTAAAGCGGGAATACCCGTTACAAATTTATCAAAGTTTACCTTCATTACCGATGCTAATAAATCAGCCACATGAGCAGTATCGAATTGAGACAGGGTAATTCCTGTGGATAACATTTTCATTTCAAATGTTTGTCCGTTTCTCACAACCTCAAATGATTCCTGCGGGTTTTCGCCGATATCTATTTTTACGGATTGTATCTGGCGTATATCATAATTGTATATTTCGTGGCTTCTCCATGTGTAAGGATTTGTTGAAAAACGGGGAGTAAGAAACCCTCTAAATTTAGGCACATAAATAATCATAGGACTTTTTTCTCCTTTCACCAACATATAAGTTCCCTGGTTATCCTGAGTTTCTTGTCCGACATAAATAACTTTAGTTAACTTTTCGCGCGGAAAAAGTTTTATCGTCCCGAACCAATCGATGAAATATTTTTTTTGATAAATCTCTACTTTTGTACCGTTGGCGGCAAGGGATTTTATAATATTTGCATGAGCCGCAATGGCAACCGGCTGACGTATGCGCATATCATGCAAGGTTCCCGTCAACATATTTATCGCATGTTGCGCGGCAGGATACGTTTTATCCACTTCCCACGAACCGTCGGCTTTTTTCTCCAACAAGACTTTGGTATTCAGTTTGTCCGCCATAAAAATCTTGGTAATAGAAGCCGTATCTTCTATGTTGTAGTTTTGCTCGAGGGTGGTCGTTTTTCTTTTTGTTTTTAAAACCAACACAGTCCCCAATCCTAGTATCAAAGTAACAATAAGGATTATCAGGTTTCTTTTTTTCCGGTTCATATGATTGTTTTAGTTTTATAAATAGAATACGTCGTTTTATTTCGTATAAAGCCTTCTTCTGACAAAAAACAGAATAACCCCAAAAACGGCAATCAAAGCCACCGGCAACGCTACGTTAAGAATCTGATACAGCGTTTCGTCCTTCTTAATTTTCAAAGCGTCCAGTTTCCTGATTTTTATTTCCCTCGAACGGGTGGATAAGAAATCCTGATCATCGCAAAGGTAATTGATACAGTTGAGTATAAAGTTTTTATTGCCGTAGGTTTCGCCTGTATACCTATCAAAACCCAAAGGATAAGGATATCCGTATTTATAATTAAACTGGTTCTTTATGACGTCGCCGTCCCCGACAACAATCATTTTGGTAGGAGAGCTTTCGTTCAGGAATCCCATTTCAGGAGCTTCGGTGAGTTCTGCCGGCAAACGATGTTTAAAAGCCGATTCGAATACGCCTTCCAGCAAAACAGATACAGGAACATATTTTTTATTATATAAACGTTCCTGAGGTTCTTTAACCGCTTCTTCCAGATTTACTTCGACCGGCGCATATAAGATGCGGGAGAATTTGGAAGTGGTTAGAAGTATCGTCTTTTTTACGGGCGATTCTAAAGTGTCGATACTGCTTACAAACTCCGTTTTTATAGAATTTACGTTTTTAACGATCGGATGATCGGAAAGCGGGACTATCTCGGGGAAATAATACCATGGCGCAAACGAAAATCCGGGCTTATCGCCTACCGTAGAAGTATGAAGCGGAATAGGCACGCAGTTAATATCCAGTACTAAATTCGTATTGATGCGAATTCCATAGCGGAACAATATATTTTCCAAATGTAAAGGTTGAGTGTATGCAATGGTGGATTTTGTATTTTGTATGCTATCCATGCTTACGTAAAGCGGGTCGATCAACCAAAGGATTTTTCCTCCCCTCATCAAATATTGATCTAAAATAAAAAGATCTTTATCCGAAAAAGGTTTGGACGGCTTAGGAATAACCAATGCCTTATATTTATTCCTGAACGTATATTTTGTGGAATCTTTCGGATCGGTATCCCTGTAAGTAAGAGAATATATCTTCTCGTCAATGGTTGCTTCCTCCACATTATAATAATCCATCAACGCCACCTTAATATCCACAATATCTTCTCCTTCCAGTTCTCCATGTCCCCTCAGAAATCCGATTCTTTCCTTATGCGAAGTCGTCAAACGGCGAATTACGTCCGTTAAAGAATACTCTAACGATTGGATAGAATTATTCAAAATATTATCATTATTCGAAAACCGTTGGTTAATCAATAACTGGACAGGTTTTTCCCTGCCTTTGTAAATAACCTCGGCGCAGGGGAAAATATACAATTCCGTTAAGCCGCCATCTTTATTAGGGACACGCAATTGAGTAGGTCTTAATCCTTTATCGTAAAGACGCTGATACATTTCATTACGCTCTTCCTTTGTACTCGCGACTTCATTGATATTTACAAATTCATATTCTATATATTTGCTATACGCTCTGAATTGATTCAACATTTCGCGGGTTTCGTTGCGCAAACGTTTGAAATCCGCAGGAAAATCCCCTTCCAGATAAACTTTGAAATACGCCACATCGTCCAAATTCTTTAAAAGTTTTTTGGTTGAAGGAGAAAGCGTGTAACGTTTTTCTGCCGTCAAATCGAAGCGAGTGAAAAAATAAAACCCGATTATATTTACAAATACGATAATCAAAATTGTCGCCGCCAACTCAATAATGTTGGTTCGTTTTATATTCCGTTTTTGTTCGGGCGAAGTTTCTTTTTTCAAAAATGAGAATTTCATGCGTCTTTTTTTTGACTTTTGTATTTCGTTAGTTGAGAGTTGAAAATAATCTTTTAAAACTATATGAACTATAAATTTAAGCCGTAAATTATAACCTTTAAAATCTGCGACAAATATCTATTTTTGCCACTTTCTGCTTTGCAACACGATATAAGTAAACATTAAGAAAAGCGTTATAATGCTCAAGAAGTAAAGAATATCGCGCGTATCTATCACGCCCCTGCTCATTGAAGAATAATGGTGGCTGATTCCAAGCGACTTAATAAACAAATCAACTTTTCCAAAAAGCGAGAGCGAAAATATGGTCTCAAACCCCAAATAAAAAAATACGCATAAACAAACGGCAACAATAAACGAAACTATTTGATTGTTTGTAATCGACGACGAGAACAAACCTATGCCGCAAAAAGCGGCTCCCAGAAAGAATAATCCGATATAAGAACCTAAAGTCGCTCCCGTGTCTATATTCCCTTTCGGCATTCCTAAATTATATACGGAAATATAGTAAATAATGGTCGGCAAAAGCGAAAATATAACCAACGAAAAAGCGGCTAAAAATTTAGCCGTCACGATTTTATAATCGGCCAAAGGCTTAGTAAATAAAAATTCTATTGTTCCGGTTTTCTTCTCTTCGGAAAACATGCGCATGGTAATGGCCGGTATCAGGAACATAAAAACAAAAGGGCCTAACATAAATAAGCCGTCAATACCGGCATACCCATAATCCGCAATATTGAAATCCGTTTGAAAAACCCATAACAATAATCCGTTTATCAATAAAAAAACAATAATGGTAATGTAACCAATCAGCGAAGACAAAAAAGCGTTAAGTTCTTTCTTATAGAGCGTAAACATAAATACTTCTTATTTGAACCAAATTGCGAAATTACGAAAAAACAGGGGATTTTAATAGCCACAAAAAACAGAACCCGATATTAGAGGTTGTCTAAAATTTTTCTATTAAGTATTTTGAGTCTAAAAATGCGCTTTTTTGTCGGAATTTTTACCAAATAGCGCTACTAAGTAAGTCAGGGTGTGACTTTAAGTCACGCCCTGACTAGTCTATCGACTAGAAAATAAGCACATGAAAATTATTGAAAATCATCATAACAAATTATACCTACGATATTGCTTAAACGCCTAATTCAAAAAAATTAAACAACCCTTTAAGTCCGAAAAGTCTCAGAAACAGAAAGTCGAAACAATAAAAAATATCGATATTTTAAATACCTACAACAACTTACATGATCCGTTCAACGGACTCCCAAAGAAGTTTTGCCGTTTTATCCCACGAAAACTTCTCGCGTTGTTTTCGTCCTTTTTCAATTAAAGAATTCCTGAGTTTATGATCGAAATAAATTTTTTCCATAGCGCCGGCAATAGAATCGGCGGAAAAAGGATTCGTGAAAAGAGCCGCATCTCCCGCCACTTCGGGCATAGCCGTTACATTAGAAGTAATAACCGCCGTTTCGGCATTAAACGCTTCGATGATTGGAATTCCAAACCCCTCAAAAAAAGAAACATAAGTCAACGCCACAGAGGAAGCCAACACCCGATTCAATATATCGGGTTGCAGACGTCCCGTAAAAATTACGTCGTTTCTATAACGCATTTGCTGATACGCATCCTCTATTTCTCCTACCCGCCACATTTTTACGCCCACAATAACCAATTTGGCATGGCTGGCCGTTTTACTTTTAAACAAATCAAAGGCTCTGAATAAATTAGCAATATTTTTGCGTTGGTGAATAGCCCCGACAAAAACAAAATATGGCTTTCCTTGGGTAAATTGATTGCGGGTTTGGGTTTTTAACTCTTCGCTTATGGGCAAATATAAATGATTCGAGCCATTATACACGACATCTATTTTCTCTTTATCGATGTGATAAGTAGAGGTAATATCTTGTTTGGTAAATTCCGAAACGGTGGCCAAACGCGTTGATTTTTCTGCAAAAAGGGGAAAGAATTTATTATAATACCCTCTCATCAGAGGCTTTATAAATTCCGGATGATGTACAAAATTCAAATCATGAATCACATTTAGAACAGGAATCGTTAATTTCATGGGGATCCATCCATCCGTAGAAACAAAAATATCAGGTTTGCACTTTTTCAACGCCCAAGGAATGCTGTATTCAAAATACAAATACCACAAAACCGGATGCCGGGCTTGCGGATGTATTACTATCGGGGTAATATTGTTGGAAAATATAAATTCTTCGGAATAAGGTCTATCAAAAATGAAAATAAACTCATGCCCGGGATGATTTTGCGTGATTCGTTTCAACGTTTCGTAAGTAAACCAACCAATCCCTTCCAATTTATCAGGCAAAAGCAGACGAACATTTACAGCTATTTTCATTTATCTTATTTCTTATGAGAAATCGTTTTAAAATTTTTTCTATGAAGTATCCGGAACTAAAAGCCGCTCTTTTTTAGCGGAATTTTCAACCAATAAACGCTACTATTCTTGAAAAATCCCGTCTGCAAATTCATTGTTCCTTTTTCCATAAAAATGGAAACAATCTCTTGGCGTTGATCTTTTTTCGCGCTTAGAAAATAATCCAAGACGCTATAGGACAGAACGCTTATTTCAATTTACCTTCGATTAAACCTGGTGCAAAATTAATATTTTATCAATACAAACCTATCACTAAAGAATCTTTTTCCCCTTAAAATCCAAAAGATAGGCCATTAAAACAAAACCAATAAGCAAAAACGTATTAATCGTATAATGTATCACCTTGTTATCGAATTTAAATAGAGTACTTAGCAGAAAAACCGCCGTTACGGCAAGGATATAAAAAACAATCCGTTTGGTATTATATGGAATACGGTATTTATGTTGTCCCAGAAAATAGGAAATCGTCATAATCGTCAGATAACATATAAAAGTAGCCCAGGCCGCTCCCATATAGCCCATTTCAGGAATTAACAGAAAGTTCAAAATAAGCGTAATAGCTGCGCCTATAGAAGAAATAAAAGCGCCCCAGATTGTTCTGTCGGTAAGTTTATACCATATCGAGAGGTTATAGTAGATCCCAAGAAACATATTTGCCATCAATAAAATAGGCACAACGCCCGCTCCAACGCGAAACTCTTCGCCCACAAAAAGCATGGCGATATCAATATAAAGCATTGTCGCCAAAAATATAAACGAACATACAATAACAAAGTATTTCATAACATCGGCATACACTTGTCGGGAGTCGGATTGTTTTGCTTTTTGGAAAAAGAATGGTTCGGCCGCAAAACGGAATGCTTGAATAAACAAGCTCATAATAATAGACACTTTATAGCAAGCCCCATAAATGCCCAGTTGAGCCATCGGATTCTCATTTGCCGGAATAAGATACTTCATAATTGTACGGTCAAAAACCTCGTTGGTAAGCCCGGCTAATCCCCAGACCATTACCGGAAGCCCATACAAAATCATGCTTTTCCAAAGTTTTATATTAATTTTTAACTGAACGCTTAGTATTTCGGGCAACATCAAAACAAGCGTAACAATATTAGCTAATAAATTCGAAAGGAAAATATAAAAAACCTGGTCGTTGGGATTATAAATGGCAGCTATAAAATCGTATAACATTCCATTTGAATGTTTCAACAAATAAGGACATGCCAATAAAAAGAACAAATTAAATCCAATCATCAGAATAATTTCGGTCGATTTAATAGCCGCAAAACGGAAAGCCCTATGTAATTCTCGTAAACGAGCAAAAACGATAGAACGTAAAGCGTCGATAGCCAATGTAATAACAAGTACAAGAATATAATTCTGATGAGCGGCGTAGCCTAACGCGCCGGAAATATCAGGAAGAAATATAGCGCACAAAACAATAAACAACAATGAAGTAATCAATATAGAAAGGAAAACCGTACTATACACTTCTCGTTTGTTATCATGTTTTTCCGAGAAACGAAAAAAAGCGGTTTCCATTCCGTAAGTGAGCAGAACCAACATTAATGCAACGTCGGCTTGTAGCTCCGTTACAATTCCAAAAAGCTCTTTGATTAAAACGCGCGTGTAAAGAGGAATCAACAAGAAACCCAACACGCGTCCTACAATAGTAGGAATTCCATAAATAACCGTTTGTCCTGCAAGCTGTTTTAGTTGACTCATTAAAAGAAAATTAATGGATAATATAAGGTTTCCAAATTCGACATACAAACCTTGCAGATTTTGAGAACGAGAGGCTTATAGGTCTTTCTGAAGTTTTATTCCGAAATCATTTATATCAAAGTATCCCGAAAATAAAATAAATGATAATCCGCAATGTTGCCCCTAACTTTTAAAAAGACAGGTTTTATTACCCCTAAATCCCCTAAAGGGGACTTTAGGGCAGTCGTTTTTCTTAAATTAGCCCCCTTTAGTGGGTTGGGGGTATTATTGAGGATAGTCATATAAAATATTCACAATTGAAGGCATAAAAACGAAGGCGCCGAAAGATGAATGTTTAAAGTTTAGAGCTTAGAGGTTGTTTAAAAATTTTTCTATGAAGTATTTTGAGTCTAAAAATGCTCCTTTTTGTCGGAATTTTTACCAAATAGCGCTACTATTCTTGAAAAATCCCGCCTACAAAATCGCTATTTTTATCTCTCAAAATCTTTTCCATAAAAATTTAAACAACCCCTTAACAAATCAAATTATCTACTAATTGAACGGATAATTATTGAAATTGGCCTCTGGTTCCGTATTTTTCTCATTACCATATGGTAATAATGCTTTTTTCGTTTGATTCTTTTGTATGGATATAAGCAATGCGCATAACATCTTTATTAATTCCAATAACATCTTTCTGGACTCATTATAGACTTCTTCAGAAAAAATTTGATTACTATATGCCAGATAGGAATAGGTAACGCATTCGCGCGTAGCCGTTCTTGCCATTCGCAAATATTGTTCAAATTGATTTAAAGGCCTGTACGAACCTTCTGCAATGTTTAATGAAATATTCATTGCCGACTGATAAAATTCTGTCGAAAGTTTTAATTGCAATGGCGATTCAGCGTTCGCAAGATTTTCAAAAAGCCATTGATTATATCCTAAAGATTTTTGGTAGACACGTAAATCTTCAAATTTAAATGCTACAACCGTTTTTTCATTCGTATTTGTATTCCCCATACTCTTCTCAGTATTACAATTTCAAGTTATTTTAGCCTTTCTTAAAATCAAGTATTCCAACTGAAAATACTGCAAATATGGTTCCAAAATATTACATTTCGGAATAGAAATGATAAAAAAATTAAGAAAAAAAATATTAATAACAGCTTTGCAATTTGATTATAAAGATTTTATACTGAGGAAATTTGTTTATAAAAAGATTTTCTAAATTTATAATATAACGATGAGAGGAAAAATCGGAATTAAGAAAGTAGAATTTTAGATAATTCTGGAATATTTTCCATTAATAATACTTATTCAGAACCGTTCTTGTACATTCCTGAATTTTATTCTTCCTGATTAATATCAATGGAGGTCGTTTAAATTTTTATGGGAAATTTTTTAAGAATAAAAAGCGGGATTGCAGATGGAATTTTTCAAAAATAGCGCCGCCATTGAGCAAAAATTCTAACAAAAAGGAGCGTTTTTAGATCCCAAATGCTTCATGAAAGACACTGTCCATACTTATGTGTAAATAGAAAACTACGGGCAAGATTCTCGTAGTTTTTTTATTTATTTATAACTTTGAAAAAGAAAGGACACAAAGCATGGAGATTCCCAAAGAATTATTAAGCAAAGAATTTTTGTCTC
>JAVBLV010000022.1:0-38625 GCA_031553195.1 Bacteroidales bacterium
GAATGTAATAGACTGCATGTGATCTTTCTTTTGCCTTGACGCAAAAGAAACAAAAAGTCAAGGCTGACGACAGATATGCTAAAAAATCATTTGTTGCGGCTAAACAAAATAACTCGCCCGTCGACGCTGTTATTCCAACCCCTAAATAACAAACGCTGTCATGCTATTTTTCGAAAGGAGGCTTCGAACAGAATTTTGTTTTTAACGCCTCCACCAATGATTTTTCTTAACGCCATCTGTCGTAGGCCGTTATTCCCTTACTCATCCTCTTTTGACTTTTGATATTTTCACTTAATATTTTAGTTCTCCACCGGAATTTTACATTGATTCATAACTTCTCCCTGATTTACAATTTTTATTTATTTATGCTACAATGATATCATAAATAAATAGAAATATAGACCACAAATATATCTTAACTGTACAATTAATAACTAAATATAAATATAGAAAATTAAAAATATACGTATTCATAAACATATTTTTCAAAATATATTTATGCCAAAAATATGTTCTTGTTGCATATAATATTTTATATAAACAATAAATAATATTATTTGTTCAATTAATAAAATTGTCATTGTTACAAAAAAATACTATTTAACAAATTAATTTTCAATCTATATACTTCTGGTTTTGTTTATTTTTTCCGTAACAAAGCTTTATTGCCTCATTAAGAAAATGAAAAAGTTCATTTTGCGTCAAAAGAACAAAATAAAAATGACGTCTTCTCTTCTTAAAGAAGAGAAGTAACAAATGAATCAAAGTCTAATCATTAAAATGAAAAAAACATGAAAACTATTAAGAGTTTTATTATCATGGCCATTTTATTGGCAAGCACAGTGTTGTCAACACAAGCGCAATATTGGAGTTTAACCGGGAATGCCGGAAGTGGCAGCAATTTTTTAGGGACAACTAATACTTATCCTTTATACTTCTTTACGGATAATACCTTCCGAATGATTATAACAGAAAAAACTGGTTATGTTGGAATCGGCACAACAACCCCCACGAGTGCATTACACATACATTATAATCCCCTTTTAAAAAAGACCTATGGATTCCATTTAACCAATACCTCTACAGGCTCTTCAATAGCCAATGGTTTTGCCATCAACCTAAGTGGCAAAGAGGCAAATATTTTACAATTGGAGAATGCAAATTTTAATATTAAAGGTATCGGCGGAGGCATGACGATTTCTCCTAATGGTTATGTCGGTATAGGCACAACCAATCCATTACAAAAATTACATGTAGTAGACGGTAATATATTAATCTCTCGGATAAACGGCGGAGCTCTCGGATGCCAAAACGGAAGTATTATTTTTTCCGATGTAATAGATCCTGCCTGCCAAACTTATGGAAGATGGGCCATTGAATATATTAATGACGGAACGACAAATGGATTAAATTTTTGGCAACCATGGAGTAGCTGTCATAGTAACTTTTCTAACTATACATTATTTTTAAAGGATAATGGAAATATTGGCATTGGCACCCATAACCCTCAATACAAATTGGCGGTAAACGGAACTATAGGCGCTAGAGAAGTAATTGTAACCATTACCGGCTGGTCTGATTATGTTTTTGATAGCGAATACGAACTCCGTTCATTAAACGAAGTCGAGAGTTTTATTAATACGCACAAGCATTTGCCTGAAGTGCCTTCTGCCGGAGAAGTAGAGAAAAATGGCGTTCAATTGGGGGAAATGAATGCCGTTTTGCTTAAAAAAATAGAGGAATTGACTTTATATATGATTGAGCAAAACAAAAAAATAGAAACTCTACAAGCGGAAATCAATACTTTAAAAGGAAAGGAGTAAATTATGAAAACAAAATTTTTAGTTTTCCTAACATTAATTTACTGCATAAATGCATTCGGTCAACAGCAGGTCACAATATCAGAAGCCAGAAAAGCCGCTGTATATACAATATCATCCACAACCAAATCAATGAGCGTATCCGAAAAAATGATTGACACTGTATTCCAAATGAAGAGTGAAAAAAATACTTTATTGTATGAAGTTGTATTTGAAAATGGCTCCAATGTCCTTTTATCAGGAAGCAAAGCATGTCTTCCTGTTTTAGGGTACAGTATTGACTTAAAATCAAAGGAGAAGGAAAGCGTTTTAAATAACTATGATTTGATTCCAGATGGTTTACGGTTTATGATAGATGAATATATAAAACAAATAGAATACTGTTTTGGAGCTAAGGATGTAAAACTATATTATGCAGATGAATGGAAAAAGCTACAACAAACAGATAATATAGTCTTGACAAAGGGAGGCGCTATTATCGTTAGCCCATTGATAAAATCTAAATGGGGGCAATCCACTTCAAATTGTAACAACGATTGTAATGCCTATAATTATCTGGTGTCAGAATCATCTTCCAACTGTGGTTGTTCTCCCAGTAGAAAATGTCCTGCAGGTTGTGTAGCTGTTGCCATGGCACAGGTCATAAACTATTGGAGAAATCCGCTTATGCGTTTCGACGGAGAACAATACAACTGGAATAACATCCCTGATGAACTTCGTAACAGTTCTTCTAATTATTCAAATGAAAAAACTGCTATAGCAAAATTGATGAGGTATTGTGGTATAAAAGTCGGGATGTCGTATTGCTCCGGTGGGAGTTGTTCCTCTGGCGCCACTACAAGTAATGCCAGAGGCATTTTTGTAAACTATTTAGGGTTCAACAGTAGCGCTAGTTATAAATCCAAATCTTCATATAGTGAAAATGATTGGAAGAATCTAATAAAAAATGATTTAAATAACGGATGGCCCATAATGTATAGGGGATATGATCCTAATGCAGGAGGACACTCTTTTGTTTGTGATGGTTATGATGAACAAGACTATTTTCATTTTAATTGGGGCTGGAACGGCAGCTATAATAATTACTATTATACATTGAATAATCTATCCCCAGGATATAATTTCACATCAGATCAAGCCGCTATATTTCTATTACGTCCCGATTTTTGCAATCAAACTTTATATTTATCTGATTATTATTCATTTCTAAAGCCGGGATCATTTGTGCCTTATCAAAAAATCCCAAAAACATTTGGGACGTTAATCAGCGCTGATATTAATTCATCTTCTTCTTGGAGAACAATCCCTTCGGGAGCAACTTCTGAGTATGTAGCAACCCAGGCTGTTATCTTAAAACCAGGTTTTCAAGCAGTAACAGGATCAAATTTTAAAGCAAGGATTGTATCTTGTTCTGTAAATCCTATAAAATCATTAAAAAGTTCTAATTCTGACTTTTCATATGAAACTTTCGAAGCTACCGAAAATGAAACCATGACCGATGAAGATTATTTTACAATTTACCCCAACCCAAATAATGGTACCTTTACCATATCCACAACAAAAAAATTAGACGAGTATAGTAACTTTAGAATATTAAATTCAACGGGAAAGATAGTTTTTCAACAGTCCAAATTATCTTCTTATACAATACAATTACCATCTAATTCAAAAGGAGTTCATATCCTGCTCATACAATCAGATCAAGGAGAGATCATAAAAAAGATTATAATTGAATAATACTCACATAATCAAACTTTTATTTTGTTTTTGACAGCTATATTCAGCGTTCTTAAGGGCTATCTAAAAAGGTAGCCCTTTTCTATTGGTTGGCTTAAAACAAAATTAATGCGTTGTCGTGTGTTCTTTATCAGAACAACAGCCGGCTTTCTTTTTCAGTTCAACCGGTTTTTTGCAGCATGCCGGTAATTTCGCGTAGGCTTTAGGATTGCCGGGCACGTCGTCGGCGTCGTATCCCAACTGGCTAACGGCCTTCCGTATTTTGTCGGGATTGGTTTTCTTTTCATCGTAAGTAACTTTCAGGACTTTTGTGTTTAAGTCCAGGTTAAAGGTTTTAACGCCTTTTTCATACGCCATTGCTTTTTCAATGGTTTCTTTGCACATGTTACATTGGGCGGAAGTTTTAATTTCCAGTTCTTTTACATTACTTTGTTGATTGTCTTTTGCCTGCAAAGCAAAAACAATTCCAAAAGAAAGAAAACAGAATAAGGCGGTTTGAATAATTTTTTTCATTGTATTGTATTTTTGATTTGTAACGGAATTTTTTACTTATTAGTTTACAAAGGCGCAAAAAACACCAAGGTTTTTAAATGTTTATTTTTTTTTTCTAAGTTAACGGCATATCTTCTTTTCATTTTCGATTTTACTTAAGAGTCCACCGGAATCCGGCATAAAAAAGCCGTCCCATTATCGGAGCGTAGATTACCGAAGCGTCAAAATCTTTTGCGTAAGGATGTTCAGGATCAATAATAGGATGTTCCTGGACATAGCCTGTAATATTCTCGCACCCGATATAAACATCCCAATGTTTGAATCTACGCGTAATTTGTCCTAACATATAGAAATACGGACTGGAGTATTCCGGTCGCGCATTGTTGGTATTTGGCAATCTTCCGGCTCCGTTCAGTTGGGTTGTTAAATCGAAAGTCCATTTGTCATATTTGGTTGCATAAGACAATACAAGCAATCCCTTCCATTTATTCATATAAACCCTATCCTGAAGTTGTCCGTCCGTAGTTGTTTTTACATCATTATAACGACCTGCTAAAGTTGCAGTAAAACCCTTAACCACACTTACAACCAAATCGGCTTGCAAACTATTTGAAAAAGATTTCCCCTCCAAATTATAAAAATGAACTTCGTCGGCGCTTTTATCCAGATCCACAATTATCTGATTAACAAAATCTGTCCGGTAAAAGTCCAATGTAAAAACAGCTATCTTTTTGTCTTTGATCAAAATGTCCTGGACAAAATTAAACCCGTAATTCCAAGCATCTTCCATTTTTAATGACTCATCGGAGAATACAAATTTACGAGAACTTGCCATTAATCCAAAATTTTCGGCCAAAACAAAAGCAGATCGATACCCTTTTCCTGCCGAAATCCTGAAAACAGAATGCTCCAAAGGATCCCATTTAAGATGCAGGCGAGGCGTTATTAAAGACCTTTCATAAGCCGAATTATAATCATATCTTAATCCGGCCGTCAACAAAAACTTACTGAGCGTATATGTATATTGTACAAAAACCCCCGGAACGAGCTCGTCTGTTTTCATAACCGTATCGAACAAGGAATATATATTTTGACTCGTATAGGTTTCCTTCGTATTATTCAATTGAAAACTGGCGCCGGCATTAAATTTATGTTTATCTGTCAATAAGCCTTCATAAATTAAATTGGCGTATAAATCCGCTTCGTCTCCTTTATAATCGTTTAGTCCGTAAAAAGCTTTTTGCTGAAAGTAAGTTCCTGATAATTGTAAACCTATGCTATTTTTTTCGTTCAACAATACTCCGTTTTTCGTAAACAATTGCAATCGTTGATTATCGATGCCAATACCATACAAACCTGCGGTGTCCATTGTCCTATCCGATCTATCGAAACCCATTTGCCCTCCGGTTCGCTTTTCTTTCACATAATTTATCAATGTTATATTGGTATATTTTTTATGAGTATAATTCCATCTGTTGACTAAATTCCATTGGTTGAATTTTGGATAATCCATAAACCCGTCGCCATGCCCGACATGGTCAATTTCACGATTGAAAGAAGATTGATGAGCAAAAAGCATGGTACTTAGTTTTTCATTGAATTCATGAGCGCCAATAACATTGAAATCGTTTTTCAAATCGCTGTTAAGATAGGCGTTAACATATAAACGATCGGAAGTCAAAGGTTTACGGTACTCAATATTAACTTGTCCGGTAACAGTCTCATATCCATTAATTACCGAAGCTACGCCCTTTGATATCTGGATAGATTCCATAAATGGCCCCGGAATATAATTTAACCCAAAAGGAGCAGATAATCCTCGTATAAAAGGTACATTTTCCAGTATCAATTGACTATAGACGCCCGTCAGCCCCAACATTTGGATCTGCCTGGCGCCCGAGACGGCGTCGGAATACCCAACGTCGACAGTGGCCGAATTTTCAAAGCTTTCGGCCAAATTACAACAAGCCAGCCTTGTTAAACCTTCGGTAGTAATAACTTCCGTTTTCTGAGTCGACAGTTTCGAAATATAAGAAGACTCCATTTTTTCTGAAATCTCTATTCCTTGAATATTTTGCGTCAATGCAAACATTAAAATAGATACTTCCGCTTGATTTTTCTCAATATTTATGGTATCCGTTTTATATCCCATAAAACTACATACCAACTGTAAGTTGCCGGCTTCCGGCTTTATTATAGAGAACGCTCCTTTATCGTCGGCAACAGTCCCTAAGGTAGTTCCTAACCAAAAAATGTTAACCATCGGCAGCGGAACTTGTTTATTATCCCTATCAAGTTCATAAACTACGCCGGTTAATTTACTTTGCGCCTGTATGTTATTAGAAAAAAACAATCCCATGACAAAAAGCGAAAAGGCAATATATTTAATTTTTTTCATTGTTCTAAATTTATAAGCTCCTCATTAAATGAAAAATGAGAAATTAAAAAATCTATTTATTAATGATCTTTTAGTATTTTTTCGTTTTCACTTTTCATTAACCTATTGAAAAACTTATGATTATTGTATGTGTTTATTTCTTATTTGATAGTCTAGTCAGGGTGTGACTTTAAGTCAAACCCTGACTTATTATTCGCTATTCATCTTTAAAGAACAAACGTTTTTAAAAAAGGATAAATATCGTTTATATATCAATCGTTAACAAAAAAAGAAAATGTCGAATTCTTCCCGCAAGAAAGAAAAAGGGGATGAAGAAACTTTATTTGAAACTTATAATCAAATAATTATTTGGGAGAAAAGAATCGGCAAACGTTTTCCGTTTCCGAGATTGAATTCTAAAAGAGGCGGTAGAATATGTGGTTTTATTTTGACATTGAATACTTTATCGCCGAATTCAATGAAAAAAATATTGAAATCAAAAGTATTAAAAAATAAATGCTTATATTCCTGCAATATAGTATCTACGCTTAGTTTAAAATAAAAACTATTTTGCGTGCAACACTTGGTATTAACAAAATTGGTTTCTGCATCATGTTTGGAGGCCTTTTGACGGCAACAATCATCATCTTCTTTCTCTGACGAACAACAAGCATTTGATTCATCCGGATTTTCTAAAAAGATTATGGATTGCTCCCCACTACAGCCTTTGCAATGATTAACAAACCCTTGTACGCCAATAGAAGAAAATAGCGTAACAACTATCAATAAAGATGATATGATTCTTTTTAGTAATTCCATTATTGTGTGCAAAGATATTGATAATTATGGAATTTATCTATCTTTTCAAATTTTAAACGATATAACCGTAAGTACTTTTATCAAATTCTATTATTTATTTACATGCTCCACCACATGTTTTTGCAAAAGTCTTTTTATATAAAACTTTCGTTTTCCCTTTTTTATTATCGACTCTAATGAAACGCCCGGTTTACTCGATTCGGCCGCTATCCGTTGTAAATTAAATAAAATAGAATCCTGCTTGATTCCGGCAGTTCCAAAAGTCAAATCAACATATTCTTTTATGGCTTCGAAAAAATTCGAAGAAACATTATAATCCGTAAACGGAAAAGCGAAGAGCCGGGCAGATTGATCAAAATTATTACTTACAAAACCTAAACTTTCGATGGTTTGCCGCAATTGTTCCTCCAATGTTTCATTTCCGTAAAATGGATGATCAATACTATGCGAACCGATGGAAAAACCTTGTTTCGATAAATCGCGTATTTGTTCCATTGTTAGGTATGGTTTTTCTTCTTTCAAAAATGAATCTACTTCCTCCTGACTCATGAATTCATTTAATTTCTTCTTTTCCCGATAGGATACGGAAAGTATTTTATATTTAAAATCAGGCGTAAGTTTATTAAATTGAGTAAAATGATCCAATATCAGACTCGCCCGATACCGGTAAAATAAAGCTTTATTGTCGACAAAAGCAGAATTAACAAAAAATGTAGCAGGAATTCCCTTGGTTAATAAAATCGGCGCTATAACATTGTATGATTGGCTAAGCCCGTCGTCGAAAGAGAGATGGAAAACCGGCTTTTTCAAACCAATCTCATTTTTACTTAATCGTATTAATGTCCCAGAATCGATAGGTTCATAATGTTTCAGCAAAAAATCCAGATCGTTGCAGAATTCCTTTACAGTTTTTACCTGATATAAATGTTTAGTATGCGGTAAAGGTTTATCCGAAACGGTATGATAAAACGGTAATATCAATTTACTCCCTATCAATTTTTGAATGGTTGAGTTATTGAAGGATTGAATCATTGAATTATTGAATTATTGAAGGATAAGATTGCGTTTATTCTCCGCCATTACTCATTACTAACTCCTCATTACTCATTACTAACTCCTCATTACTCATTACTAACTCCTCATTACTCATTAACTATCGTTTAGTGCATTTAAAAATGGTTTCGCGTTCTCCATTTCCAAGCGAATAACGTCTTTGTATTTCTTCTGAGAACGTTGATACGTAATCAATTTGTTCAACTATAAATCCGCCCTTAGCTATTCGATCATAAATATCTGTTCCATGCAAACGCAACACATCCGGTTCGGTATAATGTTGCAAACGTTCTTTTACCGTATGAACGTCCGGAGACTCATATGTTGACGGTGCATTTTTATTAACCAGGGTCAAAATCAAAGCAATTCCATCCGGCTTCAGAACCCTGAACATCTCTTTTACAGCAAGAAGTTCATCCGGTATGTAACCCAAAACATGGGAACAAATAATATAATCGAATGATGCATCAGGATATGGAATCCGGGTAATATCTATTTGCTCGTCGGCATAATTAGCATTAATGTCTCCATTAACATAATGCAAAGTAGGAGTCTGTTTAAACAATCTGTATAACCCTTCTTCCGGAGCAAAATGCAGCAATGATTTTTTTTGAGTAAAAATATTTGTTTCGTTTTGCAGGTAAAATAACAACAACCTCGTACGTTCAAGCGAACTACAATAAGGACATTTGGCGTTTTTTCTGATTCTTACCGCTCCCTTCGACTTAAACTTCCGGAAAGATTTATTGCACACATTACATGTATATGTTGTTCCCCTATAAAAAACAGAAGTCAACCTATTCACATACATCCATGTTATTAATCTTAACCTTTCGGGAAAAATGGCTCTGTATAAATTTTTCAACATCTTGTCTTGTATAACAACTTTTATCAGAACAAAACATCGCTTGAGGACAATTGCTCAAAAAAATAAAATATACTAATTATCCCTTCGATCCTTCTATACGAACCCAATAATTGAAAAGGAAAGCTCTTTTGAACCTTTGATACAAATACAATCCTCTCAATTTTTTTTACTTGCGGGCAATGGCTTTTAGCGAAGCGTCAACAATATTAGCGGCTTTAAGCCCATATTTAACCATTAATTCTTCGGGCGTTCCCGATTCTCCGAATTTATCGTTAACTGCAACAAATTCCATTGGTTTAGGATTATTCAAAGCTAATAACTGGGCAATGCTGTCTCCCAGTCCGCCATTAAAGAAATGCTCTTCGCAAGCGACCGCGCAAGAAGTTTTAGCCACAGATTTTAAAATAGCTTCTTTGTCAAGGGGTTTTATAGTGTGTATATTTATAACTTCGGCAGAAATTCCTTTTTCATATAAAATTTTCGAAGCTTCCAGCGCTTCCCAAACCAGATGTCCTGCAGCAAAAATAGAAACATCCGTTCCTTCTGTTAACAGTTGCGCTTTCCCTATTTCAAATACTTGGTTTTCGGGACTAAAGTTAGCTACTTTAGGGCGTCCGTAACGTAAATAAACAGGCCCTTGGTAGTTTACGACTGACAATACAGCCGCTTTGGTTTGATTGGCGTCGCAAGGAACGATAACCGTCATATTAGGAAGCATCTTCATCAATCCGATATCTTCCATAATCTGGTGCGTAGCGCCGTCTTCGCCTAATGTAATTCCGGCATGAGACGCACAAATCTTCACATTTTTATTTGAATAAGCTATCGATTGGCGAATTTGGTCGTAGACCCTGCCCGTAACAAAATCGGCAAATCCGCCTGCAAAAGGAATTTTATTGCCGATGGTCAATCCTGCGGCAATCGTAATCATATTAGCTTCGGCAATACCGCATTGTATAAAACGATCCGGAAACTCCTTCTGAAAAGCATCCATTTTCACAGATCCCGTCACATCTGCGCAAAGAGCTAGTACATTCTGATTTAACTTGCCCGCTTCCAACAATCCTTCCCCAAATCCGGCGCGCGTTTCTTTGAAATTTATCGGTTCATAACGTTTCATAAACAGATCCTTTTTATTTTATAGCTCAAGGGAGCATCTATCGCTTTTTTTTATTTCTTTCTATTGATAATTCTTTTTGAGTCTCTCTCTCCTACTCAGAAAATGTCAATCAATTCCTCTTTATTTTCCAAAAATGACATTGGTTGTCTGTCCTGATTCTATTCTAAATTCTCTGACCATAGAATCGGAAGTTCTTCCCTTATTTTTTGTCCGTATAACCACAAAATACTTACCCGGAAGAAGATATAAATTTTCTACTGCTTTATTTTCATCCAAAGGGCAAACCCATTCCAATTTGTCGTCGTCTTTTTGAGCGAATAAATATCCGGTGACAATATCCTTTCCTTTATTAATAATGACCAGGCCTTGCGTTGGAATTTCGAGCCTTGTGACGGAGCTTTGGAATATTTCGACATTTTTTAATTGTAAGCGAGGTAAACTTAAAATTTCCACATCGTATTTTCCTATCGAGTATTCTCTCTTTTCATTTAGATTTTGCCAACCGATAATTTCATTTTTACCGGCTTCCTTTAGAATAATATTAGCATTCATATCGGGCAAATTTGTTTTGCCTACCGGTTTTATGATCAAAGAACCTTGCGGAGCCTTCGCCGTTATTACATTCATTTGGTAAGGATCGAAGGTAAGGTTTTTCAGAATTATAGGAGGAACCGTATGTATTGTCAAATCATATGTAATCAAAGGATCCAGAAGAAAAGTGTCGGGCAACGAGTTAGGCGTAAGAGCATGTATGAAATTATATTTGACGAGTCCGCTGTTTCTATCATAAAAAGTCAGGGGAATATTGGTTTCTGTGGGATTTCCATGACTATCCAATAACTTGACCAGAACATGCGCCTGGCTTAAACTCACATTTTCCAAATTACGAAGCGTAGAAATGAAATTATCTTCATTTTTTACAGAATAAAAAGGACCTGCGCAATCGTAGTTACTTTCGAGACTGTCTTTATTGCCGATACCGATTACAAACGTTTTGGTAATGGTTCCACTTCGCTGAATATCAACAGAAACAGAACAAATATCGCCCTCGCAATCGTCAACGCCATCAGTAATAATGACAACCAGATTTCTGCAATTATTGCAAGACGGAAAGTCGTTCAGCGAATTTGATAGCGCGCTGGCAACCGTACAATTCCCTTTAGGCACTAATGTTTTTATTTTGTTTTTTATCTTAAGGATATTATTCTTTTCAAAGGGAACTTCCAGGCGGGTGCCGAATGCATTTTTATTTAAATGACCGAATACGCGTAAGGCAACTTGAACGGTTGAATCGGTTTCTACGCTATCCAGAAACCGGTTTAAAACCGCTTGCGTTACTTTTATTTTGGAATCGCTTTGCCATTTTCCCCACATACTGCTCGAACAGTCGAGAATAAATAATATTCTCGTTTTTGCCACGCCTGATTCGGATTCCTTTTTTTTAGGTTGTCCGAAGGCGTTTCCGCAAAAAAGAAACACAACCGATAGAAACAATATGAAACATCTTCGAGAAAACATAAATTCCTTTATTTTAAAGTCGTTACTAATAATCTCCCAACGTCTCCTGCAACTGCGCCAATGCAATATCCTTTTGCTCATTATTAGGCGCTACTCCGTGGTACTTATTGGTTCCCTGCATAAAGTCAACACCGTAACCCATTTCCGTTTTCATAATAATCATAACGGGTTTCCCTTTCCCTGTAAGCGTTTTGGCATGTTGCAGCCCTTCTGTAACCTGAGTCAAGTCATTTCCGTTTTTGATTTCCATAACTTCCCATCCGAAAGCGCTCCATTTCCCTTTTATGTCGCCAAGAGAAAGAATATTGTCGACAGTACCGTCAATTTGTTGGTTGTTATAATCAATAGTGGAAATAAGATTATCTATTTTTTTTGCTCCGGCAAACATAGCCGCCTCCCAAATTTGTCCTTCCTGGATTTCGCCGTCGCCGTGCAAAGTAAAAACAAAATTCGGATCGCCGTTCATCTTTTTTGCGACAGCGGCTCCAATTCCGACAGACAATCCTTGTCCTAAAGACCCTGAAGCAATCCGGATACCCGGCAAATTCGTGGAAACAGACGGATGCCCTTGCAAACGGGAACCTAATTTACGAAAAGTAGCCAACTCGCTTACAGGAAAATATCCCGAACGAGCCAATGCGCTGTACCAAACCGGTGAAATATGACCGTTTGATAGGAAGAAAAGGTCTTGCCCCTTATCTTCTATCGTAAAATTCAGAGGATCATGTTTCATAACATGAAAGTATAAAGCGGTAAAGTATTCCGTACATCCTAAAGAACCCCCTGGATGCCCGGAAGCTGCGCCATTAGTCATCCTAATAATATCCCTTCGTATTTGCGAGGCAATACGCTGTAGCTGAATAATATCATTCATACAAACGAAAACATTTATTTTGTTGCAAAGATACAAAATGGGGTTGAAAAGACAAATAAAGGATATAAAATATTGCAAAACAGCATTTTTTATTTTTTCCGGTAGGAGGTATATCCCTGACAAAAATACGATTAGGGATTAAAAAGAGGAAATAAAGTTCCAGGGAGCGCAATAAATAACAAATATAAATCTCATTAATCAGATAAAGTCATAAGATATAGACATTTATAAAAGAGAATAAAATAAACAACATCAATACTATATTGTAGAAATTAAGCTTCTTATTTCCAAAAAGAAACAGACAAAATAACAAACTAAAAGGAACAGAAAAGAAACCAAGTCCCAAGCGGAAAGAACCGAGGCTTAAAAACAAAATAAGAGCCAGAAGCAAATAATACATGATGATGTTACATTTTTTACGGAAAAAAACCACATGTCCATGCATAGAACTGTATAAAGCAATAACAGAGAACGTAAAAAATATTACGACAAAAACAAGATAAGGAATATCAAATAAAGTTATATCCGGAAATAAATTGGGAAAAGTCCGGAAGTTGCTACGAAGACTTTCTATCTGAATAAATAATTCGTCCGTCAAAAAAAGGAATGTCGCCACAAAAAGGAAAGGGGCCAAAAATCCTAGAATAGAAACAAACCACTCTCTCCAATGATAACTTTTATAAATGATGAAAACAATAATAATCAGCAACCAATAAATAAGAGCCGGCAAATAAAACAACGTTGCCATCGAAAAAAGAAGACTACTTATATAAATTTTCCCCAAAGAGTCTCCAGAATGCGCGCTTTGAAATAATGCCCGAAGTCCCAATATTAAAAACAAGTTCACAATAATTACGGGAGTTAAAGTAAGCGCGACGTGATCGTAACTCATCAACAAAATATAAATAAAAGCGGGAAGTAAAGTTGTTTTTGGAATTAATCCGTTTTCGGTAAAAATAAAATTCACCAAAAATCCTTCGCAAATTACCAAAACAAAAGCGGCAACAACAACTGAGATAATTGGAAGGGAGCGAATAACGTCATACAACAAATTATACAACGGAGAAGCAAAAGCCGGTTTAAAAACAGCTTCAGGATTAGCGAATGAATGGAGCCACAGTAATGTGGAAATCAGAAAAATAAGTATGAGTTGTAGAAAATAATTTGTTTTGAAAATCTTTATCAGCATAAGTTACATCCAATATTCCGGAATCAATCAATTAGAAGGCATTCCTTCCTCTCTTCGATGAATTTCAAATTTTTAAACGATTACTACTTAATATCTGCGGAACATCCCCTACCCTTGTCCTTCTATGGTTATGCGCCTTACCAACGCATTTGCCGAAACAAGATACAATCTATTATCATCCAATGATTTGCATTTACATCTCGTTCGGACTTTTTCGATTAGTAAAAACATTTTGTCCGACAACTCAAATGAACAGCCACAGTCAAGTTCCGAAAGAAATATCCTGTCGATTCCCTGATTTTTAGGATTGTACTTTTGAAGAACTCTTACCACTTCTTTATCTTTCACAATCGTAGCCGACGGATTTTTAATATGTTCTTGCAACGCCGAAGCCAAATCTTCCGGAAAAACGTTTTTCCCAATGTAATAGCTTACAAAGCGCCTGAATTCGTTTTTCCACTCTTCGCCATGAGAACTAACCCTGTTTTTATATTGCAAAAAAACATTAAGATGCGCAAATTCGTGCAGGCTCACCAATAAAAAAGCAAATTTACTCAAATTCCCGTTGATGGTTATTTGGTGATTGACATACTTACCCTGAGGGCAACGATAATCTCCTAATTTTGTTTTTCGGGCATTAGTAATTTTAAAATGAACCTGATTTTTTTTCAAAAAATGAAAAATATCGGAAACCGTTTCGGCAGGAAGGTATTTTTGCAAAAGAGCATCTTCTTTATTTGTCATATGAAACGCCTTGACAAAGTATTTATATTTTTGAAAAATGATAGGTTTCAGCAAACGCGTCTTCGCTATGCTTTCCATGATAACTAAAAGACGGACAGTTGCAATCATTTGATTTCCTTTTCTTTTTATAATAGCCATTTTGGGAGCTATGACAAGAAATCAAAAATAAAAAAGAAAAAAGAAGAAAGAAACAATTTATCGATTTCATCTGTTTATTCCCTGATTTTAAATAAGTCGAAATTCTGCCTTGCAAAATTAGCGCGTTCATTTCAGAACATCAAAGATAAAACTCTTTTCGCATAAAAAATATTGTTTTCTTAGTAATTATGAAAATAACAAACAGGCCTGTATTATTTCTGCCGGCCTGTTTGTTACTTCTCGTTTCAGATATTAATTATAGTATTTTTTCCTTTTGGTGGAAATACTTTTCAGCAATAGGAAAATAAGCAATATAACCGATAAAATCAATCCCCAACGCCCATACTCGTCCTGAGGACTGAAAACAGCCAAGATGCTTGAACCGACAAAAATACCGACGACAATAATTACGCTGGCAAAACGGAACGCAATTTGACGCATGGTTCTATCTAAACCGCTGGATTCTTGTATTTTTATTTCGTGATGAATCTTTCCTTCTTTCAATTTATATAATATCTCGCTTATTTCGGAAGGAAGCGTACGCAATAATGTAATGTAATCGGAAAAAGAATCATAAATAGCCGACGCTATTTTTCTGGGGTGATATTTTTGCAAAATAAGACGCTTGGCATAAGGCACTATTATGGGCGTCAACGAAATTTGAGGATCCAGATTACCGGCGAACTTTTGTATAGTAGCCAACGCCTTTACCAGCATAAAAATCCCCGACGGAATCTGCAACTTGTATTTGACAAGCACATTGATACACTCCTGCATAATTTCGGCCAAGTCAATTTCATCCAAAGGAACATACGAATGCTTTTTTATTACTTCGTCGATATCGAATTCCAGTTCGTCTCTTTCGCCGAAAAACTTAGCGTCGCAAAGAGATAAAAGCGCATTGGCAATGGAACGCGTATCTCTGCGGGCAAAACCCAGACAGAAATTTGCCAGGAAGTTCATTTCGCGCGGACGTAACGAAGCGGCCATTCCGTAATCAATAAATGAAACGACATTCTTTTCCAGAATGAATATATTGCCCGGATGAGGATCGGCATGGAAAAACCCATTTTCTAAAATCATTTTCAACAAAGCATTCGCCCCGTTAACCGCAATCTGATGCGTATCAAGTCCGCTTTCCCTGAGCTTCATAATATCGTCGGGAGGAATACCTTTTATCTTCTCCATTATCAAAAGCTTCTTCGTAACGTATTGAGGATAGGTTTTAGGCACATATACCGTCGGTTCGTTTTTAAAAATTTCCATAAACCTCAGTATATTATTCGACTCGTTCCGGTAATCTAACTCTTTCATAATCTTATCCCCAAACTCATTTACAAAACCCACCAAATTAATGGCGGCCATTTCGGGATAAGTAGCCACAAACCGTTTGGCCAAATAGCGCAATAAGTACAAGTCTACTTTTATTTTTTCTTCAATACGCGGACGTTGAATTTTGATAATTACTTCTTCGCCGGTAATGAACTTGGCTTGATATACTTGTCCTATAGAAGCCGCAGCCAGACAATTTTCGTCAAATTCCGAAAAAAGTTCGTTGATAGGTCTTCCTAATTCTTTTTCGATCAGCCTTATGGCCACAGAATTATCAATAGGTATCGCCTGATTTTGAAGTTTCTTTAATTCATTGCGGAAATGATCGGATATAATATCCGGCCTGTCGGCCAGAATTTGGCCGAATTTAATATAGGTTGGCCCCAACTCTTCTATGGCAAGCCGTAAACGTTGAGAAGTGGTGCGTACCTCTTTTTGCGGATTCGGATGTTTTTTGATACGATTGCGTCCCCAACGCGTACGGTAAAACCATTCGCGAAAACCATACTTTATTATGATTAATAAAATTTGAAGCGCCCTCTTAAATTCCAATAGATTTCTATATACCTTGAAGATATTCATTTGTTAATTATTTGCTGATTTAATATTCATTAAGCGTTCAGCATGAATAAGTAGATACAAAATGCCGCAATAAATAAAACGGATATAGTTAACTGTTTACTTACCGATATTGTCATTCAATTTTTCAATGGATTTTGATAAGTCCTTCAATTGTTGTTCTAAATTTTTATTTGATTTGGAAATACCCGAAAGTAATTGCTCTATTACCAACTGATCTTTTACCGTTTCCAAAGCGGTAAGTATTTGTTCGCCTACTTTTTGACTTTCCAACGCGTCGGTTCCCATTTTTTCCTGCAAAAGTTTACCCACTTTATCAACAAAAGCTTCTTTATCTTGCAATCCGACCGAAAGTCCAAATCTTAAAAGCATGTTCAATGTACTATTCATAATCCTTTGTTTATTAGGTTTTTCTATTTTTATTCACTTACTTCATGTCATTCTTGTGCGAATGATTCAATTTTAAAACAAACAACTGTTCATTTTGTTTTTCCAATGGCTTATTTAAAACGGGTTTAGATTCGGTAACTATTTAGTAACTGTTTAAAAATTTTTCTATGAAGTATTTTGGATCTAAAAACGCTCTTTTTTGTCGGAATTTTTATCAAATAGTTCTGCTATTCTTAAAAAATCCCGTCTGCAAAATAGCTGTTTTTATCTCTCAAAATCTTTTCCATAAAAATTTAAACAGTTACTTAAAAAATAGCTACTGAATTTTTAGAATATAACCGGAATCCTAAAATTCAAATTCCCCAATCAATATTTTGCCGTCGCCGGTTCGTTTGCTCTCTCTGGACATTTGTAAAGTCAGCGCTTTGCGTTCTTGTTTTCCTTCGGCATAATACATATAAATTTCAGCCATAACGGTAGTAGGGCCTTCCGTTTTCACCTGCCTGTCTCCAAAATAATTAACCTTTATTTTATACTTTCCGGGAACGGCTTTCTTCAATAAAAATTCTTCGGGGCCGTAACCTTGGGTAATATCGTAACTGATGCATCCGCCAATCTTAGTCGTTTTATGTTGATAGGAACATTCTTCTCCATAGGGTCGGCAACATACAGATCGATATCGGTATTATTCATATTCCAATTGATAACCACCCTGATGTCGAGTCGACCGGCAACTTTTGAACGATGGATTTGTCGATTTTCTGCGTATTGAGTTTAGAAGAATGCAATGCTATCAATTGGTTGATTTCATTTACCAAAATACCTTCAATTCCCCGCGAAACGCTACTGACACTTTTCACAAACAACTGGGTAATAGCGACATAAAGCGTACTAAGGCTTATTGGTATTTTCCGGCGTCGGCCAAGGCCAAACCATAGTCGCGGTAACTCTGCGGTTCCATCGGACGCTAACATTACTCATTTCTAATCACTAATTGCTCATTTTTTTCACGATTGCAATTTATCGCCGAAAGCCAAATCGCCCACATCGCCTAAACCTGGAACAATATAAGCGCGCGCCGTCAATTCCTGATCAATGGCGGCCACCCAAATGCTTGCCCTGTCGGCGGGAATAAACCGTTGGATATACTGCACGCCTTCCTCCGCGGAGATAATCGAAACGAAATAAGTATGTATAGGATCTCCATATTGTCGCAAGGCATTCCAGGCTTCTACAATAGAAGCTCCCGTAGCCAGCATGGGATCAGCGACAATCAATATTTTATTACTTAAATCAGGGCAGGTAACATATTCTAACTGGATTTTAAAACCTTCGTCTTTTCCGTATTTTCTGTACGCGGCGACAAAAGCATTTTCGGCTTTATCAAAAATATTCAATATGCCGTTCTGCATACATAATCCGGCGCGTAAAACCGAAGCAATCACTAGCTTCTGAGTCAACATAGGAACGTTTGCAATTCCTAATGGCGTACTCACTTCTTTTTCCTCGTATTCCAATGTTTTGCTTATTTCGTAAGCCATTAACTCCGATATTCTTTCTACATTACGGCGAAATCGCCAACTTTCGGTTTGAATATCAACGTCCCGTAGCTCAGCAACATATTGATTGATGATACTATTCGATTTACCTAAATGATGAATGATCATAATTCCGTCTTTTTATGGATTAAACAGAAATTGTTTTAGACAAAGGTATAAAAAACATTGTAATATCCAACTCTTATCTTCATTAAATTAGCGGAGAGAGTAGAGAATTAGGAGTTAGTAATGAGGATTGTTCACAAGAAGTTTAATTCTTTTAACACATGAATGTAGTACGGAAAGCCCTAAGCTACCCTTGTGGAAAGATTTAGAAGAGCTTATATACGAAAAAAATAACCAAAATATCAAAGAACTTATTCTATTTGGTACTAAAGCCGCTTAAGTTATAACGGACTATTCCATTGATTTTAAAATATGTTTATTAATAACAAACTCAGGGAGGTTTTGTTGGGAGTATTTTTTATTATTAATGCTCTGGCAATCGTTGATAATAAACATTGCACACATTGAAACAAGATAGTAGAATGAAAAGATTGAAGAATGGCTTCCTCTGGTCCGTGAGCAATTTTAAATATTTTCTTGTAAATATCATTGATAAGACTTAACTTTGCAAGCCAAAAATTAAACAAAATGTCGGTGACAAAAAATACGCAAGCTGTAATATTTGCAGGAAGAGCGACGGCTGATTTAGCTGAAAAAATTGCCGTCGAGCACGGAACGTCTTTGGGGAATTCTATCGTTCTTAGCTATGCTGACGGAGAATTTCAACCTTCTTTTGAAGAAAATGTCCGGGGACGGGACGTTTTTATTGTCCAGTCCACTTTTCCGCCTACAGACAATCTTTTTGAATTGTTGATGCTGATTGATGCGGCAAAACGCGCCTCTGCAAAAAGAATTATTGCCGTTATTCCTTATTTCGGATTTGCGCGCCAAGACAGGAAAGATAAGCCTCGCGTTCCGATTGCGGCTAAGCTTATAGCGGATTTGTTGCAAACGGCAGGCGTGCATCGCGTTATTACAATGGATTTGCATGCCGATCAGATTCAGGGCTTTTTTGATATTCCCGTCGATCATTTATATGGGTCGTCTTTGTTTATTCCTCACATTAAGAAATTGGGGTATTCTGACGACGATTTGTTGTTTGCTTCGCCTGATATAGGAGGATCTCGCAGGGCGGGAACTTATGCCAAGCACATGGGAATCGGTTTTGTGATCTGCTATAAACAACGAAACAAGCCGAATGAAGTAGGCGTTATGCAACTGATAGGAGACGTGGAGAATAAGCATGTAGTTCTATTAGACGACATTATAGATACGGGAAGCACCATGATTAAAGCGGCTCAATTGTTAAAGGATAACGGCGCAAAAACAGTGCGCGCTATGGCAACCCATGGCGTTTTGAGCGGTAATGCTATTGAAAATATTGATGCCTCCGTTTTGGAAGAACTATTGATTACCGATACGATTCCCCTTAAAAAGGAATCTTCGAAAATAAAGGTATTATCTACAGCCTGGCTTTTTGCAGAAACAATCAGAAGGGTTACCAATTTTGATTCCATATCGAATTTATATGAAATCACGGTAGGTCAAAGATAGAATTTGTGAGAATTTTACGTATTCTCACAAATTATAATTACAAACAAATAAAAACAAAAACAATGAAAACAGTATCTATGAGCGGTTCTCTTCGCGAGAACGTAGGGAAAAAAGATGCAAAAAAACAACGCGTAGAAGGAAAAGTTCCTTGCGTATTATACGGAAATGGCAACCAAACTCACTTCTCGGTGGAAGAAAGCAGTTTCAAACCCCTTATTTTTACGCCTGAAGTACATTTTGTAGATTTAACCATCGGAGGTAAAAAAGTATCAGCTATTTTACAAGACATTCAATATCACCCTGTAACAGAACGAATTTTACATGCTGATTTTTTAGAATTAAATGAAAGCAAGCCGATTATTATGTCTATACCCGTACGTTTAACAGGAACGTCTATGGGGGTATTACAGGGAGGAAAATTAGTATTGAAAATTAAACGAGTGAAGATTCGCGCATTACCCAAATTTATGCCTGAAAATATAACGCTCGATGTTACGAATTTGGATGTTCTGCAAGGGATTAAAGTATTGGATGTTCCTACTGAAAATATAGAAATTCTGGAAATTAAAAGCAGCGAAATCGTTTTGGTAAAATCTACGCGCGCCGTAGCCAAGTAATTAATATAAAAATACAAAGAAAGGGTGTTCAGGCAACGGAACGCCCTTTTTTATTTTTTTTCGCAATGAAAAAATACAGGCACGTTTTATTTGATTTGGATCGCACGCTTTGGGATTTTGAAATCAACAACAAAGCAACATTGAATGAAGTATTCGATCGCTTTCATTTAAAGAAAAAATGTAACTGTTCGTTTGAGACTTTCTTTGAAATTTATAATATTGTAAATAATTCTTTATGGGAAAATTACCGGTGTGGGAAACTCACAAAAGAAATCTTGTTGACAAAACGTTTTGTTGTCGTATTAGAGCATTTCAATGTAGTTGACGCTTCAGATGCCATTTCAATATCGGATTACTATCTGGCCGAAAGTCCCAGGAAAAAACAACTACTCCCCTATGCAAAAGAACTTTTGGAATACCTTGTTGCGCAAAATTATTCAATGCACATTGTTACAAATGGATTTAAGGATATACAACACACCAAATTAAACATATCGGAAATCCGTCAATATTTTGAAAATGTCTTCACCTCGGAAGTAATCGGGTTTCCCAAGCCCGATAAACGTTTCTTTGAGTTTGTTTTACGCAGTCTTATGTGTTCTCATGAAGATTGCATCATGATAGGAGACGATTTTAAAAATGATATATTGGGAGCATGTTCGATGCATATAGACGCTATTTTTGTTAATTTTGAAAGTCATAAAGTAGAATCGACCAATCATTGCTTGAAGGAAGTTTTTTCCTTAAAAGAAATTGAAAAGATACTGTGATTTTTAAGCGTTTAAAGTTTATGGTTTATCGCTTATTATTTATATTGTTTTAAAAATCATTTTAAATTATTTACCTTCAGCTTATGAGACCGCTTCGCAAAATTCTTAACTTTCAACTAAAAAAGTCCTACAAAAGATATACGTCAGGGTATGACTCTAAGTCCCGCCTTGACGAGACGATCAAATAAAAAATAAACAAATGGAATAATCATGAGCTTCTCAGTACGCCACAAGGCAGATGATTAAAAATCTGGGCGTTAGCCAAGTCTTCCCTTTGGGGAGATCTAGAGGGGCCTACAAATTTTAAACGTATGAAAAAAATTGGTATATTTATTGCAAGTTTCTTTGTTGCGGCATCTTTTATACAAGCTCAAAACGCACAAAATATGTTTACTCGTAAAGTCGGAACATTTGAGGTAATTCTTCTTGCGGAAGTGCAACAAAGTGTTAATACTAATATTTTAATTGGCGCTACGTCCGAAATGATTAAGCAATATGCGCCGGATGGAACCATCCGGAATGCGGTAAACGCTTTTTTGATTCGTACTCGGGAGAAAAATATCTTGGTAGACGCCGGTTTTGGACGTCATCTTTTTGAAAATTTACAAACGCTTGGAATAAGCCCCGAAGAGATAGATGTTGTATTGCTTACGCATATGCATGGCGATCATATTGGCGGCATGCTGCGCGATGGCAAAGCTTCTTTTCCTAATGCTGAAGTTTATTTGACAAAAAACGAACATGATTATTGGTTGAGCAACGAAGCTAAGAATCCTCTTAATGCCCGCAAAGTTATCGAAGCTTATAAGGATAAATTACATCTTATTTTACCCAAAGAATTCGGACAGAAGCCGGCCGACGGAATGCCTGCCGGTTTTGAAGCAATTGCCGCTTATGGACATACGCCCGGCCACACAGCCTATTTAATAGAATCGAACAAGGAAAAAATGTTGATATGGGGCGATTTGACTCATGCTATAGCCATTCAAATGCCTTATCCGCAAGTAGCGGTAACTTACGACGTCGATCCTGAACAAGCGACGAATTCTCGTAAAAAGATCTTGGAACATGTTTCGAAAAATAATATTCCTATTGCCGGTATGCATATCTCGTTTCCCGGTATGGGTAAAATAGTTAAAGAAGCTAACAACAAAGGTTACTCATTTATTCCATCTGAAATAAATGAGTGAATTTAATTTTGTTGAGATATTTAACCAACAAAAAGATTTAAAACATGGAACAATCTGATTTACAAATAAAAATCTTACAGAAGAATTTCAGCGCGATTCCGTGTATTTAGATAGGACTGCACTTCGGTTTATGTAGTTTATATCGTTTGCATAAATATAAAGAAGACTTCCGCCTTTTATAATATTGATAATCGATTTACTAATAAACAGAGGCAAAGCAGGACATCCCTGGCTGCGCCCTAAACGACCAAGGGAGGAAATAACGGACGGATTAGAATAAGATGCGCCATGAATAACAATAGCGCGTTCTTTTGCCCTGTCATTAATTCCTTTTTCGAGTCCGTTCAGAACAAGTGAATAGCCGTTCTTTCCTTGATAAGTATTTTCCGTTGTGAAGAAACCAAGAGAGCTTTTATGGGAACCGTTTTCATTTGAAAAAGAAGTGGCCAAATTTTCCCCGCTATTTTTACCATGAGAAACGAATGAAGATAGCAACAATTTTTTGTTCTTTAAATCTAATATATAAAAACGTTTCTCTGTTGAGGGCTTTGAATAATCTATTAAAGTAACAATGTCTTTCTTACTTATAATGAAATAACTATAACCTTTCATGATTTGTTCGAACGCACTGTAATTGACTATGCCTTCCAATCCCATTTCATGATAAAGTTGTTGACATTCCGATTGGATAAGCGGATCCGGTACGGCATTCTTGAGATTGGCTATAAAAGGAAGTCCTGCTATAAAAAAGAGGAAGAAAAAAATGACTAAAATCTTTCGCATAAATTCAGTAACGAAATTTTTGAGCTAATATTTCAATCAAAAACAATAACAAGCGTTTTTTCTGTCGGCGCCCAATCATAAATGAACTTGCTGTGCGAAGTAGCGATTCGCACGCACATATGCGAACGAGGAGTAGTGCCTAAAGTTGAACTAAACTCAATAGGCGTTTTGCGCGGCTCGTTTACCGGAATACCATGAATATAACCGCCATTGCAAAAACGATTTGCATAAGGCGCAAACCCTCCCGTTACTACCGAATTATCTTTCAGATAAATCATCCTAATCTTTTTTTCTTGTATAACAAATATCCCTATAGGCGTTTCCTGCATAAGAGGAGGTTTGTGCAAGCCTGTAGTGGCCGGATTCATGCTTCTTACCAGCCATTCTGAATCAACCTTTTCAAGAGTTGCAATATTTTGGTTGGCGCGGTCTACAAAAATTACCTTACTAAAAACAACGCTATCATCAATGAATTTTACATACCGCTTCGGAACCATCCAATCTCCGTTAAAATGAATAGTAGTCGCTTTAATAAATAATGAAACCGTGTCTTTTATTATTTTAACAAGAGAACCGTCCAACCCATAACGTTCAGGCGTTGTAGAATCGCCAGGCAAGTATAAGGGAATTCCTTGAAAACGCTCAATGCCGAATGTATCGGCTATACGCTTATATTCATTCCGGTAATAGTTTTTTACAAGCGGCGATTCGCCGTTTTTATTACTTTTGTTTTGTAATATTCCCCAAGAAGCAGGCTCACTTTGAATGGAATCTATTAACGTCAGATAACTACGTATTTTTTCCCATTGAAACAAACGCACCGTATCCTTATAAGGATAAGTATCCTCTAACGTATGTTCATTATAAAGGAAGTCCTTTTTTATGCTCAGTTCTTTAAGTTTGATTTTATGATCCACGGAATCCTTTACCAGAAGATGCTTTTGTTTATCAATCTTAGGATGTTTCTCAATTTTGTCGTTACAACATATAAAAAGTACCGATATTATAAATATTGATATTTTGATAGATTTCATTAAATGATGGTTTTTTTGAATTTGCAAATATACTTTTAATTGTTGACAAATAATTCAAAATCTTGTAACTGAAAAATTTTAGCAACAATAAGGTAACTTTAAAAAGTAATATTTTCCTTAATTTTTTCTATTTTTGCATCCGAGAGTTGAGGTGAAGTACCTACACTCTCCTTCTTCCCATGAAATTTTATCATGCATAAAAAGCGCCAATATAAAATTCCGAAGAGGATTTTCAAAGAAAAAACTTTACAAACAATTAATAAACACTTACTTAAAATACAGGAAAAATGACAGAACAAGAATTAATAGTTGGTTCGCGCGTAAAACATGACCGGTATGGAATTGGATATATTTGTAGCGTTTCGCTCGTAGATTGCGAGATTATTTTCGAAAGAGGCGGAAAAATGAGTTTTATAAAACGGAATGTAATAAATGAACTGACCGTATTAGAATCTGCAGAATCGAACTCAAATGAACCGAAATTAACGTTAGATGAAGTAGAAGACGCCCTTACGCTCATCCTAAACCGTTATAACGGAATACACTACACTATCGAGATGGCAGACCGTTGGAATAATGGAACTTTGATTTTAAAACCCGGTAATGATTCACAATCAAAAGAAATTCCATTGGAAACTTTTTTTCATAAAATCGTAATGATACGCGACCGCTTGCGCGTACTGGAACAAAGCATTAATAGTCATAAAAAATTGACTGATGAGGATAAATTTGATTTACAACAATATATTACAAGAATATATGGGAGTTTAACATCTTTCAATTTATTATTCAAAGAAAAAACAGACTATTTTGTTGGAGCAAGCGGCAAAGAGTAACAGGTATATTTAAAAAAATCCGGTAAAGAAGTCAAAAGAGGGATTTATGCCGTAATTGTTTTACTGCGTAATTCAGTTGTTGTTTAAAAATTTTTCCAGGAAGTATTTTAAGTCCAAAAATGCGCTTTTTGTCGGAATTTTTACCAAATAGTTCTACTATTCTTGAAAAATCCCGTCTGCAAACCCGCTGTTTTTATCTCTCAAAATTTTTTCCATAAAAATTAAGATGGTTACTTAATTCTTCTGTTAAGGAGATATTATTCTCTTCAAATTTATTCCCAACGCTCAACAACCGCTAAATCGCTTATAAAAATTGTCCGGCCGTAAATCCCGATGCAAAAGCCCAGTGAATATTGTATCCGCCTAATTTACCGGTAATATCTATCACCTCTCCGCTAAAGAAAAGCCCCGGAACAATGAGGCTCTCCATAGTTTTTGAATTGATTTGCAGGGTATCTACCCCTCCCCGACTTGCTTCGGCTTTTGAAAATCCTTCAATAGATTTGGGTATTTCTTCAAAAGCGTGTATATTGTTTATAATCCTTTGCCTATCTTTCTTGCCTAATTCCGCAACTTTTCGGTGAAGCAATTCTTCTGGAATAATTGAATAGATCAACCTTTCAGGTAAAAATCGAGTAAACAAATTTTTCACCAAAAGTTTTCCATTTTGTGGTTCATGCATTAACAAACTTGCATTTCCCTCAGGTAGAAAATTAATCACAATAATATCTCCTTTCTCCCAAAAACATGAAAGCTGAAGCATAGAAGGGCCGCTTAGTCCTTTATGAGTAAACAAAATAGGCTCTTCAATTATTCTATTATCTCCCTGTATCTTTGCTTGGATATTTAGACTGATTCCTTGCAAATTAAGTAGTGATGAACCCGATTCCAAAATAAAACCCGTAAGAACAGGTTTCAATGAAATTATCCGGTGACCAAATTGTTTGGCAAGTTTACAACCTATATCCGTCGCGCCTATTTGCGGCCAAGCGGGGCTACCTGTGGCAATGAGAAGATGTGGCGATTTATATTGAATTCCTTTGCATTGAACTTCAAAAAAATCTTTATTTTGTCTAACATCTTCTATTGAACTTCCTAATAAAAAATTGACTTCTTGATTTTGTGCCGTTTTTACGAGAAATGACGCCAACATATCGGCGTTTTGCTTACAAAAAATACGTCCACATTCTCGTTCTTCTATTTCTATACCTGCTTTTTTAAGCATTTGAAGACTATCTTTTGTAGTAAAATTCTGTAAAGCATTCTGACAGAAATCGGGATTTTCTCCATAATAATCAAAAGTTGAAATCTTACGGTTGGTTACATTACATTTTCCTCCACCCGAAACAAGTATTTTCTTTCCGGCCTTTTGCGCATGGTCAACAATCAAAACCTTCTTCCCATTTTTCCCGGCACAAATAGCAGCCATGAGTCCTGATGCTCCGGCGCCTAAGATGATAACATTATATTGGTTCATATAAATCCTTATTACATATTTCACCAACAAAATTAGTGAATCATGAAACAATAAAAGCATTATTCTTCCAATGTTTTGATATTTACGCAATAAATATTCATTCTAAAGCAATAATAATCATATCTCGGAGTTATCATTAAGATGATTAACAAAAAATATATGCATATGGATGATTCATACTCTTTATTCGATTTTTTATCCCAAGCAGAAAAAGACTTAAAAAAGCACGCAAAACAATCAAGGAGTCTTGGGAATGTGAAAGAAGAAACAATGCCTTCCACACTTGCTTTACAAAATATTCATTCATACTTGGAAAGTTCAAGCGATTTTCAATATCAGGGAATCAGTTTTGAAGTGATTCTTAATTGATTCTGTTTATTTTAATGTAACGAATGAAATTTGTTTTGCTTTGTTTTTAGATGCCAAAGAAAGATCTTTTCTTTCTTAAAATTATTTTATTTCCTTATTATACTAAGGTTAATTCACTCATCCTTAGTGTATTTTTCTTTGAGTTTTTATTAAGACATTTAATTTTGACATTTCAAATAAATTATTGAAAAGTCACAGAAATAATCTATAACTATATTCTATGACATACGATTTTGATAAAATATTATCTCGTGAAAACACCAATTGCGTAAAATGGGACTTATGCCGAGAAACTTTTGGCAAGGCTGATGTTATCCCTTTATGGGTAGCCGACATGGACTTTGCAACGCCGGATTTTGTATTACAAGCGCTTCGCGAAAGGTTGGAACATCCTGTTTTAGGTTATGGCTTCCGTAGCGTTGATTATTTAGAATCCATTTGTGATTGGGTAAAACGTCGTAATGGCTGGGATATTTCTCCCGAATGGATAGACTTTTCACCCGGCATTGTGTCAGGACTTGTTTTAGCAATCAATGCTTATACCAAAGAAAATGACGGAATTCTTATTCAGCCACCTGTATACCATCCATTTGCAGAAACTATCCAAAGCAATGAACGTGTAATAGTAAATAATCCATTAAAAGTAGTAAATGGAAAATTCATAATTGATTTTGATGACTTGGATCAAAAGCTAGAAAACGCGAAAGCGATTATGATTTCTAATCCGCATAATCCTGTAGGGCGTGCATTTACCAAAGAAGAATTGCTTGAAATAGGCAACCTTTGTATCAGACATGATGTTACAATCATATCTGATGAAATTCATTCGGATTTAATTCAAAAACCACATAAACATATACACATTGCTTCTCTTTCGGAAGAACTGGCTGCACGCACCATTACTTTCATGGCTCCCAGTAAGACATTTAATTTGGCAGGATTATCAACCGGTGTAGTCATTATTCCGAATAAAATGAAACGAGAGCAGTATCAAAACTGGGCGAATCGTTTACATACCTGGGTAGGCAATATTTTCGGTTTCGTTGCTTTAGAAGCGGCTTATCGTCAAGGCGACGAATGGCTGGACCAACTAAACGAATATGTTGGTCATAATATAAACTATGTCATTAATTATATTCACCAGCATATTCCAAAAGTGAAATGTTATTGCCCCGAGGCTACTTATCTAATGTGGATGGATTTCACAGCCTTGGGTATGGAAGATAAAACATTACATAATTTTCTGATTGAAAAAGCAGGATTAGGACTTAATGAAGGATTTATTTTCGGAAAAGAAGGAAAAGGACATATGCGTATTAATCTTGCTTGTCCAAAAAGTATATTGGAAAAAGCGATGATGCAACTCAAAGCGGCATACGAAGAGTTATTATCGTACTCTTAAAAAACATTCGACATGTATAAGGAACCTTTCATTTTAGATTGGAATATTGAATATTTTATCTTCTTTATCAATGAAAAGATTTTATGTACTTTTGTACTCCTTAATAGTCAAAGCTATTAAATAGTTTAAACAAAGAAAAATATTAAAATCATAATAGATGGAAATTCAATTTTTGGGCGCCGCCAAAGAAGTTACCGGAAGTAAACATTTAATTACAACCGAAAAAGGGTTAAAAGTGCTACTTGATTGTGGTATGTTTCAGGGCAAAGGTCTAGAAACAGACGCTATGAACCGAGACCTTGGTTTCGATCCGAAAAAAATAGATTATTTAATTCTTTCTCATGCACATATCGACCATTCCGGTCTTATTCCTTACATTCACAAGCTCGGTTTTAAAGGTACCATTTTGTGTACGCCAGGCACCCGAGACCTTTGTTCCATCATGTTGGCCGACGCCGGTAAAATACAAGAAGCGGATACCCGTACCTTCAACAAAAAAAGAACCGCCCAAGGCCTTGCTCCTGTGGAACCGATTTATACGGTAGAAGATGCAACGGAATGTATGCAGGATTTTATTAGTATTCCATATGGAAAACATTACAATATTAATGGTGAAATTGATCTGCATTTTACCAATGTAGGGCATATTTTGGGCGCTAGCGCCGTTAATTTAATTATAAAAGAAAGTAAACAAACAATAAGATTTTGTTTCACAGGCGATATAGGCCGTTATAACGCCCGTATATTAAAAGAACCCCAACCTTTTCCCCAGGCAGATTTTATTGTTATGGAATCTACTTATGGCGATCGTTTGCACGACTCTATGGACGATTCGGAACAACTTCTTTTACAGGCAGTGTTGGACACTTGCTTTAAGAAAAAGGGGAAATTAATTATTCCTTCTTTTGCCATTGGCCGCGCCCAGGAAATTATTTATTCTTTTAACCGATTAAAAACAAAAGGGTTATTACCTGATATCGACATTTTTGTTGATAGCCCTTTGAGCGTTTCTGCAACCAATATTTTAAAACTACATACAGAAAGCTTTAATCAGGAAATGGCTAACTACCTTCTCTCCTACCCCGATCCCTTCGGTTTTGAAAAGCTTCACTATATACAAAGCGTTGAAGACTCAAAAAAATTGAATACATATAATAAGCCTTGTGTAATTATTTCTGCCTCAGGGATGATGGAAGCAGGTCGCGTAAAGCATCATCTTTTTAATAATATTGAAGATAAAAAAACAACCATACTGGGCGTGGGCTATTGTTCTCCAAACACGTTAGGCGCTAAAATATTAAGAGGCGACAAAACGGTTTCTATTTTTGGCCATATCAAAAAAGTACGGGCCGAAGTCAGAAGAATCGATTCTTATTCCGCACATGCCGATTACCAGGAAATGCTCAGATTTATCAATTGCCAGGATAAATCTCAAATTAAAAAGCTTTTTATGGTGCATGGCGAAGAAAAAACCCAAGAAACATTCAAAGCTTATTTAAATAAAAACGGAATTAAAAACATTGAAATTCCAAACCGTTTTGAAGGATACACTTTGTAAATTAAGAGTTATGAGTTAAGAATGAGAGATTACAAAATTAACCATAATCTATTCTCATTTCTCATTTCTCATTCTTCATTTTTTATTATAATATTTTATGACAAGTTATACTGTTCCAAAAGGAACAAGAGATTTTTTACCGGATGAAATGCAACGGAGGAATTATATTTTCCAAACTATTTCATCTGTATATCAATTATATGGTTTTGCTCCTATAGAAACGCCGGCAATGGAAAACCTTTCTACGTTGATGGGCAAATATGGAGAAGAGGGCGACCGGCTCGTTTTTAAGATACTTAATTCCGGAAATTTTCTGGAAAATACAAATTTGACCAAAGGGTATAAAGAATTAACCTTTGATATTTGTGAACGGGGTTTACGTTATGATCTCACGGTTCCATTTGCCCGTTTTGTGGTTCAACACCGCAATGAACTTGTATTTCCTTTTAAACGTTATCAAATCCAACCCGTTTGGAGAGGCGACCGTCCGCAAAAAGGGCGTTATCGCGAATTTTTTCAATGTGATGCCGATATCATCGGAAGCAATTCTTTGCTAAACGAATTTGAGTTAATACAAATTATTGACAACGTTTTTAATCGTTTAGGAATAAAAGTCATCATCAAACTAAATAACCGTAAAATCTTAGCAGGTATTGCCGCACTCATTGGAGAAGAATCCATGCTTACGGATATTACGGTTGCTATTGATAAATTGGATAAAATCGGTCAAGAAGAAGTCAACCAAGCGCTTCTTAAAAAGGGTTTAAGTCTTGAATCTTTGGAAAAATTACAACCAATCTTAACTTTGCAAGGTAGCAATGTGGAAAAACTAAATTGTTTGGAATCCTTATTCAGTAGCATTGAAATAGGGTTACAAGGTATTTCCGAGATGAGAGAACTATTCGGCTTTTTAGATATTTCGGAAATTGGGGCCAATATTGAATTCGACTTAACGTTGGCCAGAGGGTTAAATTATTACACAGGAACCATTATAGAGGTAAAAGCCTCAGACGCAAGCATAGGAAGTATTTGCGGAGGCGGTCGCTATGACAATTTAACGGGTATTTTTGGGATGCCGGGAATTTCCGGCGTTGGAATTTCGTTTGGCGCCGACCGTATTTATGATGTTCTGAATGAATTAAATCTATTCCCCGAAGAATTATCTTCTTCCTGCCAAGTACTGTTTTGTAATTTCGGTAAAGAAGAAGAAATCCAATGCCTTCGTTGGGCCAATGCTTTTCGTCAGGCAGGAATCCGTACCGAAGTTTATCCGGAAAGTTCCAAATTAAAGAAACAAATGGCTTATGCCGATGCAAAAAAAATCCCCCATGTTATTTTAGTCGGAGAAGACGAAATAAAAGAAGGATTATTGACAGTAAAAGACATGCTTTCCGGAAAACAATTAAAACTTTCTTTGCAGGCTACCATTGACTATATAAACGGTAAATAATGATTGTTTTTCCCAATTGCAAAATCAATTTGGGTTTGCATATTATAAGCAAACGCGAAGACGGATTCCATAATATTGAAACTGTTTTTTACCCTGTAAATCTAAAGGATGCATTGGAAATACTGCCTTCCGACAAGGATTTCCATTTTTCTTTAACAGGCTTAAATTTAGATAGTGAACCGGAAAGTAATTTGTGCGTAAAAGCCTATCAGCTATTGAAAACAGATTTTCCTCAAGTAGGGAACATCCAAATGCATTTACATAAAGTGATTCCTTCCGGGGCAGGTTTGGGGGGCGGTTCTTCCAATGCCGCTTTTACGATTAAACTTTTAGATGATATATTCAACTTAAGTTTAAATGTAATAAAGATGCAGGAGTATTGCAGGAAATTAGGCAGCGATTGCGCTTTTTTTATAAAGAATAAAGCTACATTGGCCGCCGGAAAAGGAGACATATTTTCCCCTCTGACCGTTGATCTGTCTTCTTATAAAATCATTATCGTTAAACCGCCGATATTTATCAGTACCTCCGAAGCGTACTCGAACGTAAAACCTTATAAACCTGCAATATTGATCAAGGAAATTTTGCAAAAACCCATTTCAACATGGAAAGGTATATTGGTTAATGATTTTGAATCTTCGTTATTTTCCTTCTACCCTATCTTACCAAAAATCAAAGAAAAATTATATGAACTGGGAGCCATTTATGCATCGATGAGCGGCAGCGGGTCAGCTTTTTATGGGATTTTTGAGAAGTCCGTAATTTTACATTTGGAAGATTCTTTTCCGGATTGCTTTATTTGGGAAGAAATGTAAAATTTGGCTTGTGAATTCCATAAAATATATGTAGGTTTGCAAGTCCATGAAGGAAAGGATAAAATCATATAAGGAAATATTCGATAAACTGTATAAAGAACTTTATGTTTGGCGGTTAAAACGCGTATCCGACCGGCATTTTATACTTTTCCTCAGTTTCATTATCGGATTGGCAAGCGGTTTTGCCGCCGTTATTCTTAAAAACACCGTTCACTATACCTATGTATTTATTACAGATTCTTCTTGGTTTATGGTAGAAGAAGGAAATTTCCTCCTTCTGGCCTATCCGATGATTGGTATTGCCATTACAGTATTTTTCGTCACCTATTTTGTAAAAGATGATATTTCCCATGGCATCACTAAGGTTTTATATGCTATTTCGCGAAAAAAAGGAAATATTAAACCTCATAATACTTACTCTTCTATGATTGCCTCTACCATAACGGTAGGTTTTGGAGGGTCGGTAGGATTAGAAGCTCCTATTGTTTCAACAGGAAGCGCTTTGGGTTCGAATATTGCCCGTTTTTTTAGACTGAATTACAAAAACAAAGTTCTGCTTATCGGTTGCGGGGCAGCCGGCGCCGTTGCCGGAATCTTTAAAGCGCCCATCGCCGGACTCGTCTTTAGCATCGAAGTCATGATGCTGGATTTGACTATGACAACAGTTATCCCTCTTCTGATTTCTTCTATTACAGCTTCTTTATTGGGATACTTTTTTTTGGGGCATGGGGCTCAGTTCTCATTTAATGTTTCCGAGCCTTTTCAAATGTCCCACATTCCTTATTATATTATCTTGGGCATTTTTGCCAGCGCTGTTTCACTTTATTTCCTAAGGATGTTATCTTTTATTGAGAAACGTTTTGGACGTATTAAACGAAAGTCGGCGAAAATACTTTTAGGAGGAACTATATTAGGAATACTTATATTTTTGTTTCCTCCTTTATTTGGCGAAGGTTACGAAGCGTTAATCCAAATGTTGAATGGACACGGAGCCAATATTTTAAAAAATAGTTTCCTTTATTCTTTCAGAGATAATGAGTGGTTCTTTTTAGGCATTTTATTATTAATTATATTATTTAAAGTGGTGGCCACCGCTTCTACTACCGGCGGCGGCGGCGTAGGAGGCGTTTTTGCTCCATCTCTATTCCTTGGCGGCGTTTCCGGATTTTTTGTCGCCAATTTAATCAATACTCTCGGAGGAGACGTATCGGTTGCCAACTTTGTATTGGTAGGAATGTCTGCTGTGATGACCGGCGTAATGCAAGCCCCTCTAACGGCTATATTTCTTATTGCCGAAATTACCGGAGGGTATGAACTTTTCACGCCTTTGATGATTGCTTCCACCATTTCTTACTTGGCAATACATCCTTTTGAAAAACAATCTGTTTACACAAAAAAACTGGCTAAGAAAGGAGATCTGATTACTCATAACAAAGATAGATCTGCATTTTTGCAAATGAACATGAAAAAGTTGATAGAAAACAATTTCGTTCCTATCAACGAATCGGATATGCTGGGCGACATGATAAAAGCCATAGAAATATCGGCCAGGAATATATTCCCTGTGCTAGACAAAGATAAAAAACTGGCGGGAGTGGTCGTAATGGACGATGTTCGTCCGATTATGTTCAAAACAGAATACTATCAAACCTGCAAAGTAAAAGATATTATGCACCCCTATTCCGAAAGTTTTGTCGTAGACATCAGGGATCCGTTGGAAGACGTAATCCAGAAATTCAGAAATTCAAGTCAGTATAATTTAGTTGTCGTTGAAGATGGCTATTACATAGGATTTATATCGCGCGCCAATACTTTTTCCGCTTATCGAAAATTCATTTCCCAATTTTCGGAAGAATAAGGCAATTTACCATCTGTAACTTATTTTGTTGAAATATTCATTTTTGCCAAATAGCTCTCTCGTATTCTTGAAAAATCCACCCGCAAAATCGCTGTTTTTATCTCTCAGAACCTTTTATATAAATATTTAAACAACCTCTGAGTTAAAAAGATATATTTTCATGAATAATTATTAATTCACTTTTTGAAGTAACATCATATTCTTATCTTTGTTTTTTCAAAAGAATGACTTTTTCTGTTTTGCAAATATTTTCAAATCTAAAAAATTACTACATATGAAAAAGCGCTTTCTTACATCCTTGGTATCATCATTGTTTCAATAGGTTTATATATTATAGGATGGTTATTACAACTTGTGCTGGGTCTTAAAAATAGCGAATTAATCTATGTTTTTGTAATGCCTGTCGTAGCAGGGGCTGTTTTTGGGCCTATTTTGGGAAAGTATCTCAATAAAGGTATTGAAAAAGCAAAAAGCATGTTAACAAAAAAGAGTTCCTGAATAATTCCCTTGTAACCAATGGCTAATACCAATGCATTGAGGTCAAAACTTCCGAATTTCCAATTCGTCCTGTCCAATGCCAATCGAAACGGGGGCGAGTGCGTAAGCCGGCTGAAAATGATTTTAGAAATCAGATCTAAATTTAAATTAAAACCGGCTATAAACCGTTGAATCCGGCGCAGGCTTGAGTCCGATTTTGCTTGGCTGTCGAAAGCTACTGATAATCGTTCAAAACCAACCGTTCGAACCTTGCACAAGGCACATAAGAATAAACCAAAGAACTTGATGCGAGCTAAATTTGAGCTCTCGCTAAAATATTCTCGCAGAACTAATATTAATTCATTAACTTTGCTTTCTGCTTGGGAATTTTTGTTTTTGAAGTTTACCATGAGAAGTTTTTTTCAAAGATACTGATTCCCAATATTTTTGACAAATTCAAATTCTTATAATTTGCTAATATTCAAATGATTATATTTTTCCATATCCTAAGCCAAGAAGATAAAGACGGGAATTTTTTGTTCGAAGACGTTGGAACATTTGAGAAGAATAAATCGGATGGAAAGGGTATTTTCCGTAACGCCGAAATAACTTACAAGGCGATTTTAATAGGGGGAAATTCAACGGTGTAGGTAAAATGATGTTAGTTTCAGGTGAAGAATACACAAGAATATTTAAAGATAATGTTTTCAAGGAAGCTAGCGGAAGTCCCGATAGAGGTGTTTTTACGGGAAAATAGAAACAACTTAAGAAAGACAGTAAGGAGATTCTTGTACCAAACGGTGAAGGCTCAAATCACACCTAACGGAGGAACTCTTTTCGGTAAATGGAAAAATGGCGTTTATCAAAATGAAAAGAAATAAACAATGAAAGTATTTGCCGTATTATTATTGTTTCTATCATATACTACTGCTGTAAATGCACAAATAATGCAGCAGGAAAGCGAATGTGAAAGACAACATATTTCCCGGGTGAATAAAGCCACAGAAGAATTTAAAATAAAAAATGACAATCTGGATAAACAGTATGATCCTTTAATAGATGCAGAATTTAAACAGAACAATGATGAAAGATTCAATGCTTTAGTCAAAGCTGAAAATGATGCTTACAACATTATCCATGCTGAAAAAAATGCGAGAAGACAACGAGATGCATATTTGGAAGCGGAACGAAAAGAAAGAAGGATAAATGAAATTGCCAAACCAGCACGGCAAAATATTGATAATTTCACAGGTTCAGCCACTAATTCCGCTAATGCCAGCGAAGCACAAGGACAAGAACTAGCAGGTAAAAGTTTGCTTACCGAACATAATACCCAAAGTCAAGGACGGGGTATTTCCGTTACAAGCCAAACGCCTAGTGGATATGCAATGGCAATGCTGGAAGAAGATCCCACAAAAATAATCGGTATTTACGAAAATCAACCCGTTTCAAAAAAAGGCGATACCATTATTGTAGAAGCAAATAAAAAAAAGTATTTGCTGTCTAAGCAAACAAGATGCAATGGGAAAGACGAAAGCTACGGTTTTTTATACCCTTATGGCAATTTCTACTTTGTGCATAAAACTATTGAAGAAAGTGAAAAAAATCTTACATTAACAGAACTGCAGACAGGCCAAGCATCAAGTTTTATTTCAAAAAATGTAATTGGTTTTATAATACAAGAATCTGAAAATCAATACAAATTTAATAATATTAGTTGCGACCAATCTGTTTATGATAAATTTTTACAGTTTTACGACTGGCAGATTTGTAAAATGACGAATACGGAAAATGTGAATAGGTGGAATTATGCCGAATATGAACAAATAATCAAAGAAGATACAGCATTAAACGAAAGAATAATAAATGCTAAATTGTCAGAAATTTTTGCACAACCGGTAGATGATTCTACTTCCGATAAACTTGTGAAAAGCTTTGCAGGATTTGATTTGAAAACTTCGCTGCAAGATTGGACACTAAAAACTATTTGGGATGAAACTATTCAATTACAAAAAATTACAGGAGTTTCGGGCGATTGTTTTTCTTCAATGGCAAGCGTAATAGCGTCATTGAAAAAAGAAAGCAATCCCATTATGGAAACCACGCTTGACGATTTTATGAAATCTAATAGCAAAGAACAGAAGTTATATACCACCGAAACATATAGAACTTTCAAGCGTATTTGGGTTTCGGGATTAGACGCTGTCGGCGATTGTGATAAATCAGGCGTTATTAAGAAAAATATTTTGTACCACTTACTTAAAAATGCGCCATCGGCAGGAGAAGCTATCGGACTTTATGCCTCCAATATAACTATAGAATTTTCGATTGCGCCCGAATTTAAACAGAGTATAAATGAACAGATAGAAAAAGTAAAAAAGAAAAAGCAAGTATTAGAAAAATGCAGGCAAGAATATGAACAAAAAATTAGAAAAGCAAGTGGTAATTGTTTGGAATATACAAGAACCATGCATACTTTAAAATCTGGGGTATTTGAACAACAATATGGTAGTAACGAACTCGAAGAAATTACCAATTTACTGCAAGATTATGTTTTTGGAATAAAAGAAATACCTGAATGTAAAGTATTAAGTTTTGAAGAATTAAGACCTGTTGAAAGAAATACACAACCCTCAAAAACAGTAGATAAAAGCAGTACTATTATTGGATATTACGGACAAATTCCTGTATATAAATATGAAGACTCAATCGTTGTAAACGAAAAAGTTTACTTACTCCCTTTACAACCATATCAGAAAAACAACAAGAATACCCTGACTCGTTATTTTATTATTTATGAAGGGAAAAATGTGAAGTTTGCAAAGCCTCAAGAAAAACCATACGAGAATGTCAAATCATTTGTAGGTTGGGTTAACTATGAAAATGATAAATATACTTTTCAAAAGTATAATGATGATAACAAAGTTCCTGGATTAAATTATTTTGGTTCGATTTATATCGGCCCTAATAATCCGGAAAATCCTAATTGCACCCCAAATTTTGATATACCATATCAAGATGCTATTGATGTTGCTGCTATGGAGCACGACAAATGTTATGATAAAAAGGGTGCAAAAGGAGCTACTGGCGCATTGTTCAATACGGGTGTTATAGATTGTGATGAAGATTTAGTTGCGGCCTGTGCATCTTATATTCCAGATGGCTCTTTAAATGATAAAGTAAAAAATTTAGTTGAGTCCACTGTAAAATGGACTTATAACCCAGATTTAAAAACAAGAGCCACTTTAGTCGCTGCTGGCTTTAACAATATCTTATTAACAAAATATACAATGATATTTGCTAACAATGTAATAGCTAATTACGGAGAACGTGAAATTAAAAAATATGATTTACTGAATGAACAGAAAAACAAAGAGTCTGTTAGCTCGCAAAAAATAATTTATTCCGCTCCAACTACTCTTATCTCCACTTCCGGTGAGCAGTTTAAAGTAATTGAAGGCGATGCTTTCGAAGGAGAAATGAAAGATGGAAAAATTGTTCAAGGTAAAGTTATTCGGAATGGTGAAACAGTAAAAATATTTTGAAACAAACGCAACCATTAATGAGAGTATTATTTAGATACAATACTTCGTTAATTATTTTGTTAAACACCTATAAATCAGGCAATTATTTTATTCTAAAATTTATTTAAACCACTGAAAATCAGTAATTTTATAGTTTATTCCACTAATCTATTCAGTTATGCTTTTCAGGACTCAAACATTATATCGTTCACTTTGTGAACAATCGCGGATAAATTTTTCAACGTCGGAACGTTATG
>JAVBLV010000010.1:0-10395 GCA_031553195.1 Bacteroidales bacterium
TTTGTTTAGCCGCAACAAATGATTTTTTAGCCTATCTGTCGTCAGCCTTGACTTTTTGTTTCTTTTGCGTCAAGGCAAAAGAAAGATCACAATACAGTCTATTACATTCTTACCATTATGATAGAAACATTAAAAATTATCTCCACCTGTTTTTTACACTGATCCCAAAATAGTTAAGTAAAAATATCAAAGATCGAAGGAAGATGAGGAGAGGAATAACGGCCTACGACAGATAGCGTTAAGAAAAATCATTAGAGGAGGGGGTTAAAACAAAATTCTGTTCGAAGCCTCTTTTTGAAAAATAGAGTGACAACGGCTATTATTATTTGAGGGTTGGAATAATAACCTCAACGGGCGAGTTATTTTGCTTTATTTATTTTTATTGCTTTGCCTCTTTTTTCTCTAAGGGTAAAAAATCGCTGGCTACTCTTGTTTTTTTAGGTGGAAAGATAAAGTCGCGGGGATATTTTTTGAAAAGCCAATAAATATATTTCCCAAGACTACGGTATCGATTAAACTTTATTTTTCTGGATGCTAGTGCGACCATAAAGGCGAGAGAAAAACTAATCAGAAAGTTAAAAAATCCTATTAATAAAACGCCTAAGCCGGAAAAGAAGAAATCAGAAAAAGAAACATGGAAATTTAGACCATAGAGTCCTATGGCATAATATCCTGTAGAAATTGTAATGTGACGGATATCAAAAGGAATTCCAAAAATATATCCCACAAATGAAGCCATGCCTAAAAAAAATCCCAGTGTTAAATTTCCCATAAATGCGCCTAAATTATTTTGGATATAATTAGCTACCTTATCTAACTTGTTTGGGGAAAGAATACGTTTTAAGAAAGGGTGTAATTTAATGCGTTGAGGAATCTTTTCATAGAGAACCAAATTATCAAAATATCCTGAAATTATGCCTGATAGAAATAAGAAAAATCCTGTAAAACAAGCGTATAATAAACATAAACTTTTTAAAGGATTTTGAGCGTCTATCATTGATTGCGCTACTTCTCCATGTGCAAGGCTAAATCCAAATAATTTATCAAATATCAATGCAAAAAGTAAGGCAAGAGGAAAAACAATAATTAAATTACCTATGAATGAGGCTGTCTGACTGCGAATAACTCTTGAGATTAAAATCGCTAATCTTGCCATATCCACATGCTTGTCTTTTCGATCAATGCTACTGGCGATAGCTGAAGCTGTCATGGCCGGTTGTTTTGTCGCCAAGGTAGATCCCGTGGAATGAATTAAAAGAAATCCTGTAGCATAATTAATGCTATAGGCGAACCCTTGCCAAAAGGGGGCAAACTTGACATAATGAAATAAGGACTTTATGACCACAATAAAAGAAATAATAAATCCTCCTTTCATTGCCGATTTAAGCATTGCTTTGTATTCTTCAGATGTTGTTGTAATATAGTGTTCTCCCGTATTGCGTTCATGTTCGGCAATTCGATAGGCTAAGAATCCAATAGAACCTCTTAAATAATCTTTGATACTATTTTTGGTATTTTCATTTTCAATAATTAATTTGAATTGATTTGTAATTCTTTTATAATCAATGTTTTCATCGCCTAAAAAAGTCAATGTTAAATATATCCGATTGATGTATTGCGAAAGTTGTAGTAGCGTATGAGTCAATTTTACGCTGGTTCCTCTTGTGATACTTAATTTACGTATGGAGGATAAAACTTGTTCGCATTCATATAATAACTTAGGTAAGAGTTCTTTTAATTCGTTAAAATTTTCATTTCGATTTATTCTTCGGATTAGTTCTTGTATGGTTTGAGACTGTAAGACAAATGGATCGTCTGCTTCGGACGCCTTATAATATTTTCGTATAATTCGTTCCAGGCTTAGGGAAGCGATGTGAAAAGAAATAGTACTCAAAGCTTGACTAATTTGTAGTCTCACTTTAGGATCTTTCATATTTAGATTAAATCCGATGCATTCAAATAGTTCTTCCCAAATTAGGTTGCTTACATCTTGTACCCAGATATAGTCTTTGCGAGAATAAAAAATGGTATCGATAACAGAAAGAAAACTTCCCTGCTGCTTTAATGGCGGAAGAAATTTATGAGAAAAACGACGGTTCAATTCCGAAAAAAAACCATTTTCCTCAAGAATACCACTATTTGTTATGACTTCTGTTATATCGGATTGATGAAAAACAGAACTGAAAAGTTCTCGGAATTTGGATAATAAAACCGCATCGTTTTTCAGAAATTGAGTAAGCTTACGTAGCTGTATTTCCGCAAAACCGGTTTTATAAATAGGTTTCGGCCTTATTGTTTTAATCAGACTTATTAATAATTCAATACTATTTTGATCAAAGGATTCTTGTCGTTTTATTGATTGTAAAATATTGGGAAGCGACAATGTTTTTTGTTTGTTTCTCATTTCTAGTTTATTCGCAGATTACTTCCTTTTAATGTTAAATTAAATATTAATACTGAGAAGTTTTAAACCAGCGTCAGCAAAAATATGAAGACAAAAATAGCGAATTCTTTGGATAGTTTAAGCGTATAATTGATTATACTTTTTTCTATTTTGAATATTTAGTAGGAAATAGCAGACATATCTTCTTTTGCCGAATCTAAGTAACTGTTTAAAAAAAAATTCCATGAAGTATTTTGGATCTAAAAACGCTCTTTTTTGTCGGAATTTTTACCCAATAGCGCTACTATTCTTGAAAAATCACGCCTGTAAAATAGCTGTTTTTATCTCTCAAAATCTTTTCCATAAAAATTTAAACAGTTATTAAGTTTTATGATTATTGATCGTAAGTATGTGTTATGCTATAGGTAAATGATTCTTAGCATAAATTATTAGGTTCAAATTATGTCAGTTTCAAAAAAATAGATATTTTTGTATTCTCAAAATTCAAAGGGATATTTCTATAATTGAACTGGAATTATTACACTTAAAGTAACCAATCCGGATTCTGTGCGTATACCTTCGAAGTTCAAATAGCTTCCAACAAAATAAATAGTTTATTTAACCAATTAAAATCAAATTAAAAATGAGGAAACTTTTTCTTGTGGGATTTATCTGTACGGTATTGGCAGGTAGTCTCTTTGCTCAAAAGCATTACAAATACGAAAGCGTACCCAACGACCCCATTAAAGCGCGCATATATACTTTGGATAATGGACTGAAGGTTTATATGTCTGTAAATAAAGAAGAACCGAAAATTAAAATAACGATTGCAACCAATGCAGGGAGTAAATTAGATCCGGCTGAAACTACCGGTTTAGCGCATTATTTTGAACATTTAATGTTCAAAGGCACCACTAGTTTCGGAACAACCAGTTGGGCGGAGGAAGAACCTCTTTTAAATCAAATAGAACAACTTTTTGAAACCTACCGTAAAACAACCGACGAAAACGAACGTATGCGTATTTACGCCCAAATAGATAGCGTTTCTCAGGTAGCTTCAAAATATGCGATTCCTAATGAATATGATAAATTGATGTCCATTGTCGGTTCTACCGGAACCAATGCAGGAACATGGATTGATTTTACTAATTACTATGAGAATATTCCCTCTAATCAACTTGAAAACTTTTTGCTTATACAGGCCGACCGGTTTCAAAACCCGGTTATTCGTTTATTCCACACAGAACTGGAAACTATTTACGAAGAAAAAAATATGACGCTTACGCAAGATCGCCGCAGAGTAAGCACAGCCTTAATGGAAGGCCTTTTCCCCAAACATCCTTATGGCACTCAGACAACTATTGGTACCCAAGAAAATTTACGTAATCCGTCTATAACCAATGTTAAAAATTTCTTTAAGACCTATTATGTGCCTAATAATATGGCTATTATCATGTGCGGAGATTTTGATCCCGATCAAGCCATTGCTTTGATTGATAAAAACTTCGGACAAATGAAATCATCTCCCATTCCTGAATTCAAATTTACTCCGGAAGATCCCATCACTTCTCCGGTTGTAAAAGAAGTATTGGGTAAAGATGCAGAGTATCTTACTCTTGCTTGGCGTTTGGATAATCCTCGTTCAAAAGAAACGCCGGTTATGCTTTTGGCCGAAATGATTTTAACCAATGGGCATGCCGGACTTGTCGATTTGAATATCAATCAAAAACAACGTTTGTTAAATGCGGGTTCCAGTCCTGGCTTACTTCATGATTATTCTTATTTAATGATGAGCGGAAGTCCGAAAAAAGGACAAACATTAGATGAAGTTCGTGATATTTTATTGGAGCAAATTGATTTCTTGCAAGAAGGAAAATTCCCCGATTGGTTATTACAAGCTTGTATTAATGATTTACGTTTGCGTCAGATTAAAGAGTATGAAACAGACGAAGGTCGCGCGAGCGCAATGGAAGAATCATTCTATTTAGATATTCCCTGGAAAACAAAAGTTGAGGAATTTGACCAAATGGAAAAAGTAACCAAACAACAAATTGTTGATTTTGCGAAAAAATATTTACGTCGCGATAATTATGTTATTATTTATAAACGTAAAGGAACGCCAAACGATATCGAAACGGTGAAGAAACCTAAAATTACGCCTTTGAAAATCAATCGTGATAGTAAAAGCGATTTTGTAAAAAAGATAGAAGGTATAAAAGTTGCGGATATTCAACCTGTATTTATTGATTTTCAAAAAGATATAAATAGCGTAAATGCTCAAAACAATGTAAAAGTCTATTATACTAAAAATAACGAGAATGAATTATTCAATTTAAGTTACGTAATGAACATTGGGTCGTACCAAGACAGATATTTGAATACAGCAGCCGATTATATTGAATATTTGGGAACAGATAAATACACTCCTGAGCAGATAAAAGAAGAATTTTATAAATTGGGATGTTCTTTCAGTATGTTTGCAGGAGATGACCGTAGCTATGTTACTATTTCCGGTTTGTCCAAAAATATGGAAGCGGCGATGACATTGTTTGAAGATATTTTAAGTAACGCAAAGCCGAATAAAGAAGCTTTAGACAATCAAATAAACGATGTGTTGAAATACCGTGAAAATGCAAAACATAACCAACGGGCTATCTCATCTTATTTAAGTACCTACGGCATTTACACCAAAAATTCTCCGCTTCTGGCGACGCAACTTTCCGAAAAAGAATTGAAAGCCATTACTCCCGAACAAATGATTGCAAAATTGAAAGAATGGATATCATATAAACAATTTGCTATTTATTATGGGCCGGAATCTTCTGACAAAGTGGTTGCGGCTATTAACAAAATTCATAATCCCAAAGATTTGAAAGATACGCCTCCCGCCAAAACATTTGCCGAAGACGTGCCTAAAAAAGATCGTATTTTTGTGGTAAATTATGACTCTCCGCAAACTACGTTATATACATTTTCGTTTGGAAATAAATACCAAAAGGAATTGGCTCCTAAAATCAGATTATATAATGAATATTTTGGCGGAAGTATGAATTCTATCGTATTTCAGGAAATGCGCGAAGCCCGTGCATTGGCTTATAGCGCTTTTTCCCAATACTCTTCTCCGAGCAAGTTGGATCAACTCTATAAAAACCTTTGTTTTATTGCATGTGGCACGGATAAATTGACGCAATCGATAGAAGCTTTTAACGACTTATTGAAAAATATGCCCGAAAATGACGCTTCATTTGCAATTGCAAAAGAGGCTACGATGAATAGCTACCGTACGTCGCGTATCCCGAAACAACAAGTTGTTTTTACTTATCTGGATTGGCAACGTTTAGGACTTACCGAAGATCCGCGCAAGGCTTCTTTTGAAGCGCTTAATACATTAACCTTCCAAGATATTAAACAATTCCAGAAAGATTACGTAGTTGGAAAACCAAGAACGTATGTTATACTTGGAAATACCGAAAAAATGGATATGAAATTTTTGAAGAAATTAGGCACATATAAAGAATTAACGCTAGACGAACTTTTCGGATTCTAAAATACTGTCCTTTATAAAATTGGAAGAGGTTGCTTTATAAATTAATAAGGCAACCTCTTTTGCATACATAACCCTCTTTCCCAACATGCTGTATTATTTCTTGGATTGCAAGCGATTTTTGTTTTTATGTCAGAGAATACGTGAAACAATGAATAATCCGAAATAGTTTCGTACCTTTGCAGTTTGAAAAATAGAGTTTATATTGAATCTTTCTTAGCAATGTTTTGCTCCGCCATCATTAGGCGGGTCTTTCCATCGTCAAAAACGACCTCAAAATCAACTTTTTTTGTTACTATTAACGGTCGCGAGGGTGTGCAACACAATGTCGTGACACACTTTTGATAATTATGAAATCATTTTTTATCGGGCACAAAGAAATCCGGCTACCAATCGTTCAAGGCGGTATGGGCGTGGGCGTTTCGCTTTCAGGGCTGGCTTCGGCTGTCGCTAATGAGGGCGGAGTCGGCGTTATATCTTGTGCAGGTATGGGGTTGTTGTATAAGCAAAACTCGGGTAACTATATTGAAGATTGCATCTACGGGCTTAAAGAAGAGTTGAACAAAGCCCGAAAAATGACCAAGGGCATTATAGGGGTAAATATCATGGTTGCCATATCGAACTATGCAGATATGGTACAGACCGCTATTGCCGAAAAAGCCGACATTATATTTTCCGGCGCAGGTTTGCCATTGGAATTGCCTTCATATCTCACGCCCGGGAGCAAAACACTTTTGGTTCCTATTGTTTCTTCGGCTCGCGCGGCTAAAATAATCTGTGAAAAATGGCAGACCAACTACAACTATCTGCCTGACGCCATTGTGGTGGAGGGGCCTAAAGCCGGCGGGCATTTGGGATTTAAAAAAGAACAAATTGAAGACGAGAGCCATTCGCTTGAGCATTTGATACCGGAAGTAGTTTCTATCGCAGCGCAATACAACGCCCGAAAAACGATTCCTGTAATTGCCGCTGGCGGTATTTCAACAGGCGAAGATATACTCCGTTTCATGGAACTTGGCGCTGCAGGCGTGCAAATGGGGAGTATATTTGTTCCAACTTATGAATGCGACGCATCTACTGCATTCAAACAGGTTTACATCAATTCCTCTCAGAAAGACGCCATCATTATACAGAGTCCGGTTGGAATGCCGGGACGCGCTTTCGATAGTAAATTTATTCATAGCGTTAACAATGGGGAACAAAAGCCTAAAGGCTGTCCTGTCCGTTGTATCAAAACATGCGACTACACAAAAAGTCCGTATTGTATTATTCTGGCGCTTTATAATGCTGCCAAAGGAAATATGGACAAGGGATATGTTTTTGCCGGAGCAAACGCATATCTTGCTAATAAAATTAGTAGCGTCAAAGAAGTTGTATCCAAATTGAAAGCTGAATTTCTGAAAGCAAAACTCGAAAGTCAACTTCAGAATCAATAACAAATGCAAAAATTAGTAGCATACCCTCTTTCCATTGTTTATTATCTGTTGTTTGGAAGCGCTTTGCTTATTTTTCACCCCATTCAATGGATGTGCTTCAACCTGTTTGGGTATAAAGCTCATAAAAAGAGCGTGGATGCATTATATTTCTTTTTAGTGGCTAACACCTATGTTTTAGGCGTAAAGTATAGAATCAGGAATTTGGATAAACTACTAATGGATGAGCCTCTAATTATTGCTGCCAATCATCAGAGTCTGTTTGATGTTATTACCGTCGGTTGGTTTTTGCGGAAAACGCACCCTAAATTTATCAGCAAGATTGAATTGGGTAAAGGGATTCCCAGTATTTCATATAATTTGAATCATGGAGGATCGGTACTCATAGACAGAAAAGATCCTAAACAATCTTTATCTGCAATAAAAAAAATGGCTCAATATATAGAGGATAACAAACGGGCAACCGTAATATTTCCCGAAGGGACAAGGAGCAAAACAGGCAAGCCAAGGTCATTTGCAGAAAACGGATTGAAAATTCTTTGCAAATATGCGAAATCTGCTTATGTGGTTCCCGTTACGATCAATAACTCCTGGAAAATGACAAAGTGGGGTTCTTTTCCTTTGGGTGTGGGAACAAAATTTGGACTAACAATCCATGATCCTATTTCTGTAAAGGATATGCCTTTTCCCGAGGTTTTTAAAAAAACGGAACAGGCCGTGGTTCAAGCTATCAATTGATTCAAAAACAATTGATATTACATTTTAAAATTAAAACATGACATTTGAAGAATTACATATTTCCGAACTGATATTAAAAGCGCTGATAAATAAAAAATATGAAACGCCCACGCCGATACAGGAACAGGCGATACCGGTTGCACTCGGCGGACAGGATTTGTTGGGAATAGCCCAAACAGGTACGGGTAAAACGGCCGCTTTTGCAATACCGATTATTCAGCGGCTCAATTTACCGCAATCGAAAGGGCAAAGGCGCGAGATAAAAGCATTGATACTGACTCCGACACGGGAACTGGCTATACAAATTGACGAGTGCTTCGAGGATTATTCAACTTATACTAACCTGCGCCATACCGTGATTTTCGGTGGGGTAAATCAAAAACCTCAGGTTGACGAGCTCAAGCGAGGAACGGATATTTTGATTGCTACGCCGGGGCGATTGCTGGATCTTATTGAACAAAAATATATTAAACTCAATCATATTCAGCATTTTGTTCTCGATGAAGCTGATCGTATGCTTGATATGGGTTTCATACACGATATAAAACGCCTGTTGCCTTTATTACCTAAACAAAAACAAACATTATTCTTCTCGGCCACGATGCCCGTTGCTATTGCGAATTTATCCAAATCTATTTTGTATAAACCTGTAAAAATAGAGATTTCACCTGTGGCATCGGTAGTAGATTCGATAGAACAACGCTTATATTTTGTGGAAAAACCACAAAAAAACGAACTACTCATCAACCTTTTAGAAAAAGAGCAAGATAAATCAGCGCTTGTTTTTTCCCGTACAAAGCATGGAGCCGATAGAATTGCGAAAGTTTTGAATAAAAAGGGAATAGGTTGCGAGGCTATTCATGGTAACAAAACGCAAGGAGCAAGGCAACGCGCTCTTACTAACTTCAAGTCGGGAAAAACACGCGTAATTATTGCCACAGACATTGCTGCAAGAGGAATTGATATAAGCAACCTGGAAATGGTTATCAACTACGATTTACCGGATGTAGCCGAAACTTACGTTCATCGCATAGGCCGCACCGGCCGTGCAGGCAAAAGCGGAACGGCCCTTTCTTTCTGTTCTCAGGAAGAACGTACGATGGTAAAAGATATTCAGAAATTAACGGGTAAAAAGCTGGATGCCGTATCAATGGGTTAAAGAAATAACTATAAAACAATATTAATGGCAAATTCATTTAACAAAAGAGAGTTAGAAAAGAAAAAAGAACAGAAAAGAAAGGAGAAGCAGCAGCGCAAAGAAGATCGTAAGGCCGGCGGTAGTAAATCATTTGATGATATGATTGCCTATGTGGACGAAAATGGGATGATTACCAGTACGCCGCCAGACCCTGACAAAAAACAGGAAGTAGATCTGGATAATATAGCGGTTTCTACACCCAAAAAAGATGAAACGGAAGAAATAGAATTGAAGGGTCGCGTGGAATATTTTAACCATGAGAAAGGTTATGGATTTATTAAGAATCTTTCCGGTATCGAAAAATATTTCTTTCACATCAGTAATGCGCCTGAAAACATTACCGAGGGCAATATGGTTACATTTGAATTGGAACGAGGAGAAAAAGGCATGAATGCCGTAAAAATCACTCTTACAAAATAGACACAATTAATTATTTACATTTAAAAACAAAGAAAGATGAACATTTACGTTTCAAATTTAAGCTATAACACAGATAGTGAAAGCTTACAACAATTGTTTGCAGAATATGGAGAAGTAACGTCTGCTAACGTTATCACCGACAGAGAAACAGGACGCTCGCGCGGATTCGGTTTTGTTGAAATGCCTGACGATGCAGAAGGTCAAAAGGCTATTGATGCATTAAACGGAACTGATTTCGAAGGTAAGACAATCAATGTTAATGTTGCCCGTCCTAAAACAGAAGGACGTAGCGGCGGCGGATTTAATCGCGGCGGCGGCGGTTTCAACCGTGGCGGCGGCGGTGGATACAACAGAAACCGTTATTAGAAAAATAATATGTTTGATAAACGGGAAGCATAAAAGGAAACGCTTCCCGTTTATCGACACATTATTCAGTAACTGTTTAAATTTTTATGGAAAAGATTTTGAGGGATAAAAACGGCTATTTTGCAGACAGGATTTTTCAAGAATAGTAACGCTATTGGGTAAAAATTCCGACAAAAAGACACTGTCCATACTTATGTGTAAATAGAAAACTACGGGCAAGATTCTCGTAGTTTTTTTATTTATTTATAACTTTGAAAAAGAAAGGACACAAAGCATGGAGATTCCCAAAGAATTATTAAGCAAAGAATTTTTG
>JAVBLV010000101.1:0-46885 GCA_031553195.1 Bacteroidales bacterium
CCTCTTTGAGGGTTCTCTTGAACCGGTTAGACCGGGCAGAAAGTATGCCCGAAATAAAAAAACAAAGCGAATGAACGGAAAATATCAAACTCTAACTAATTATAAAAGAGCTATATAATACTTAACTTAATGACATTGGGGGTTGGGGGTATTATCGAGGATCGTCATAAAAATAATCCCTCTTTTCTGACAAGTTATGAAGAGAGGGATTATTTTTAAATTTTAGAATATTCCGGAAGCAAATTCCAATCTGAAAATTTAAATTTTATCTGCTAATTCATTCTGAATATCAGATAATTGATTTTCGGTAGGAATGTAATTGATATTTTTAGTAAAAACAGTTTCGATATTAGACTTGTCAAAATACTCCTGAATTCCCTTTGCATTTTGTTGCGCCCAACCGTATGAACCGAAAATAACGCCTTTGCGTCCTTTAGGAGCTAATCCCTGCAAATAGGTTAAGAAAGCGGCTACATTGGGCATAATTCCTTTGTTCAAAGTAGGCGAACCTACGCAAATATATTCCGCATCGGTAATTTCTGTCATAATGTCTGAAATATCAGTTAATTTCAGATCAAATAAACGTAAAATATATCCTTTAGCTTCAAAAGCCTTATATACCGATCTCGCCATTTTCTCTGTTGAACCCCACATAGAATCGTAAATAATTACGGCTTTCTTCTCAGTTTTGTTTTGCGACCATTTTCCATAATGTTCTAATATGACGGGAATATGATCTTTCCAAATAATGCCATGGCTGGGCGCAATCATTTTAATATCCAGAGATGAAAGATCCTGTAAAGCTTTTACTACCTGGGAGGAATACGGCAGCACAATATTGGCATAATATTTTTTAGCTTCTTCAATAACGATATCAAGGGGATATTCATCATCAAAACGTTCATACGAAGCAATATGTTGACCAAAAGCGTCGTTAGAAAATAATGTTTTTTCTTCGGGCATATAAGTCACCATGTTATCAGGCCAATGAACCATGGGAGTCATAAAGAATTGCAAGTTCCTTTTCCCTATGGAAATTGTATCGCCGGAATTTACTATTTTAAAATTCCATTCTTTTTGATAATGTTCGCGCAAACCTTTTTCTCCGGCCTGCGAAGTAATAATGGTTGCGTTTTTAGCAATATCCATAATGCAGGGAACCGCTCCGGAATGATCCATTTCTACGTGGTTGACTATTAAATAATCAATTTTTGCCGGATCGACAATAGTAGAAATCCGTTCTATCAGTTCAGTTGATAAATAACTTTTTACAGTATCTATCAAGGTGATTTTTTCATCAATGATGAGATATGCGTTATAGGTAGAACCTCTTTGGGTTAAATAACCGTGGAAATTACGTAGCGACCAATCTATTCCGCCTACCCAAAATATGTTCTGTTTTACTTCAAAAGCTTTCATATATTTTGATATTTAATGGTTAACAAGTAAACTTCTTCAAGCATGCAATTGTTCATATTCGGTAAATATATGATAATGTTGCTTGCCGATGTTAAAAATAATGATGGATTTCAGTTTATTGTATTCCAATCTGCAAATGAAAATCCAAATACAAACTTACGGAAAATTTAATTGTAGCAATTGTTTTTCCCTTTTCAAACCTTGTTTCCAATACTTTTTTTATGTATGTTTGCAGCGGGTTTTGGCCCTGTATTTAGTGTTTTATTTAATTAACAATTAATATATTATGAGTAAAGGTATGCGTACGGAAAGCGACTTGATCGGGTCGCGCGAAATTCCGTCAGAAGCTCTTTATGGCGTACAAACGTTAAGAGGAATTGAAAATTTTAAAATCAGCGGCATTTTATTACACCAATATCCTAATTTTATAAAGGGATTGGCGATAACAAAAATGGGCGCCGCCATTGCAAATGCCGAGGTAGGAATGATTACCGAGGAACAGAAAAATGCGATCGTAAAAGCCTGCCAGGAATTATTGGACGGAAAACATTATGAGCAATTTCCTTTGGATATGATTCAGGGCGGCGCAGGGACGTCAACCAATATGAATGCCAACGAGGTAATTGCAAATCGCGCATTGGAAATCATGGGAAAAGAACGCGGACAATATGAATTCTGCTCTCCAAATGATCATGTAAATGCCTCTCAATCAACAAACGATGCCTATCCGACGGCCATTCATTTTGCTGTTTATTATGAAAACCAAGATTTGGTAAAGCATTTGGAGCAATTGATTGTTTCCCTCGAAAAGAAAGCAAAAGCATTTTCTAATATTCTTAAGATGGGACGCACTCAATTACAAGACGCTGTTCCTATGACATTGGGACAAACGTTTCAAGCTTTTGCCGATACGTTAAAAGTAGAAATACGTAACTTGAACCGTTCTGCCGAGGAGTTTCTAACGGTTAACATGGGCGCTACTGCCATTGGAACAGGAATTTGTTCCCGTCCTAACTATAGTCAACATTGCATTGCAGCGTTGAACATGATTTCAGGTTTAAAAATAACTTTGGCCGAAAATTTGGTTGAAGCCACTTCCGATACTTCTTCGCTGGTAGCTTATTCGTCCGGATTAAAACGCCTCTGCATTAAAGTCAATAAAATTTGTAATGATTTGCGTTTAATGTCCTCGGGCCCTCGTTGCGGATTACAAGAAATTCATTTACCCGAAATGCAACCGGGTTCTTCTATTATGCCGGGAAAAGTAAATCCGGTTATTCCCGAAGTAATGAATCAGATTTGCTTCAAGGTAATAGGAAATGATTTATGCGTTACATTAGCTGCCGATAATGCTCAATTAGAGTTGAACGTAATGGAACCTGTTATCGTGCATGCGATCTTCGAATCCCTGTCTTTGTTGAAAAACGGGTTCGACACGCTTCGCACGCTTTGTATTGACGGAGTTGAAGCCAATGAAGAACGTTGCAAGGAATTAGTGCAAAAAAGTATAGGTATTGTAACGGCCTTAAATCCTTATATCGGTTATAAAACTTCCACCAAAATTGCTAAAGAAGCCATGGAAACAGGAAGAGGCGTTTATGAATTAGTATTGGAAAAGGGAATTTTAACCAAACAACAATTGGATACTATTTTAAGTCCTGAAAACATGATTAAACCGGTAGAATTAAAATTCTAGTCGATCTTTAATAAATACAACGAAGCCCTCTACAGGATTTTTCCTAGAAGAGGGCTTCTTTTTTATTTAATTATGAAAGGCGTTTAGGCTCCGATAAAATCTTTATAAGCTTTTGCATCCATTAATTCATTGACTTCGTGGGTATTTTGGATCCGTATTTTTATAATCCAACCTTCTTCATAAGGATCGCTATTGATCAAGGCGGCGTTATTACCTAATGCGGCATTGAATTCCAAGACTTCGGCAGAAACCGGCATCATTAAATCCGAAACGGTTTTAACGGCTTCAATACTTCCGAATACCTCGTTTTTGCCCAATGTTTCTCCTTCGGTTTCCACATCTACAAAAACGATATCGCCCAATTCATTTTGAGCAAAGTCCGTAATACCAATATAGGCTATATCGCCTTCCATTTTTAACCATTCATGGTCTGCTGAATACTTTAAATTTTCAGGGATTTTCATTCTAACTATTTTTAATATTGATTGAGGGTTCAAAATTACATTTTTTTTCAACATCAGACAAATAATTTATTTCAATATTCGATGACCGAAGTAAAACAATTATTTATTTGTTGATCGTTGATTTCTCAGAAAAAAAATTAACGAAACAGAAAATATTTATTTCGTAAAGTGTAGAAAATATAACAAAAAACCTTTTTCGAAGAGTTTATATATTCCATAAAAAACAAATGTTTCCATTTTTGAACTATTGTTTTTGTTGTCTGTTTATTCAATGCGGTTTTATTATAAATGCGAAAGGCTGGTTGGCTTATAAATATTTAATTATTTAGAAATAAATGAAGTATCGCACTGATAGATTTGCTTTTGCGAATGGATTAATATAGACAATATATTTTTTATTTCGGATATAAACATTTTAATGTTATTAGATTATGTTTTATTCGAGGCATATAATTCAAAACCGGAAAGGCTTTGTTAGCAAAATTGAAATATGAATTGTACCTTTGCACGGTTTTTACATATCTTTGTATTAGTAATAAACTATGATTCTGAATAAAATAGATTTGGATATTGCTAGTCGGTTTATTGTTCGGGGAGGAAAACAATAATATTTCTTTTTCAATTATGAGTTAAATATAATTTGATTTTTGAAGTGATTATTGTGAAATAATATGCTTTAAGCGGAGACAAAGAATATACATAAAGATAAATTTACTATATAGTTAACCTATTTAATTATTTTTATTAATCGATATCATATTAGTCATGAAGCGTTTTGTTTTATTTTCTTTTTTTGTTTTTTTAGTAGCAGCTGGAAATATTTTTGCTCAACAAAAGGAATATAGCCATTGGTCTTTGGGTTTAAAAGGCGGCGTTACGAGAGGAGAATTTTCCGGAAGCGGTATTTTAGCAGATGATGCTAAGTATGGATTTGCTTTTGGGGTAGAATTAGAGAGAACATTTAATCCTTTGTGGGGTATTGCTCTAGAATATGAATACGTTAATTATTCAAATTTTGATATAGATGCATATACTAACGAGATTGGTTTATTAGGCAGCGTAAATCTTTCTAATTTACTGGCAAAATACAGGCGCGGCAATTGGCAAAGATTAAATCTTTACGGACGTTTGGGCGCAGGACTTTCATTTTATCGCGCTCAAACGGATGCAACTACTATCGTTTTGCCCATGGGAGCGTCGCTCGAATATAATGTTTGTAAACATTTAGCTTTGGGATTGACAGGTGAAAGAAGATGGCATACTTCCAATAGCATGGGATTAGGACGCGAAGTAGAAGATAAAGTCGTAATCTGGTCCGCATTGGCCAATGTTCGTATTAAATTTGGGGCAAAACAACATATCAGAGATACAAAACTAACCGATTATGAGGCAGTTTTCATGGAGGAAGCCAATCGTTACGATGATGCGCCGTTGAAAAAAGCGCTTTCTGATAATGAAAATGCAGTTAATCAGTTAAAAGATCAATTGAATAAAGCCAATACCGATCTAAACCGGTTAAATAATGATTTGATTAAGGCCAACAGCGATATTAATAAAACAAAAGAAGAACTTGCTAAATGTTGCCAGGAGAAAGCGAATACTACATCTCCCCTGGCTCCGACCAATAATAATATCCATTTCAAAAACGTAGAATTTAATTTTAACGAATATGCTATATTGCCTTCTTTCCAATCGGAATTGGATATGTTGGCCGAAATAATGAAAAGCCAGCCCAACCTAAAATTGGAAATAGTCGGACATACCGATAATTCGGGAGGCGAAAAATTAAATCAGGAACTTTCGATCAATAGGGCGCGGGCTGCCGCCGATTACTTGATTGAGAAAGGGGTGGGTTCCGATAGAATTATGATTAAAGGAATGGGATATAGCAAACCGACAGCTACAAATTCAACGGCAGAAGGACGCCAGAAAAATAGGCGCATTGAATTTACCTTTACTAAATAAACGCATTACGACTTAAATTTATGACATGCCAATACTTTCAAAGAGTTTGGCTGTCATAAAATTGTTATTTTCTGAAATTAAAAAATGTTTAGAAAATAAAATTTAACCAGAATAAGAGGTTGTTTAAATTCTTAAGGAAAAGGTTTTGAAAGATAAAAATAGCAAGTTTGTAGATGGGACTTTTCCAGAATAGTAGCGTTATTTGGTAAAAATTCCGGCAAAAAAGAGCATTTTAGATCCAAAATACTTCATGGAAAAATTTTAAACGGTTACTTAGTTTCGGTCCGGCATTTAATTTCTACGATGAGTTAATTTTGTCATTTTTCGAATAAATCACAAAAAATGAATGTTTTACAAAAATTATTCAATAAAAATCTTTTGAAATCAAGGAAGATTATTTATTGCAGTTTAATTTCTTTTATTCTAACTTCATGTATTACCACTAAACATATTACCTATTTTCAATCCAATCCTTCAATAGATGATGATATTGTTTCTCAGATAGAGAAGAAATATATTCCCAGTATTCAGGCAGGAGATATTTTATCTATAGTGGTCAGCAGTTTGGATAAACGGGCGGATGAAATGTTTAACCCCATTATGCAACAAACGGTTTCGCAAAATGCTACTCAAAATGTGGGTACAACGGCTCCGGCTCCGGTTATTGGTTTCACGGTTAACGATAGCGGTTTTATTGTTGTTCCTATGCTGGGTAAAGTACATGTGGCAGGACTTACTTCTCAAGAATTATCATCGCTATTGTCCGGAAAATATAGCGAATATTTGGAATCTCCCATGGTAATGGTTCGAATTGCAAACTTTAAAATATCAGTTTTAGGAGAAGTTGCAAGGCCGGCTGTATATACGGTTCCTAATGAAATGATTACTTTAACCGAAGCATTGGCTTTGGCGGGCGATCTGACTCTTTACGGAAAAAGAAAAAACGTCTTGGTTATCAGAGAGGAAAATGGAATCCGTCAATTCGGAAGGGTTGATCTCACAAGCAGGGAAGTGTTTCTATCTCCATATTATTATCTACATTCGGGAGATATTGTCTATGTGGAACCTTCGTCAGGAAAGATTACTTCTTCGGATCGTTTGTACCAGTTAACGCCCATTGTGATTAGTTCATTGACTCTTTTGGTATTGATCATTAATACTTTTGTAAAATAATTTTCTTTTTGCTATATGGAGCAATCATACGTGAATCAGGAAAATGTAAAGGAAGAATCATCGATTGATTTGAAGAAAATTTTCTTCAAATATTTTTCGTATTGGAAGTGGTTTCTACTATCCTTTTTAATTTTTATGGCGTTGGGAGGAACGTACCTTTTTGTTGTTACGCCTTTATATAAAATTAACGCCAGTATTCTTGTTAAGGATGAAAAGAAAACAGGAGGAACGGCTACTATGCTGGAGGAGTTGGATTTGTTTTCAGGTAAAAAAATTGTTGAAAATGAAATGGAGATACTTCGTTCTTATACTCTCTCTGAAGAAGTAGTAAAAGATCTGAATTTACAGGTAAAATATACAGTAAAAAAAGGAGTTCGAACGCATGAAATCTATAATAACGCGCCTATAAAAATTGAAGTGATTTCTCCTGCTCCCGAACTTTTTGAAAAACCCCTCACTGTAAACCTGGATAAAGAAAGAATCAGGATCAATGGAAAAAGCTATCCTAAAAATGCAATTATTACAGAGTCGTTCGGCAGTATTCGCACTACAGTATATGATTCTTTATCAGATAATTGTAAAAGTAATGAAACAATTTACGCGCTAGTTAGTCCTGTCAGGACGGTAGCCGAAAGTTTACGTGAAAATTTGCAAGTGTCTACTTCCGCAAAGGGAACATCCGTACTCAGTTTATCTATTTTGTCGCCTATACCGAAAAAAGGAGAGGACATACTGAACCAGCTAATAACGGTATACAATAGGGCGGCTATTGCCGATAAAAATAATTTGGCTGGAATAACGCTTTCATTTATTGATGAACGATTGAAACTATTGTCGGTAGATTTGCAGGATGCAGAACAAAAAGTAGAAACCTACAAAGCGGCGGAGGGGATCACCAATATCAGCGCCGAATCGGAGTTGTTTTTACAGGCCGTGCAACAAAATGATTTAGAGCTGAATAAAGTCTCCATACAATTGGATGTATTACAGCATATAGAAGAATATGTTCTTTCCAATGACAACAACAGAGGCGGAACTCCTGCCACATTGGGTATCAACGATCCTACATTACTTTCTTTAATAGAAAGCCTTACCAAAGCGGAAACAGAGCGGGCAAAAACATTACGGACAACAAAGGCGGCTCACCCAGCTATGCAGGCGATTGATAATCAAATAAATGAACTAAAACGCAGTATTATAGATAATATACAGGTATTGCGTCGAAGTCTTGAAATTACGCAAAGAAAACTTAAATCCGAAAACCGGCGCATTGAGATGATGATTCAGTCTGTCCCCAGAAAAGAACGCCAATTGGTGGATATTACAAGGCAACAGGAAATAAAGAATCAATTATACGTTTACCTTCTTTCAAAAAGAGAAGAAACTGCTATATCTTACGCCTCAACAGTAGCCGACAGCCGTTTGGTTGATGCTGCGCGTAGCAGCCAGCAGCCTGTAAAGCCCGTGAAGAGAAATATCATTCTCATCTTTGCTTTATTGGGTTTGTTTTTTCCGGTGGCTGTTTTATGGATAAGGGACCAATTCAATGATAAAATAGAATCTGTGGACGAAATAGAGAAAAAAGTCCAGGCCCCTATTTTAGGCGAGATTTCCTTTTTGTCAAAGTCAAATAAAACATTGTCGATGGTTAAAACCCATGGACGGCAAGCGGAACAAATCAGAACGTTGCGTACCAATCTTGAATTTATGCAAACCGGAGGGGTTCGTTCCATTTTAATTACTTCGAGTATTGGCGGAGAAGGGAAATCTTTTTTAACGGCAAATTTAGGCAACGCATTTGCCGCTCTGGGAAAACGTGTTATTTTGCTCGGGTTCGATCTCCGAAAACCGGGGTTGCATAAGGTCTTTGGAATAGAAAATACGATTGGAATCAGCAATTATTTGGTGGGGCAGAATTCGTTACAGCAAATTATTCATAAAATCGATCAGGAAGGGAACTTGGATTTAATTACTTGCGGACATATTCCCCCTAATCCTCAGGAATTATTGCAAGGCGGGACTTTGCCGAAACTCATGGAGGAATTGAAACGACAATATGATTACGTTATTATAGATACTCCGCCGATAGGTTTGGTTAGCGATGCGCAGTTTTTAAGCCGTTATGCCGATGCTTCTGTTTTTGTGATGCGGCAAAGCTATACTCCGAAAGACCAGATAAAACTGGTAAATAGCCTGTTTAAAGAGAAAAGATTGGGGAATTTTGGCGTGGTTATTAATGGAATCAAGGATGATAAGTGGTATGGGTATTATGGAGTTCATAAATATTATGGTCATTATTGCGAAGAAGAGAATACAAAAGGATAATGTTTTTATAAGAGGTTGTCTAAAAATTTTTCTATGAAGTATTTTGAGTCTAAAAATGCGCTTTTTTGTCGGAATTTTTACCAAATAGCGCTACTATTCTTGAAAAATCCCGCCTGCAAACTCGCTATTTTTATCTCTCAAAATCTTTTCCATAAAAATTTAGACAACCTCTAAGATGTTCTCTTTAATACAAAATATAAATGGATATAGTAATTGATTTCGACGGCACCTGCGTAACCCATGAGTATCCGAAAATTGGAAAAGAAATAGGAGCCGCGTCTGTTTTACGCGAATTGACGGAAGCCGGGCACCGATTGATTTTGTTTACCATGCGTTCCGACGATAAGAAGAAAAAAACAACTTATTTGAGCGATGCAGTGGAATGGTTTCGTGAACGCGACATACCTCTTTACGGCGTTCAAACGAATCCTTCGCAACGATTCTGGACTTCTTCGCCCAAAGCTTACGGAGCGCTCTATATTGATGATGCGGCTTTGGGATGTCCTTTAATATATCCCGAAGATGGCGCGCGCGCCTATGTAAATTGGGTGAAAGTACGGGAGATCCTAGTAATGGAAGGACTTTTGGAAGAGTAATCGGGTTGATGTCGATATTAATAAAAAGTAGAATTTTGTTGATTATTAAATTATTGAATAACAGTTGGTTGCTTATTTTTTTTGGGAGTGACCACGCCTTTGGCGTGCTTAAGAGGAATTAAAATTGAAAATGAGAACCGCCGAGAATTGGCGGTAATTAATGCAATATGCGGGAACGGTTCAAGAATGTTTTTAAAGAGGAACAGCTATAATTGAAAATTGGACATTCAATTATAGACAAATAAGCAACTCAACAGTTCAACAAATAAAATAACCAAGTTTAAAGAATGCAGTGGCACGTCCTTTACACGGCTCCTCGCGCTGAAAAGCAAGTGGCGAATCGACTTGAGAAGTTTGGGGTGGAGGTATTTCTGCCATTACATTTATCACCCCGCCGGTGGAGCGACCGGATTAAATTAATAGAAGTCCCGCTTTTTTCATCTTATATTTTTGTTCGTACAAATCTTGATACATTGCGGGAGACGCTTACCGTACAGGGCGTTTTGAGGATTGTTTACTATAATCATAAGCCGGCGGTTATACGTGAAAAAGAGATTATTGCTATACAAACGTTCCTTGAACTAGCGCGCGAGAAAGCTGTGAATTTTGTGGTGGACGATGATGTTTTAATTGCTTGCGGTCCATTGAAAAACATTTCGGGGAAGATAAAGAGAATTGGGAAGAAATATATTTTGCTACATTTGGAACAGTTGGGATTAACGGTGAGCGTAGCGGTTGACCAAGTGGTGAAAGCAAAAAATAATTAGTAACTTTGGCGTATGGAACGCACCCCCGAATTAAAAAAATTTATCGACCAACGCCAAGAACTTTTTTGGTATACGCCTGCGCCTAAAAGTGAAAAGGTGACGGATGAGTTGTTGGTAGAAACGATTTTGAATTATGGGCAATTGGAAGATATTCGTGAATTGTTTAGAGTGGCAGGTAAAAAAAATATAGCTGATATTTTCTTTAATACCATCAATAAAAGTGAACGTAGAAAAAACAATTACAGCGAATTAACGATAAATTATTTTACTTTGTATTTTAATAGATATGCACGCTGAAATATTATCGGATAAACAAGCTCATTACTGCCATTTATTACACAATTTAAGCGAAGTTTTTATTTGGTAGGTGGAACGGCTATTGCGCTACAGATTGGACATAGAAAATCTATAGACTTTGACCTTTTTACTTTTTCTAAGTTGAATAAGATCAGGATTAAACATAAACTTTCCGATTTAAAATACAGCGTCCATTTGATAGGAGAAGATGTTGATCAGTTACATTTTTTAATGGATGAGGTCAAAGTTACTTTTTTTCATTATCCGTATCCGGTTCCGCATCTTGAAAAGTTTGAAAATGTAATTACGATGCCATCCCTACTATCCTTAGGTGCAATGAAAGCGTTTGCGTTAGGACGAAGAGCCAAATGGAAAGATTATGTGGATTTGTATTTTTTGCTAAAGAATTCTTTTTCAATAAAAGAAATTACTGCAGAATCGGAACAAATTTTTGGACAACTTTTTTCAGGAAAACTTTTTAGAGAACAATTGGCCTACCACAAAGACATTGATTATTCTGAGGAAGTGGAGTTTCTACCGGGCTTTGCAGCAGATGAAAAAGAGGTAAAAGAATTTTTGATTGATATGGCATTGCAGGGGATATAATCAATATGTACGGATTTTTTGTATTCCTTCTGTAATAGGCCTTACCTACCGCTGTGCGACTAAAAATTATACCCATACAATCTTTTTTGGAGCAAGTACAAAATTAGTTTTTCTCTAACAGGCAAAGTATTAATTGCCTGCAATCCATTGAAAACATTTCGGGGAAGATAAAGAGAATTGGGAAGAAGTATATTTTGCTACATTTGGAACAGTTGGGGCTAACGGCAAGCGTAGCAGTTGACCAAGTGGTGAGAAGCAAAATTCATGAGTAAAAGTAAAATTGTGAATTCTACCTATAAATCCATAGCAAAAAATTACTTGGCCAGCGGCTTTGGCTTGGGAATTACATTCCTGAACCAGATTGCGATGGTGCCCTTATTTATTCTGTTTTGGGGCGTGGAACAGTATGCCGACTGGATTTTGATTACGGCTTTTTCATCGTTTTTTACCATGACGGATGTTGGGCTTAATTCTGTAACACAAAATGAATTTGTCATAAAATATCACCGGCAGGAATATGATATTTGTTCGAAATTGCTGTTAAATATGTTCTTGCTGATAGCTGCCGTTGGGTTTGCTATTGTATGTATGGCAGTAATTTTTTCCTGCTTCTTTGGTTTTGACAGGCTGCTGAATGTTTCGGTGTTTTCCGGGTTCCAAACCTCTTATGTTTTTGTAGCGTTACTCTTGCAAGTATTCATGAAAATGTATGGAGGTGTTTACAATGGTATTTACCGGGCGGTTTCACAAACAGCCCGATGCATTATGATTGAAAACATAGTGCGTTTTTGCGAAATATTGATTCTGTTTGTGGGAATATGGCTTAAACTCCCCATCATTCTTATTATTTCGGTGTATGTTATTCCTGTAATGGGTAGTATTGTTTTCCGCCATTTCGATTCCCGGAAATGGTTCCGGCCCAGATTTTCGACAAGACACTTTGATTTCCCTCTGCTGAAATCGTTGTTGAAACCGGCTTTTGCGTTCTTAGCCTTGCCTGTAGGTAATGCGATATCCAACCAAGGAATGATTTTCGTGGTACATGCTGTTTTAGGCCCAGTATTATTAGTAGCATTTACTACTACCCGCACATTGGTAAATTTTTTAAGGGCTGTGATGGGAATGCTGGCAGCCTCTATTTGGCCGGAACTATCGGCTGCTTATGGCAAACACGATATGAAAACAATGAGTACTATATACCATCGTTCTTTTATTATTACCATAGCAAGTTGTTTGCTATGTATACTATTCCTCGCTGTTTTCGGAAAACCTATCTATTTGGCATGGACACACTACGAGGTACTATTTAATGCTCCATTTTTCTATGGGATGTTGGTAATATTACTTCTCCTGTGCCTGTGGAGCATTGCATCTGTAGTATTATCGGCCGTTAATAAACATATCAATTTCAGCATGGTGTTCTTGCTGGTGGTCGTTTTTGAAACCGCCATAACGTATGTTTGTTTGCGTATATATCCCGATTTATTCATTATTCCGCTGGCATTATTAATTCCTGAAGTTTTATTATTGGTATATGTGTTGAAAAAGACGAACGAACTACTTAATAACAATTTTTCTACTTTTTTCCACCAATTGGGTATAGAAAGTGTTTTTCTAATGAAAAGATTAGTTCATATTCCTCTCAAAAAAAATAAATAATACATGTTTCAACGAGAGAAAGGCGTACAGGCCATTTCATACGAAGAACGAATTTATAACAGAAGTTTGCTGCACTATATAGTAGGTTTATATCCTCGACTCAAGCAATATTTGAAATATTCGATAAACAGAGCCATGGCACGACACAAAGGAGCTACAATTGCAAATAATGCTATTATTCATTGGTCGTTAGCCAAAAGGGCGAATAAAAATCTGACTGTAGGTCGTTCATCTATTATTGAAAAAACGGCCTTTCTTGATTTACGGAGTAAAGTTTCCATTGGCAACAATGTAATTATCAATGGTGACGTTACCATTTTGAGAGCATCGCACGATGTGGACGACCCTTATTTTGCTACTATTTTTAATGATTTGATTATAGAAGATTATGCATGGATATGTACCGGATGCGTGGTAATGCCACAAACATCTGTTATAGGCAAAGGCGCTATTGTGGGTGCTTATAGTGTGTTAACAACTAAAGAAGTACAACCCATGCAAATCATGGCAGGAAATCCAGCTAAGGTGGTAAAACAACGAAAAAATGTTCATCACAAATTAGTAACAGAATATATGAAAGGTGGAGATTTTAGGCTTTATTGGAAAAATAGAAAATGGTTCAGGCTTCCGGCAAATAAAAAACGTACTTAACTCATGAAAATAAATATTGCCGCCACTCATCGTTTTCATTTGCTAGACCTTGCCAGGGAACTGTCTGGTTTGGGGCATGAAGTCCGTTTTTACTCTTATGTACCAACGAAAAGAGTCATGTCTTTCGGGTTGGAAAAACGATGTTGTTATTCTATCCTTTGGGTAGTGGCCCCTTTCTTCTTTCTGAAAAAGTTATTTCCTCAAGCAAATTGGACAACAAAATGGCAAAACATTACCATGGATTACTATTTATCGTGGTTTATGAAGCCTTGCGATATTTATATAGCGTTAGGAACTGTGTATAAACATTCGCTCACAGCAGCTAAAAATAGGTTTGATGCCATTGCTATTCTGGAATGGGGCAGTAAGCACATAGATGAACAACAACGTATTCTGGCATCAATAGGCGTGTATGTGAATAAAGAGTATTATAATAAACGCTCCAGAGACGGATACGCACTTGCCGATTATATTGCTATACCTTCGGAACATGTGAAGCAAAGCTTTATGGAACGAGGGATAGCGAAAAGTAAATTACTGCAAAATCCATATGGAACTTCGTTGAAACAGTTTCACCCGACAAGCAAACCTGCTCCAGATGCTTACGATGTAATAATGGTCGGCGGTTGGTCATATAGAAAAGGCTGTGATTTGTTGGCAAAAACTTGTTTAGAAATATTGAACATAAAACTTTTGCACGTAGGGAGTGTGGTAGATTGCCCACTGCCACAACATCCTTTATTTACTCACATTGATTCTGTAGAGCAAAAACAATTGGTCAACTATTATGCCCAAGCAAGGGTGTTTGCATTGGCTTCTCACGAAGAAGGACTGGCTATGGTACAGGCGCAAGCATTGGCTTGCGGTTTACCCATTGTGTGTTCGAAAGACAGTGGCGGGCGTGACCTGGCTGATTTTTTAGCAGACAAAAATTGGATTATAGAAATGCCGGAAACAACAACCGAATGCTTAGCTGATTGTATCAAAAAAGCATTGTTGCTTGCGAAGAAACAGCCAGAAGGGCTGCGAAATTATGCCGGAAAATCCATTGAACAGCTAACCTGGTCGGCATACGGGAAACGGTATAATGAGAACCTGAATAAAATAATCGAATAGTTCACATGTTGTCCACAAATTGGAATTTATCGGCGTTTAAATCGACAACAAATAAATTAGTAATTCTTGTTGCTGTACTGGAGGTTGTTTTCTTCTTCTCGCCAACAATGGTTACAGTAGTTGCTATGACACTTCTTAACTGGTGGATAGCTTACAACTTTGTATTTACGGCAAAAAATTTACAGCTTTATCCATTATCGACATTCACGCTAATAGGGTATTGTTTCTTTTTCATAATAATGCCGGCGCCAGCTACATTGATGGAATTTAAATCGGTAATATATAACCTGAAAAATCCGGTTGAAACATTTGCGCATATATCTTTACTATTTGTTGTATTAGTATTAACACATGACTTATATAAAAAAATTGTTCGGAAAAATCCGCTCAGAAATGCGTTTAAAAAGATGCATTTCTATAACAGTTTTTCAAAATCGGAAGTATGGGCGTTGTCGGTTTTTGCTTTGTTTATAGTGTCCATCAATATTATGTTTTACGGACGATGGTTGGATGAGGATGTAAGTGTCAACAAACCGTTATTACTGGAACTAATTTCGCCTGTTACTATTTTCCTCTACCTGCCGCTTTTGTTCCTATTTCCTTGCTACAAATTAATTAACAATGTCAACAAGGTAAAATATGTTGTCCTCATCTGCCTATTTGCCATTGTACTGTTTGTTATCGGGATATCGTCGAATGTACGGACTATGGCATTATCTTTCTTAACCCTCGGGTTAGCGGCATTTTTATTCGCTTATTTATCCGGCCTGATTAAAATCAAATCCAAGCCTAAAATTGTTATTTTTATCATTATTGCAGCATGGTTTTTCACAGGGCCTTTCATGGATTTGTCCCTATCAATGGTTATTGTGCGTGGCGAAAAAACAGGAGTGTCGGGCATAGAGTTATTCAACAAAACATTAGAGGTCTATAAGGACAAGCCCAGGCTGAAAGCGTATAAAAACCTGATGAGCAACGAGAGGAGAATGAGATTGATGGACGACTGGGACGAAACATATATAGATAATGATATTCTAGCCCGGTTCTGCAGTGTGAAAACTATTGATGAAACCATCTATTATGCAAATAAAATAGGCTTTTCCAATACACAAATGCGTGAAGAATATGAGCGGCAGATTTATGCCATATTTCCCGATGTTATCTGTAATGCATTTGGCATGACTACAGAAGAAAGAAATGACATAAAAAGCTATAGTCTGACAGATTATCTATATACAAAGGCAACCGGCAGTACATCTGGGCTGGGTAGCTTTAAAATCGGCTCTTTTCAGGGGCTTGGCCTTGCTATTTTCGGTTATGCCTATTTATTAGTAGCTATTCCCATTTTTTTCATACTTTTTCTTTTCTTTGAATCCACAGTATTGATTACGAATGATGGTGTCCGTTTATCTGTATGGACATTTTTGAACTTATTCCTGATTTTTTATATCACTGTTGCTGGCCACAATTTTCAGACAGACACTAAATATATTATAAGAGGATTCTTTGAATCTATTTTGTTTTATTACATTTCCCTTTTCATAGCAAAGAAAATTATACAACTATTCAGAATAAAATAATGAAACCTAAAGATTATATTATTCGCGGCCTGAAACACGGGTATAGAATGATTACCCGAAAGAAATTCTTAAACCCGGAATGCAACTGCGATAGGCAATCTTCCAACGATATAATTTATGAAATCTTACTCAAGGGAGAACCATGTATGATTGCAAGGTTTGGAACCACCGAAATAAATTGCATCAATAATTATTTATGTGTAAAAAGCGATAAACCATATTTACAAAAAGTATGGAATTATATTTCAGACAAAACACATACACCCTGGTGGAATACCGACCATTTTCAATTTATGAATATTTATTCTGGAATTTTCCCTCCTTGTGTGGATACAGCCGAACGATTTTCTGAAAGATATTTACAAGACATCCAGCTAATTGACATCTTAGCTTGCCATCAATACTACGAAAAATTTATGCCGCTAAGAGATGATATTCAAAAAATCCAAATAGAAATGCTGTATCCTTTTTTTGTAGAAAAACCGTGGACACGCATCCTAAAAGGGAAAAAAGTGTTGGTAATACATCCTTTTGAAGATTCGATAAGAGAGCAATATAAGAAGAAGGAATTACTATTTGAACATCCTGAAATATTACCGGATTTTGAATTAATAACTTTTAAGCCAGTGCAATCAGTGGCTGGAACAAAAGTACCATATGCAGATTGGTTTGAAGCATTGGCACACATGGAACAAGTGGTATCCAAGGTTAATTTTGATATCGCAATAATCGGCTGTGGAGCTTACGGATTGCCGTTGGCTGCTTATATTAAGAGAATGGGCAAACAAGCCATCCATTTGGCAGGCGGTACTCAATTACTATTCGGGATTTTAGGGAAACGCTGGATAGAACGGCATGGAGATAATGGGATTTGGAATTATTATCCACACATATCAATCGATATCGACTACAGATTGTTGTTTAACAAAAATTGGTGTTTCCCATCAGAAGATGAAAAACCTCAAGATGCTCAAAAAGTAGAAAACGCTTGTTACTGGTAATAACCTCCAAAATAAGAATGAATTAAACAAGTACGATTCACTTTATGAACATATATATTATAATTGTAACATACAACGGTATCCATTGGATTAGTAAGTGCATAAAATCCATTCAAGAATCAACTGTAAAATCTCAAATTGTTATAATAGACAATAAATCGTCAGACAACACTGTAGCATATATAAAAGCAACATATCCTCAAATTACCTTAATCGGATTAGAAGAAAATTTGGGTTTTGGAAAAGCCAATAACATAGGATTTGAGTATACTATTAAAAATAATGCAGATTATATACTTCTTTTAAACCAAGATGCTTTCGTAGAACCTGATATGATTGAGAAACTGATTCAAATATCTGTATTGAATCCTGAATATGGAATATTAAGTCCCATGCAATTGAATGGAGAAAAGAATGCTTTTGACTTTAACTTCGGACTCTGTGTGCAGAAATATTGGAATTATACCACATACCAAAAAACAAATTTCAGCTGTTCAATCTACCCTGTTAAATTTGTCATGGCAGCAATTTGGCTTTTACCCACTAATTGTATAGAAACTGTAGGTGGGTTCGATCCCATTTTTCAACATTATGGAGAAGATTGTGATTATGTAAATCGTGTGCGTTTCCATAAATACAACGTAGGGGTTTGTCCTCTTGCAATCGGATATCACGATAGAGACGGACGTTATTTATCTAATGAAAAGAAAATATATTTAGATTGTATCAGGTATTTATGTACACTTAAAAATATTAATAAAACAATACTTACATCCGTCCTCACTTTTATATTACAATCCATATTGCAATTAGCAAAATATTTAATTGCTTTTGAATTTAAAATGTTTATACAAACAATTGGGAATATCTTCAAGGTAGCGAGAAGGATTCCATCAATTTTAGTAGCAAGAAGACACAGCAAGCAAAATGGCGCCTATATTTCTCAGGCCGACTCATTTGCAATTTCTGATTAATCATGAAACGAATATTGAAATACATATATAACAAAATAAAATTTAGAAAATTAATCCAATTTGGCTTTTCTGTAAATATTAGCATGGATTCATGTGCGGAGGGAATGAATCAAATTGGCTCACATGCGCATTTTGCAGGATATCTTGGCTATGGTTCTTACATTGGACCTCAATGTAGCATTATTGCAAAAATTGGTAGATTTACATCAATAGCTCCAAGGGTTACAATCAACCCTGGTCGTCACCCTTTCACCTATCCTTTCGTGACAACACACCCAGCTTTTTATTCTATAAGAAAGCAAAAATTTTCTTTTGTTGACTCCAATTATTTTGATGAAATTGGATATGCAGATGCTGAATGTAAATATTCTGTTATTATAGGAAATGATTGCTGGCTCGGAGAAGGGTGCTTTATTGCTGGCGGCGTTAAAGTTGGGGATGGCGCCATAGTGTTGGCTCATGCTGTTGTCACCAAAGATGTTCCTCCCTATGCTATTGTTGGAGGAGTTCCTGCCAGGATTATTAAATATAGATATAGCAACGAAGTAATAAATAAATTGATAGAAATTGGATGGTGGAATAAAGATGCGAAATGGTTAAAAAAAAATTCAGCATTATTCAGAGACATGTCAAATTTTCTACATTATTTAAAAAAATAAAGTGTCGAAAAAATGGATATCCTTCACACCATTCCCTCCATGGGCATTAATTCCGGTGGCCCTGCACTAAGCGCCTTTTTAACTGCAAAGGGACTGCAAGCGGTTGGCGTGTCGGCAGAGATACTTACATACGATGTTTCAGACCAATCAGACAAAATAATATCATCCGAAAATTTTATTCATTTACTCCCTCCGGCCACCAATTCGTTTGCCTATTCCAAATCATTCAAAAAATACTTAATCGAAAAACGAACCTACGATTTGTATCATGCTCAGGGGATATGGCAATACCCGACTTTGATCACCGCTAAATTGGCGAGAAAGTTTAATAAACCTTATATCATAACGCCGCGAGGCATGCTTTACCCTCAAGATTTAGCAAAGGGAAAGTTGGAAAAAACCATTTTCCTTAAACTTTTTTTGAAAAACGATCTCCAAAAAGCAGCATGTATTCAAGCTACTTGTATAGAAGAAATGGAACATATCCGTAATTTGGGAATTACCAGCCCCATTGCCGTTATTCCCAATCCTATTGAAATAAACAATATAGAGATTTCTAGCAGAACTAAAGATAAATTACGTATCGGCTATTTAGGACGCCTGCATCCACGTAAAAATATTGAGCGCTTGATGTATGCATGGCACAAATTGGGCGATAAAGTAAGTAATGCCGAATTAGTGGTTATTGGCGACGGAGACAGGCGGTACATGGATTTTCTAAGAAGTGAAACGAAACGTTTATTTTTACCCAATGTTGTTTTTACTGGATTTTTAAGTGGTGAAGCAAAAAATAATGCTTTAAATTCTCTCTCTTATTTAGCTGTTCCCAGCGATTTTGAAAATTTTGGGAATATAATTACCGAAGCATTAGTGCGTGGTATTCCGGTTATAGCCTCCAAAGGAACCCCTTGGCAGGAACTGGAAACTCACCATTGCGGGTGGTGGATTAATAATGATGTACAAACCTTAGCAACTACTATCGAAATTGCTATCAATACATCAGAATCCGAACGCCAAGCCATGGGATTATGTGGCCGGAAGTTAATGGAAGAAAATTATTCCATTGAAATAGTTGCACAAAAAGTGAAGCAATTATACGAATGGATACTAACCAATAACGAGAAACTGAAATTTGTATATACCTGAAATAAATTATGGAACGACTCCAAATAGATATCTCTACTTACGTCCGGGCGCAAAGCCGCAAAGAACAAATTGGCCGTTTGCTTTGGGCTATTGTTTGGAATCTATTTGCGCGACCTATTCCCCGCTCATTATTAAGCGGATGGAAGCGTTTTCTACTTCGTTGTTTTGGGGCCAAAATTCATAAAACGGCTAAAGTATATTCCACTGCTAAAATTTATGCTCCCTGGAATTTGGAAATGGGAGCATATTCTTGTATTGCTTCGGGCGTGGATTTTTACAATGCGGATAAAATTATTATCGGTTCACATGTTGCCATTTCGCAGAAAGCCTCTTTGTATACTGCTTCGCACGATATTTCGTCGGCGCAAAATAAATGGATTTCGGCGCCTATCGTTATCGAAGACCAAGCTTGGATTGCCGCCGAAAGTTTTATTATGATGGGCGTTACTATAGGACAGGGCGCTGTAGTAGGAGCAAGAGCCGCGGTATTCAAAAATGTGGAACCATGGACAGTCGTAGGGGGTAATCCCGCCAAATTTATTAAAAAGAGAGAAATCGAATGTTAGACCTATCGGTTATTATACTCACTGCTAATGAGGAACTACATATCCGGCGGTGCATCGAAAATGTATTGCCTATTGCCAAAGATATCTTTTTGGTGGATTCATTTTCTACCGATAAAACGATAGAAATAGCACAATCGCTGGGATCCAAAGTATATCAGAACAAATGGGAAAACAACCATGCCAAACAATTCAATTGGGGATTAAAAAATCTCCCCATTACAACCCGCTGGGTGTTGCGCTTAGATGCTGATGAGTATTTGACGGAAGAGTTACTGAAAGAAATACAAAAAAAATTACCTTATTTGGAAAAGGGTGTCACAGGCATTGTGTTGAAACGAAAACAATATTGTTTCGGCAAGTGGGTTCACCCGTTAAAACTCCTGCGCATATTCGAATACGGAAAAGGCGTTTGCGAACAACGTTGGATGGACGAGCATATTCAACTATCCGAAGGGGAAATGGTGGAATTTGAAAATTTGTTTTTAGACCATAACTTAAATACATTCGGTTGGTGGATACAAAAACACAACGGTTATTCTATTCGCGAAGCGATTGATTTGCTGGATGTAGAATTAAATCTTCTAGAAAAAGATAATTCAGAAGCAAATATCGGAAAGGAAGCGATTGAAAAGCGGAAAAAGAAGTTAAAATATGCCCGTTTGCCTTTGTTTTGGCGTTCATTTTTTTATTTTGTGTACCGGTATATTTTCAAATTCGGTTTTGTAAAAGGCAAAGCCGGATTTATCTGGCATTTTTTCCAAGGTTGGTGGTATCGCACGCTGGTTGATGTCAAAATCCACGAAATCAAAAGAGCCTGCGGTAATGACAAAAGAAAAATTATTGAATATATTAAGACCAACTACGGAATAGATTGTAAGAATGTATGAAAATTTCCCTTATTACTGCTTGCTACAACCGGCAACAAACCATTGCCTGTACTATTGAAAGTGTGGTAATGCAAAATTATCCGGAGGTGGAGTATATTATCATAGATGGCGCCTCAACAGACAATACCTTACAAATTATAAAAAATTCTCCATTCTCAACTCTCCATTCTCAATTGATCAGCGAAGCTGACAGCGGAATGTATGAAGCCATTAATAAAGGAATACGTTTAGCTACCGGCGACGTTATCGGCTTGCTGCATTCGGACGATGAATTTTACAGCGCGGACATACTTTCAAAAATAGCCCGTATTTTTGAACAAACCCAAGCGGATATTGTATATGGCAATGGTATATATGTAGACGCCGAAAATCCGCAGAAAATAGTGCGCAACTGGATTAGCGGTGGATATGATAAAAAGAAAATGAAACGAGGTTGGTTACCGCTACACCCTACTGTTTATGTAAAGAGAGAAGTTTTTGAAATTTGCGGATTATATAATGAATCGTATAAAATTGCCGCCGACAGCGATATGTTGGTTCGCATGTTGTACGAAAATAATTTCCATGTGTATTATTTGAATGAATACATTGTTCGCATGAATATGGGCGGGATGAGTACCTCGTCCAACACCCAACTCAAAAAATGGAAGGAAGATTTACGAATGTACCGATCGCACGGATTTAATCCGTATATAAGCTTAGCCGGAAAAATTACTTCGAAAGTAAAACAATTCTTATAACATTATTAACAAAAAACCTACTGTATCATGCCAAATGCCACTGGAAAATACAATTTCTTGCTGACTAGTTTCATGGTCGTAAGCAACCTCATTGTAATCAACGGTATTTACTTCTTATTGGTATCATTGTTTCCCGGCATTGAAGTTTCGGATCTGCACTACCAGATACTGCTTCTTTTTATCAACTTCGGATATTTTCTGGGGCTGGGAACCAGTAAACTACTTAAAGATCCGCGCCAGTTGGCGTGGCAACAAATTGTTAAACGGTCGGCTTATTTTGTGGCGCTGGCAATGGCGGTATCTATGTTTTGTTTATTTTCTACTAAAACATCCCGCGAAATATCCCGCTTATTTTTAATACTGTATTTTCCCATTACTTTTATTGTTATGACCATCGTATGCCTGATCGGGCGAAAAGTTGTAACAATGGTATTAAAACAGAACGTTAAACAAGAACAGGCTGTTATACTAGGCGCCGGTAAACTGGGTAAGGAATTGTATGAAGAACTTCTAACCGATCCCTATCTGGGAGTTAATGTACTTGGATTTTTCGATGACAACCCCAATGCAAATCATGGACAACTGATAGGAAACATAAGTCAGGCAAAGGAATATGCTATTAACAATGAAGTAAATATCATTTACTGCACATTACCTATTTCGGCCAAAGAGCATATAAAGGATATAATGGATTTTTCCGAAGACCATGTTATTAAGTTTCATGTGGTGCCTACTATACGGCATTATGTAGACCGCGCCGTAATCCTGGAATCAGTAGGCAATATACCTATTCTCTCCCTGCGCAAGATTCCATTGAGCAAAACCTATAATGCATTGGTCAAACGCGCGTTGGATATCATTGTTTCATTTATATTCCTTACGGTATGTTTTCCTGTTATTTATTTGATAACCGGCATAGCCATAAAACTCAGTTCCCACGGGCCTATTCTTTTTAAGCAGGAGAGGACAGGGAAAAACGGAAAAAAATTTATGTGTTATAAATTCCGGAGTATGCGCGTCAACAAAGAAGCAGACATGCTGCAAGCCACCGCCAAAGATATCCGTAAAACAAAAGTCGGCGATTTTCTACGGCGTACCAACCTCGACGAATTACCCCAATTTATTAACGTATTAAAAGGCGATATGTCAATAGTAGGACCGCGTCCGCACATGTTATCACACACGTCAAAATATTCGCAGATTGTCGAAAAATACATGGTGCGTCATTTTATCAGGCCAGGCATTACCGGCTTGGCGCAAGTAAGCGGTTATCGTGGCGAAACAAAAGAAATCGCTCAGATGGAAGGACGTATTAAACGGGATATCTGGTACCTTGAGAACTGGTCGTTGCTACTTGATATAGGCATCTTTCTAAAAACAATATGGGTTACAATAGTTGGCGATAAAAAGGCCTATTAACAAGACTGTTTTGTTTTCAAGGATTGAGAGATTAGCATTCATAGAATCAATATGTTTAATACTATATTTTGGGTATTTAAAATGTTTTGAAATCGTAAATGATTAAAATCCTGATGATGTTCCGAATAAAGGCAAATTATATGTATTTTTGTATTGCAATGTATAATTATGCATAAATCAAAATGTTATGAAAATAAAAGAAATTCTCGCATATTTGGAAAAAAAAGCCCCTTTGGCTTTTCAGGAAGATTATGATAATTCGGGGCTAATCATCGGCGACTCTCAAGTTGAAATAACAGGCGCGTTAATTACATTGGATATTACCAAACCGGTACTTGAAGAAGCGGCGCTAAAAAAATGTAATCTGGTTATTTCGCACCATCCGTTAATATTCGGCGGGATCAAGAAAATCAATCCGGCAAACGTAACAGGAGATCTTATTTTATATGCCATACAAAACCATTTATGCATCTATTCCGTCCATACCAATCTGGATAATGTATTGGAAGGAGTGAACGGAATTTTAGCTAAAAAGTTGGGGTTGGTAAATGTTCGTATTTTGAAACCGCTTCAAGGTCATTTAAAAAAATTGGTTACGTTTTGCCCTTTATCTCATGCCGATAGAATAAGGACGTCTCTTTTTGAGGCTGGAGCCGGCCATATAGGAGCGTATGATTTCTGTAGTTTTAATAGCGAAGGGAACGGAACTTTCAGGGCATTGGAAAAAGCGAATCCTTTTGTGGGGGAAAAAGGCTTGATGCATGCGGAAAAAGAATGCAGAATAGAGGTTGTATACCCCAGGCATATAGAAGAGAAATTAATATGGAACTTGCTGCAAGCGCATCCTTATGAGGAAGCGGCTTATGATTGTTACTCCTTAACGAATGGATTGCTAAATGTAGGCGCAGGAATCGTAGGAGAGTTAGAAACAGAAACGGATGTAACGGATTTTTTGCAAAAAGTAAAAAGAATATTGGATATTCCGGTTTTAAGATATTCCGGCTCTTTCGATAATAAAATAACAAAAGTGGCGTTATGCGGAGGCGCGGGGAGTTTTCTAATTTCCCATGCGAAAGCGGCCGGGGTAGATATTTTTCTGACAGGTGATTTGAAATATCATGATTTTCAGCAGGCCGCGTACAATTTTATAATTGCCGACATAGGGCATTATGAAAGCGAGCAGTTTGCCAAAGAACTTATTTATTCGTTTCTTTGCGAAAAATTTAGTACTTTTGCCGTGCTTATTTCCGAGCGCTCAACAAACTATGTGGAGTATTTGTAAATATAAATAGAACAAATATATGGCTAAAAAAGCTTCAGACAAAAAAATCGAAGAAATTGAAAAAAATGAAGGTTTAAACGTTTCTTCTATCGACTCTATTCGAAAAGAAGAAGTCGACATTGCAGTTGAAAAACGTTTAATCGCATTGCATACTTTACAAAAGATAGATTCTCAAATAGATAAAATACAAATTGTAAGAGGAGAGCTTCCCTTGGAAGTCCAGGATCTGGAAGATGAAATAGTCGGTCTACAAACTCGTATCGAGAAATTTTCTGAGGAAGTAGAGGATATAAAGAAAAATATATTGGAAAAGAAGAATATGATTGTTGAGTGTGGAAAAATGATAAAAAAATATGAAACTCAACAAAATAATGTTCGGAATAATCGCGAATATGATTCTTTAAGTAAAGAAATTGAATACCAAACGCTGGAAATTCAATTATGCGAAAGAAGGATAAAAGAATATACCATCCAATTAGAAAGTAAGAAAGAAGAGGTTGAACGCGCTACTGCTGTTTTGACCGACAGAAAGATAGATTTGGATCAAAAAAAGGCGGATCTGGAAGAGATAACCAAAGAAACTGAAAAAGAAGAACAAGAACTTCAAAGAGAATCTGTGAAGCAAGAAGGTTTGATAGAAGAACGCTATCTAACGGCTTATAAAAGAATTCGTAAAAATGCGCGTAACGGTTTGGCGGTTGTAATTGTAGAACGCGACGCTTGTGGAGGTTGCTTTAATAAAATTCCTCATCAGCGTCAGGTTGAAATCCGGATGCATAAAAAAATTATTGTTTGCGAACATTGCGGACGTATTCTGGTTGATCAATCCATTGCAGATGAGTCTGTGGCAGTTTAGTTTCGCGAACCGGAACAAAGAAAAGAGGGTGAAGTTAAGAATAACTTTACCCTCTTTTTGTTCGCCCAGCATGGTTCTATTCTAACAGGTGCAAGTCCTTAACCCAACTTTCACTCAATAAATTATTTTTCATGAAAAATAAGCTCATTTCAAGAGTTTTCATAATGATAATGCACTGAAAACCAGTCGTAACGTTTTGCTGAATCTTCTCAAATCCTAAATGTAGGACACTTTTGGTAAAATATCTTATTGTAACTTTGTAGCAAGTTCGGGAAAGGATTCTCCTTATTCCCGTTTGGAGGATTCAGCCAAGCAACCTGTACAGACCACAGCATTAAAACTGAAAAATAAAAATCTGTAGGACACAGCTGTTATTTTGATCGTTATTATCAACTTAGCAACAAGGAGTTAGCTAACAAAAGAGTGAAAGTTGGGTTAACGCTATTTCTCGAAGGCCATTATATCTTTACTTTATTCGGACTGCGTTAGCCCGTCAAACGCCATGCGTAGCATACCTTTGCGAGGATTTTCCGTTCAAGCGGAGCCGATAGGCGGAGCGCGTTTAAATCCTCAAGCCGTTTTTGATTCTTTTTGAGGCTTCAAAAAGGATAGAAAGAGAATATCTCCACCTATTTTTTACGCTGATCCGAATTATATCGCTTCACCCATTAAAGTGGCTGCAGTAACGTTCACAATTCGAACCTCCACATATTCTCCTTGCTTAAAATCTTTTTTATCAAAGACCACCACTTTGTTTTGACTATTCCTCCCATATAGTTGATGCGGCGATTTTTTGGAAATGCCTTCCGCCAAAACGCTGAACGTTTTCCCGATATCTCTTTTGTTACTTTCCAGCGAAAGTTCTTGTTGAAGTGCTATAATTTCTTCTAATCGCCTTGTCTTTATTTCTTCAGGAACATCATCGGGATATTTTTTTGCGGCCAAAGTATTAGGTCGTTCCGAATATTTGAACATAAAAGCATAGTCGTAGCCCACCCATCTGAAAAGAGAAAGCGTATCTTGATGATCTTCTTCTGTTTCGGTACAAAATCCTGTAATGACGTCTGTTGAAATAGAACAATCGGGAATGATTTTCCGGATGGCATTTATTCTCTCCATATACCATTCTCGGGTGTATTTACGTCGCATGAGTTCCAGAATTCTTGTGCTCCCGGATTGCACAGGCAAATGAATACTTTTGCAGATATTATCATATTGGGCAATGGTTTCCAGAAGCTTATCCGAAATATCTTTGGGGTGTGAAGTCGCGAAACGAACCCTTAATAAAGGACTAATCTCTGCAACGAGTTTCATTAAATCGGTAAAATCGATGTTATTCTCTTCCCAAGAATAAGAATTTACATTTTGTCCGAGCAACGTAATTTCTCTATAACCGGCTTCAAATAATTTGGAAGCCTCCTGAATAATTGTGTCAGGATTCCGGCTTCTTTCCTTTCCTCTTGTGTAAGGTACTACGCAATAAGCGCAAAAGTTTTCACAACCCCTCATAATAGAAATGAAAGCGGATATGTGATTGCTACTCAGACGTATAGGAGAAATCTCCTCATAAGTTTCTTCTTCCGATAGCAACACGTTAATGGCTTTTTTACCGGCCTCCACCTCCTCCAGAAGTTTAGGCAACATCCGGTAGGCGTCGGGCCCTACAATCATGTCGACGATATTTTCCTCTTCCAATAATTGATTTTTAAGACGCTCCGCCATGCAGCCCAAAATTCCTATTTTGAGCCAGGGACGTTTTTTCTTAACTCCTTTAAATTCTTGTAAACGTTTTCGGATTCGCTGTTCTGCATTGTCGCGAATAGAACATGTGTTGATTAAGATATAATCGGCTTCATGGAGATCGTAGGTAATAAGATAGTTATTATCCCGTAAAATAGCCCCCACAATTTCGCTATCCGAAAAATTCATTTGACAACCATAGGTCTCAATAAAAACCTTTTTGTGCTGATTGGCATTACCTTCAATAGTCATTTTTAAAATTTGTATCTGATATATTTTGAACCTGCAAAGTTATTAATTAAATGCTTATGACTCACACGTATTTTTAGTTAATAACTGAGAGATACTTTGGAATGGAGGAATTTTATTGATTGGCATACAATAGATTAAAATCTAATAGTAAAAAAATCAAGAAAAAAAGTGAGAAATACTTTGTCAGTTTGGGAAAAAGTATTAATTTTGCACTCTCTTTTTCGGAGAGTAGTTGTTTGATTAATGAAGGACATTGCCGATGTAGCTCAGTTGGCCAGAGCAGCTGATTTGTAATCAGCTGGTCGGGGGTTCGAATCCCTCCATCGGCTCTTTCTTACTGTAATTTTTTGGGGGGATACCAGAGCGGTCAAATGGGGCAGACTGTAAATCTGTTGGCGAAGCCTTCGGAGGTTCGAATCCTCCTCCCCCCACGCAATTTTGATATAAGCGGAAGTAGCTCATTTGGTAGAGCGATAGCCTTCCAAGCTATAGGTGGCGGGTTCGAGCCCCGTCTTCCGCTCAATTCTTCAATCAAAACGAACCGGAAATTTATTTCCGCGTTCGTTCTTTGTGGTAGGAAGAAACGCCGTTGTAGCTCAGGGGTAGAGCGCTTCCTTGGTAAGGAAGAGGTCATGAGTTCAAATCTCATCAATGGCTCTCTTTAAGCGTAATTTAAAGTCCATTAGTAAAAAAATAATTAAACCATTTAAACTCCATAATTAACATGGCAAAAGAAACTTTTAAAAGGGATAAACCCCACGTAAATGTTGGTACGATTGGTCACGTAGACCATGGTAAAACAACCTTGACCGCCGCTATTACATTAACATTAGCTAATAAAGGATTATCAGAAGTAAGATCATTTGATTCTATCGACTCTGCTCCTGAAGAAAAAGAAAGAGGTATTACTATCAATACATCTCACGTAGAGTATCAAACAGCCAATCGCCACTATGCTCACGTAGACTGTCCCGGTCACGCCGACTATGTAAAAAACATGGTTACAGGAGCCGCTCAAATGGATGGCGCTATTTTGGTAGTAGCTTCAACGGATGGTCCTATGCCCCAAACTCGCGAGCATATCCTTCTGGCTCGTCAGGTAGGCGTTCCTCGTATTGTGGTATTTATGAATAAAGTTGACTTGGTTGACGACCCTGAATTGTTAGACCTTGTTGAAATGGAAATTCGTGAATTATTATCTTTCTATAGTTTTGACGGCGACAATGGTCCCGTTATTCGCGGATCTGCATTAGGCGGTTTGAACCAAGAACCTTCATGGGTTGAAAAAATTATGGAATTAATGGATGCCGTTGATACATGGATACCTCTTCCTGTTCGCGACGTTGATAAAGAATTCTTAATGCCTGTAGAAGACGTTTTCTCTATTACCGGTCGTGGTACGGTTGCTACCGGAAAGATTGAAACAGGCGTTATTAACTCTAGCGATCCTGTTGACATTATCGGTATGGGTGCTGAAAAACTGAAATCAGTTGTTACCGGCGTTGAAATGTTCCGTAAAATTTTGGATAGAGGCGAAGCCGGAGATAACGTAGGTTTATTATTACGCGGTATCGACAAAGACGAAATTCGTCGTGGTATGGTTATTGCAAAACCTGGTTCTATCAAACCTCACAAGAAATTTAAAGCAGAGGTGTATATCTTGAAGAAAGAAGAAGGCGGTCGTCATACTCCTTTCCACAACAAATATCGTCCTCAATTCTATTTCCGTACAACTGACGTTACTGGAGAAATCGTTCTTCCTGACGGAGTTGAAATGGTAATGCCCGGCGATAACTTGACTATCACGGTAGAATTGCTTTCTGAAATCGCTTTGAACTTGAATTTACGTTTTGCTATCCGTGAAGGCGGTAGAACAGTAGGAGCAGGTCAGGTAACAGAAATCTTAGACTAATTAATAAGAAAATCATACGAAAGGCTCGTCTGAAAATTTCGATGAATATATTTTAGACAAGCTTTAGGAGCATAGTTCAATGGCAGAATAGCGGTCTCCAAAACCGTTGATGGGAGTTCGAATCTCTCTGCTCCTGCCAAAACAAAATAAAGAAGAGATGTCAAAAATAGGAAATTATGTAAGAGAAAGCTACGATGAGCTTGTTCATAAAGTATCGTGGCCGACAATGAAAGAATTGCAAAGTAGCGCAATTGTGGTGGCTGTGGCTTCTTTAATAATAGCATGCATCATCTTTTTGATGGACATAGTATTTGGAGCGCATCCGCATTTACTTTGGAAAGGCATATTAGGCTATTTTTATTCATCGTTTGCATAACAAGCATAACCCTTCTCCAAAAAATTGCATTAATCAGGTCTTGCTTCCCAAAAGAAACAGAAATGTTTTTATCTGAGACGATTAATGTATGTTTGTTAAAGCAAAAGAATTGCTTTGTTTTGTTATATTGATAATTACCAATTTATTCCAATCAAGACTCTAAGGATGAATGAACAAGTCAAAAAGTGGTATGTAGTCAGGGCAATTAGCGGAAAAGAAAAAAAAGCTAAGGAGTATATTGAAAATGAGATATCTCGTCTTGGTCTGCAAGAGTACGTTTCGCAAGTTCTTATTCCTACGGAAAAGGTGTATTCAATTCGAAACGGGAAAAAAGTAACCAAAGAACGTACTTATTTTCCGGGATACATATTGATAGAGGCAGTTTTAGTTGGAGAAATCCCGCATATTATTCAAAACGTTCCTAATGTAATTGATTTTTTGCGCGAAAAAGGAGGAGATCCGGTTCCTATGCGTCAATCTGAAGTAAACCGTCTTTTAGGAAAAGTCGATGAACTTTCGGATATGAACGAAGGAATGAACGATCCTTTCATTATCGGAGAATCAGTAAAGGTAATCGACGGGCCTTTCAACAGCCTGAGCGGGGTGATAGAAGAAATTAACGAAGAAAAGAAACGGCTTAAGGTGATGGTAAAGATTTTTGGTAGAAAGACGCCCCTGGAATTAAGCTTCATGCAAGTTGAAAAAGAGTAATTATCAGTAATTAAATAAATTGTTTTTAACAAGTAATTAATCAGAGAAATGGCAAAAGAAGTTGCAGGATTGATTAAATTGCAAATCAAAGGAGGCGCTGCGAATCCCTCTCCGCCGGTTGGACCTGCTTTAGGTTCGAAGGGCGTGAACATTATGGAATTCTGTAAACAGTTCAATGCTCGTACGCAAGAAATGGCGGGAAAAGTAGTTCCTGTTATTATTACTGTTTATAGCGATAAATCTTTTGATTTTGTTACAAAAACTCCCCCTGTTGCCGTCCAGCTAAAAGAACTTACCAAATTGAAAAGCGGTTCTGCCGAACCAAATAGAAATAAGGTAGCTTCCGTTACTTGGGAACAAGTGCGTCAGATTGCAGAAAGTAAAATGCCTGACTTAAATTGTTTTGTCCTTGAAGCGGCAATGAGCATGGTTGCAGGAACAGCGCGGAGTATGGGTATCACTGTTACGGGTGACAATCCCTTTTCATAATAAATTTAAACACAACAAATCGAAATGGCGAAATTAACAAAAAAGCAAAAAGACGCTTTAGCCAAGTTCAATAAAGAACAGTTTTTTTCTTTAGAAGAAGCTGTAAAGGTGGTAAAAAATATCACGTACACTAAATTTGATTCTTCTGTGGATATCGACGTTCGTTTGGGCGTAGATCCTCGTAAGGCGAATCAAATGGTGCGCGGTACGGTTACTTTACCTCACGGAACCGGTAAAACGGTTCGCGTATTGGTACTTTGCACGCCCGATAAAGAAGAAGAAGCTAAAGCAGCCGGAGCTGATTATTTTGGTCTTGACGAATATATCGACAAAATAAAAGGCGGTTGGACGGACGTTGATGTTGTTATTACTATGCCAAGCGTAATGCCGAAAGTCGGAGCTTTGGGTAAGATATTAGGTCCCCGCGGCCTCATGCCGAACCCTAAAACCGGAACCGTTACCATGGAAGTAGGAAAAGCAGTACAAGATGTGAAGTCCGGAAGAATTGATTTTAAGGTTGACAAATTTGGTATTATCCACACTTCTGTAGCTAGAGTATCTTTTGATAATGCGAAGATATACGACAATGCAAAAGAAGTGTTGCAAACTATATTAAAATTAAAACCAACGGCCGCAAAAGGTACTTATGTAAAGAGCGTTTATATGTCCAGTACAATGAGTCCCGGTATAAAAATAGATCCGAAATCTTTTAGCTAATTACCAAAACCAGGGAAAATTTTCGAAAGACTATGAGAAAAGAAATGAAAGCCGAACTTATCGACTCTATTGCAGAACAACTGTCTCAATATAATCATCTTTATTTAACTGATATAGAAGGATTAAATTCTGTCGATACCAGTAAACTGAGACGCTTGTGTTTTCGTAGAGAAGTAAAGTTAATGGTCGTAAAAAACACATTGCTGATTAAAGCAATGGAAAAAGCAGATATAGACTATTCAGGTTTATATCCTGCTATAAAAGGCTCTTCTTCGATAATGCTTTCGAACACAAATAATGTTCCTGCTAAACTTATAAAAGAATTTAGGGCAACTTCGAAAAAACCCATTTTGAAAGGGGCTTATGTAGAAGAATCTGTTTACATTGGAGATGAGAACTTAGATGCGTTGGTTAATATCAAATCTAGGAATGAACTTATCGCCGATGTAGTGGCTTCACTCAAAGCTCCTGCACAAAATGTTATTTCTGCTCTATCTTCGGGAGGAAATACATTATCAGGCGTTCTTAAAACGTTATCGGAAAAAGCCGAATAAAACTACTTCTGAAAAAGTAGTCGTCAAAATAAAAAATTGTAAAAACTTAAAAAAATAGTGATCATGGCAGATTTGAAAGCATTTGCAGAACAATTAGTTAATCTTACGGTAAAAGAAGTAAAAGAATTAGCTGACATATTAAAAGAAGAATACGGTATTGAACCTGCAGCTGCAGCTGTTGCTGTTGCCGCTCCTGCTGCCGGCGGAGCTGCCGAAGTTGAAGAAAAAACTTCATTCGACGTAATTCTGAAAGCCTCAGGCGCAAACAAGTTAGCTGTTGTTAAATTAGTAAAAGACTTGGTTAGCTTAGGTTTAAAAGAAGCTAAAGAATTAGTAGACGCAGCGCCGAAACCCTTGAAAGAAGGCGTTTCTAAAGATGAAGCTGAAGCTTTGAAAAAATCTTTGGAAGAAGCAGGAGCTGAAGTTGAGATTAAATAGTACGTCTTTTGCCTCAAAATAATAAGGAATAGGGCTTCCGGATCCTTCGGAATGCCTATTCCTTGTTTCTGTTTCAATTAGTTCTTCGTTCTTTTTAACTTAAAACATTAAAAACCTTGGCACAAAATACACCCACTATTGTAAATTTTGCGTCTGCTCGTCAGGTTGAATACCCTGATTTTTTGGATATCCAATTAAAATCTTTCCAAGATTTTTTCCAAATAGAAACAAATCCTGAGAACCGAATAAATGAAGGATTGTATAAAGTTTTTAACGAAAACTTTCCTATTGCAGACGCCCGTAATAACTTCGTTTTAGAATTCCTTGATTATTTTATCGACCCTCCTCGTTATACCATAGAAGAATGTATTGAAAGGGGATTAACGTACAGCGTTCCTTTGAAGGCAAAACTTAAGCTGTATTGCACAGATCCGGAACATGAAGATTTTGAAACCATTATACAAGATGTTTATTTGGGAATGATCCCTTATATGACTCCTAAAGGAACTTTTGTAATTAATGGAGCCGAACGCGTGGTGGTATCTCAATTGCATCGTTCCCCCGGCGTGTTTTTCGGCACAACCTTCCATTCGAATGGAACTCAATTATATTCCGCCCGTATTATTCCTTTCAAAGGTTCTTGGATGGAATTTACGACGGATATCAACAATGTTATGTATGCATACATTGACCGGAAAAAGAAATTGCCCATCACTACTTTGCTTCGCGCTATAGGTTATGAAACGGATAAAGATATTTTAGAAATCTTTAATTTGGCCGAAGAAATTAAAGTTAGTAAAACTTCTTTGAAAAAAGTGTTGGGACGTAAACTGGCTGCAAGGGTGGTTGAATCTTGGATAGAAGACTTTGTGGATGAAGATACAGGCGAAGTTGTCTCTATCGAGAGAACCAATGTTTTGATTGATAGGGAAACGGAACTTACCGAAGAGAATATTGATCAAATTCTTGACGCCGGAATAAAAACCATTTTATTACATAACGAATCGGAAAATTTAAGTGATTATTCCGTAATATTTAATACTTTACAAAAGGATGCAGCCAATAATGCCAAGGAGGCTGTTGAATTTATTTATCGTCAACTTCGTAGCGCCGAACCGCCCGATGAAGAAACGGCGCGCGGCATTATCGAAAAACTATTCTTTTCGGATAAACGTTACGATTTAGGAGACGTAGGCCGTTATAGAATTAATACAAAGTTAAAATTGACGGTGCCTTCCGATGTCCGCGTACTGACAAAAGAAGATATTATTTCTATTATAAAACATTTGGTTGAATTAATCAATGCAAAAGCAGAAGTTGATGATATCGACCACTTAAGCAATCGCCGCGTACGTACGGTAGGAGAGCAATTATACGCTCAATTTGGCGTAGGCTTGGCTCGTATGGCCAGGACTATTCGTGAAAGAATGAACGTTCGCGACAATGAAGTATTTACGCCGACAGATTTGATTAATGCAAAAACATTGTCTTCCGTTATCAATACTTTCTTTGGAACGAATCAGTTATCTCAGTTTATGGATCAAACCAATCCTTTGGCGGAAATTACGCATAAACGTCGTATTTCTGCTTTGGGACCAGGAGGTTTGTCTCGCGAAAGAGCAGGGTTTGAGGTGCGCGACGTACACTATACCCACTATGGACGTTTGTGTACGATAGAAACGCCCGAAGGACCGAATATCGGTTTGATTTCTTCGCTTTGCGTACATGCAAAAATAAATCGCTTAGGGTTTATCGAAACGCCTTATCAACGGGTTGTAAACGGAGATGTGCAAATTCAGGAAGAACCTATTTATTTGAGCGCTGAAGAAGAGGAAGACCAAGTGGTCGCGCAAGCAAATACGCCTCTTTCCGAAGATGGAGAAATTTTAACGGATAGAATTAAAGCGCGTCACTTTGCTGATTTTCCCGTCGTGCAAAGAAGCGAAGTCGATTTGATCGATATTGCTTCAAATCAGATTGCCTCTATCGCCGCCTCATTAATTCCTTTCTTGGAACATGACGATGCTAACCGCGCGTTGATGGGATCTAACATGATGCGCCAGGCTGTGCCGTTGCTCAATCCGGAAATTCCTATTGTAGGAACGGGAATCGAAAAATCGGTAGCGCATGACTCGAGGGTATTGGTGAATGCAGAAAGCGACGGAATTGTAGAATATGTTGACGCCAAAAAAATTGTAATTCGTCATGCAAGAGGGGAAAAAGAACGGCTCGTAAGTTTTGAAGATGATGTAAAAACTTACAGGTTGACGAAATTCCAACGCACCAATCAAAATACGTCAATAAATCTTAGGCCTATTGTTCGTAAAGGAGATAAGATCAAAAAAGGCCAGGTATTATGCGAAGGTTATGCCACAAAAGGCGGGGAATTGGCAATTGGCCGTAACTTGATGGTCGCTTTTATGCCATGGAAAGGGTATAACTTTGAAGATGCCATTGTAATTTCCGAAAAGGTAGTAAAAGAAGATATTTTTACTTCTGTTCATATAGAAGAATTTACATTGGAAGTTCGCGGTACAAAAAGAGGTAATGAAGAACTTACAAAAGATATTCCGAATGTAAGCAGCGACGTTACCAAAGACCTGGATGAAAACGGAATGATTCGCATCGGAGCCGAAGTAAAAGAAGGCGATATACTTATTGGTAAGATTACGCCAAAGGGAGAATCGGACCCAACGCCTGAAGAAAAATTATTACGCGCTATTTTCGGCGATAAGGCAGGCGACGTAAAAGATGCATCATTAAAAGTGCCGCCGTCTGTTCAAGGCGTGGTCATCGATAAAAAACTCTTCTCCCGTATTGTAAAAGATAGAAAAACAAGAGCCAAAGATAAAGACGTCATTGTTCAGTTAGAAACTGAATTTAACGCCGAGGCTGCCGACTTAAAAAACAAATTGATAGATAAATTATTGATTTTATTGAGCGGAAAGGTTTCTCAAGGGGTTTATACTAACTTTAAAGAAGAGGTCGTTGCAAAGAAAGTAAAATTCACTCAAAAGATATTGGCCACGCTCGATTACTTGAATATAAATCCGAGCAAATGGACAAACGAAGATGAGACCAACGAGTTAATAAAAGAACTTTTAAATAATTACCATATTATTTATCGCGAGATTTTAGGACGTTTTTCACGTAATAAATTTGTTGCTACCGTTGGAGACGATTTACCTACAGGCATCGTACAAATGGCAAAAGTGTATGTTGCTAAAAAGCGTAAACTTAAAGTAGGGGATAAAATGGCGGGGCGTCACGGAAATAAAGGAATTGTCGCCAAAATTGTCCGTGAAGAAGATATGCCGTTCTTGGAAGACGGAACGCCTGTCGATGTTGTATTGAATCCTCTAGGCGTGCCTTCCCGTATGAACTTGGGTCAGATTTATGAAACGGTTTTAGGATGGGCGGGCAGGAAATTAGATTTACGTTTTCAAACGCCTATTTTTGACGGGGCTTCTGTTGATCAGATCAATGAATATATGCGCAAAGCCGGCTTACCCGAAAACGGGAGAACATATTTATACGACGGCGAAACGGGAGAACGTTTTGACCAGCCTGCGACCGTAGGTTATATTTATATGTTAAAGCTTCACCATATGATTGATGATAAAATGCATGCGCGTTCTATAGGCCCTTATTCTTTAATTACCCAACAACCGCTTGGCGGTAAAGCCCAATTTGGGGGACAACGTTTTGGGGAAATGGAAGTTTGGGCAATTGAAGCTTTTGGCGCGGCAAATATATTACAAGAAATTTTGACTGTTAAATCTGACGATGTGGTAGGTCGTGCAAGAGCTTACGAAGCTATCGTTAAAGGGGATAACATGCCAACTCCGGGTATTCCGGAATCATTTAATGTGCTGGTACATGAATTAAGAGGTTTGGGATTGGAAATTACATTCGAATAATCCCAGTACGTAAAATTCATTTAATTAATTTATTTAGCATTTAAATACCATGGCTTTTAAAAAAGATACAACACTTAAAACAGATTTTAATTCAATAACCATTAGTTTGGCTTCTCCCGAATCCATTTTAGAACGTTCTCGCGGAGAAGTTGTAAAACCGGAAACCATTAATTATCGTACTTATAAACCCGAAAGAGACGGTTTATTCTGCGAACGTATTTTCGGGCCGGTAAAAGATTGGGAATGCCATTGCGGTAAATATAAAAGAATACGTTATAAAGGAATTGTTTGCGATCGTTGCGGAGTAGAAGTAACCGAAAAGAAAGTCCGTCGCGAACGTATGGGACATATCCATTTAACGGTGCCGGTAGCTCATATTTGGTTTTTTCGCTCCTTGCCTAACAAAATCGGAACATTATTAAGCATTCCGAGCAAAAAGCTGGAACAAATTATTTATTACGAAAAATATGTAGTCATCCAACCTGGCATAAAAGGAGACGAAGGCGTAAAACAAAATGACCTGTTGACGGAAGAAGAGTATTTTAATATTATAGATTCCCTTCCGGCCGAAAACCAATTATTGCCGGATGAAGATCCCAATAAATTTGTTGCTAAGATGGGCGCCGAGGCGTTGCAAGACCTTTTAAAGTCTTTGAACTTAGATCAATTGTCATATGAATTACGGCATAAGGCAAGTAAGGAAACTTCTGTTCAACGAAAACAAGAAGCTTTAAAACGTCTGAATATAGTAGAGGCTTTCCGCGACGCGCAAAAAAGAATGGAAAATCATCCGGAATGGATGATTGTAAACGTGGTGCCGGTTATACCGCCCGAACTACGTCCGTTAGTGCCTTTGGATGGCGGGCGGTTTGCTACTTCCGATTTGAACGAGTTATACCGTAGAGTTATTATCAGGAATAATCGTCTTAAACGTTTGATAGAGATTAAAGCTCCCGACGTGATTATGCGTAACGAAAAACGTATGTTACAAGAGGCGGTGGATTCTTTATTCGACAACTCGCGTAAAGTAAGTTCGGTTAAAACGGAATCAAATAGAGCTTTGAAATCATTATCCGACAGTTTAAAAGGGAAACAGGGACGTTTCCGTCAAAACTTGTTGGGTAAGAGGGTTGACTATTCAGGTCGTTCTGTTATTGTGGTAGGTCCTGATTTGAAATTGCACGAATGCGGACTTCCGAAAGACATGGCTTCTGAATTATTCAAGCCGTTTATTATTCGTAAAATGCTTGAACGCGGAATAGTTAAAACCGTAAAATCAGCTAAAAAGGCGGTAGATAGAAAAGATCCTATTGTTTGGGAAATACTGGAAAACATATTAAAAGGACATCCTGTTTTATTAAACCGTGCTCCGACTCTTCACCGTCTTGGGATACAAGCATTCCAACCTAAATTGGTAGAAGGTAAAGCCATTCGTCTGCATCCATTGGTTTGTACGGCATTCAATGCCGACTTCGACGGAGACCAGATGGCAGTTCACGTTCCCCTGGGAAATGCAGCTATTTTAGAAGCCCAGCTTTTAATGTTGGCTTCGCATAATATTTTGAACCCTGCAAATGGAGCGCCTATTACGGTGCCTTCTCAAGACATGGTTTTGGGCCTTTATTATATGACAAAAGGCCGCAGGTCGGAACCCGACAATATTGTGAAAGGGGAGGGAAAAACATTTTATTCTCCGGAAGAAGTTATTATTGCCTATAATGAAAAACGCGTTGATTTGAACGCTTGGGTCAAAGTCCGCATTAATAATGTGGTAGAAGGCGTGGAAAAAGTGGAAATAATAGAAACTACCGTTGGCCGTATCTTGTTTAATAAGGTAGTTCCTCGCTCATATGGCTACATTAACGCTCTGTTAGATAAAAAATCTCTTCGCGATTTGATCGGAGATATTTTGAAGAAAACAGGAACCGCCGAAACAGCTAAGTTCCTTGATAACATAAAGGAATTGGGTTACAAGATGGCGTTCAAGGGCGGTTTATCATTTAATTTGGGCGATATTATTGTTCCTCGAATTAAAGAAACATTGATAGACCAAGCCAACTCCGAAGTGGATGAAGTAATGGCAAATTACTCCATGGGTTTGATTACAAATAACGAACGTTATAACCAAATTATTGATATTTGGACGCATGCCAACTCCCAGTTGACGCAAACGGTAATGAAGCAATTGTCGGAAGACCGCCAAGGATTCAATCCTGTATACATGATGCTTGATTCCGGCGCGCGGGGGTCTAAAGAACAAATTCGACAGTTGTCGGGTATGAGGGGGCTAATGGCAAAACCGCAAAAATCAGGGTCTAGCGGGGGTGAAATTATCGAAAACCCCATTTTGGCAAACTTTAAAGAAGGATTGTCGGTATTGGAGTATTTTATCTCTACGCACGGAGCTCGTAAGGGTTTGGCCGATACGGCTTTAAAAACTGCCGACGCCGGTTATTTGACGCGTCGTTTGGTAGATGTCGCGCAAGACGTTATTATTTCAGAAGAAGATTGCGGCACATTGCGCGGTATTCCTACAACCGCTTTAAAGAAAAATGAAGAAGTTGTTCAAACTTTGTATGAAAGGATATTGGGACGCACGACCGTACACGACATATTCCATCCTCAAACGGGCGATTTAATTGCCGCTTCGGGCGATGAATTGACGGAAGAAATTTGCAGGAAAATAGAAGAGTCTCCCATCGAAGAAGTGGAAATTCGTTCGGTATTGACCTGCGAGTCTAAACAAGGGGTTTGCGTAAAGTGTTATGGAAGAAATCTGGCAACGGGACGTTTGGTGCAAAAAGGAGAGGCCGTCGGCGTTATTGCCGCCCAATCTATCGGAGAACCCGGCACACAGTTGACGCTTCGTACTTTCCACGTTGGGGGGGTTGCAGGAGGCAATATCGGAACGACTTCCAGAATTGAAGCCAAATATGATGGGGTTTTGGAAATAGACGAACTTCGTTCTCTTCCATTTACCGCTTCTGATGGAACAAATATGGAAGTGGTTATAGGACGTTCTGCCGAAATACGTATTGTTGACCCGCATACTCAAATTACGTTATCATCATCTTTACTTCCTTATGGCGCTCATTTATACAAGAAACAAGGAGCCGCTCTTACAAAAGGCGAATTGGTTGCCGATTGGGATCCGTACAATGCCGTTATCATCTCTGATGTTTCGGGAAAGGTGGTTATGGAAGATGTTATCGAAGGGGTTACCTATCGCGTTGAATCCGACGATCAGACCGGTTTGCAAGACAAAGTGGTTATCGAGTCTCGTCAACGCTCAAAAAATCCTTCGATCAGTATTTTGTCTCCCGAAGGGGAAGTGATCAAGTCATACGATATCCCCGTGGGTTCGCATATTATGGTAGAAGAAAAAGCAACCTTAATGGCGGGCGACATTTTGGTAAAAATACCCCGTTCCTTCGGAAAAACAGGCGATATTACGGGTGGTCTGCCTAGGGTAACGGAACTTTTCGAAGCGCGTAACCCTTCCGATCCGGCTGTTGTTGCTGAAATTGACGGGATTGTATCTATCGGTAAAAAGTTGAAACGTAACCACCGCGAGATAATCATTACTTCCAGGATGGGAGAACAACGTTCATACTTGATTCCAACGTCCAAACAGATTCTGGCTCAGGAAAACGATTATGTCAAATCCGGAACTCCGCTTTCGGAAGGCGCCATCACTCCCGCCGATATATTGGCGATTAAAGGCCCTATGAAAGTACAGGAATACATCGTTAATGAAATCCAGGAAGTGTATCGTTTACAAGGCGTAAAGATCAATGATAAGCACTTTGAAGTGATTGTTCGCCAGATGATGCGCAAGGTAGAAATCGACGATCCGGGCGATACTACTTTCCTTGAAGGAGAGCTAATTAATAAAATTGATTTCTTGGAAGTGAACGATGGTATTTTTGGAATGAAGGTTGTGGACGATTGCGGCGATTCCGAAACGTTGAAAAACGGACAATTGATTACGGCTAGAAAGTTGCGCGATGAAAATTCGGTATTGAAACGTAAAGACAAAAAGCTTGTAACGGCCCGCGATGCCAGACCGGCCACGGCAACTCAGGTATTGCAGGGGATTACAAAAGCGTCTTTACAGACAAAGAGTTTCCTTTCGGCCGCGTCTTTCCAGGAAACAACAAAGGTGTTAACGGATTCTGCTATATTGGCAAAAAGAGACGATTTGTTAGGCTTAAAAGAAAGCGTTATTGTAGGGCAACATTTGATTCCTGCAGGAACGGGGCTTGCCGAATACAAGAATGTTATTGTAGCCAATAAAACGGAAATGGAAAATATGAGTAGTAATTCTTCTTTGGCAAGCGGAATAAAAAGAAAATAAGAAGGATTTTACTTGAAAATTTGTATATTTGTAGAGGCAAGTTGATAATCTCAACTTGCCTCTAATTTTAGAAGCCTATTTTTAATAATTAAAACTAAACACAATGAAAGAAGAAAATCAAAATAATCAATTGGATATTGAACTTAACGATGAAGTTGCAGGAGGCATTTATTCAAATTTAGCTGTAATATCGCATTCTCACGCCGAGTTCGTACTTGATTTTATACAACTGATGCCGGGGGTTCCAAAGGCGAAAGTAAAATCGCGCATTATTTTAACCCCTCAGCACGCCAAGCGTTTATTGGGCGCTTTGCAGGAAAATATTGCCAAATACGAAGCGGTTCACGGTAAAATAAAGGAATTGGAACCACAAGGCGTTCCCTTTAATATGACTTCGATGGGAAATGCTTAACGCATCGAATAAAAACATACTCTGATAAATATTCATTTTTACGGAATTCTGCTTTTAATATTCTTTTCCAATGGAGGATTTTTATATATTTATAAGAATGGAAAGGAAAGAATAAATATTAAGTTCAAAAAGAGAATAACGGCGTTAATATATTTAACATATTTTAATATTTCATTAAGTGCTATTATGAAATATTTTCCCTAACTTTGTATCCAAAATAAGGGGAAGCTGAAAACCTAAGAGAGTAAGCAAAAGTAAAAAAACAAAAAAGAAATGAAAAAAGTTTTATTAGCATTAGGCGTAGTTGCAATGTTTGCTTTTGCAACTTCTTGTAGTAAAGAAAAAGATTGTACATGTACAACATCATATTCAGGTACAGGTTCTGAATATTTTACTCCTACTACAGCAGATATGCATATAGAAGATGGTGATTGCTCCGATGGAAATGCTACAGTGTCAACCATGGGTGTGACAGCTACAACAGAATGCAAAGAAAAATAATATTTTTCAGTTAACATAAAAAGAGCAGAAACAGTAGAGTTGTTTCTGCTTTTTTTATACCTAACAATTAGATTATGAAAACCATACGTATTTTAAAAATGATAGCCAGAATTTTTGTCGGTCTTGTTTTTATTTGTTCGGCAATTCTGAAAATGAAGTCGATAGATGCTTTTGAAATATACGTGTTTAGTTTTAAGGTTTTTAATTTTGATATTGCTTCTGTTTTTGCGAGATTATTGATTGGAATGGAATTTTTTATCGGCATTATGCTGATTATTCGTTTGTATTTTAAACAAATATGGTACACGACATTTGGAATTTTATTGGCCTTTACCGGATTTTTGGCCGTATTAACGGCTACCGGATCGCAGGAAAATTGCCACTGCTTTGGCAGTTCCTTTGATTTGTCTCCGGCCAATTCAATAGTAAAAAATGTAATATTACTTGCGCTTTTACTTTTTTGCAAACAAGAAACAAGTATTAAAATCAAATACCAGAAAGCGATAGTTATTAGTTTATTAGCCCTTTCTTTTGTATCCCCGTTTGTACTATCGGTTCCTGATTTTTTGTATAAACCAATATCGACCCCTCGTTTTGAGCAAAATAAGTTTACTGATGTGATTCGGGAGAACGATACGCTTGCATTTGTTGCAAAAGGAAAACGTTTGGTTTGTTTTTTCGGGACGGGATGTCGTTTTTGCAAACTTACAGCAAAGAAAATTTCTATTTTCCAGGAACGGAATGATATTCCTTCCGATAAAATCTTTTACGCTTTTTGGGGCACGGAAAAGACAATTGTCAAATTCCTTTCGGAAACCTATACCCAACCGGATGTTCCTTACTATATCCTTTCAACCAAGGACTTTATGGATATAACCGGAGGATCTATGCCGCTTATAGTTTGTTTGGATAATAATAGGACGGTGAAAATCTTTAAATACCGGAATATGGATGAAAAGTGGATTACTGATTTTCTGCAAGGGGAATAGTGTTTTAGAATTTTTTTTGCATGATTTTATATGTAATTGTTTGATATGTAGTTTGAAATAGAGGAATGCGAATTTTTATCCTCCAAGTAGCATGGGATGTAAAATAAATTAGCTAATTTCGCTGAACGTAATTTGAGAGTATAATCCATTAAAAATATTTATTATGAGCAGTATAGATTGGAAAAATTTGCCTTTTGGCTATTATAAAACCGATTACAATGTTCGTTGCTATTACCGCGATGGGCAATGGGGAAAATTAGAAGCTTCAACCTCTGAGGAAATCAATATGCATATGGCTGCTACTTGCTTGCATTATGGCCAGGAAGCTTTTGAAGGATTAAAAGCTTTTACGGGCGTAGATGGGAAAGTGCGTATCTTCCGTTTGCAGGAAAATGCCAAACGCTTGGCGCATTCCTGCGAAGGAATTATGATGGCGGAATTTCCTGCCGAAATGTTCGAAAAAGCTTGCGAAATGGCGGTTCAATTAAACGCCAAATATGTTCCTCCTTACGGAACCGGCGCGTCTCTTTATCTTCGTCCTTTGATTATCGGCACGGGGCCTCAGGTCGGCGTAAAGCCGGCAAACGAATATTTATTTATTTTATTTGTATGTCCGGTAGGCCCTTATTTTAAAGAAGGCTTTAACCCGGTTCGCATGCAAATTGCCCGCGATTACGATCGCGCTGCTCCGCTAGGAACCGGAACATTCAAGGTGGGAGGAAATTATGCCGCCAGCTTGCGCGCCAACGAAAGAGCGCATAAAGAAGGATTTTCTACAGTATTGTTTCTAGACGCTAAAGAAAAAAAATACATCGATGAAGCCGGTCCGGCTAATTTCTTTGCTATAAAAGGAAATACTTATATAACTCCGCAATCTTCGTCTATTTTGCGTTCCATTACGAATATGAGTTTACGTACAATGGCCGCCGATATGGGTTTAACAGTTGAAGAACGACACATTTCAGTTGAAGAACTAGGCGAATTCGAAGAGGTAGGCGCTTGCGGAACAGCGGCTGTTATTACGCCTGTTAAAGAAATTGTAGACAGGGAAACCGGCAAAACATTTACTTATTGTAAAGATGGAAAAGCGGGAAATTGGTCTACAAAACTCTATAATCGCTTGCAAGGAATTCAGTATGGGCAAGAAGAAGATAAGTTTGGGTGGAATACGATCATCCATGTTTAATCTTCAATTTGTTTAAAGTAGAAAGAGAGGCTATCTTTTTTAGGGGACAGCCTCTCTGTTTTTAAAATCAAGATCAATTAGAAACCTGTAAAGATTGAAAATTTGCAGAATAATTTTATAAATAGGCTATGAATTACGATATAATAGTAATAGGAAGCGGCCCTGGAGGCTATGTAGCGGCAATCCGCGCTTCTCAGCTAGGTTTTAAAACGGCTGTTGTAGAACGCGAAAATTTAGGCGGCATTTGTTTGAATTGGGGATGTATTCCTACAAAAGCTTTGTTGAAAAGCGCCCAGGTATATAATTATGCCTCTCATATTTCCGATTATGGCATACAATTGGACTCGACGCCGAGGCCGGATATGGAAGCGATAACCAAACGTAGTAGGGGGGTAGCTGAGACCATGAGTAAAGGGATACAATATTTATTAAAAAAGAATGGTGTTGATGTTATTCAAGGAGAAGCGAAAGTAAAACAGGGAAAAGTAGTTTCGGTTCTCGATGACGACGGCAATACTGCCGAATATAAAGCAAATCACATTATCATAGCTACGGGAACTCGTTCTCGTCAGTTGCCTAATCTTCCTCAAGATGGTAAAAAAATTATCGGATACAGAGAAGCCATGACTCTTGCTAAACAACCGGAATCAATGATAGTGGTCGGTTCGGGAGCAATAGGCAGCGAATTTGCGTTTTTTTATCAGTCGATAGGAACAAAGGTGACCTTAATTGAGTTTTTGCCGAATATACTTCCTAATGAAGACGAAGATGTTTCTACGCAAGTAAATCGCTCGTTTAAAAAAATGGGGATGAAGACGATGTCTTCTTCTTCTGTAGAAAGCGTGGACACAAGCGGCGAACTTTGTAAAGCGACGGTTCAGACTAAAAAAGGAATCGAAGAAATTGAAGCGGAAATCGTACTTTCGGCAGTGGGAGTTGCTACTAATATTGAAAATATCGGATTGGAAGAAACAGGCATTAAGACCGAAAGGACAAAAATTTGCGTAGACGAATTTTATCGTACGAATATTGAAGGTTATTACGCCATTGGAGATGTCGTAAAAGGACCCGCATTGGCGCATGTCGCTTCGGCAGAAGCATTGATTTGCATTGATAAAATAGCGGGTAAAGATCCTAAACCCATTAATTATCAAAATATACCGGGCTGTACTTATTCAAGTCCCGAAGTGGCTTCCGTAGGATTGACAGAAAAAGCCGCTATGGAAGCCGGTTATGAAATATTGGTCGGGAAATTCCCTTTTACCGCTTCCGGTAAAGCCACAGCCTCCGGAAACAGAGATGGATTTGTTAAAATAATTATTGATAAAAAGACCGATTTAATTTTGGGCTGCCATCTTGTAGGAGATACCGTAACAGAAATGATTGCAGGCATTGTAACGGCAAGACAAAACGGTCTTACGGCTAAACAGGTTGCTCATTCCATACACCCGCATCCGAGTATGTCGGAGGCCATAATGGAAGCCGTTGAACAGGCTTACGGGGAAGCAATACATTTGTAAAAGCGGCTGAATTTCTTGTTTTGCCAATAAGATATTTTATTTAAGAGGTTGTCTAAAAATTTTTCTATGAAGTATTCTGAATCTAAAAATGCTCCTTTTTGTCGGAATTTTTACCAAATAGCGCTCTATTCTTAAAAAATCCCGCCTGAAAAATAGTTATTTTTATCTCTAAAAATCTGTTCTATAAAAATTTAGACAACCTCTAAGAACTAAACAGCAATATTCAATGAAAGTATTGAAAACGCCGATTAAAGATTTGCTTATTCTTCAGCCGGATGTATTTGAGGATGAACGAGGTTATTTTATGGAAACGTTCAATTGTCAAAAAATAAAATCCTTAGGCGTTCAATTGCCGGATTTTGTTCAGGACAACGAATCGAAATCTCAGAAAAACGTACTCAGAGGCCTCCATTTTCAGGGGCCTCCGTTTGCCCAGGGAAAACTTGTGCGGGTAATAAAAGGCGCAGTATTGGATGTTGCGGTTGATATACGAAAGAATTCCCCTACTTATGGGCAACATTTTTCTATAAAACTTACGGAGGTTAACAAAACTCAATTTTGGGTTCCGGAAGGTTTTGCCCATGGATTTCTTACATTGGAGGATGATACCATCTTTTCTTATAAATGTACTGCCTGCTATAGTAAAGAATCGGAGGGAGGAATATTATGGAACGATCCGGATTTATCTATCAATTGGGAAACATTAAATCCGATACTGTCCGATAAAGACAAAGTACAGGAATCCTTCAAAGATTTGAATTCTCCTTTTTAATCGTTTGAAATTGCTATTTTTGAAAAGATATTATAGAAGAAGGCCTTGGATATTATTTCCTAGTGTCTCGTCACTCCTCTAAAGTCGGATAAAGCCTCCTTAGTTTAACCCGTGCACTCTCCGTTGTGAACTGCCAATTGATTTTGGCGTTCTTATTATTTCTGGCTGTTTGCCATGCTTCTACTTGAGTTTTTA
>JAVBLV010000015.1:0-5624 GCA_031553195.1 Bacteroidales bacterium
ATTTATGGATTATCATTATAGATTCAACAGGCAAGTTATTTTGTTTAGCCGGAATGAAGATTTTTCATTTGGGATATAGAGTATGTTTATACTGATACTTTCTCTCCACTGGAATTTTGCATTGATCCATAATAAATCGAATATAAATTTGAAGGGTTTGAATAATTACTAAAAGTCTGACTATTATGACGCCAAGAAGTTTCTTTTTAATTCTTATTAAAGTGAAGAGGTTGTTTAAATTTTTGTGGAAAAGATTTTGAGAGATAAAAATAGCGAGTTTGCAGGCGGGATTTTTCAAGAATAGTAGAGCTATTTGGTAAAAATTCCGACAAAAAAGCGCATTTTTAGACTCAAAATACTTCATAGAAAAATTTTTAAACAACCTCTTAGGTATCTACATGATTTTAGCATTGGTAACGGTGGTTCCTCAATTTATTTCGACGCTGCTTTTTATTGGAACAAGCGTTTCGGATGATTTCATCAATCTTGCTTTGACAATAGGGCTACTTTTGCTGACAATATTTATTTTGTTTCTGATATTACGCTATTGTGTATTCCGGACGGATTTAATCATTGATAAACTTCATCTTGATAAAAATTTTCCGGAAGAGAAATTTGAATTGAATATTCATCGTTCAACGGTTTTGACAATAGCTGTTATTGTTATTGGAGGACTTGTATTAATTGATTCTGTTCCGGAACTTTGTCGGCATATATTTTCTTATGCACAAGAGAAGAATATGAGATTTATAGAGAATCCGGATGGAGGTTGGATGATTTTTTATGCAGTTAAAACGTTGATTGGATTTTTTATGGTAACAAGTAGTCGTTTGATTGTGAATTTTATAGAGCAGAAAAGGAAGGGATAATTAGCCGCTATATGCGCAAGATCAAAACAGATGTTTGAAATTTTTGATGCAATTTGATTGAAGAAATCATTTTTTGAGTTGAAGAAATTTTGTGGAGATTTTTGAACAGTTTCTGGAAAAACAATCGAAATCTTTTGCTTTTTAACTAATTTTGCAACAAATTGCGGTAGCGTTTCTATCGCTTCATGTAATTTTATAGCATGAAGAGGAAAGTCCGGGCAACGCAGAGCTCCATACTTCCTAACGGGAAGGCGTTTTACCCTAGAGGGTGAAACGACAGAAAGCGCCACAGAAAATAACCGCCTTTTTTGAAAGGCAAGGGTGAAAACGCGAGGTAAGAGCTCGCGCATAAGTATAGCGATATATTTATGGGGCAAGCCTTATGGGTTGAAAGGCCAAATATACCGGTAATTAAGGGTCGCTCGCCCGATACCGGGGGGTAGGCCGTTTGAGGTTGCCAGCGATGGCAATCCTAGATAAATGATAGAAGTTTGGATTGATTCCAAATACAGAATCCGGCTTATCAAGCTACCGTAATTTTTTAAGAGATCATTTAAATTTTTTAAGGAAAAGATTTTGAAAAATAAAAACAGCGAGTTTGCTGACGGGGTTTCTCAAGAATAGTAACGCTATTGGGCAAAACTTCCGGAAAAAAAGAGCGTTTTAGAGATAAATGCTTCATGGAAAAATTTAATGATAATCTGCAATGTTGCTCCTAACCTTTGAGGAGACAGATTTTATTACCCCTAAATCCCCTAAAGGGGACTTTTGGGCAGTCGTTTTCCTTAAATTAGCCCTAGGGAGTCGGGGAGGGGGATCGAGGATAGTTGTTAAAATTTTAGACAAACTCTGTGTTGCTTCTTGTTGCTGTTTTATAAAAATAAATAGGGAAGAAGGTTTGCTTAGTACTTTTTAAATGTTTGAAATATTGAATTTTGGAAAAATATCTTATACATCCCGTTTTTGAATTGGTCAGCCGGGCTTCGGAAAAATTACAGCAACCTGCCTATGTGGTGGGCGGATTTGTAAGAGATCTTGTTTTGCAAAGGTCTTGTAAAGATATTGACATTGTTACCGTAGGAAGCGGAATTAAATTAGCGGCCGAGGTTGCCGAGATGATAGGAAAACCGGATTCTGTCAGCGTATTCAAAAATTTCGGCACGGCGATGTTGCCTTTCAAATATAATGGCGAAAATTGGCAGATTGAATTTGTCGGGGCGCGAAAAGAATCTTATCGTTCCCATTCGCGGAAACCGCTTGTCGAGTCCGGAACGCTTGCCGACGATCAGAATCGACGCGATTTTACGATCAACGCAATGGCAATAAGCCTAAATAGAGGAGATTATGGAACCTTTCTCGATCCTTTTAACGGCATGCGTGATTTGGAAAACGGCATCATTCGAACGCCTCTGAACCCCGATATTACTTTTTCCGACGATCCTTTGCGTATGTTGAGGGCTATCCGTTTTGCTTCGCAATTAGGTTTTTCCATCGAAAATGATACTTTCGACGCCATTATCAGGCAGGCGCAACGGATTGAGATTATCTCGGCTGAACGCATTTCCGAAGAACTCAACAAAATTATTTTATCTCCCAAACCCTCTGTAGGGTTTAAACTATTATATAAAAGCAGATTGTTGCACCTTATTTTTCCGGAATTTACCGATTTGAAAGGAGCAGAATATATTGGAGATAAGGGGCATAAAGATAATTTTGACCATACTTTGGGCGTGTTGGATAATTTATCGAATCATACAAGAAACTTATGGTTGTTATGGGCGGGGATTTTGCACGACATAGGGAAACCGGCGACGAAACGTTATGATCCTAAGTTGGGTTGGACATTCCACGGACATGAAGTGAGAGGGAGTAAGATGGTTCCTAAGATTTTCCGTAGGTTTAAACTTCCGCTGAACGAAAAAATGAAATATGTAGAGAAATTGGTGGCGCTCCATTTGCGTCCGATTATTCTGGCGGAAGACATTGTTACCGATTCGGCGGTAAGACGTCTTTTGTTCGATGCGGGAGATGAAATAGACGATCTTATGTTACTTTGCGAAGCGGATATTACTTCTAAAAATCCGGCGAAAGTACAACGCTACCTGAATAATTTCTGGATTGTCCGGCAAAAACTGGTCGAAATAGAAGAGAAGGATCGCATACGGAATTTTCAGCCCCCTGTTACAGGCGAAGATATCATGTGTATTTTTAATCTTTCTCCCTGTCGCGAAGTAGGAATTATCAAGTCTGCTATCAAAGAGGCAATTCTCGACGGCATTATTCCCAATGAACGTGAAGCCGCTTATGAATATATGCTTAAAGAAGCTGAAAAATTAGGACTCTATCCCAATTCGTAATCCGATGACCGATCAAAATCCGAAAACGCTCATAGTCGTTACTGGGCCTACGGCAGTTGGAAAAACAAGTCTTTCTATAGAATTGGCTCAGTTTTTTAATGCCGAGATATTATCTGCCGATTCGCGCCAGTTTTATAAAGAACTGAACATCGGCGTAGCTCGTCCGGATGAGGAAGAATTATCGGCGGTTAAGCATCATTTTATTGCTCACTTGTCCGTACATGATTATTATAATGTTTCGAAATACGAAGTAGAGGCGTTGGACCGGTTGCAGCATTTATTTTCTACATACAACTATGCGATTATGACGGGAGGATCAGGAATGTATATCGACGCGGTTTGTAAGGGAATTGCCGACCTTCCCGACGCCGATCCTCAATTAAGAGAAGAATTAAATCTACAACTCAAAGAAGAAGGAATAGAATTTTTACGCGCCCAATTGAAGTTGCTGGATCCCGATTATTATCAACAAGTGGATTTAGCCAATCCTATCCGGATTATCCGTGCCTTGGAGGTTATTCTGGAAACGGGGAAACCGTATTCCTATTTTCGCGACAATACTTATAAAAAACGTCCGTTTCATATCATTAAGTTGGCGCTGCAATTAGAACGCAATATTTTGAATGAAAGGATTAACTTGCGTGTAGATGAGATGTTTGAGAAAGGCTTGCTATCCGAAGCGGAGAGTTTGTTGCCTTATCAAAAGTTGACGGCTTTAAATACGGTGGGCTACAAAGAATTGTTCGACTATTTTAATCAAAAAATTAGTTTTGATCAAGCCAAAGAAGACATCAAAACCCATACAAGGCGTTATGCCAAACGGCAAATGACCTGGTATAGGAAAGATCCCGATATTGTTTGGTTTAATCCTTCCGAAAAAGTAAAAATTATACAATACATTGAACAACAACGAAGGCATGAATTATAAAAACGGTAAAAGCATATGTATTTTGTTGCTGTTATTTTTACAAACTTATTGGGTTTTTTCGCAAGACGAAACCCAACCCGAAAATCTAATCTTCAATCCTAGTTTTGAAGATTATCTTTTTTGTCCGAAGAAAATAGAATCGTTAGGAATCCTCACTTGTGTAATAGGTTGGTGGCAACCAAGCGCAGGTTCCAGCGATTATTTTAATAAATGCAGCCGGGAGTGCGGCATTCCCGAAAATAAACTTGGAATTCAAAAAGCAAGAACGGGAAACGCTTTCTGCGGCTTTTATGCCTCCAAAACAGAATACAGGGAATATCTGGAAACAGAATTGAAATCACGATTAAAGGCGGGAGAACGTTATCGTTTAACTTTTTATGTAAGTCTTTCGGAATATTCAACGGGAGCTGTTGCGACTATTGGCGGACTTTTTACTAAAGAACGCATCAAACAAAACGATAATCAAATTCTCATTTATAGCGAAGAAAAAAGCATGGGGAATAAAGTAAAGCAAACGATAGCAAAAAGCTATGTCCCCCAAGTCGTAAATAATTACAATAATCCGCTGTTGAATACAATTGAGTGGGAAAAAATCAGCGGCGAATTTGTGGCGGAAGGAGGCGAAAAATATCTCACTATAGGAAATTTTTTCCCTTTGGAGCAATCGAATTATAAAGAGCCGCCGTATCTTACTTATTTGCTTCCTGGAAGCTATTATTATATTGACGATGTAGAGGTTATTTGTCTTACCTGCAGTACTTCCAAACCGGATTTGCTTGTTGGACAAGAAAATAAAACGCCGGCGGAAGACCCTGATAAATTCCCTCCGGGAGAATTGGAAATTGGAAAAACGTTTGTGTTGGAGAATATCTTTTTTCAATTTGATAAAAGCGCTCTGTTGCCTGAATCCTTTATTGAATTGGAACGTTTAATGAAACTGCTTCGCGACAATCCGGATATGAGAATAGAAATTTTAGGTCATACAGACGATAAAGGAGGCGTTGATTATAATCTGAAACTTTCGAATGAACGCGCTAGATCTGTGGTCGATTATTTGGTTAAACGAGGAATAACTTCTAATCGCTTGCGTTTCAAAGGATATGGAAAATCCTCGCCGATTGCTACCAACAGCACGGAAGAAGGACGGGCAAAAAACCGCCGGGTAGAGTTCAAAATACTGGATATGTAAAAAAGCGTTCTTTTGAAATTTAAGTAATTGATATTTAGGTTGTTTAAATTTTTACAGAACAGATTTTAAGGATCAATGTAAAGTTCCGGTGGAGAACTAAAATATTTAAGTAAAAATATCAAAAGTCAAAAGAGGATAAGTAAGGGAATAACGGCCTACGACAGATAGCGTTAAGAAAAATCATTAGTGGAGGCGTTAAAAACAAAATTCTGTTCGAAGCCTCCTTCCGAAAAATAACATGACAGCGTTTGTTATTTAGGGGTTGGAATAACAGCGTCGAC
>JAVBLV010000104.1:0-13302 GCA_031553195.1 Bacteroidales bacterium
CATATAAGTAATCCTTGCAATCCTCATCTGTCTTGAACTTGTCCGTGAAAGACAATATGTTCATCCCTTTGAATAAATCCATAAATATATGTTTTTTACAAAGATACATGTTTTTCAGCAACTAAAGGGTCGTTTCAATAAACATAATTATCGTGGATAATAATGTCATGTACCGAACGGGCTGTGCTATTGATTATTGAATAAATTTCCATTTTCATAATCGACCTGAAAAATATGTATAAGAGGTTGTCTAAAAATTTTTCCAGGAAGTATTTGAGTCTAAAAAAGGATACCTTTTTTGGAAAATTCCGAATATACATGGAAAATAAGTACAAAAATTTCTTCCAACGAGAATACAAAGGGGAAAAGAATGGCATTTGGCTATCTAAACAACTTGGAGTAAATACCTGCCCATATTGTAATAGACATTACACTTTTACAATTGAGGATATAGATTCAGGTGAAAACTTTCGTCCTCAATTAGATCATTTTTACCTCAAATCAGATTACCCTTATTTAGCATTTGAATATCCGTAATTTGTCATACGAGCAATTACAGGCGATCAAATGTAAAGAATATTGATGTAATTGTTCGGGTCTTTAATTTCTTGTCTTTTCCCTTTTGGAAAACCTTTTTGATGCCAGTTATCTGGGTGAATACTACGTTTGATACTTACAGAGGTTTGAGTACCGTTTACACTAATGCGTAAGTATACCGGAGAACATCCTTCCTTGTCTTGGCGGGTCTTGTTGATGTAGAAAAACAAGGCAAAAGCGCTTCTTTTTGTTTCCATTTTTTGTGTTTTTGAAGATTAATAAAATTACTTTTAAATCCTCGCAAGGTTTGAAATTCTGTGAGGTTTACTATTTTAACAAAAAATCAAAATTTTCTTTGGACTATTTATAAAATCAATGCGATATGTTTATTTTTAATTTTCTGAAAATCATCGCTATAATCGTTAAGCATACTAACCAAAAAGATGTGAAAGCGTTAAAAAAAAATTTGTACTTAGCATTTTTTACAGGTTTCAAATTGAGCATTGCAGAAGACCTTTCTTTATGTTATAATAAGGTTTAATGTCTAAAAAAATTTACAATTTCAGTTTCTCGAAATTTTTACCATAAACGCCTTGTACTTTTCCAACGGAAATAAAAGCATTTTTATCGACTTCGTTAATAATTTCCATAATAGGTTCTCTGTCTACTTTGCGGGCAATGACTAAAAGCACTTCCTGGTCTGATTTTGAATACCATCCATGGGCTTTCAATAATGTAATTCCTCTACCGATTTCATTTCCGATCTTTTCTGCAATTTCTTCCGTATATTGTGAAAAAACCATTATTTGATAAGACTGCTTAGCTCCCTCTATAACTAAATCCAAAGCATATGTCATAATTCCGGTTTGAATATATCCGTAAACAACTTTTTCTATAGATCCTGAAGCCATAAAAGAGGATCCGATAATAAAGATGTCTAAAATCATAATGACTTTACCAGGACTTATATTATAATATTTATTGACTATCAGAGCAATAATATCGGTTCCGCCCGAATTGCCCCCTTTTGTAAAAGCTAATCCGATACCGGCTCCGGACAATCCCCCTCCAATAACGGCGCACATAAAAGGGTCAAATTGGGCGGCGTCGATAATAGTGTGGATTTTAATTATTTGTTGAAGTAGGATGAAGAAAAATGAAGAGACCACAATTCCATAAATTGTATTAAGTCCAAACCGGGCGCCCAATACTTTTAAAGCAATAAGCACTAAGACGCCATTAAAAACGAGATTACTAATACCCACCGGAATTGCCCTTCCCGTCATCAAATAAATAATAGATGATATCCCGCTTATTCCGCCGCCAATGATTTCTCTCGGAATTAAGAAAGTCGTCCATGCAAAGGCATATAAAAAGAGTCCTACCGTAATGAGGATGTAGGACGTTAGACGATTATGCTTGTTATTATGAGTCATAAAAAATTAAGTTATTAATGTATTTTGTATCTATGAAATACAAGATTTATTCTATTGATAATTATATTTTCGTTACGAAATTTATTATAAAAAGAACGAAGGCATTAAAGCGGAGAAATTTATCTTTTTCGCCGCTTTAACGTCTTCGCAATATACTGTTTAAAAGCGTGCTAGCAGCCCTGCATTTTTTTCAAACTTTCCGAAATAATCAACTTCGCTTCGGTAGCTGCTTGAACTTGCTCGATAGTAAATTCAGGATGGAGCTCCATCAGCATAATTCCGTCGGAGGTGATTTCCATTACGCCCATTTCTGTAATAATCGTATTTACTTGTCCTGCAGCGGTTAAAGGAAGCGTGCATTTTTTCAATATTTTCATCGCTCCATTGGCTGTATGCTCCATAGCAAGAATAACTCTTTTTGCTCCTACCAACAGATCCATAGCGCCGCCCATTCCAGGAGTTTTCTTACCCGGAATAATCCAATTGGCCAAGTCTCCTTTTTCGTCCACTTGCAAAGCCCCCAAAATAGTAACGTCTACATGGCTCCCTCTGATGATGCCGAAGGAAACGGCGCTGTCAAAAGTGCAAGCCCCTTTTTTGGCGGTAATATAACCGCCTCCGGCATTGGTAAAATTTTTATCCTCTTTCCCTTCTTCAGGAGAAGCCCCCATTCCCAACATCCCGTTTTCCGACTGCAAAATTACGTGAACATTTGCCGGGACATAATCCGGAATAAGCGTTGGAAGTCCGATACCCAGATTAACTACATCGCCGTCTTTTAACTCCAAAGCCGCGCGTTTGGCTATTACTTCTCTGATTTGATTTTTATCCATGATGTTTATTATTAAAAGATTTCAAATCCGGGGAAACATCGAATCGAATTTTAAAATCTTTAATTTATAAATTTATGACTATCCTCGATAATACCTCCAACCCCCTAAAGGGGCTAATTTAAGAAAAACGACCGCCCAAAAGTTCCCTTTTAAATAAAAAAAATCCTATTTATCTCCCTTGAGGGGAGAATTAAAGAGGGGTAGGGATTTAGGGATAATAAAATCTGCTCTCTTAAAGGGTAGGGGTGACATTGCAGATTATCATTTAATTTTTTAACCGTTCAGCCTTCTGTCTAATTCCTGTGCGATAAAAGAAGCTACGTCATCTGCATAAGTGTTCATACCGAATCCGGCGTCATATCCCAATTCTTTAGCTATTTCATGGGTTATTCTTGGTCCTCCGCAAGCCAAAATAACCCTGTTTCTTAAATTTTCGGCTTCCAGCATTTCAACCAATTCTACCAAATTTTGCAAATGTACGTCTTTTTGAGTGACTGTTTGAGAGACCAATAATGCATCGGCATTTAGTTCTATCGCTTTGGCGATAAATTCTTCATTAGGCACCTGACTTCCCATATTCAAGGCCGTGAACATTTCATAGCGTTCCAAGCCATAATGGCCGGCATAGCCTTTCATATTCATAATGGCGTCAATTCCCACCGTATGGGCATCGGAACCCGTACTGGCGCCTATAACCGTAATTTTCCGTCCAATGCGTTCCTTGATAAACGCATCTGTTTCTTTCATATCCCAAACGCTACTCTCTACTTTCGGCACGTGAATATTGGTATAATCAATGGTATGAGTGCAGTTCCCGTAACAATTGAAGAAGGTGAATCCTTCGGTTAATTCTTTATAAAACACAATTTGAGGATTCTCGAATCCCATTTTTTTAATTAACTGTTTGGCGGCCTCTATGGCTTCGTCTCCGCAGGGAAGCGGAAGCGTAAAACTCAATTGGGTTTTGCCGTCGTTCATGGTATCGCCGTAAGGTTTTACCTTTTTTAAATCGTGCGTTTTATCAAAATCTTTGGCTGTGGTTGAATATAATCCGCTGCTCATAAATAAAGTAATATAAAGTTTAAATGTTGGAAAGTTTATAAAGTAAAATTTCGCAACTTAATTTTTAATTCCTGAAATTTCGATCTTATTATTGCCGGTTCCTCATCAAATCAATAAAAGGGTTCATATATTTATTCCCCTTTTCGGCTACGCCATCCAAACCTTTTCCGCCATTTTTCGGGCGTTTGATGTCGGCAAAAATTCCTTTTTCCAAAGCGGTGAATAAACCTTCTTTTTCAACTTTTTCTAGAAGGGCAATAGCATTATCTAATACTGTTTTGGCCCTTTGCTGCATAATGCCTCCTTCCTTAAATTCAATATCATTGCCGATATCTTTCATGTTGTTGAAGATATATTTGGCATTTTCTATCGACAAATATCGGTCGGACATTAAAGGCGTGTGAATGGCTTCGGTAAGCATCCCCAACAATTGAATTCCTTGCCCCGTCCAGATAGAAACAGCATTGAATAAGGCATTTTGAATGTGTCCCTTAAAAATATTCCCCGTCATAAACTTTGTTGGCGGCATATACTTCAAAGGCGCTTTGGGGAATATCTCCCTCGTCATTTGAGCTTGCGCCAATTCATATAAGAATCCGTTTTGCAAATCGGGATTCATCTCAAAAGCATGCCCCAGTCCCATTTGCTCTTCGGGAATTCCTGCTTGTAAGGCTAACTGTTCATTAATAAAATCCGAAGCCAATACCGTATGCGCTTCTTCAAAAGCGTCGGCAGTAGTCAGATAGTTATCTTCTCCCGTATTGATAATTACGCCTGCGAACCCATTGATAGTTCTTGAAAAATACTGATCGACTAATGTCCTTTGCATATTAATATCCCGGAAAAGGATTCCATAAAGCGCATCGTTCAACATAACATCCAAACCTTCCAAAGCGCCCATTACGGCAATTTCCGGCATGCATAAGCCCGAACAATAATTACATAAACGAATGTATCTTCCTACCTCTTCTCCTACTTCATTCAGCGCTTTACGCATAATCCTGAAGTTTTCCTGAGTAGCAAAAGTGCCTCCAAAACCTTCGGTGGTAGCGCCGAAAGGAACATAATCCAACAGACTTTGTCCGGTAGTACGAATTACGGCAATAATGTCAGCGCCTTGACGAGCGGCAGCTTGCGCTTGCAACACGTCTTCATAAATATTCCCGGTCGCTACAATCACATAAATGTAGGGTTGAGGGCCTTCTCCCAAAGTTTTTAAATATTGTTCTCTACGTTTACGATTTTGAGTAATGCGTTCGATACTGGCATCTACAAAAGGCTTGATTGCTTTTTGTATTTCTTCTGTGGAATGAAGGGGTAATTGTGTTATATCCAACTCATTATTGGCAATACGCTCGGCAATGGTTTGGGGAGTTAATCCGGTTTCGACAATGGCATTTCCCAAATAAAATACCACTCCTTGGCTTAGAGCATTTTTATCTTTAAGCGTTTCTACCACTACATTGGGTAGAGGAACCATGTCTGTATCAACCCCATCTATACCGAGCAGACGACAAAGCGTACGTTCAACCGCAACGGTTGTATAATGATTTACAAACTTTTGTACTTCGCTTGCAATATTTTTTGATATTTGTCGAGCATGTTCGACTTTCTTCAGGTCTATGCCTATTTTACTTTTTTCCACTTTTTTAATCTCCAAAATTATATTATATCCGCCATTCAGGCTTTGTTCGTATTGAATTATTGAATCACTGAATTATCGAATCATTGAATAAATATGTTTTATAGCCTTAGGGCTTAAAGTTTAAGTTGTTAAAGATACGATCGCATTTTATTCAAAAGTCGTTCATTCACGCCTAGTATGGAGGCTATCCTCATTGCTTCCATCGGAATTTCTTCATTCTCGTCTTCCACTAAAGAATAATCAATAAAATCATTGATATTTTCCCGGGTTAATGGAACGCCCATGTCTTTTTCTATAAATCCTTTTACCTTAAGTTTTTTACAAGCCGCCGTAATTCCGCTATAATGCGTGGTAATGATACTTAGCGCTTGATTTTCTGCTAAAAATTCAATCATCCCATTCACAATAGCCTTTCCTTCATGCGGATTGGTCGTACGCGCCAATTCGTCAATCAAAATCAAGACTCTTTTTCCCGCTATTACCGCCTTTGTCATTTCATTAATATTCAGCATTTCGGCGGCAAAAGAAGAAAGTCCCTTCAAATCATTTTGTTCATCGTCGATACTTACGCATATTTCGTCCACTACTTCTATTTCAGCATAAGTTGCCGGAACAAAAAATCCGAATTGGAAAAGATATTGAGACAACAAAATAGTTTTCAGCAAAACGGTTTTGCCCGCCATATTGGCGCCGGTAACTAAACAGGGGTAATGGGAGACGCTTATATCCACAGCTTGATATTTTTTCCCTTCCTGCTCCAGATTTTCTTTTATGTAAGGATTAAAAATATTTTTGTACAAAAATCCGTTTGATGAGACGGTTGGCTTTACCAACCCTATTTTCTTTATCTGAAAAGCCTTTGCTATCAAAATATCCAAGAGGGCTACCTTATCTAACGCAAATAAAATCGATTCTTTATAAGCTGAAAGTTGAGAAGAAATTTTTGTCCGGATTTCGTCTTCTACATCCACCGATTGAGAAAACAAAGACTGTATACGCTCTTCGGCTTGCCTAATTTTTTCCGGATCATTTTCATGGGTTGCATTGAACGCTTTTTTTTCTATTTTGAGCGCCGACCTGATTTGGGTTAATTCTTCGCTATAAGAATCATAAACATAAAACTGCGGAATTTTTTGACGATCGGGATCTAATATTGAAATAACGGGATTTAAATCCGGAAGGATCATTACATTAATTCCTGCATTTATAAGCAAAATCCTGATTTCTTCGCTTAACAGACAAAAATGCTTTATTTCGAACAACTCAATGTCATCCAGCACATTAGAATTAAATAACCGGTCTATGGTTCCATTTATATCTCTTACTTGTGCAAGTTTAATTTGAATATCGGATATTGCATCCCGCATTTCGGATTGATCCAATACTCGGCACATTTTTTCGGTTTCTGCCGAACAAACTTCTATTTGTCCGGCATCAATCATAAATTCCGTTTCTAACAAATGCATCCGAGCTAAACCGGATTGTATATCCAAGCCATTGAGTATAAAAGCAAGCCCTTCAATTTTACCGATTGCATTCCGAAGTTGCATTTTGTCAAATATAGTATTTAAATGATCTGAATAATGATATAAAGTACAAAGTTAGTGATTTTTTGGGAGCCAGAAAATATTATGGGAAAGCCAAAAGGAAATTGCGTTGGTTGTAATAGCGCCATGGATATTTTGAAGTTTATTTATTGGCCAAGATATTTGAATTACAGGATATTTTAAAAATGAAATTGCCAATATTGTAGTTTTTTATTAAATTCGCAGAAGAATTTCTATATATTACAAGAGGTATTTTGTTTGTAATATTTTAAAAATCAGATCGATTAGAAAATAAATCGTTTTATGAGTACATTAGATGTTTTATTGGGGCTTCAATGGGGAGATGAAGGAAAAGGGAAAGTAGTAGATGTATTAACTCCTGGTTATGATGTTATTGCTCGTTTTCAAGGAGGTCCCAATGCAGGGCATACATTAATTTTTAATAACAACAAGCATATATTGCAAACGATTCCTTCGGGAATTTTTCATCCCGATAAGATTAATTTGATTGGCAACGGCGTCTTAATCGATCTTTATACTTTTGAAAAAGAAATAATTGCGTTATCTGAAAAAAAAGTTGACGCTACTCAAAATCTGTTTATTTCTAAAAAGGCGCACCTCATACTACCTACCCACCGTTTGCTTGATATGGCCAACGAAAAGGCAAAAGGAAATGCAAAAATAGGTTCGACATTAAAAGGAATAGGTCCCGCTTATACAGACAAAGTAGCAAGGGTCGGTTTGCGAGTAGGAGATATTTTATCGCCGGATTTTGAAAACCGGTACAATGCAGTCAAAAATCAGCATATTATGCTTGCAAAAGCATTGGGATTCAACAGTGATGATTTTTTTGCAGAATCGTTAAGTTTAAGCGAATATGAAGAAAAGTGGAAATCTTCTTTAGCTACATTGAAACAATTCCGGTTAATTAACAGCGAATATTTTTTAAATGATTGTCTGGAAAAGGGGATGAAAGTTTTGGCCGAAGGGGCGCAAGGTTCGATGTTGGATGTAGATTTTGGTTCATATCCGTTTGTTACTTCGTCAAATACAATTACCGCCGGAGTATGTTCGGGATTGGGCGTATCTCCTTCCAGAATAAATAAAGTCATTGGCATCAGCAAAGCTTACTGCACTCGCGTGGGAAGCGGACCATTTCCTACAGAGCTTTTTGATTCGGATGGAGATAAATTACGAAAAGAAGGGAATGAATTCGGTTCTGTTACAGGTCGGCCCCGCCGTTGCGGATGGGTGGATATCCCTGCATTGAAATATGCTTGTATGTTGAGTGGCGTTACGGATTTATTTATCACAAAAATAGATGTTTTAAATAATTTCGACATGGTTAAAATCTGTTCTCAATACTCAATTTCCGGAAAAGAAACGCAAGAAATTCCTTTTGAATTCAATTCCCTTGAGATAAATCCCGTTTATAAAGAATTTGGAGGATGGAATACAGATTTGAAAGAATTTACTTCTTATGAATCGTTGCCGCACAATTTAAAAGTTTATTTGGAAGTTATAGAAAAGGAAACCGGAACGCCAATCAGGGCTGTTTCAACTAGTCCGGACAGGAAAGATATTATATTTAAATAATGATCGTCAAAACCAGATGAAAATCGGAATAAGAAATCAAATTGTTCCCATTTTATAATGGCTTTTGAATTAAAATCATCTACAGTATGAAAAACATATTAGCTGCACTGTTTATTTTGTCAACGTTCTCTCTTTATGCCCAACCAAAAATAAAGGAGTCTGAAGTTCCCAAAGAAGTGTTACTGGCATTAGAAAATACTTATGCTTCATATAAGGTAAAAAATTGGTATCAGGAATCAAGTCAATATATTGCCGATTTAGTAGTAGACGGACAAGAAGGGAAAGCCTACTTTACGTCCAAAGGCAGTTGGCAGTATAGTTCTTTTCCAGTCCAGGAAGCAGAGTGTCCGACGTTGATGATGTCTTATTTTATCAATAATTATCCGGGATTTCGTTCCAAACGAATCGAATACATCGAAGAGCAGTCCGGCGATAATTATTATCGAATGATCATTTCGAAGAAAGGAATCGGATCAACTGAATACGAATTGGTATTCGATACCCGTGGGAAACTTTTGAAAAGCAACGCCCCCGATCCGGAGTCTGTCAAAAAAGAATATCTAGCCCGTACGAATCCCGAAGATTTTGATCCGAAAGAAAAAACGCCGCCTGAACCGCCCACCTCTACCGGAGGTAACGAAAAAACATCTTCTTCCAAACAAGGGAATTCCCAATTAACTATTGAAGCGGAAGAAAACAATCCGGACAGGCCGACCGAAGCGATTCAAAAAGCTTTTAACAAACGTTATTCCGAATCTCGCATAGAACAAGGCCCGGAGTGGATAAAAGAAGATACCGTCTATATTGCCCGCTTTATTAACAGGCAGGAAGCAATACTTCAATTGACTTTCCTCGAAGATGCAACCTTGGTTTCTACAATGACCGAATTATTTGAAGAAAGATATCCGATGGGGATAATTAAATACTTAGACAATAGATTCAAAGACGAAAAATATAAAATAGAAAAAATTTGCCGTTTCGATTATGATGTAAAATATCGCGACCCTGCAACGGGACTGAGACCTAAGACTTATTTTTATGTAGTGGTTTCTCAGAAGGTAAAAGGTCAGAAAGAAAAGAAAATTACGCGTTTGACTTTTGATACCCGGTATACATTCACAGGGCTTTTGGCAGAACCTATTGATCGATTCGATAAAGTTTTGAAATAACGATTAGGCTTCTGAAAGTATTTCCTTTTGTGTCTGCTATTCGAACGAGTGAAGGAATAACGTTTCAAAGGAAACGTTTAATCCATACAGATTGTTTAGTCGTTTTTAAACATAAACTATGAAAGCTAAAACAATCTCATTTTTTCTTTGTTGCGCGCTTTTTATTTCTTCGTTAAAAAGTCAAAATTGGGAAGCGAATGTTATTCGTAACATTCAATCTTCTCAGACATCTTTCCTTGACAATACAATGAAGTTTTTGTCAAATTCCGCTTATGTTGTTGTTCCGGCTGTTCCCGTAGGTTTGTTCGTTACCGGATTGGCCACAAAGAATACCGATATGTGGGGAGGTTCTATTCAAATGAGTATAGGTCTTGCCGGTTCCGCTCTCCTCTCGCTCGGACTGAAAGAAATCATACAACGCGACAGGCCCTTTGTATCGCATCCCGATATTCACAATTGGGGAAATGAGAAAAGTTACTCTATGCCTTCCAGTCATACAGCATTTGCATTTTCTTTAGCAACATCTTTAACGCTTCAATATCCGAAATGGTATGTTGTGGCGCCAAGCTATCTTTGGGCTGCCGGGGTCGCTTATTCCCGCATGTATTTGGGCGTTCATTATCCTTCGGATTTAATTATCGGAGCGTTAATAGGCATTGCATGTTCTGTAGCAGGATATTATTTGGTTCCGGTTTCAAAATTCAAATAATGAATCCTCCCTATATTTCCGAATTTCTCAGGAAAATATAGGTGGAGATATTTCCTTTCTACTCTTTTTGACGCCTCAAAAAGAGAATCAAAAACAGCTTAAAGATTTAAACACGCTCCGCCTATTGGCTCCGCTTGAACGAAAAATCCTCGCAAAGGTATGTTACGCATGGCGTTTGACGGGCTAACGAAGTCCGAATAAAGCAAAGCCAATAACGGCCTACGCCAGATAGCATTAAGAAAAATCATTAGAGGAGGCGTTAAAACAAAATTCTGTTCGAAGTCCTCTATTGAAAATAGGCTGATAATGAAATCAAATTATTTATGGATTATCATTATAGATTCAACAGGCAAGTTATTTTGTTTAGCCGGAATGAAGATTTTTCATTTGGGATATAGAGTATGTTTATACTGATACTTTCTCTCCACTGGAATTTTGCATTCATCCGCTTTTAGAATACAGAAAAACAATTGTTCCGGATAACTCTAGAAAAAAACAAAATAGCAGATCGCTTTATTTCAAACTATCTGCTATTTATCAATTTAAATGTCGGGGTGAGAAGACTCGAACTTCCGACCACTTGCACCCCATGCAAGTACGCTAGCCAACTGCGCCACACCCCGATTTCGATTTGCAAAAGTAAGACTTTTTCTCGTTTCTGCAAAATAAAAATAGCCCTTATTTGTGACAACCGAACCAAAATATAAGCAAATCGCACCTTAAGTATTAAAACTGTAAGAACATGACTAACTATTTTTAGAAGTTAAAACCCCTGTATTGTTTATTGTTTGCATTTATCATTCGATGTATTGATTTTTATCTATCTAGCAGAAAGAGTCGATGAATTGATGGTCTGCATGTATTTGCCAAAAGCGAGATCAATAATTAAAAGGAATTTTGAAGTTGCCCAATAACGCTCCTTTGTCTGGCACATCCGAACTGGTTTTTAGTTTTGAAATCTGTACCCACTTATACAGAGATTTTAACCCTGTTGTCAGAAAACAAATTACTTTTTCTTTAGAGGTCGTTTAAAAATTTTTCTATGAAGTATTTTGAGTCTAAAAATGCGCTTTTTTGTCGGAATTTTTACCAAATAGTTCTACTATTCTTGAAAAATCCCGCCTGCAAATTCGCTATTTTTATCTCTCAAAATCGTTTCCATAAAAATTTAGACGACTTCTTAGACGAAAAAAGACTCAAAAGCAACTCTTCTAAAATTACTTGTTTTTTATTCAGCATTTTATTTATCAATAGATTGTGCGTCATTTTAACGCCAGATTATTTATGGAAAATTGGAAAAGAGTTTTTGGCATTATATGGATAGGCCAATTTTTATCAATCCTCAGCAGTACGATTGTAAACTTTGCAATTATTTTGTGGATCAGCATCGAAACCGGTTCCGCCGAAATGCTGGCCTATGCGGCCATGGCGGCCATGGTTCCTCAAGCGCTTATAGGGCCTGTAAGCGGCGTTTTTGTCGACCGTTGGAATCGAAAAAGGATAATGATTCTATCGGATTCTTTTATTGCATTTTGCACGCTCATACTTGCCATTTTGTTTGCTCTTGAATTGGCAAAAATGTGGCATATTTTTATCCTTTTAGCGCTGCGGTCAATCGGGTCGGCATTTCATTCGCCCTCTATGCAAGCCTCGGTTCCATTGTTGGCTCCTACGGAACAATTAACGCGTATTGCCGGAATCAATCAGATAATTCAGTCGGTAGGCAATATTGCAGGGCCTGCTTTAGGAGCTTTATTTATTAGCATTTGGAGAATGGAATATGTTTTATTGCTTGATATAGCCGGCGCATTGATTGCATGCACTTCGTTGTTATTTGTCCATATCCCCAATCCCAAAAAAGAGGTTGGCAAAGTAAAAAATGTTTTTCACGAAATGAAGGAGGGAGTTTGGATTGTTTTACAAAACAAAGGATTAAGTTGGATTTTCTTATTTTCGGTTTTGACGTTCTTTTTTATTATGCCCGTAAGCGTTCTCTTCCCGCTTATGACATTGAATCATTTTACAGGAAACGCTTTCCAGGTAAGTTTGATAGAAGCGTTATGGGGCGCCGGCGCATTAGCCGGAGGTATATTTATGGGGGTAAGGGTTTACAAAATAAACAAAGTAATATTGATCAATTGTATGTATTTACTTTTGGGCGTTACATTTTTATTTTCCGGCGTTTTGTCCTCGGGAGGATTTGTATTCTTTGCCATTTTAACGACCATCGCAGGCGTTTCAGGAGCTGTTTACCAATCGGCTTTTACAGGTATTGTACAAACTCACATTGACCCTGCCGTTCTCGGACGGGTGTTTTCAATGTTTTTTAGCGTCAGCCTTATACCCTCTCTCATCGGATTATTGGGGATTGGCTTTTTTGCCGATAATTTAGGGATAACCACTTCGTTTATCGTATGCGGAGCCATTATTATTTTGATCGGTATTTTGGCATTTACAACGCCTTCGGCTTTAAGAATTGACAGAAGAGATAGGAGATAGATCCGAACCCCTCAAAAATTAGTTTGTATCATTTTTTATCGAAAGACGTCTCAACTTCCTTCTAAAAACAGAAATTAGCACGATGTTAAGCGTCGGAGATTGAATAGTCATTTATACATAATGTTTTATATCAATAGTCCGTTACTTTTAATGTTAAATATCTATAAATCAATCAATTAAATGACATTTTAATTTGTTTAAGTCGCTGAAAATCAGTAATTTTATAGTTTATTCTACTATCCTATTCAGTTATGATTTTCAGGACTCAA
>JAVBLV010000106.1:0-21799 GCA_031553195.1 Bacteroidales bacterium
AAATTATAGAGATCCGGATCCTTTCGTGCTGGTTAAAACCGACGCAGAGGGTTGCGTAACGGAAAACTGCGAAAATATCGCCATTGGTATTGCCGGAGCGGGCAAAGAGGAAGACGGGCGTTTTTCCATCTACCCCAACCCGGCCTCAGACCAGATATATTTTGAGTTCAAAAACGCGCCTGCCTCCGCAGCTACCTTCGAAATCCTCGACCTGACGGGAAGACGCATGGAAACGCTCCGCTTCAAAGGCGGGGAACAGAGAAACTACCCGGCAAATAAGTTGCCCAACGGCATTTACTTTATCCGTTTATCCGTCGACAACCAATTTGTAGAAACCCGTAAAATTGTCATCAATCATTAAAAATAAATGAGAAATTAGGAATTAACAATGAGTAATAGAGAATAGCAACATTCAATTATTCAATTATTCAATCATTAAATATTTTAATAAATACAAATAATTATGAAAAAATATGTATTAATTCTTATTTTAACCGTGCTTTCGTTACCGGTTTTTAGTCAGGAATACCAACCTTTTCCCACGCAAAATGCCATGTGGAGGGAATATGAATATCATATAATGTCTCATTGGTCTCATTATCAGTATGTAATAACAGGAGATACGGTAATGAATGATTTAACATACCACAAACTTCAAAAAAGCGGCTCCTATTATGAATGGTTTAATTCTTCTATATCCGGAATTAACGAATATGTAGGCGCTTTCCGCGAAGATATTGAAAATAAGAAAGTTTATTTTATGCAAGCCGGAAAAGTGAAAGATACTCTATTGTATGATTTTGATCTGAACATTGGCGATACGCTTCCTCCCCTGTATGGATATGCGTATAACTATGATAATATTGTCCCCATTGTATTAGATATAGATTCTGTATTGCTGTCTGACGGCGTCTACCACAAGCGGTTTTTAATTAAGAATTGCCCTCAGATGTGGATACCCCTCTCTATCTACTTTATTGAAGGAGTAGGTAGCTCATTCGGTTTGCTAACGGGAATTACTTGTCCGTTTGAAAATAGATTTGAATTAGTCTGCTTAACTGTTGACAGCCAATCTGTTTATATTTTGGAGAATTCTGGTAAACCCTGCGCGCTTGCCCCCATCATTGAATCCATAGACAGGATAGAACAAAGAGAGGAGATTAATTTTAAAGTATTTCCCAATCCGGCTTCCGGTTTTGTATGTATAGATTTTGACAAACAAAAGCCATTGCCCGATTATATTGAAATAGCCAATATGATAGGGGAAATTACTTTAAGAGAAATGGTTCGTACACATTCTGTTGATATTAACGTCTCCAATTTTCCTCCGGGAACATATGTAATACGTATTTCTAAAAACGGACGGACAATAGGCTATAAAAAACTAGTTATTAGTAAATAACATGAGCGCTTAGAAGCCGGAAATCACAGATGAATGACAAATTCAACCGAACGTGGAAAAATAAATAATGAAAGAGGAAAAGTGAAAATTTGTTTTACTACTCATTATAAAAACACATGAAATAATCATGAGCCTTTGGCGCTCTAAAGTGAATGATTAAAGGCGCGCGTCAGCCAAGTCTCCCAAACAAATAAAAAAATCCGATTAATCTCCCTTGAGGGGAGAATTAAAGAGGGGGTGGGAGATTTAGAGGGGCTTATAAATTTTAAACACATGAAAGCAATTCAATTTTTAAATAGGAGGTTGGGGTTGCTACTTTTGGGATTTGCCTTTTTATTTCAGGGGAGTTTTGGAGGTTTGCACGCCCAAATTGTTACAGTAAAAGACGGGGAAACAAGACAGGTTTTGCAAGCGGTTCATCTACAAAGTAAAGATTCGCTTGTTTTTGTACAAACAGATGAGGAAGGACAAGCGGATATTTCATCGTTCAAAGGTTTACGGGAAGTAGAAATAATAAAAACCGGATATGTCAAAGTCATTTTAAGTTATGAGAAAATAGCGCTATTAAACCATGTTGTCTTACTCTCTCCGATACCGTTGCTTCTTTTGAACGAGATAATTATATCCTCCTCTAAGCCCGGACAAAACAAACATGCGTTTCCTAACCATCTTGTTTCCATACAACAAGAAGACATAAACTTTCAGAGTCCGCAAACCGCCGCCGACTTATTAGGGATATCGGGCGAAGTTTTTATTCAAAAGAGCCAGCAAGCAGGCGGTAGTCCGATGATCCGGGGCTTTTCGGCGAATAAACTTCTTTATATTGTCGACGGGGTAAGGATGAATACGGCTATTTTCAGGGCGGGAAATATTCAGAATGTAATTTCACTGGATCCGTTTGCCATAGAAAGCGCTGAAATACTTTTCGGACCGGGTTCTGTCATCTACGGTAGCGACGCCATTGGCGGTGTGATGAATTTCAATACTTTGACGCCGAAAACTTTTGATACGACCACCGTCAAAGGAGGAATTGCAGCGCGTTATTCGTCTGCTAACAGCGAAAAAACCGGACATTTTGACTTTAGCGTCGGTTGGAAAAAATGGGCAATACTGACCAGCGTGAGTTCTTATAACTTTGAAGATTTAACGATGGGAAGCCATGGCCCCGACGATTATTTACGGAATTTTTACGTCAAACGCATAGACAGCGCCGATCATATTGTTAGTAATGATCATCCACAATCTCAGATTCCAACGGCATACTCTCAAATAAACCTGATGCAGAAGGTTCGTTTCACACCTGTTGAAAATTGGGATTTCCAATACGGATTTCATTACTCCGAAACTTCGGAATATTCCAGATACGACAGACTCACAGAAGTCGTTTCCAGTGGTTTGCCTGTATATGCCGTTTGGAATTACGGGCCTCAAAAATGGATGATGAACCTTTTGACAGTTACAAATTACAGTAATAATTTGTTTTATAATAAGTCGGCTGTCCGGCTATCGTATCAGTATTTTGAAGAAAGCCGTATCGACCGGAAGTTTAATAATACGCGTCTCAGAACACAATTAGAGCAAGTAGATGTTTATACTGCCAATATGGATTTTGTGAAATCATTGACTAAACAGACTCTTTTTTATGGTTTGGAAGTTTTGTTTAACAACGTTATTTCAACAGGCGAGGCAATCAATATCAACACTCTGAAACCCATTCCGGTATCAAGCCGTTATCCCGATTCCAAGTGGAGTTCTTATGCGGTATATTTGCAATACCAATACCAGATGGCCGAAAAGGGAATACTCCAAGCAGGGATGCGATATAATATGGTTAAGGTAAATTCCGATTTTAGCGATCATCTGGATTTCTATCCTTTTGAATTTTCTACTTCAATAGTGAATAACAATGCCCTAACCGGTGATTTGGGTATGAGTTACCCGATATCAAAAACATGGACTGTAAATTCCAATTTATCTACCGGATTCAGAGCCCCCAATGTTGACGATATGGGAAAGTTATTCGATTTTCAACAAGGCGATGTCGTGGTTCCTAATCCACATCTGAAACCCGAATATGCATATAATGTAGAACTTAGTATTATCAAAAAGATTGGAGAAATAATATCATTGGATGCTACGGGTTTTTACACATGGATAGGTAACGTTATGGTTAGACGGGATTATCGGTTAAATGGGCGCGACAGCATGATGTACGAGGGGGAAATGTGCAGGACTTTGGCTATCCAAAATGCGGCTTCCGGCTTTGTCTATGGTATTGATGCAGGAATAGAAATAAATCCTATGCGCCGGTTAAAATTCATTTCCCGGATAAACTATCAAATGGGTAAAGAGGAGATGGATGATGGAAACTACAATTCTTTGCGACATGCGGCTCCTTGTTTTGGTATAACGCGCATAAGTTATCAGATTTATAATTTTATTTTCCAGTTTTATGCCGTTTACAGCGCGGGCTTGAGTTATGAAAAAATGAACCCCGAGGAGCAACAAAAACCATCCATTTACGCAAAAGATGAAAACGGATATCCATATTCGCCTTTGTGGTATACGTTAAATATGAAGCTGATGTTCCGGCAAAAACATTTTTCTATTACGACCGGCGTCGAAAATCTAACCGATCAACGTTACAGACCCTATAGTTCGGGCTTGACCGCCCCTGGTAGAAATTTTGTTATTGCTTTAAAAGTGAATATTTAGCGGCCTACCTGCTTTGTGATATTTTTTCGCTAGCTTTATTTCATTACATAGTCCGAAAATCAGTAATAGATTTGAATGTTAGTTGTTTAAATTTGTATGGAAAAGATTTTGAGAGATAAAAATAGCGAGTTTGCAGGCGGGATTTTTCAAGAATAGTCGCGCTATTTGGTAAAAATTCCGACAAAAAAAGCGCATTTTTAGACTCAAAATACTTCATAGAAAAATTTTAAACAACCTCTTAGATATTATGAACTCAAAAGGTCTATCATCCTGTCATTCCAAACATAGTTGAAAAATACATTGCTTTAACGCACAGCTATTAGATTTATTTACTTCGGCGCCAATGACGCCTGGCGTCGCTTTTTGGTACCTCGTGGAAGATTGAACTAAGTTATATATGCAATTGATATTACAAATGAAATTTAACAAAACGAGGATGTCTTTTTAATGAAAAAAACATCCTCGTTTATTATTAGAAGAATCTGTGGTTTAAATTTCCCAAGTATCTCCGCTGTTCAAAAGATCGTCGACACATTTGATAGAAGAATTTTGTTGAGCAGTTATAATCTGGTCTTCAAATAATTCATTATAAGTTGGCTTTTTAACTGCGCGAATAACCCCTAAAGCAACCGGAAAATCAGGATATTGCATTTTGGCAAGCATAACGTGAATGCCCGGATTTTCAGTAGTTTTATCATGTGCCAATAAATCCTTTTCGGTGATTCCGTTTTTACCTATTTCAACAACTTCCAAGGCAGACCCGTTCAAACGTAACCCTTTATCTTTATTTTTACCGAATATCATCGGTTGTCCATGCGTTAAAGTAATGGTTCTATCTTCGCGGAATTCTCTGTCGGTAATGTCTTTATGGGTTTTGTCATTGAATATTACGCAATTTTGTAATACTTCCATTACCGATGTGCCGTCGTGCAAACTGGCTTCAACCATTACGTCCGTCATCAGTTTAGGATTCACGTCTAATACGCGGGCATAGAAGGTTCCTTGCGCCCCGATGACCAATTCGGCCGGATTAAAAGGTTGTTCAATGGTTCCATAAGGAGACGTTTTTGTCACCTTTCCCATTTTAGTGGTAGGAGAGTACTGGCCTTTCGTCAAACCATAGATTTCGTTGTTGAACATTAGGATATTAACATCCATATTACGACGCACGATATGAATAAAATGGTTTCCTCCAATGGCCATGGAATCGCCGTCTCCGGTGTTAATCCAAACGCTTAATTCGGGATTGGCCATTTTTACGCCTGAAGCAATTGCATTGGCGCGTCCGTGAATACCATGCATTCCGTAAACATTTACATAATAAGGAATACGCGATGAACATCCGATACCCGAAATCATGCAATAGTTTTCTTTCTTATAACCCAATTTTGGAAAAGTGTTTAGAAGAGAAGCCAATATGGCGTGATCTCCGCATCCCGGACACCATTTTACCATTTGGTCGCTGCCAAAATCTTCTTTTGTTAACTCTACAGGCGATTTAGGAATTTCTATCTTCTTCATTTTATTTCCCTCCCAAAATTTGGTTAAACTTTTCTTTTAATTCCGAGACTTCAAACGGTAAACCTTGCGTCTTATGGAATTGGTCATATTGATATTGAGGATGCATCATCCGTAAATAATGTACAAATTGTCCATTGTTCAATTCGCATACAAGGATTTTTTTGTATTTTTTGAAAATATCGCCCGTATTAGCCGGCAGGGGATAAATATAATTGAAGTGCGCATAAGCTACTTTTTTACCTTCGGCATTGATTTCTTCGATAGCCGTACTCAACGCGCCCGATGTGCCGCCCCAACCTACAACAAGCAATTCTGCGTCTTTATTTCCTTTTACTTCTTGTAAAGGAATGTCTTTGGCGACTCTTTCCACTTTTTCCTGACGTAAGTAGACCATTTTCTGGTGATTGTCCGAATCGGTAGAAACATTGCCTGAAACGTCTTCTTTTTCCAAGCCGCCTATTCTATGGCGCAAACCTTCTGTTCCGGGAACAGCCCATTGACGAGCCAAGGTTTCGGGATTGCGAAGATAGGGCTTGTAATTAGGGTCGTTTGCCTTAGCAACCGGAGGATGTATTTCGGGCAAATCTTTCATTGCCGGTATTTTAAATAATTGGGATCCATTTCCTAAGTAACCGTCGGTTAATAAGATAACCGGCGTCATATGTTCCAGCGATAAACGGGATGCTTCAAATGCGAAATGGAAGCAGTCAGCCGGAGATGAAGCGGCTATGACAATACAGGGAGCTTCTCCGTTACGTCCGAATAAAGCTTGCATCAGATCGGATTGTTCTGTTTTGGTGGGCAAGCCGGTAGAAGGCCCGCCTCTTTGCACGTCGACAATGATTAACGGCAATTCTTGAATGATGGCTAAGCCAATGGCTTCGCTTTTCAAAGAAAGACCGGGACCGGAAGTGGTTGTACAGGCCATGGCTCCTGCAAATGAGGCGCCTATAGCAGAACAAATGCCTGCAATTTCGTCCTCGGCTTGAAAAACTCTGGCTCCAAGTGATTTATGTTTTGCTAGTTCGATTAATATATCGGTGGCAGGAGTAATAGGATAGGAGCCTAAAAACAAATTCAAATTTGCTTTTTCGGCGGCAGCCAATAATCCCCATGCGGTAGCTACATTACCGGTAATGTTCCGGTAACGCCCCTTTTCCATTTCTGCTTTTGGAACGTTAATTTTAGAATTTAATAATTCAACCGTATCGGCATAATCGAAGCCGGATTGTAAAACGGCTTTATTCAATTCTGCAACATTTGGATTCTTTGCAAACTTCTTGTCCAAATAAGAAAAAGTGGTATGCAAATCTTTGTCGAACATGTAAAAAATCATACCTAGCGCGAACATATTGCGGCTTCTTTCCGCCGTTTTATTGTCTCCGCCTAGTTCCGTAACTCTCCTTTTAGTGAAAGAAGTAATAGGCGCTTTGATAATGACATACTTTCCTGTTGATTCACCGGCAAACGGATCGGTTTTGTAACCGGCTTTTTCCACAGCTTCGTCAGTAAAGGTATCAATGTCGACGATAATTGTGGTGCCTGCCTTTGCCCATTTCAGATTTGAACGCAAAGATGCCGGATTCATGGCGACTAATATGTCGCACTTATCGCCTGAACTATGTACTTTCTTGCCTATATGCACCTGAAAGCCGGAAACGCCTGCGACAGTATTATGAGGCGCTCGAATCTCTGCCGGATAATCGGGGAAAGTGGCAATATCGTTTCCTGTTAGAGCTGCCGCATCGGAAAATAATGTTCCGGTAAGCTGCATTCCGTCTCCGGAATCGCCTACAAATTTGACAACAACATCTTCTTTTTGAATAACTTGCTTAGCCATTTTTCTTTGTTTAAATGTAAAATAGATGTTTAAGATTCGCGGAATATGTCAAAAAAATAATTTTGTTCAAGTTTTGTTTAAAATGTTCTTTATTTGATAAAATAGATTTTCAACAACTCTCAAACCTCAAATTTGCAACTTTTTAGAGTATATCCCAAGTTCATTTTTGACTGCAAAGGTAGCCCTTTTTATTTTCCTAAAAATGGTTTTTCAACAATATTTTTGCAGGAAATGCTTTGTTATTGTAAATAATTTATAATTAATGATTTGTGTGGAATCTGATTTTCAATAAAGCCTAATCCCATCTCATACATTTATTTGGCTGTATAGACTATTACACAATTTTATATAAATGAATTAATTAGGCTTTCTTCTGATTTTTAGTTTTATAGTATTTTCAATGGGTTTTTCGCTTAATAGCGCCAAGTAACCGCCGCCGCCGGCTCCGGGTAACTTCCATGCCAGCGCTTTATCTTTATATTTTTCTATTTCAGCGGCCACTTCAGGAGGGAGCATGGCCGGAAACATCGTTGTTTGCGCGTTGAAAGAATGGGAGTATGCCTGGGCAAACGCTTTCAAATCTTTTTTCAAAATGGCGTCCCATGCGGCGTCTGCAGCTTTTGTGAGTTTGGCTACATTTTCAGGGTTGATGTAGGTTTCGTTCAATAAATTCAAACCTTGAGGACGGGGCCACAGCATAACCAACGATAGATGCTTTTCCAACCATGAAAGGATATTCTCGTCATGTACGGACTCTATTTTAACAGGCCAATAATGTTGATCGTAGAAATGACGGCAAAGTCCAGGCATGCAAATGCCGATAGAATCCTGCGCGCCGGAAATTTCGTTTCTTCCGGGTTCATTTTCGTAACGGAAAAGTAATTCTGCCAATTTTTCAGGGTGCATGGAAGGCAATTCATAAGGCCATAATTTGGCTGCCGCATTCCGCGTGGAAGTCGACATTCCGCAACGTTCATTAAATTCTATTGTCGGTTCCAGCGAAATCGTAATTGCCCAACCGGCGCCGAATTTAGAAACATAAGGTTGGTCGATCCATGTGCCCGCTAAATCCAAACGATACGGCAAATTACTCTTTGTTTCCGATCTGATAGTCGTGGTTGAGCGAGGCGGCAGTCCTCTTTCCGGAATCCGTTTTAAGATAATATACTCTATTCCTGCTTCTTTACAAATACTCTCCTTCGCAGGAGAATGCCCGTCTTCATTTACAACAAAGATATCGGGCTTGAAGGCTCTCATATCTTCTTCAAAATCCATAATGCCGGAACCTTTATTAATCCATGCGCCGGTAACATATCGTATTGATTTTACCATAAATAACCGCTCTTGTTCGCAATTTATGGTTTTTCTTCCCTTCAAAGCAAATATGGTTGCGTCGGAACCAATTCCTACATACAAATCTCCATATAAAGCCGCTTCTTTGAAAAAAGCGACATGTCCGCTATGCAACATGTCGTAACAACCCGAAACAAATACTTTTTTACTCATAAGACCAATTAATTTGTCAGTTCTTAAATTTGCAAAGTCCGAATAGCATGGTTACGATAAAACAAATCAAAGGGATAGAAAAACCTATCGCCATGGATGAAATATCGGCAATATAACCCATTAAGATGGGGATGACAGCTCCGCCAACAATAGACATTACAATTAAAGACGAAGCCCGTTGCGTATCTTCTTTCAGTCCGCTAATGCCGACGGCAAAAATAGTCGGAAACAGAATAGACATAAAGAAATAAGTCGCCAGCAAACAAACTACCGAAATCATTCCGAAATGTCCCATTACAACGATTAATAGCAATACGTTAATAGCCGAAAACAAGGCTATCAAGTTTTTAGGTTTTATAAATTTCAGAATAAAACTAGCCAATAACCGTCCGAGCATAAATAATACCATTCCTATCGACAGCATTTGAGAGGCCTCTATTGCCTTCATTCCAGGAATGGCGTCGATGGCGTAATTGATAAAAAAGCTACCTATGCCTGTTTGGGCGGCCACATAAAAAAATTGGGCAATAATTGCAAAGACGAGCAACTTATACCGGAATAACGAAAAGAAACTTTTTTTTCCAAGGTTTTGGGTATTTGAGTCTTCGGAAATAATTTCAGGTAAGGGAACTTTAATAAATAATATAGCCATAATCAGCACGATAATTCCTACTCCCATATAAGGCTTGGCTAAAATGGCAAAAGGATCCCCTTCTTCTGAAAAAATGATTGCGCCTCCTACCAGAGGGCCTAATACCCAGCCTAGTCCGTTGAACGATTGCGCCAAGTTGATTCGTTGCGCCGCCGATTTTTGAGGTCCTAAAACAGTGGCATAAGGATTTGCCGCCGTTTCTAAGAATGCCAGACCGCAAGCAATGACAAATAAAGCGGCTAAAAACGGGAAAAAACTTTTTATCAAAGTTGCCGGGTAAAATAGAAAAGCGCCGATTGCAAAAAGCGCCAATCCGATAACAATACCCCTTTTATAACCATGTTTTTTCAATAAAAATCCGGCCGGAAGCGCCATAATAAAATAACCGCCGTACAAAGACATTTGCACCAAAGCCGACTTGGCTTTAGTGATATGTAAAATATCTTGAAAATGTTTATTTAGAACATCTAACAGGGCATGTGCAAAGCCCCACATAAAAAATAAACCTACCACTAATATAAAGGGTAATAAATAGCTTTTTCCTTCCGGGGATTCGAAAAGGGCGTTTTTTTTCATGAGTCAGGGATTCTTTACAATAAAAAAATACGTTCCATCAACTGCCATTTTTCATTTGACCGTTGTTCTTCATTTGCCATTTGGTATTTTGCAACAAAAGTTTCCCACTCGGCTTGCCTTTCATAAGTCGCCAATTTCCCAAAAGCGTTTTCCCAATCAAAATCCATAGGCGTTTCGACAACCATAAAAGCCATATTCCCATTTAAATAGATTTCCATGTTTAAAATACCGGCGCGACGAATTCCTTCCGGAATTTCTTTCCATATATTTTCCGGCTTGTGCCAATGTTTATATTCTTCTATTTTATCAGTTTCCGGTTTTAGTTGCAAACATTGGCAATACCGTTTCGTCTCGAATGGGTAGGCTTTTTGTTTATAGGCCTTTTCAGATTGCGTGGGCATAATTAGAATAAGATATTGTTAATGAATGAATTAATCCAACGAGACATTTTGTATAAATTCGATAGATTTCTGCATATGGACATACATAATTTCATCGTCTTGTATGAAATTTACATATTTGCGATATTCATTATATAGATCTTCTATAAATGAAGAAGATTTCAGCGGACGACGAAATTCTAATGCTTGCGCGGCATTGAACATTTCAATGGATAAAACCCGTTCTACGTTCTGAACGACTCTATAACATTTGGTGGCGGCGTTGGAACCCATGCTTACATGGTCTTCCTGTCCTTGCGAAGATTCTATGGAGTCGATGGAGGCCGGCGTGCATAACTGTTTGGTTTGGCTTACAATGGAAGCCGCCGTGTATTGAGGAATCATAAAACCGCTGTTTAAACCGGGATTGGCAACCAAAAAATTAGGCAACCCGCGTTTTCCAGAAATCAGTTGGTAAATCCGTCTTTCGGAAATGTTTCCCAATTCGGCCAAAGCAATGGCCAGAAAATCCAATACAAGAGCCAAGGGTTGTCCGTGGAAGTTTCCTGCCGAAATAACTTTATCATCATCGGGAAATACGGTAGGATTGTCGGTAGCGCTGTTTATTTCGGTAGAAATTACAGAAGAAACATAGGTTATTGTATCTTTGGATGCTCCATGCACTTGAGGAACGCAACGGAAAGAATACGGATCCTGAACGTGTTCTTTTTTTTGTTTTATGATTTCGCTTCCTTCGGTGTATTTTCTGATATTACGAGCCGTTTCTAATTGTCCTTTATGAGGACGAATCAGATGAACCGGATCGGAAAAAGGTTCAATCCGTCCGTCAAAAGCTTCCAATGACACAGACATGATTATGTCGGCCAATTTGGATATCCGTTGAGCCTTCAACATGCACCAAACCGCATAAGCGCTCATAAACTGAGTCCCATTTAATAATGCAAGCCCTTCTTTAGATTGTAATTCAATCGGCTTCCAGCCAAATTTTTTATTTATTTCCGAAGCAGGATGCTTTTTTCCTTCAAAGTAAACTTCGCCCAGGTCTAATAGAGGCAAACACATATGCGCCAATGGAGCCAGATCGCCGGAAGCGCCTAGCGATCCTTGCTGATAAACGACGGGATAAATATTGTTATTAAAAAAATCGATCAAACGATTGACGGTTGCTAACTGTACGCCGGAAAATCCATACGATAAAGATTGAATTTTTAATAAAAGCATCAACTTTACAATTTCCTGGGGAACTTCGTCTCCGGTTCCACAAGCGTGCGACATTACCAGATTTTTTTGTAATTGAGAAAGTTCTTCTTTTCCAATGGAAATATTGCATAAAGAACCAAAGCCGGTAGTTATTCCGTAAATAGGTTCTTTTTGAGTTTCCATTTTTCTATCCAAATACTTACGGCATTTCTCAATGCGTGAAACAGCGTCTTCCGAAAGCATTATTTTAGCTTCTTCTTTCAAAATTGCTTCGATAGTAGATATTTTTAATTCTTGCGAACTGATTGGGTGTGTCATAAAATTTATAATTTAATATTATTCAGGTTTAAAATATAATTTCTTTTTCCGGCAACAAAAAACGCGCCATTGAAAATAACTATTTGAAAGGAACCCAGCTCAATGAGTCCATAATTAAACTCTGATAGATAATTTATTTCCAGGCGAGTAAAATTTTGGTTGAAATTCAATAAGCTAATTAAAAAACGCAAATATTTTCTTCAGGCAAAGATACATATTCATAGCGAAAAAAACAGAGGATACTTTTACCGAAAATATTTTACTGTTTTCGATAAACAAAAAGAGATTGCCTGTTCTAAGCAATCTCTCTTTTTTGATCAAGGGATCATTATTTCATTTTATCTTCCCATTGTAGAACCGCCCAATTTATCCATGGCGCAACGGAATCCGATCCAGTCTGTAGCTTGCCTTTGATCAAGGTAACGTCTGTTGCCTGGACTTAGCCAATATGCTCTGTCTTTCCATGATCCGCCTTTTATAACTCTGGTTTTATTCGAAATCAATGATGTACTTCTGTTATATACTAAAGTTGTAACGCTGTCGGGATTATTTAATTTTTCCATTAATTCTGGGCTTTCTTCTCCGCTAGGCAACCAACTGCTTCCATCCGGAATAGAAGATGCGTAATCCCCGTCCAAGTAATTGATATTGTCGGCTTGTTTATAATTGCGTCGGTTGAAATTGTCTTCTTCGTTTTTGTAAACAATTTTCCCTGTTTTTTCGTCCATGACAATTTCTTCATTCTCAATGGTTGTTGTTTTGTATACATTTCCTCTGAAGGGATTATGGTCGGCGACATCTTGGGGAGAGAGTTTTCTATAAACATCCATACACCATTCGCTAACATTTCCGGCCATATTATACAAGCCATAGTCGTTGGGATAATACCAACGTACGGGGGACGTATAGTCAAATTCATCGTTCAAATCTCCGGCAATCCCCATATTATCGCCTCTTCCGCGTTTAAAATTAGTTAATAATTCGCCGTATGTTTTCTTTTGGTTCGAACGGACAACATTTCCATTCCAGGGATAAATTCTACGTTCAATCTGTCTTTCGCCAATGGTATTTCCAATTAAACCCCAAGCGGCAAATTCCCATTCAGCTTCGGTGGGTAAACGATATTTAGTATATAAAATTCCATCGTCCCAACGCACTTTACGGGGTTCGCCTTCTACCCTTGGATCTAAATTGGTCAATTCATTCAGAACATCGCCGTTGTATAAACCGTATATATACGTATCCGTTTGGAAATAATTATCAGGTCTGACCTCGGCCGCATCCATGTTCAGAATGCCATGATCCACCATTGTTTTCTCATTTACCCTGTCTGTTCTCCATTTGCAATACTCTGTCGCTTGTTCCCAACTAACTCCCACAACAGGGTAATCGTTATAAGCATTGTTTTGGAAATAATGTTCAACCATTTTTTCATTATAGGCTAACTTATTTCTCCACACTGCGGTGTCGGGATACATTTTTCTTACTTCTTCAGGAAACTCTTCTCCGTAAATCCTGGTTAGCCAATAAATAAATTCCCTATAATCTACATTTCGCACTTCTGTTTCGTCCAGGAAAAAAGAAGAAACGGTTACTCTATGTTCTACATTATCCCATTCGTAGGCTATATCGTCCTGAGTTCTTCCCATAACAAAAGTTCCCCCTTCAATAAAAACCAAACCAGGGCCTACCCTTAGTTCATCGGGAGAAGTCACTTCAAATCCTCCCCATTCAGGATCATTATAATACCACCCTGTAGTTTCTGATTGAGGCGTTTTTGAACAGGAAGCAAAAAGAACAATCAAAAATGCTAAGAGGTAAATTGCTTTTAGATTTTTCATACTTCAATAGTTTTGTAATGTGTTCTGTGTTTTAAACTTAATTCTATAATTTTGATTACTTCTAGAAAGACGGACAACGTATTGTCTTCACTTTCTTCTTTTTTGCAGGGCATGGGAATTGGAATCCCAAAGTTACCTCATGCGAACCTCCTGTTTGATTTGACAAACCGGAAATCGTCAAGTCATAACTGTAACCGATCTTAAATGAAGGCTGCTGCACCCCTATTAAAAAAGTGAAAGCATCCGGATTTTCAAATCCTTGTCTGAACCATACTCCTATAATGATCGGCATCCAATCTAAATAAAGTCCGTAGTTTAGATAGTTGAAATTGAGCATGTGTTGATAAATTACATTGGGCGATATCACCGGACTTTTCAAGCCTAAAGTTGAAGTTCTTCTTTTTTCAGGGGCCACATTAATAAGTCCTCCCGCATGAGCCGTTATTTTCATAGGGAGTTTGGCAACCCCATAAAATCCTTGACTTGGGCTTGTTATGTGGTCAAATGCCGCGCCCGCATAAAAGTAGTCCGTATATCCGACAATTCCTCCGCCGAAATCAGCATAAAAAATATTTGTATTATCCGGCATTTGAGCAGATGAAATTCCACTGATGAAACCATATGTAGGATCTATTTGATCGGGAAAGGTTAAACTATTCCAATCTAAATATTCATTTACAAATGAGGCTTTTAAAGCGGCGCTGATAAAAAAACTTTTTGAAACCTGCAGTCTGTATGCATACATTAAGGAACCGGTGCTGGACCGGAAGGCGCCATGTTCATCTGTAGATAAGAAAACGCCGATCCCCCCCGAAATGGCGTCGAAATATTGATCGTAAGACCCTGTAAATGTAACAAAAGCGCCTGGCACCGACGGCCATTGATTTCTGTATCCCAAAGAAACCCTAGGACATACTACCGACCCAGCTAAAGCAGGGTTCAAATACAAAGGATTGGCATAAAATTGGGAAAGAAGAAAATCTTGCGCCTTAGTTGTTTGATAACCAAATATAAACAACAAAGAAAAAATCACAATTTTTTTTGATAGTTTTGTCAGCATAATCTACAGTGTCTCTGATTTTAGGCAGCAATATTACGAATTTTTTTTTGAAATTCTGAATCTTTATTTTTTCTTTTTTTTAAGAAACTTATTTCGAATGTATTATCATATCCTTTTTTGAATGATATTTCATTTCTTATACTCTCTTTTAAAAGAAAAGTTACAGTTTCCCATCCTTTTTTCACGTGTTCATTTTTTGATTTTGTATTCCGGTCAAACTTGTTCGATTGAGAATTGAAAGTTGAAAATGGTTGATGTTTATTTGAATAATTGAATTATCGAATAACTGGATAAAATGGTTTATAGTTTATAGCTCATGACTTAAAGTTTAAGTTGATTCCTCATTACCAATTACTAGTTGCTAATTCTCCTTCTAACTTTAGAAATTTTTAAAGATTATAAACGCTCAATTTCAAAATTTACCATTCCCTTATTCATACTTTTTTACCTTTTCATTCTTTCGTTTTTCATTTTAATAAGACGCCTTTGCCTTATGGTTATTTCATCTGCAAAAAAAGATTGGCGTATGGTTTATGTCCATAAGGTTTTAAGCAATGAGGAAAATATACAAATGAAACAAGAATTTACTTATTATCTTATTTAAAATCTTTTCATCGAAAAATGAACATTTTCTCGTTTTTTTACTTATTTTTGAAGACTCAAATCATTCTGAATTCAAATACAAAAATACGCATAATTATGTCACATTTATTGAAAAACTTACAACCCGAAATAGTTTGGAACTATTTTGAAGAAATTTTGCAAATCCCTCGTCCTTCTAAAAAAGAAGAGAAGATAGTCGAATATCTCATGGACTTTGGAAAGAAGCATGAACTGGAAACATTGCGCGATAAAATAGGAAATGTACTGATTCGTAAACCGGCCTCAAAAGGAATGGAAGATCGCGCATGGACATGTTTGCAATGCCACACGGACATGGTATGCGAAAAGAATAATGATAAAGCTTTTGATTTTGAAAAAGATGCTATAACGCCTGTGATTGATGGAGAATGGCTGACGGCTGACGGAACTACTTTGGGCGCGGACGACGGCATTGGCGTTGCTGCTGCTTTGGCCGTTTTGTCTGCAAAAGAAATGGTTCACGGCCCTTTGGAATGTTTATTTACCGTGGATGAAGAAACCGGATTATCGGGAGCGTTTGCATTAAAATCCGATTGGTTGAAAAGCCGGATTCTACTGAATTTGGATTCGGAAGACGAAGGTGAGATTTTTATTGGTTGCGCAGGGGGAATCGACACTACGGCGAAAATAAAATATGAAAGAGAGACTCCTATTTCTCAGGCCGCTTCATTTAAAGTAAAGGTTAGCGGTTTAAATGGAGGACATTCCGGAGATGATATTAATAAAGGCTTGGGATGCGCTAATAAAATTCTAAATCGTTTGCTTTGGAATACCGCCAAAGATTTGAAAATACGTTTGGCTGAATTTGACGGCGGAAATTTGCGTAACGCTATTGCGCGGGAAGCGTTTGCCATTGTGATGGTTCCGAATGAAAACGTTGTCGCTTTCAAAGCCTATGTAGACGCATTTCAAAAAGAAGTCCAATACGAATTTCGCAGTACGGAGAAAGAATTACACATAACTTGCGAACCTGCTCAGAACCCTTCTTTTTTGATAGATGAAAAAACTCAATTCAATTTATTAAATGCTCTTTATGCTTGTCCGCACGGCGTTTTAGCCATGTCGCGCGAAATTCCTAATTTTGTCGAGACGTCTACCAATCTGGCTTCTATCAAAATGGACGGCGATTATATTCGTATTGCCACCAGCCAACGGAGTTCTTTGGAATCGGAAAAACATGCGGCGGCGCAAAAAGTGGAAGCTACTTTCCTTTTGATTGGCGCAGAGGTAGAACATGGAGACGGTTATCCGGGTTGGTCTCCTAATCCTAATTCTAAAATTCTTCATATAGCTGTCGATGCGTATAAAAAGTTATTTAAAAAGGAACCTGTGGTTAGGGCCATACATGCGGGGTTGGAGTGTGGTTTAATCGGCGAAAAATATCCGGGAATGGATATGATTTCGTACGGTCCCACATTAAGAGGCGTACATTCGCCCAGCGAACGCATTCAGATTAAAACCGTGCAAATGTTTTGGGATCATACTATGGAAATATTGAAAAACGTTCCTAAGCTTTAAATTAAAATATAAATGTTTCGCCATTTCGACCAAAATGAAAGAGGAACGAACAAGTGAAGCGGAGGAATTTATTGATATTTTGACGAAAATAAAATATATCCATATAATTCACTGAGTTTGGAAAGGGTTTCGATTATTTATGGAATTTAACCTCAAAATTACATTTTCTATTTACTTAATTCATAATTCACTAAAAAATAAAATATATGTTTTCAAAAGAAATCTATATAAAACGCAGAGAACAATTACGTAAAGATATAAAAACGGGATTGATCTTAATACAAGGCAATACGGAAGCTTCTTTTAATTATCCTTCCAATACATACTCATTCAGGCAGGATAGCACGTTTCTTTACTTTTTCGGACTTAAACAACCGGATTTATTCGGAGCGTTGGATTGCGAATCGGGAGACGACTGGATTTTCGGTGAAGATGCTAGCATGGATGATATTATTTGGATGGGCGATCTCCCTAAAATCAAACAATTGGCGGCTTCTGTCGGCGTGAAAAAATCCGACGGTTTCTCAAAGTTACAATCCATGATAAACGACGCCATTGCCAAAGGAAGAAGAATTCATATCCTTCCCCCTTATCGCGCCGAAAATCAGATGCAATTGGCAAAACTGCTGGGAATTAAAAATAGCGGGTTAAAAAATTATGTTTCTATAGATTTAATAAAGGCTTGCGTAAAACAACGTTCCATCAAAAGCGGTGAAGAAATTGCCGAAATTGAAAAGGCTATGGAAACGGCTTATTTAATGCATACCACTGCAATGAAAATGTCTAAACAAGGCGTTTTTGAATATGAAATAGCCGGAAAAATCGAAGGAATTGCATTGGAACATGGCGGTCCGGTTTCTTTTCCGGTTATCTTGACCATTAACGGACAAACGCTTCATAATCATTATCACGGCAATAAATTGAAAAAAGGCCGTTTAATGCTTACCGACGCCGGTTGCGAAACGGATATGCATTATTGCAGCGATATCACTCGCACCGTTCCTGTTGGGGGAAAATTCGATAATCGTCAGAAAGATATTTATGAAATTGTATTGGACGCCAATCTTACTGCAACCAAGAATATCAAAGCAGGAATTACCTACAAAGAAGTTCATTTGAAATCGTGCAAAGTAATTGCATCGGGATTAAAAGACTTAGGTTTGATGAGAGGCGACATAGACGAAGCGGTTGCCGCCGGCGCCCATGCTTTATTCATGCCGCACGGATTGGGGCATATGATGGGATTGGATGTTCATGATATGGAAAATTATGGTGAAAATTATGTCGGTTATGATAATGAAGTGCAACGATCCACTCAGTTCGGATTGGCGTCTTTACGCTTGGGACGAAAGTTGCAAACCGGATTTGTTTTAACCAACGAACCGGGGATTTATTTTATTCCGGCTCTTATCGATAAATGGAGAGAAGAAAAAACAGCTAAAAACTATATTAATTTCGAAAAATTAGAATCTTATAAGGACTTCGGCGGCATTAGAATAGAAGACGACATATTGGTAGAAAAAACCGGCGCCCGGGTTTTAGGAAAGCCGATACCTAAGACGGTTGCGGAATTAGAAGAAATAATGTCGTAAATAGTAATTGAAGATTTGAACGAATAGGTTCTGCGCGTTTGGATTAACTCGACAGAGAATAAGCGGGCGTCAAGAATTTTTATATTAACGAAACCGGAAAAATATGATATTTTCGCAAAGGGCGTAAAGTATTGGCAATCTTGCGCCTTCTTAACAAGCCTTGCGGTTGAAATATCTAAAATGGAATTTTTTCTATAATATAACTGAAATAGGGGAGAGGTTATGCAAACATATTCGTGTGGTTACGGAATAATTAGAAAAAATGAAAGTAGATAAAGCGAATTTGATTTATTTTAGTCCCGCAGGCAATACGAAAAAGATTATGGAATCTATTGCCGGAGGCATTAACGCTGTTTCTATTGAAAAATATGATATCCTACAAGGCCAAGATAACGAAATCAATTTTGTTGACAATGAATTGACGGCATTCGGCGTTCCGGTATATTCCGGAAGGGTTCCATCTATAGTAGTTGAGGCTTTGAATAAATTCAGAGGAAAGCAAACGCCTGCCGTTGTTGTGGTTGTATATGGGAACAGGGAATATGACGACGCTCTATTGGAATTAAAAAATATTGTAGAAAATAATGGTTTCAAAGTGATTTCGGGAGGCGCTTTTGTTGCGGAACATTCTATATTTCCTTTGGTAGCTAATGGAAGGCCGGACAAACAAGATAAGGGTAAGGCCGTGGAGTTCGGAAAAGCGATTGTGGCATTGTATGAAAAATGTGAAAATTTAGCTTCCTTGTCAGGGATTACAGTAAAAGGAAATAATCCTTACAAGGAAGCAAAAAGCATTCCTTTAAAACCCACGGGGAACCGTCGTTGCAACCAATGCGGAATATGCGTAAAAGCGTGTCCTGCACAGGCTATTAGTTTGGAACAACCTAGAAAAACGGATAAAACGCGCTGTATTTCATGCGCCCATTGCATTCAAGTTTGTCCGCAAAAAGCGCGCCGTTTCGGCGGACTGTTATATAAAATAGCAGGGAGGAAATTTATATCGGCTTATGCGACAACAAGAAAAGAGCCGGAACTATTTTATTTTTCTAATTGAAAATGGGACGTTCAACTTAGCGAAGCGATCTCATGAGGCAACTCCGAATAAAATGGAAAATAATTGTCCATTTGGGTAATAAACCATAAACCATAAATTTTAAACGTTCATAATACATCATATTTTTAACGTTTGTTTATATTATGAACTTTATAAACATCAGAATACCATGAAAAAATCATACAACCTTGCTTTTATTTTATGGATAATACTGTCTTTTCCTGCTATGGCTCAGAATTCATCTTCTGTAATAGAGGAACAGGTTTTTAGCGATAAGATCAAGACTATTATTCTGGCGCCTGTCGGGGCGGATATGTCTTTACCGGTTCTTAATTTGGGAACGAAAGAGAAGTTGCTTCTTCAATTCGATGAATTAGACGGGCAGTTTGCGCCTTACCGGTACAAAATACAGCATTGTACGGCTGAATGGGAACCTTCGGAATTGAAACTCAGCCAATATCTGGACGGATTTGATAGTTATCCTATTACGAATAAGCAGTATTCGTTCAATACCATTCAACGTTATGTGAATTATTATGAAACAATTCCCGACGATATGTCTAAGCTGAAAGTATCGGGGAATTATATTCTTATTGTTTATTCTGAAGACGACGAGGATAATCCTGTATTTACAAAGCGGTTTATGGTTAAGGAAGAGGGGATGGGCGTTATCGGCGAGGTAAAAGTGAGTTCCAACGTTGAATTTCGTCGGCAACAACAAGAGTTGCAGTTAAGTGTTACGCCTATGAGCAGCTTTTATTTTGCCGAGCCTAAGGAGTATGTAAAGGTATATGCTCAACAAAACAACAGACGGGATCAGACTCGAAAAATGAAGCTCTATTCCGTAAGGGGGAATACCTATGATTATATATGGGCGCCCGAAAATTTCTTTAACGGCGGAAATGAATTCCGCGTAGTTGATATTAAAAACATTAAAATCCGTTCCCGTTTTGTTGAAAAGATCGAATTTCTGGAAGGCGCAACCCAAATTTATCTTTTGCCCGAGAAAGATAAATCTAAACTGTCATATTCTTATGACGATGATATTAATGGCAAATTTAAAATCCATGCCGAAAATCCTATTAATAGCGGCAATCCGGCCAATAGTAATACGGAAGGCGATTACGGATGGGTGCATTTTATACTTCCCGCGAGCGCGCCTCGTTTGGACGGCGGGTTTTATATAGTCGGACAACTTACCGACTGGTATCTGAATGATAACAGTAAAATGACTTATTTGGAACAATATAACGCTTATATAGCGGCTCTATATTTAAAACAAGGATATTATAATTATCAGGTATTGTTCAAAGCGGTTAATTCCACAATCGGAGACGAAAGCGCACTGGAGGGCAACCATGTGGAAACCGAGAATGATTATGTAATCTATGTGTATTACAGGAGGCCGGGCGATATCTATGACCGCCTTGTAGGATTAACCACTATCAACAGCCGGACTTCGATGAAAAATGACGAATAGAAAAAGTTATAATTCTTCTTTTCCGTTCGCCTCATGCTGTGCCTGAGGCAGGTTTAACCTGTATCGATAATTGGACTGAGGTTGGAGTTTCTGCCCAACAGACCCTTTGAGCCGCGTAGAGCTGGGGCAAAAAAGTGCAGGGATTGGATTATGCCTATACTTTACAAGGCTGGATAAAAATTACTGGCCTTGACAACGGAACTGAGGCCTGAGCCTCAGCCCAACAGAGACGTCCTCAGATTATGAGTCATTGTTTTATAATTTTTCTTATTTGTGATTTATTGCCCCTTAACTTTCGTATGAGTTTGTTGATTAGTTCAAGAAGAAAATTTAGTTCTGAGCTAGTGTCTCGTCACTCCTCTAAAGTCGGATAAAGCCTCCTTAGTTTAACCCGTGCACTCTCCGTTGTGAACTGCCAATTGATTTTGGCGTTCTTATTATTTCTGGCTGTTTGCCATGCTTCTACTTGAGTTTTTATCTT
>JAVBLV010000081.1:0-52163 GCA_031553195.1 Bacteroidales bacterium
TACCACGAAGTAACACTAAGTTTTATTTTTCTTTGTGCCTCTTTGTGAATATCCTTTGAGCGCCTTTGAGGTTAATTATTTTACCACAAAGTAACACTAAGGGTTTTCACTAAGTATCGTTAAGTATATTTTTTCTTTGTGTCTCTTTGTGAATATCTTTTGAGCGCCTTTGAGGTTAATTATTTTACCACAAAGTAACACTAAGGGTTTTCACTAAGTATCACTACGTTTATTTTTTCTTTGTGCCTCTTTGTGAATATCCTTTGAGCGCCTTTGAGGTTAATTATTTTACCACAAAGTAACACTAAGGGTTTTCACTAAGTATATTTTTTCTTTGTGTCTCTTTGTGAATATCCTTTGAGTGCCTTTGAGGTTTATTATTTCCAAAAATTATAAAAGTTGAACCATTGTTCGGGATATTTCCTTACAATGATTTCGAGTTCTTTTGCAAATGATTTTGCCAATTGGTTTACTTTCTCCCGTTTGCCGTATTCCGTTGCATTGCTTTCCTTCAATGGCTTTACATATACGCAATATTTAGAAACATTTTTCTTGATTACAAAAACTGTTAATACCGGAACATCGAAATGAACGGCCAAACTAAAGGCGCCTGCCGGAAAATCGGCCTTACCATCCAAAAAATCGCATTCGATACTTTTAGGGCTTCCAAAATTACGATCACAAGGCATACTTACAATTTGTCCTTCTGAAAGAGCTTCATTAATGGCAAAAATGTGCGACATATCATTGGAGACAGGAATTGCATTCACATTATTCAAATTCAATGCCTTCATCCGATTTTCCATCACTTCTTTTGTTTCTCCGTCAAAAATAAGCGCATTGATGCGTTTTTTGTCTTGCTTCAGCAGATATCCGCTCAACTCAAAATTTCCTACGTGCGAACTGGCGATAATAAAACCTTTCTCAGAATCTAAAAGCCTTTTAAAATTTTCGTTACCGGTTATTTCCATTTTGAAAAAATTCCGTCTGCCGGCATAAACGGCGAAACGGTCGAGCATACATTGCCCAAAAACAAAATGGTTCAGATAAGTTTTGTAAAAGGCTTTGAACGAGGAATAATGGTGACGTTTGCGAAAATACCTATAAATGGCTAAATAGCCTTTTCGTCCCAACAGCATATAGAACGGAACGACAAGAGCTAAAATAACATATCCGACGGTAACATTATGAAAGTGGAATAAAAACAATAATGCTTTTTGTCCAAATGTACTGCCGCCGGTAACGCCTGTCCAATCCTTCGTTTTTTCAAGCGCCATTGCCATTATTTATCCTTCACTTTGCTTTCAATATAATCGTAGAATTTGCCAAGCGTATCAACGCCCGCCATTTCTTCCGGATTGATTTTGAAGCCGAAGTTGCGTTCCACAATTACCACGATATCCACAAAATCAAGGCTGTCGACGCCTACGTCGTCTTTTAACGAAGCCTCTTCCGTTAGTTTTTCAGGATCAACTTCAATTTCTTCAACCAAAAAATTGTTTACAATTTGTACGATTTCTTCTCTATTCATTGTTTTTATTGTTTTGTTATTTTAGTATAGTCAAATTATTTTTACCACGAAAGGTTTATTCTTTCTTTGAGTTCCTTTGTGGTTTTTTTTACCACGAAGGAACATTAAGGGTTTTCACAAAGTATCACAAAGGTTTAATACTTTTCTTTGTGGTTTTTTCTTATATTTTCTTTATGACTAACGCGCTGTTTGTTCCACCAAAGCCGAAGGAATTAGATAAAAACATATTAATATCTTTGTCCACGCGAGTGGCGGCAATATTCAATTTGGCAGAAAATTCGTCAGGCGTTTCGAAATTAATATTGGGCGCGACGAATGAATTTTGCATCATCAAAATCGAATAAAGAATTTCGCTGGCGCCGGCCATCCAACATTCGTGTCCTGTCATAGATTTAGTAGAACTGACCAACGGATGCGAATTGCCGAATAACCTGTCAATAGCCATTGCTTCATACATATCGCCTTGTGGCGTAGAGGTGGCATGCGCATTCACATAATCAATGTCTTTAGCCGAAACGCCGGCATCTTTCAATGCGCGTTCCATGGCTATAAAACAGCCTATATCGCTGGGTTGCGAAATATTAGCGCCGTTAGAAGAAATTCCATACCCTATTATTTCTGCCAAAATATTAGCGCCGCGTTTTACGGCGTGTTCATATTCTTCAAGTATCAGACTGGCGGCGCCTCCGCTGGGAACTAAACCATCTCTTCCCTTGTCGAATGGACGGGAAGCTTTGGTCGGTTCATCCATATGGATAGAAAAAGCGCTCAAAGCATCGAAACTTCCCATAGAGTAAGCATTTGTTTCTTGTGCGCCTCCGCACAAAACCATATCTTGCATGCCATTTTGAATGAACATATATCCCAACCCTATGGAATGAGAACCGCTGGCGCAAGCTGCGCTAATGGTCATATTTACGCCTTTCAGTTTGAAGATGGTTGAAAGATTCATGGTTACAGTTGAATTCATGGATTGAAAAATAGCCCCTGATCCAAGTAAAGTAGTGTCTTTTTTTTCACGGACGATGTCATTGGCTTCGATAACAGCTTTTGCCGAAGAATCGTTTCCATACAGAATTCCAACTTCATTCTTTTCGAGGTAATCCATATCGATTTCCGTATTTTTAAAAGCTTCTACAGTTGCCATATAGGCATACTCGCCTTGCTCAGCCAGGCCGATACGCAAACGCCTGTCTAGGACGCCTTTTAATACAGGCGTTTCTACGATACCTGTCAGCAGGGAACGGTACCCGTATCCTTTACGCGCGGGGTCTATCCCAATGCCTGATCTTCCATTGTATAAGGATTGCGTAACTTCTTCCAAATTTTTCCCGATACAGGAATAAATTCCCATGCCAGTAATAACTACGCGTCTTTTCATATTTTTAAATTTATAAACTCCTTCGTAAGTGAAGAATAAAAAATTAGAAACTTATCGTCAACAATCTTTTCTCCTTATTATTTTTTATTTCACTTTTATTAAAGCATTAAATATGCTGTGAAGCTTGTGGATACTTCATTTGTTTTTAACGTTTTCGATATTAAGAATAAAGTCCGCCATTGATAGAAACGACTTCGCCTGTAATATAGGCGGCCTGTTCCGAAGCCAAGAAACCAACCAAAGCGGCCACTTCTTCGGGTTTCCCGAAACGACCCACAGGAACCATTGCCTTTAATTGGTTTTCGTCCAAATCTTTGGTCATATCGGTGGAAATAAATCCCGGCGCTACTGCGTTAACAGTGATTTTTCGACTACCCACTTCTTGCGCCAATGCTTTGGTGGCGCCAATTACGGCGGCTTTGGCGGCAGAATAGTTGGTTTGTCCCGGCAAGCCTTTTAGTCCTGAAAGAGAAACGATGTTTATAATACGTCCATAGCGTTTGGTGATCATATCTTTTAACAAACGGCGGGTAACGTAAAAAAATCCGTTTAAATTGGTATCGATTACATTACTCCATTGTTCATTTTGCATAAAAACCATCATGGTGTCTTGGCGTATCCCCGCATTGTTCACCAATATAGCAATATAATCGTCTAGGTGTTGTTCCGACCAACCATTCAAGACTTTATCCACTTCGTCCACATTGGCCACATTGAAAGGCAACAGTTCGGCAGTTACGCCTTTGGCTTCGACCATTTGTTTGGTTTCCAGAGCCGCTTCTTTGTTCGACGAATAATTGATGAGAACAGGGTAACCCATATCGGCCAATTGAAGACAAACAGCGCGTCCTATACCTCTTGAACCACCTGTTACCAATGCGTATTTCATATCTTAAGCCCCAGCCCCCTTTCCGTTCCCCCAAAAAGGGGAAAACTGTCCAAAGAGGGACTTTTTTTATGGTTATTATTTTATTTATATTCTTGAAAAAATCGAATTTTAATTTCCTGTTGGTTGAATTGCGCATGTTTCGACCATTAACATCACTGTTTTCTTAAGGGCTCGTGGACGATGCATTATCCCTTTTGTGATAGTTGTTCCTTGAAAAGGATTTAATTCAATCGTACGGTCTTCAAGGTCAATTAGCAATTGTCCCTCAAGTACAAAAAAGAATTCATCGTCAGTATCGTGTTTATGCCAATGGTACTCGCCCTCTACGATACCAAGCCTCACAACACTGTCGTTGACTTTTGTCAGTGTTTGGTTAAACCATTTGTCGGTACATTCAGCCACTATTTCTGGAGTATCAATTTGTTCCAAATGCTTGAACAGTACGTCAAGTTTAGTTACATAAGCGTATTGATTTTCCATGTTTAAAAAGTTTTGAGTATTATCTTTATATTTTGCTGCATTCGTCACGAACTATCAACATTAACAATGCGTTGAGTGACATATTTATATTTTGATGTAATTTAAGTCTTGATTCATTAAATACTGCTTCATTTGAGCGATTTCCTTGTATTTGGGCGTATCTTTAATAAATACGGGAAAGAAAGCGCGTATTTCGTCGTAAATATTACGTGTTTTTTCCGATAATTGATTTTGAATTTTCAAATAGTCAATGGCTTGTACCAACGCCATAAAATGAATGGACATTACCTGATAAGAATTATCTATCACTGTTTTGGTCAATAATGCCGAATTGGTTCCCATGCTTACCACGTCTTGATTGTCGTTGTTATTAGGGATGCTGTGTACATACATAGGGTTCGACAAAACTTGGCATTCCGCCGTGGTTGAAGTGGCTGTGAATTGAGACGCTTGTAAACCATAATTCAATCCAAGCACGCCCAAATTTACAAAAGGCGGAAGAATTTCGTTAATACGATCATGAAACAAGTAATTCAGTTGACGTTCGGCCAACATAGTCAGTTTGGCAACGGCAATTTTTAATTTGTCCATCTCAAACGAAACATAATCGCCGTGGAAGTTCCCGCCATGGTATACATTTTGTGTTTCAGGGTCAACAATAGGATTATCGCAGGCCGAATTCATTTCATTTGTAAGGACTGAAATGGTATTTTTCAGCGTATCCAACACAGGACCTAATATTTGTGGAACACAGCGTAATGAATAATAGGCTTGTACCTTGTGTTTGAATATTTTTTCGGCGTTCTGGGCAGGATTGTAAAGTATATTTTCGCGTTTGCGTAGGCATTTACTTCCTAAAGAAATTTCTCTCATGGCGCGGGCAATTTCTTTTTGGCCGTCGTGCCGTTTTGTCTCATTCAGAGTTTCCGACATCAAATCGTCATAAGAAGAAGCTATTTCGTTCATCATCACCGACGATAAAACCGCCCAATTCAGCAAACGTTTAGCGTAAATCGAATTTACCAAACCAATTCCCGTCATTACCGAAGTGCCATTGGTCAGGGCTAATCCTTCACGCAAGCGAAGCGTAAAGGGTTTCAGATTTTCTTCCTTCAAAACATCGGTTGTGGCGCGCCATTCGCCTTTGTAATGGACTTCGCCTTCGCCAATCAATGTTAGAGCGATATGGGCTAATTGCACTAAATCGCCGCTGGCCCCAACGCTTCCATGCTCAGGAATAAGCGGGTAAATACCTCTATTTATGAATTCAATAAGCAATTGAGTAAGTTCGGGGTGAACGCCTGATTGCGCTTGGATAAAAGTTCCCAAACGCGCCAACATGGCGCCTCTTACATACAAGTCGGGAAGGGGATTACCTGCGCCTGTAGAATGGCTTCGGATGATATTGTGTTGAAGTTCAAGCAAAGAGTTATCATCAATCCGGTACTGCGCCATCGGGCCAAATCCGGTGTTAATACCATATATAACTTTGTCACTAGCAAAGGATTGAAGAAAGTTAAAACAATCTTCAATTTTCTTTTCCGTATCTTTTGACAAAGAAATTTGTTCGTTGTTGAACAAAATCTTTTCTGCTTCGTTGTATTGTATAAGGTGTATTATATCTACCATGTATCAAAAACTTAGTTGAACTTTATTATGATGGAATAATGTATTAATGACACAAGATAATTTAATTTTTAAATTCAAAAATATTGGGAGCAAGCGTGTCCTGACAAAAAACGACATCGCCATTTACATTGAAAATTTCCCCATTGATAATGGCATGATAATAATTTTTGACTTTTTGATTTTGATAAGGCACTACATCAATAAAATAGGTATGAGAATCATTATATGAAGTAGCTGCTTTGAGCGTCTCGGAAAAGTCAATATAATTGATGTTATTTGCATAGGGCGTTTTTATGTCCTTGCCCAACAAATCCTGATGTTCGATAAAAAAATCAGTAGCCTTCAAAGTCCTATCGTTTTTATTAAAATTCAAAAATACATTTTTTTTAGCTTTTAAAGCAAGCGCATCTGTCCAAATTTCATGATTTTCGCTTATTACGGCAGGCGCATTCAGTATTATATTGTCAAAAAAAACAGATTCGTTAATATTGTTAACTATATAGTGTGCATATTGCCTGGCGAATAAATTCCCTAAACTATGAAACATTAAAGTTATGTTTCCTTGCTTCACGCTGTCGCAATTTCGAATATGATTAATGGTATGGATAAAAGAGTCGAAGACATATGATGCATTCTTTTTTGCCTGGTTATAATTGGGAATGCCGAAAAACCCTCTTATTTCCTGCGCCGGCCATGCAAAAAGAATAACATTTACATTGTAAAGATCAGGTACTTGACTCATTAATGGGATTAGTTCGTCCATATTAGCTCCGTCGCCATGTACAAATAACAAAGTATTGCGCCGTTTGTAAGTTTTTAGAACCCCTTCATGATAGCCGGAAACTTGTTCAATAGTATAATTTTTTTTGCTGTCGACAGTAGCGACAAGGAAATCGTAAGGATGCTTATCGCTGTCTTTGCCCGGCCGGTTCCTATCTTTCGCTAAGGCTTCTTTATAATCATAGGTAGATATAACAAAAAGTTTTGTTTCCTGAGCCTCGATTTTAGCTATGAAAACGTAAAATATTGCAATTGAGAGAAAAAATTTTAAGAAATTCATGTTTTTAAATTGAATATTTTTAACGGATTAGGAAGTCTGGGACATAAATCAACACCTTACAAAGATAACTAAAATATTTTTTAAATTGATTATTAGAGCTATTTAAATTTTATGAAAAAGACCCTGAGAGCTAAGGGAAGCTACTTTGCGAATGTTTTTTGGGGAGTGGAAACTTTTGATAAAAATCAGGGTGATAAAGAATATATTAGAAGTTGTCTAAATTTTTATGGAAAAGATTTTAAGAGATAAAAATAGCGAGTTTGCAGACGTTTTTTTTAAGAATAGTAACGCTATTTGGTAAAAACTCCGGCAAAAAAGAACATTTTTAGGCTCAAAATACTTCATAGAAAAATTTTCAGACAACCTCTAAGACAAATTTTTTGCGAATGAATAATCTTTAAATTTAAGTTATCTGTTATCTCTTAATGAAAGAAATAACCAATTATTTTTTGTAACTTTGTCGACCTGAAAATTCCTATCTAGGAAATATTTATTCAGGTGTATACTAATATGTTATTGTGTATTTAAATAAGAAATTTTATGATACGTATCACTCTTCCCGATGGTTCTGTTCGTTCTTATGATGCGGGAATTACGTCGCTTGATATTGCAAAAAGTATCAGCGAAGGACTTGCCCGCAATGTATTGTCCGCCAAAATAAACGGACAAGTGTGGGATTTAAATCGGCCTATATTTGAGGATTGCAATTTTCAATTATTTACATGGAACGATCCGGAAGGAAAGGATACATTTTGGCATACATCTGCTCACTTGATGGCGGCGGCTATAGAAATTCTTTATCCTGGCGTTAAGTTCGGGATAGGTCCTTCTATAGAAAACGGATTTTATTATGATATTGATTTTGGAAATTATACTATTTCATCAGACGATTTTCCGGAAATAGAAAGTAAAATGCTGGAACTTGTTGCGGCCAAACATCCTTTGGTAAGACGGGAAGCGAGCAAAACCGAGGCGCTGGATTATTTTACGAAAAAAGGCGACGAGTATAAGTTAGAATTAATTAACGACCTGGAAGATGGAACCATCACCTTTTACGAATCCGGTAATTTTGTCGATTTATGTAGAGGACCTCATTTACCTGATTTTTCGCCTATAAAAGCAGTGAAGTTATTAAACATTGCAGGCGCTTATTGGAGAGGCGATGAAAGTCGCAAGCAGCTTACGCGGATTTATGGGATTTCTTTCCCGAAGAAAAAGGAGTTGGATGATTATTTGGTTCTTTTGGAAGAAGCGAAAAAACGCGACCATAGGAAATTAGGTAAAGAGTTGGAATTGTTTACTTTTTCTCAAAATGTAGGACAGGGATTACCGCTTTGGCTACCCAAGGGAGCGGCATTGCGCGAGCGTCTTGAAAATTTCCTGAAGAAAGTTCAACGCGAATATGGTTATAGCCAAGTTGTTACGCCTCATATCGGAAATGTGAATTTATATAAGACGTCCGGACATTATGAAAAATATGGAAAAGATTCTTTTCAACCGATAACAACTCCCGTAGAAGGGGAAGAATTCTTGTTAAAACCGATGAATTGTCCTCACCACTGCGAGATTTATGCTAGTAAACCACATTCTTACAAAGATTTGCCTATTCGATTGGCTGAATTCGGAACGGTTTACCGTTATGAGCAAAGCGGAGAATTGCATGGTTTAACTCGAGTAAGGGGATTTACTCAGGATGACGCGCATATTTTTTGTATGCCCGAGCAACTGAAAGAAGAGTTTTGTAAGGTAATAGATATCGTTCTCTATATTTTCAAAACGTTAGATTTCAAGGATTTTATCACTCAGGTTTCGCTTCGAGATCCTGAAAATAAAAGTAAATATATCGGCAGCGACGAAATCTGGGAAAGAGCGGAAAGCGCTATCATTGAAGCGGCTAAAGAAAGAGGGCTGCAAACGATAACAGAAATAGGAGAGGCCGCTTTCTACGGTCCGAAATTAGACTTTATGGTAAAAGATGCTATCGGTAGAAAATGGCAACTAGGAACTATCCAGGTGGATTATAATCTTCCGGAGCGTTTTGGATTGGAATATATTGGAAGCGATAATCAAAAACATAGGCCTGTTATGATTCACAGAGCGCCTTTTGGTTCTATGGAGCGATTTGTGGCTGTTTTGATAGAGCATACGGCCGGAAAATTTCCTTTATGGCTGACTCCCGAACAATTTATTATATTGCCTGTTAGCGAGAAATATGAAGAATATGCAAAAAAAGTGTTATCTTTGTTGGCCGATTTTGACTTGCGGGGCTCGATGGATAATCGTAATGAAAAGATTGGTAGGAAGATACGTGATGCGGAATTGCAGAAAATTCCTTATATGCTTATTGTAGGCGAGAAAGAATGCGAAGAAGAAAGTATTTCTGCGCGCAGGCATGGGGAAGGGGATCTAGGCAGCATGAAGATAGAGACTTTTGTACAAATGATAAACAAAGAAATAAAGGATATATTATCAAATTCAAACAATTAGTTGTAAATTTAACGAATAGGAGAAATAACCATAGCAACATCATTTCAACCCATAAGGAGAAGAGGCCCTGTTCAAAAAGAAGAACTGCATAAAATAAATGAAAAGATAAATACCCCTGTGGTTCGCGTTGTAGGCGATAACATTGAGGCGGGTATTTATAACATAAAAGAGGCGATTCAAATGGCTAGGGATTTAGACCTTGACCTTGTAGAAATTTCGCCGACAGCCAACCCTCCCGTTTGTAAAATTGTGGATTATCAAAAGTTCTTGTATGAACTTAAGAAAAAGCAAAAAGAACAGAAGGCCAAAACAGCTAAAATTGTTGTAAAAGAAATTCGTTTAGGGCCACAAACCGACGAACATGATTTTAATTTTAAACTAAATCATGCGATCAAGTTTCTGAAAGAAGGCTGCAAAGTAAAGGTGGACGTTTTTTTCAAGGGCCGCACCATTGTATACAAGGAACAAGGGGAAGCTATTTTATTGAAATTTGCCGAAGCCTTGCTGGAAGTGGGAAAACCCGAAACAATGCCCAAGTTGGAAGGAAAAAGAATGTTGATGATTATTGCGCCTAAAAAGTAATCAAAACCCAATAAATATGCGGTATGAGGAAAATCAAAAAATTCTCTAACTTAGCGGTTTTGGATGCTTAAGATAAATTGTAAATTTATTTAATTAACTAAATATCAAAATAAGTAATGCCAAAATTAAAAACAAAGTCGAGCGCCAAAAAAAGATTTGCTTTAACCGGCGCTGGGAAAATTAAAAGAAAGCATGCTTACCACAGTCACATTTTAACTAAAAAGGAAACGACGCAAAAACGGAACCTTACAAAAACGGGATTGGTAAGCGTACATGACGAAAAACGAGTTAAAGAGATGTTATTGGCTTAACATCAGGAAAAGGAGTTATTAACCATTGTTTACAGCTTTACAAGAGTTGGTGGGACGCCAGCCGCTGAAACGAAAAAAAAATTAAATTATGCCAAGATCAGTCAATGCCGTTGCTTCAAGAGCGCGCAGAAAAAAAATTTTAAACCGTACCAAAGGGTATTGGGGAAGAGGTAAAAACGTTTGGACCGTTGCCAAAAACAAATGGGAAAAAGGTCAACAGTACGCATTTCGCGACAGACGAGTTAAAAAACGTGAATTCCGTAAATTATGGATTAATCGTATCAATGCCGGAGTAAGAATACATGGTATGTCCTATTCCGTGTTTATGGGCGAGTTGCATAAAAGTAACATACAACTCAACAGAAAAGTCTTAGCAGACTTGGCCATGAATCATCCCGAAGCTTTTAAAGCCGTGGTGGATGCAATAAAGAAATAAATTAATCTGAGAATTCATTAAAATTTTAAATACGACTTTGTCATGGGAAAACCGGAATTATTACAATACGTCGAAAATTTGGTTGAACGGAAAGAGTTCCCAAATTTTAAAGCAGGGGATACTATTACCGTCCACTATAAGATCAAAGAGGGAAATAAAGAACGTATTCAGCAATTTCAAGGCGTTGTTTTACAACGTTCGGGAGATAGCGCTTCTACAGAAACATTTACGATGAGAAAAATTTCAGGAACAGTAGGAGTGGAAAGAATATTTCCTCTCTCGTCTCCATTTATAGAAAAAATAGATGTGAATAAAAGAGGCGTTGTTCGTAGAGCTAGAATATTCTATTTGAGAGGATTGACAGGTAAGAAAGCGCGTATCAAAGAAAAAATGCGCTAGGCCTTATCATTTTATATCTAAAAGAAAGACTGCTATTGCGATTTTAATAAGCAGTCTTTTTTTATATCAGAATTTCCGAGCCTTAAGAGGTTGCCTAAAAATTTTTCTATGAAGTATTTTGAGTCTAAAAATGTTCTTTTTTGTCGGAATTTTTACCAAATAGCGCTACTATTCTTGAAAAATCCCGTCTGCAAAATCACTATTTTTATCTCTCAAAATCTTTTCCATAAAAATTTCGACAACCTCTAAGCATTTCTCTTTTTCCGTTAAATCCAGGAAGCTTCTCAATATTGAATCCAACGTTTTGCAAAATGCGTTTTACGTCGCCTTTACAACAATAAGTCGTCAATACGGCGTTATTTTTCATGGAACAATACACTTTCTGAAAAACGTTTTGCGTCCATAATTCCGATTGGAAACGAGGCGCAAAAGCGTCAAAATAAACCAGATCGAAATAGTTTTTGGGATAATTGAAAAATTCGGCTTTCTCATTCTGTTTATGAAATGTAAAAAACGGAGAAAAGACAACTTTCTTTTCCCATTCACAAGTATGAAGTTTTAGAAAGTTTTTACTTTCAATATCCTTGACAATTTCAGGATAATTCAAAGAAGTGTAGATACTTTCGGGTAGAGGAAAGGGTTCTAGCGTGGTATAATCCAAATAAACGGAATTATTTTCTGCAAAAAGTTTGCTTAAATAAGCATTCAAGCCTGTGCCGAACCCTATTTCCAATAACCGGATATGTTTGTCTGGTTTTCGGAAAACGATTTCTTTCAATCCGGCATTGATATACACATGCATAGATTCGCTTACTGCGCCGTGCATAGAGTGATAATGTTCTTCAATATCTTCGAAGCCAACGGTTTTTGATCCATCCTCCGTGCAAATTAATTGTAATCGTTCGTAATTCATATAGCGCGGCAATAGGTAAAAGGCTTGTTATCCATAATTCCAAGGTTGAGATTATTCTATGTTTGTTTGATGTATTTATTTGATTTTTATATATTTAGAAAATAAAATATTGAGTGTTATGTTGAAAAAGAAATACAAAAGTAAACAAAATCGGATTTTAGAGAGCAAGACTAAAAGGCGTTTCTTAAAATAGAATTGCTGTTTTGGAGCGAAATAAAGCTTCTTCGAGTTAACAATATTGAACTTTTTTCGAATATTTGTTTCTTATTCTATCTGTGTTATAATGCTTGATATTCAGTGAATAAAATAATATTTTCTATAAATTTCGATTGAAATACTTTAGAAAATTTATTTTTTATGTAGCTTTGCTGCTTTATTTATTACATCATTAAAAGTATTCAATATTATGATTGAAAAGTTACACACCTTACGCGATTCGGCGGGAGCCCGTTGGACAGCGTTGCTATTTTTGTCCTTTGCTATGTTTTGTTCCTATATCTTTATGGATATACTTTCGCCTATCAAGGACTTGATGCAATCAACCCGCGGATGGGACTCTACCGCTTTTGGCACCATGCAAGGGTCGGAAACATTTTTGAATGTTTTTATCTTCTTTCTGATTTTTGCAGGTATTATCCTGGATAAGATGGGCGTTCGTTTTACGGCTGTCTTATCGGGCGTCGTGATGCTTGTCGGCGCGTCGATAAACTGGTATGCCGTAACGGAAAGTTTTGCGGGAACAGATCTGAAAACTTGGTTTGACAATAATTTGAATTATATTCCGGGTTTTGACGAATTAGGTATTTCGCCGTTTTACAAGGGAATGCCTGCCTCTGCAAAATTTGCCTCTGTGGGCTTTATGATTTTTGGCTGCGGTGTCGAAATGGCGGGAATTACCGTTTCTCGTGGTATCGTAAAATGGTTTAAAGGTAGGGAAATAGCGCTTGCTATGGGCTCGGAAATGGCGTTGGCGCGTTTGGGCGTGGCCACCTGTATGATTTTCTCGCCTGTTTTTGCAAAATTAGGCGGACACATTGATGTTTCCCGCTCTGTTGCTTTTGGCGTAATTTTGCTGATGATTGCGTTGATAATGTTCATCGTTTATTTCTTTATGGATAAAAAATTAGATGCGCAAACCGGCGAAGCGGAAGAAAAAGACGATCCGTTTAAAATTAGCGATATTGGTAAAATCCTTTCGAGCAGCGGTTTTTGGTTGGTTGCTTTACTTTGTGTTCTATATTATTCGGCGATATTCCCCTTCCAAAAATATGCGGTAAATATGTTGCAATGTAACCTGACATTTACAGAGGTGCCGTCGGATTCTTTCTGGGCGTCGAATACGGTTACTATAGTACAATATTTAATAATGTTAATTGTTGCCGCTACTGCTTTTGCAAGTAATTTCAGCAAAAAGACAATGAAGATTGCATTGTTGACAGTATCAGTAATATGTTTGGTTATATTCTGCTATATGGGTTATATGCGCCAGTCGGCAGAAACAATTTTTGCTGTATTTCCATTGTTAGCAGTAGGTATTACGCCCATTCTCGGCAAATTTGTAGATACCAAAGGTAAAGCGGCCTCTATGTTGATGATTGGCTCCATCCTGTTAATTGCCTGCCATTTAACTTTCGCCTTTGTGTTGCCGTTATTTAAAGGAAGTGAAATTGGCGGCGTGATAGTTGCTTATGTAACCATTCTGGTGCTTGGTTCCTCATTCTCGTTAGTGCCTGCATCTTTGTGGCCTTCGGTTCCGAAATTGGTGGATAGCAAGGTTATTGGATCGGCTTATGCATTGATTTTCTGGATTCAAAATATTGGTTTGTGGTTGTTCCCATTATTGATTGGCAAAATTTTGGACGCATCAAATCCTGAAGTCGTACAAGCGTTGAAAGACGGTACAATGACGCCTGAAGCGGCTGCCACGTCATACAACTATACAAACCCGCTTATCATGCTGGCCTGTTTGGGAGTTGCCGCTTTGATTCTTGGTTTTGTATTGAAAATTGTAGATAAGAAAAAAGGCATTGGACTTGAGCTTCCTAACATTAAAACCAAAGAAGAGACTTTGGAAGCGGAAAGAGAAGCCAGATAGAATCTATTTACAAAATATGTCTTGAATAAAACGGGCTTATCTTCCGGGTAAGCTCGTTTTGTATTATTTGCTAATTTTACCACATGACAAAAAGGATTCGTTTTATCACTTTTAAATTACTGTAATGAGAAACTGGAGATAAGTGTCCTACTACTACTTTTTTTATTCCTGCTTTTGTTTTGGGGCAAAAAGAAAAAGCGCTTACAAAATCTCTGTAAGCGCTTGATTTTCGTTGGTGACCCCGTCAGGATTCAAACCTGAAACCTTCTGATCCGTAGTCAGATGCTCTATTCAGTTAAGCTACGGGGCCGAATTGAGTTTGCAAAGATACATTTTTTCTCCTAATGCAACAAATTTATTAGATGCTTTTTTGTCGCAAACTATAGAGTTTTTTAAAAAATCTGATTTATCGAATAGACCCTCGCATACAGTTCATCTCTTATTTTTTCGTATTCAGTTGAATCCAAAGGGTTTCTTGACATCAAAAACATAGGAACGGCCTCTTTTTCTTTATCATAAGCAGGTTGTATATAATTCCAATCGGCGTTTAAAACCAATCCCATATTCTGATAAAAACGAATTCGCCTTTGGGCTTCTATCGTTTCAGGTCTCTCTACTTCCAGTATTACTTGTTTGAGCGATTTTGAAAGTATTTCTTTTACAATCCCCGAACCCAATCCCTTTCCTCTTAAATTAGGATCAATAGCCAAGTGCTCTATGTATAAAAAGTCCGCTAATTCCCAAATGACCAAAATTCCGATTGCAATATCATTTTCGAAAATTACAAAAAATGTAACAGGAGAAGAGGTTTGCAGGTCCACAGCAACGTTAAAATCTCTTCTTTCGTTTGGGGAAAAAGAGGTTATATATAAATTTTCTGCAAAATCAAGAAAAATACTTCCGGGTCGTACAGGAGCAAATTGTAACATGAAGGTAAGAATTAGATCGATTCTTCGGCATTTTTTATAATCTGGTATAAAAAATCTCTAGCTCTAAACAATTGAACCTTAATTGTCCCTATAGGCAAATTTAATTCTTCCGAAATTTCTTCGTAACTGTATTCCTTAAAATAACGTAGTTCCACCAGTTTTCGATAATGAGGCTTCAGTTTCTCTACAATATGATGCATCAATTTTATTTTTTGATTTTCGATGGTTTTCTCTTCCGGATTAAGTGCGTCGGCCATGATATCAAACGAATTATTTTCATTTTCATTTCCAATTATCTTATCCATCGAGATTGTTTTCATCCTCTTTTTCCGGATATAATCAATACAATTGTTCGAAGCAATTTTGAAAAGCCAGGTACTAAAGGCATAATTGGGAGTATATTGATGCAGGTTCTTAAATGCTTTACCCAACGCTTCTATGGTCAAATCTTCGGCATCCATGGCATCGTTCGTCATCTTCAACAACATAAAATACAAAGGTTCGCGATACTTGTTCATCAAATCGGCATAGGCCTTTCGATCTCCTTTATCGCGCGCCATACAAACCAGTTTATAATCATGCGTGGCTTTTTCTGTAAGTTGAACTGTTATTTCCATCTGACCTTTTTTGTCCTTATTGAGAATATTGTCAGAAAACCATCAAATAGCGTGAAAAATAATTCATAGAAGGGCGACCATACAAAGACTTTCTTTTTACAATTAAGCCTTTTCGATAATTTTTGAAAAACAATTATCTGCATAACCGATTTAAAAACAAATATTCCTCCAACAATTATCCATGAGAATTTATTCAACAGCAAAAATATTATTGCCGCATAAAATAACAGAACGCTACATGGATAGAACGCAAATAAGTATTTATCAGGGGTTTTATAAAATTTTCTTGTTGATAGATGTCTTCTTTTTTGTAATACCCAATCAATAAAACGAATTTTAGGAGCGGATATTGTAAATGCCTCGTTGTTTAAACAGATTTTAGTATTCGCTCTATCAGCATTTTGGTTTACAAATAAATCATCGTCGCCGGAAACAATTTGGTAGTGCTTAATAAATCCTGACTTTTCAAAGAAGAAGGATTTCCGGTAAGCCAGATTACGTCCAACTCCTATCGTTGGCCTTCCCCATAAAGCAAAGCCTAAATAAAATCCCGCCGTCGCCAGATTATCATATTGGATAAAACTATTCAACGCTGACTTTTCCTCGGCATAGGCGCCATATCCTAAAACAAATTTTGTATCGGTCGAAAATTGATTTTCCATCTTTTCGATCCATTGATAACTATTCGGGAAGCAATCTGCGTCTGTCAACAAAACAATATCGTGCTTTGCAGATTTAATACCCAACGAGAGTGGAAATTTTTTCCCCTGAAAGGGATTAATATCTTCTTTTAGATTTACCACTCTAAGATGAGGATAGGTTTCGGAAAATACCTGAAGTAAATACTTCGTCTCGTCTTGAGAAGCATGGTTTACAACAATTACTTCGTACACGGGATACTCCTGTTCCAACAAATAGAATAGCTTTTCTTTTAAATTTGCATATTCGTCTTTTGCGCAAACAACTACCGAAACCGGTTCATGTTTCTCTTTTGCAATAGGTTTCTCTTTATGTAACGCTACGCGCAAAAATGTAGATCCATAATAGGCAAGCAATAATAATACGCTTAATATTAAAATGCTAAAAAAAATGATTGTAATTGCGTTGAACTCAAAAGCTAATGTCGGCATCTTTTCTATTAATAACACGCAAAATTACTGATATTTTACGAATAAACGGTATCTTTGAAAAAAATACGCAAATAGATATTGGGGTATTTCCTTTATTAAAAAAGAATGACATATCGTTCAAAATAAGAATCTTAAAAACTTCCGGAAAGCTTCTTAGCACATTCAAAGTCAATTACAGGATGAAATTCGAAATCGATTTATTATCAAAAGATTGTAGCGCCCGTGCGGGAAAGATTACAACAATGCATGGGGTTATCGAAACTCCTATTTTTATGCCTGTCGGCACAGTCGGATCTGTTAAAGCTGTGCATCAAACGGAGCTAAAGGAAGAAATCAAGGCTCAGATTATTTTAGGAAATACCTATCATCTATACCTTCGTCCTGGCCTCGATGTGTTGCAATCTGCCGGCGGATTACATCGTTTTAACTCATGGGAAAAGCCCATTTTGACAGATAGCGGCGGTTATCAGGTTTATTCTCTTTCTCACAATAGGAAACTAAATGAAAACGGCGTTGTTTTCCGTTCTCATATCGACGGCTCCAAGCATGAATTTACGCCTGAAAAAGTAATGGATATAGAGCGCGTTATCGGCGCCGACATCATCATGGCTTTTGACGAGTGCACCCCTTACCCTTGTACTTACCAATATGCGGAGAATTCGATGGAACTCACGCACAAATGGTTGGATCGTTGTATCGCGCGCTTTAAAGCGTCCGAGCCTTTGTATGGTTATGATCAAACCCTTTTTCCTATCGTGCAGGGAAGTATTTACCGCGATTTACGGATACAATCGGCAGAAAAAATTGCTTCTTGCGAATGCGAGGGAAATGCTATCGGCGGTCTTTCGGTAGGAGAGCCTATCGAGGAGATGTATCAATTAACGGAACTGGTTTGTTCCATTTTACCTAAAGACAAGCCGCGTTATTTGATGGGCGTTGGAACTCCGGCTAATTTACTGGAGTGTATTTCTTTAGGAGTCGACATGTTCGATTGCGTAATGCCTACCCGCAATGGACGCAACGGCATGCTCTTTACAAGCAAGGGAATTATCAATATCAAGAATGAAAAATGGAAAAAAGACTTCTCTCCTATCGACGAAGACGGACTTAGTTTTGTAGATGTTTTATATTCAAAAGCTTACCTCAGGCATTTATTCCATGCAAACGAAATCTTAGCCTTACAAATAGCCAGCATACATAATTTAAGTTTTTATCTTTGGCTGGTAGGCGAAGCCAGAAAGCATATTATTAACGGGGATTTTGTCCGGTGGAAAAATATAATGATGAAGCAAGTCGCATCCAGAATGTAACTATTTTACATCGATCAGGAGCCGAAAATGTTCGATTTTCATTGGCAAAAATTTCATCAAAAGAATATTTATGTATAAACATTTGATATTGAATTATTTAAACAAAAAATATTAAACACCCTCTGTCCGAAAGCCTTTTAGTTGCATCCTATAATTTTTCGTACTTTTGTAAACATGGAAAGCACGCGACAACAAAAAATTGCCAGGTTAATCCAGAAAGATACCGGGCAAATACTCCAAAAAGGAAGTCGTTCTTTATTTGAAGGAGCGATGATCACCGTTACAAAGGTTTGGGTTAGCAAAGATCTGTCTATTGCTCGCATTTACCTGAGTATTTTTTCTTTAGGAAGTACGGAGAAAGAACAAACAATGAATCTTGTACGAAAGTATTCTTCCGAAATTCGCAAAGAATTAGGCGTCAAGGTTCGAAATCAACTCCGGGTAATTCCTGATTTGGAATTTTATCTGGACGATTCGTTGGATTATATCGAAAATATAGAAAAACTTTTAAAAACGTAAAAACAGTCCGGTGCATAGAAAAAAGAATTGTAAAGTGACAAATAAATTTTAGCCGTTTTCTGAATTTAATTTTTTGAATCTTTCTTTATACAATCCTCCGGCAATTTTTTGACCAATGCAATCACGCAACTTTGCTTTGTATATATTGATTTTTAACATTTTGTATTTTTGAATATTACTTTTTATATAGCGAAACGGTATTTATTTTCAAAACGAAAGCGAAACGTCGTTCATTTTATTTCTCTGGTATCGTTGATTGGAATAAGCGTCGGAACAATGGCTTTGATCATTATTCTTTCCGTATTGAACGGCTTCAACCAAGTAGCAATTTCATTATTCAACGTATTCGACGCCCCTTTCCTTATAGAAGCAACAGAAGGAAAGACTTTCCGCTTAAAAGATTTTCCCGAAAAAGAAATAAAGGCAACCGAAGGAATAACGTTTTTTATTCCCTGCGCGCAGGAAAATGCATTGGTTTCTTACCGCGATAATCAAAGAATTGCCACGCTGAAAGGGGTTGGCAATGGATATGAGGAGATGAGCGGCATTGAAAATTATATTTGTAAAGGCGAATACTTGCTTTGCGATGATGGAATAAGTTTTGCCGTATTGGGTTCCGAAATAGACTATTCGATGGGGATTGCACTCAAAACGGGGAATGCTCCTCTGAAAGTTTATATTCCCAAAAGGAAACAAAATTTCGGATTGCATGCCGAAGAAGCCTTCAATACAGGCGCACTCGCGCCTGTGGGCGTATTCATGGTTTCCGGCGATATCGACGACCGATATATCCTTACCGATATAAACTTTGTAAGGTCTTTACTTGATTATGAGAAAGACGAGGTTACATCTGTCGAACTGGGAATTTCTCCTAAAATTAAAAACACTGATAAACTCCAGCAAAAAATTAAAAACATTGTAGGAGACAAATTTTCGGTAAAAAACAGATTGGAGCAACAGGCATTGTTTCATGAAACCGTTAAATTCGAAAAGATTGCCATCTACCTGATTATGTCTTTCATTATCTTTATTGCCATGTTTAATATTATTAGTTCGCTATCTCTTTTGATATTAGATAAGAAAAAAGATATTAAAACATTACAAAGCATGGGAGCCAATAAGCAGTTTATCCATCGTATATTTCTAACGGAAGGAATGCTTATTTCGCTAATTGGAGCCATAATAGGGCTTTTCTTGGGAGGCGTTGTTTGCTGGATACAGCAACAATTTGGAGTTATCAGTATGGGTGAAAATTTCGTTGTAGACGCTTATCCTGTTAAGTTGAAATTGTTGGATTTTGCGCTTGTCCTTTTTTCTGTGATGATCATCGGATTTATTTCCGTGGGATATACAGTAAAATCCAGAATCAGGATCCATTAATCCCCCGCCTCTTTTTCGGCTGCAAAAAAATCATAAACTGTCTGAGCCTTCGCTTTGCCGATACATTCCTCCAGTTCTTCTAAAGATGCTCTTTTAATATTCTTGACGGAAGAAAATTTTAAAAGCAAATCGCGGGCGGTGGTTTCCCCTATCCCTTTGATATCCGTCAAAGTAGTAAATATCGTTCCTTTGCTACGGCGTTTGCGATGATGGGTAATTCCAAATCTGTGCGCCTCGTCTCTTAGCTGTTGAATAATTTTAAGGCTTTCCGACTTTTTATCCAAATACAGAGGAATGCTATCGCCCGGCAAATAAATCTCTTCCAATCGTTTGGCAATGCTAATGATATTTACTCGTCCCAAAATACCTAATTTCATTAAACTTTTAACCGCCGACGACAATTGTCCCTTTCCTCCATCAATAACAATTAGTTGCGGAAGAGGTTTGTCTTCTTCCAACATGCGTTTATAGCGACGGTAAATGATCTCTTCCATCGAAGCAAAATCGTTCGGGCCTACTACTGTTTTTATATTAAAATGTCTGTATTCCTTTTTGGCAGGTTTTCCGTTAATAAAACAAACCATAGAAGCAACCGGATAATTTCCCTGTGTGTTCGAGTTGTCGAAACATTCGATGCGTTCCGGCAATACCTGCATCTTTAAGTCCTTCATCAGCGTCTGCAATAATCGTTTGCTATGTCTTTCGGGATCTGCCAAAAGACTTTGTTTTTGCTTTTCGAGCCGGTAGAATTTAGAATTCCGCTCCGAAAGTTCCAGTAGTTTCTTTTTGTCGCCTTTCAAAGGAATTGTTTGTTTTAAATAAGATTCCGGTAATTGCAGTTTGAAAGGCACAATAATTTCATTGGCCGTGCTTTCGACTTTTTCATGCAATTCGTGTACGGCCAATGTAAGCATCTCTTCGTCGTTTTCGTCCAGTTTTTTTTGTATTTCGGTGTTATATGAGTAAATAATGCCCCCGTTTTTTATACGCATCATATTTACATAGGCCGATTTTTCATCGGAAATAATAGAGTAAACATCGATGTCTTTGATATTTGTGCTGACGACCATCGAACGACTTTTATATTGTTCCAGCAACATAATTTTTTCTTTTACCTCCTGGGCCTTTTCAAACTCCAATTGACCGGCATGTAGCATCATTTCGGATTTCAACGTTTGCACCATATCGGCAAAATCGCCCCTGAGGACTTTTTCTAATTGTAAAACGGTTTTACGATAATCGCTTTGGGTTTCATTTCCGATGCACGGAGCGTTACAACGCTTTATCTGGTAGCATATACAAGATTGGAATTTATGTTTGCTGATGCTTTCTTTTGTCAAATTCAAATTACAAGTCCTGTACCTAAATACTTTCCTGATAAGTTCCTGTAATTCTTTCAACACGCGTAGAGAAGGATAAGGGCCGAAATAAATCGAACCGTTAGAAATTCGTTTACGGGTTTGGAATATCCGAGGAAAAGGTTCGTTCGTAATACAAACCCAAGGATAGGTTTTATCATCCTTAAGCATGCTGTTATAACGAGGCTGTAATTTCTTTATTAAGTTGTTTTCCAACAAAAGCGCGTCAAACTCGCTGTTTACGATAATATAGCGAATGTCGTAAATCTTTTTGACCAACATCCTTATCTTTGGGGATAACAACTGATCTTGGCGAAAATAAGATGATACTCTTTTTTTTATATTTTTGGCTTTCCCTACATATAATATATCTCCTTTTTCATCAAAATACTGGTAAACGCCCGGGGTTTCGGGAAGGGTTTTCAAAAGAGCTTCTATCCGGTCGGCATGTTTATTTACTGTGACGTCGATTAATCTAATCATTTTCTTAAAGGTAAGTTTTAGAAGCTGTCTAAAAAATTTTCTATGAAGTATTTTAATCCTAAAACGCTCTTTTTTGTCGGAATTTTTACTAAATAGCGCTACTTATTTCATGAAAAATTCCGCCTTCAAAATCGCTTTTTAATTATTGTTTATTCTTTATCGCTGACAATTACGCCTGAAATATTCCAGTAACTAATGCTTGAACTTTCGGGTTTCCCTTGGGGAATGGCAACCTTAATTTCGTTTTTGCCTGGTTTTAAATTAGTAAGGGGAATCAATACCGGATTGGTAATTGTTCCCGGGCACCAGCCGGAACGGCTGTAATCGGAAGAAGATAAGCCGTTCCAGAAATTTCCCGAGACAGGATTGTATTCGCGGTAAGTTGCACAATCATCGCGCCAGGGCGTATAAGCAAAGAATTTTTCTCCATTCAGAAAGAGCGAATTTTCTTTAGGATTAAATTCGTCGCCGCCGCCCCAGCCGCCGTGGCCGGTCGATAAATAGTACAAAACGGGATTTTTTATGTTTTCAGGTACATTCACAATCACTGTCAGCGAATCTGCGCCAAAAATATCGGGATATCCTTGTCCGCCCATTTCCAAAATATTCGTCGTACAGAATAAAGGATAAACCCATTTTTTAGGTTGTTTGGTTTCTCCATTGGGATAATATCGCAAATTCAAAGTTACTTTATGTCCGCCTTTGTCATAATTTCCTATATACACGCCGATAATAGCCTCTTTTGCAAGCAAAGGTGCCAGGTGGCTTACATTTTGTTTGAAAAGCGAAGAATCTCTCCAGGTAATATCAGGCAAAGCAAGTCTACTATTAAAATGATTGACGCCAAACGAAGTAAAAAACCGCATTAATTCTACCACAGGACTGTAGGTTTCATCCGAAATAGCTCCGCCATACTTTTTCCCATTTTTACCGGTAAACATGGGAACGGCATCCATACCATTGAATAAAGCGTTTAAAAAGGATTTTTTCTTATCTGCCGGGATTACAAAAACGCTGCCTGTACGATCGTAAGCGTCGCCGTTAGATTTTTGGATTAACTCGGCAAAAATAGAATATTGCCAGGCATTTTCAGGAAGTTTTACTTTTTTCAGAATAAGCGTACCCCCGCCAAAACGAAGAGTTTGCCCAGATTCCAAGTCAGGATTCTGAGGTAAATCGGTAAAACAAATTTGCTCGTTATCAAAAATATTGACTTTAATCAAATAACTTTTTGAAACTTGCGTCCGGTATTCCTTAGCCTCCAATTGAGTCCCCAAATCGGTAGGAATAACCGTTTTCTCTTTCTTGAAGAATTCAATATTTACGGCTCTCAATTCCGAATCTCCATTTCGTAAATATTTCAGTACAACGGCATTTTCAACCATCAAGCCCGAGCTGCATGAACCTTTTATAGATAATTCCGTGGTATACCAAATTTCAATGGTATTGGAATTAATGGAAATTTTAGCTTTTTTACAATCATATCCCATGACTTTTTCGGTGGTTTCCAAGAATTCAAATTGAGGATATTTCAGTTCCGAAACGGCATATATTTTTTCCCCGTCATTTAAAATGGAATGGGTAATAATTTGTCTCTTGGCAAAATCAACATAAACAGTTGAAGACGGATAGCCCGGAACAACTTTTTGCATTTCGTTCTGTTCTGTAATTTGGGCTTGATTATTGGAAAACTCCAGAATAACTTGAGAATCCTCTGCCAATACGCCGGAATTATAGTTTGCATAGACGATTTTCCCGCCTTTTTGAAAATCTTTTCCCCAAAGACAAAAATTAACAAATAGTAAAGTAACGAATATTAGTCTTTTTTTCATTTTCCTTTTTCATTAAATTGCTCGGTGCAACTGTTATTTCAAAAGAATTATATAGAATTTTTTAGATTTATTTTTAAAACGATTCTCTATAGTTAGGGAACTATTCGTTTCTTGCTTGGATCGGTTTCCTGTCGAAAAATTTATTTTTTCCCGAAGCGGCAAGGGGTATTCCGAATATCACCTTGGCTTCCGGCAACAAATTCAGACGGGCTGCCGCCAACCCGACAGAAAACATTACCCTGTTATCTACGCGGCAATCGGCGGCCAACGAAACAGCCGAACCGACGGCGACTCCTAAATCGTGCGCATTAAAAAAACATGGAACATTTTCATGCTTATTTTTCTCTTCGCAGGTTGGAAAACCACAATAACCGCAATCCATTCCCAACGAAGAAATAGTAGTTCCCACTAACAATACGGCTCTGGCGTGCATCAGATTTTCCGCATCGCGCAACAAAAATTTATGTCCGGTTTCGCTGCTGATTTTCACCATACAGTCGGATAATTGCTGTAACGTTTCGCCGCCGGCCACTGCAATGCTCAGATGATCTTTGCCATGTCCTTTGGGAGCAGTACGCGCGGCAATTGCCATATTGTGGGCAATAGACAATAGTATGGACTCTTGTATTTCTTCTTCGAATTGTATCATAATAGTTAAAATTAATATTTGGATTTTTTGTTCCAAAAATAAGACTTTTTCCTCATTTTTTTTATCTCTATGGAAAAAGTGAATCCCGCAAAGGTAGAAAATTTTCTACCTTTGCGGGAAATTAAGATTAAGTAATATCGATTTTACCTTTTACATCATCTTTTTTAGATCCTCTTCCACAGAGCCGATGCCTCCGATGCCGAAATTTTCAACCAATACTTTGGTTACATTGGGCGATAAGAAAGCCGGTAAAGTAGGTCCTAAATGAATATTTTTGACGCCCAGAGATAATAATGCCAGCAAAACAATAACCGCTTTTTGCTCGTACCAGGCAATATTATAAACAATAGGCAACTGATTAATATCGTCCAATCCGAAAACTTCTTTTAGCTTCAGCGCAATTACGGCCAACGAATAACTATCGTTGCACTGGCCGGCGTCCAAAACGCGCGGAATTCCTCCAATATCTCCCAGACCCAATTTATTGTAACGATATTTGGCGCAACCTGCAGTTAAAATAACCGTATCGTCCGGAAGTTGACGAGCAAAGTCCGTATAATAACTTCTGTCTTTCATTCTGCCGTCGCAACCGGCCATTACCACAAACTTTTTGATGGCGCCGGTTTTTACGGCCTCTATTACTTTATCTGCCAAAGCCAATACTTGCGCATGAGCAAACCCGCCGACAATTTCGCCCTTTTCTATTTCTTCCGGAGGAGCGCAACGTTTGGCATGTTGGATAATTTCGGAAAAATCTTTTTGTTGTCCTGCCTCTCTCGAAGGAATATATTTTGCGCCTTCCAGTCCGGTTGAACCGGTTATATAAATACGATCTTTATAACTTGCGTTTTCTAACGGCGGCACAATACAATTGGTCGTAAAAAGAACGGGGCCGTTAAAACTTTCGAATTCTTCGCGTTGGCGCCACCATGAGTTTCCGTAATTTCCTGCAAAATGTTCATATTTCTTAAAAGCCGGATAATAATGCGCCGGCAACATTTCGCTATGCGTATATACGTCTACGCCGGTTCCTTCGGTTTGTTTAAGCAGTTCTTCCATGTCTTTCAAATCGTGACCGCTGATTAAGATGCCCGGATTGTTGCGAACGCCGATATTGACTTTAGTTATTTCAGGGTTACCGTAGGTTAAAGTATGAGCATGATCGAGCAGAGACATAGCGTCTACCCCGAATTTTCCTGTTTCCAGCGTCAATGCAATTAGCTCATCTACGGAAATATCTTCCCTAGCGGTTTCTGCTAATGCTTTCTGCATAAAAACATATATTTCGTCTTTCTCAAAACCCAGGTTCAACGCATGATCTGCATAAGCCGCCATGCCTTTTACCCCATAAATAACCAATTGTTTTAACGAACGGATATCTTCGTTGGGTTCGCTCAACACGCCTACCGATGCAGCCATAGAATCCCAGCTAGTCGACTCCCCGCTCCATTTTACTTGATTTGTTTGCGGAATTTTTACAGAGCGTTTCTCCGCTTCGAGTAGTAATTGTCGTTTTAAGGCAATTCCTTTCTCTATACGTTTTTCAATGCTTTTTACATCAAAATTGGCATTGGTAATGGTTGAGAACAAAGCGTCCATTACAAAATGATTCACTTCCGGATTTTTGTATCCGTTTTTCATTAATTCTGTGTGGATAGCGGCGATTCCTTTTACTACAAAAAGGAGTAAATCCATGCGGCGGGCAGTTGTATCGTCTTTCCCGCAAACGCCTTTAATTGTGCAGCCAACGCCTTTAGCGGCTTCCTGACATTGATAACAAAACATTTTTTCCATGATTTATAAACCCCTGAATTTCACTGAAGAAATTTTGCCCAGCCTCTGGCTTTAGGGATATCTCGGCTGTTGTTTGATAATTATTTTTGAATTTTAATGGTTCGCTATTTTATAGATTTTTTGTTCCAACGTTTACAACCATTTTTCGCTTACGACATTTCCTTGTAAACCCACAATAATTAGTTTGACGGGGATTTTTCGCGTAGATCTTTCTTGGGCCAATTGCGCAAGTTGCAATAATCCGCCGCAGCAAGGCACTTCCATAATCATTACCGTAAGCGTATTAATCATGGAATGATCAATCATGTGCGTTAATTTTTCGACATAAACCTCTTTATTTGAATCCAGTTTCGGACAAGCAATGGCCAAACGTTTTCCCTTTAAGAATCTGCTGTGAAAGTCTCCCATGGCAAAAGCGGCGCAATCTGCAGCCAACAATAAGTCAGCATCCTTCAAATATGGCGCCGAAGGCGAAAGCAGATGCAACTGAACGGGCCATTGCCGTAATTGCGAGGAAGTATCCCCGCTCTTTTCTTCCTCGCCGGAAGGCTTGGTAAACGACATGTTTTTAGATCCCGGACAACTTCCCGTTTGCATAAAAGAATTGCCGTTTTTTGGTTTGGATTCTATTATCGACGATAAATCAATATGAATGCTATTTCTTTTCAAAAATGCAATTCCTTGTTCAAAAAGATCTTGCTGTTGATGGTCTTTCAAATGTTTCAAATGCGCCAACACTACTTTTTCGCCTTTTAAGACCAGACGTTCCATAACCGCCGTTTCATCATAGGCTTCGGCTTCGCGTTTTTCCATTGTAATGGCTTCTGTAGGACAATCTCCTATGCAAGCCCCTAAACCGTCGCAATACAATTCGCTGACCATAACCGCTTTCCCGTTAATCAACTGCAAAGCGCCTTCGTGGCATCCGTTGACGCATAAACCACACCCATTGCATTTTTCTTCGTCTATTTTTATGATGGTTCTTTCCATAATGATATTTTCTTCTTTGTTTTGGTTGCAAAATTAGTTCGCTTCAAAAGCACAGGTTGTAACATAGGTTACAAAAACGAAAATAAAATCCGATTTTTTATTAAATCATTGAATTTTTGAGTGTTGATAGAATTTTTAATGTTGTTGCAAATAAAAAGCGCAAAGATTTACAGCATTTATTTGTAAAACCCTGTTCAAAAATATCCTTGCAGAAAAGAAAATAAAACAGACTATTTTTTACTGAGAAGGCGCTTTAAGTTCTGGATGATGAATATTAATAACTTAGAAAACAGCGGAATAACAAAAAAGATGTTCGTAAAGTACGCAATGGAATAACTTTGAGCGTCTTTGTGAAAATTGCCGAGTGAATTTTTGGGATAAAATTAATTATTCAAGCGTTGAAAGGGTCGTTGCAAATTCATTTGAAGAGGAATATTTAAAATGCAAAACGACTCAGGATTGAACGAATTAAAAATAAATAAGATTTTTTAAGAAATATCAATAGGTTTCTCGTCTTCAACAAATTATTTATTTGTTGGAGATATTTTATCCGGATTCTCTTTTATTTCCGATATACTTTTTACTATAATTTTCCGTTTTTAAAATCAATTTTATAATATACATAACAGATATTATTTTCAGCATTCTTTAGAGATTGTCTAAAAAAATTTCCAGGAAGTATTTTGAGTCTAAAAATGCTCTTTTTTATCGGAGTTTTACTAAATAGAGCTACTATTCGTGAAAAACACCGTCTGCAAACTCGTTGTTTTTATCTATCAAAATCTTTTCCATAAAAATTTAGACGACTTTTTAGATCAAATCAAAAAAAAATTGTCTTCTTTATTGTTAATTTAGTAACTTTGGAGGCTAGGAATTTTATTAATATGTTCGAAGAGGAACAGATTTAAAAATATATTATCATGCTAATTATAAAGACCTTATTATTTTTATCAAACAGATTCTGAGAGACTAAGTAACTGGTTAAAAATTTTTCCATGAAGTATTTTGAGTCTAAAAACGCTCTTTTTTGTCGGAGTTTTTACTAAATAGCGCTACTATTCTTGAAAAACCCCGTCTGCAAACTCGCTGTTTTTATCTCTCAAAATCTTTTCCATAAAAATTTGAACAGTTACTAAAATGACAAATGAGCCAACCTGATTTTTAAAGAATACAGCATTACGGGGTGGAAAATCGGGCAAAAGTATTTTTAATCCTCAATTATTTTACGGGAGAAATTTCGAAATATTTTTTTTAAATGATACATAATTATTTAATCACACAAATTTTCAAAACTATGAAAAAACTATTTTTAATGGGGTGGGCGACGGCTTTTTTACTTAGTTTAACAATAACTAACGTAAAAGCCTTGTCCAATGTGAGGCAAACATGTTTTTATATGTTTGCTGGAACAATGAATCAAGAAAATGAATTTAGAAAATCTATTATTTTTTACCAACCCAATAATTGGGAAACTCAAAAAAAATATCTTTCGCCTACTGATGACGACATTACTACACAAAGTACTCCTCCTCCATTCTTTAAAGAAGATTTTGAAGATACCGCTGCCAGCGGAAATAATTGGAAAATTCAAAATGGAAGCCAAGCAAACAAATGGTATATAGATACCATTACTTCATCAAAAGGACGAAAATCGGCATATGTTTCAAGAAATTCGGGAACCGCAACCAAGTTATACGAGTATACCCCTGGATCAGGAGGAAGTTGGGTGCATATATATGCCGATGTTACATTTCCCACTGGAGCCACTCAATTTGCCTTGTCTTTTGATTGGAGATGCAGAGGGGTAAGATTGGCCACGGGAGCTGATAACGATTTTATGGCTGTAAGCTTAATATCTAATACCATTGCGCCGCCAAATAGTAATAATTTTGCCAATTATGGGAATCTGGATACTTTTAATTTAAGCGAAGATTGGAAAAGGGAATTTATTTATTTGCCCGATTCTCTTGCAGGGAAGACCAAAAGATTGGTTTTTTCTTGGCGTAATGCATCTTCTGGCAATTACCCTACTGGAATGAGTTACAGCTTTCCCGCTGCAATTGACAATATTGAAATCAGCGCATTTAACTGCTTGGCGCCTACTAATTTCAAAATAACTTACGCAAATGCCGATTCTGTTCAATTTGCATGGAATTCGACCTCTGCTTCATTGGAACTACAATACAAAGAGTTTTCCGAACCGGAAAGCGCATATATGCCAGTCGTAGTTAGCGGATTGTCACACACGCTGCGAGGATTGACTTCCGGCGTTGGATACGAGTTCCGGTTAAGAAATGTTTGTGGTTCTGATAATGAAAGCAGTTGGACGCCAAGCATCCTATATAAGACCCCATGTTCAGCGTTGCAATTGACGGATTTACCTTATGTCCAGAATTTTGATTCTGATTCGGTTACTTTGTTAAGCCCATGTTTGCATTCTATTCTTGATCAGGGAAGCGGCGTAGGAGTGGTTTCTTCGCTATATACTTTCTCACAGGTTTTTAATAAACCTCCAAGCCCCGTAATAACTGCAAGAATATATAATGGTTCTACAAATACTGCCACTGCTTATAGCGGTGAAAATGCAGTGGCTTTGTATCAATTATTGAATAATACTTCGGCGATATTGCTATCCCCGCCGATTAATGGAAATATAAATGCAAACGCAATTAGAACCCGTTTTATGGCAAGAAATGCCACAACATCGCCAAGGAATTTGCAAGTTGGAATTATGACCAATCCATTCGATACAAGCACTTTTATACCTGTTCAAACTTTGAGCGTTCCTTCTTACAGTACTGCTAAAACTTACAATACGCCTAAATTCGGATGGCGCAGTTTTATCGTAGATTTAAATGCCGCCGATTTCCCCAATCCGTCTCACTCTACTTACTATATTGCTTTCAAAAATAATAACGGAAACAATTCAAACAACTCTATTTTTATAGATGATCTCTGTATAGAAGCCAAGCCTGTTTGCCAGGATGTGGATAGTTTATGGACGATCAGAACCACCCCTGATTCCATTTATTTCGGAATCAAACCCGCCGGAGGTTCTTTTAAGATACAATACAGGGAATTGGGAGAAACAAATTGGACTTATTCTACAACTACAACTGATTCGATAGCCCGTATAGGACAGTTGAGCCGCATAACTCCTTATGACTTTAGAGTGCAACGCGTTTGCGGAACGGAAACCGGCCTATGGAGTTATTTGCCGTTTATCGATACTACAACGTGCGGCGTTATGCCCGAAAGCGATCTTCCCTGGTTGGAAGATTTTGAAAGCCTTGTGGCTCAAAACCAAGTTCCTGAGTGTATGAGGTTAACACGTTCCAATGCTACTGTTCAAACAGTGTACACTTATATCACCAACCAGACGACAGGCCCAAGAACATCAAGAGGCAATGGGCATAGTTACGCTTGTTTTTATAGAGGTGTGAATTCTGGATGTATTGATACAATGTATGCTCCGTTAACCTATTTACAGGCGGGAACAAGTTATGAATTTTCGTTTTGGTATAAAACGGATGCCTCCACGCAATGGCAAACATTGGGAACAATTATTGGAAATTCTCAATATCCCAACGCTTCTTCTGCTATTGTCGGAACGCCGTTGCAAAATGTAAATACAAACCTAGAATACCAACAATATAGAGTAAATTATACCCCTACTGTTTCGGGAAATTACTCTATTGGCATAAATTGCCAAATAGGTAGCGGTTCAATGGCTTATCTGGTAATCGATGATATTAAATTACGCAGGACTCCGCTTTGCGACGATATTACTGCATTTGACATTGTAGGATATCCTGGTGAAAGTACGGCGACAGTTAATTGGAGTTCGGACGCTTCGAACTTCAGTCTGGAATACAAAAAGACCAATGAAACTTCCTGGACAACTCTGCCGAGCGTGGAAGGGACTTTTATAACAGATACTTTCTATACGTTACAGGGCCTTGATCCCAACACCGAATATCAGGCAAGGGTAAGAACCCATTGTACGCCCGGTTTTGGAGATTATTCTTCAACGGTTACGTTCAGGACGGCTCAAACGCCTGTCGGTTTGCCGTTTGAAGATAATTTTGAAGATACGGATAATTTCGGATGGACCATTGTTAACGGAACCCAAACTAACAGATGGATATGGGGAACCGCTCCTTCTGAGGAAGGCAACGATCATTCCCTGTATATCAGCAACGACGGATCGCGCCACCTGTATACCAACGGCGCCGGCAGCATTGTTCACGTTTACCGCGACGTCACTTTCGGCAACGAGGAAGAGTATGTGCTTTCATTTAAATGGAAAGGCAACGGAAAGGTTTCAGGCATTTCTACGAAAGAGGATTATTTAAGCGTTTATTTGGTTGACACCAATGTTCGTCCTTCGGCAGGATCTTATCCAGGAACGGCTTTGGAGAAATATAATTTGAACAATGCATGGAAAAATGACACCATCATTTTGCAAAGCAGCATGCAACTTCAAAACACAACCAAACGTTTGGTGTTTACCTGGCGTAACGACGGCAGTACATCAATTGTAACCGCGCAACCTCCGGCGGCTATTGACAACATTAGTTTATCTCCGCGTATTTGCGCGGCTCCGGTAAACTTGTCTTTTTCCAATTGGGAAGATAGCTCGTTGATGGTTCATTGGTCCGGTAGCGGAGAATTATACACGGTTCAATATAAACCTTCGGGAACGACCGATTGGGAAGGCATAGAGACATTTACTACAGCCGATACTGTCTTCATAATGACGTCTCTTCTACCTTTTACCCAATATGATGTACGCGTTAAGAGTTCTTGTTGGGGAATAGAAAGCGAATGGTCCTCTACGGCCGTCAGTAAAACATTATGCGCTTACTTGACAATGGAAGATTTGCCTTATACGCAAAATTTCAATGCGGCTACGTCTCCTAATTTACCGGATTGCTGGAACAAAACCACTCAAACCTCTTCTACGGTTCAAGTGAGAAATGATAACTTGGTAACCCGCGACGGATCGAATTATGCCCAATTATATTCGCCGACCAATGATTCCGTTCTTGGCACCATGTTAATATCCGCTCCTATTGATCCCAGCGTAGATTTACGTGAAATAAGGACTCGCTTCTGGTCAAAAAAATATAGAGACAATCTTTCAAATATTAGTATGTTAACCGTTGGAGTTATGACGGATTTTAAAGATCCCAGCACCTTTGTTCCTTTCCAAATAATAGAGTTGACTCCCTCTTGGACTTATTTCACTGTTGATTTTGCAAACGACCATACGTTCATGGACAACCATGGCGTTTTATACCTGGCGTTCAGACATAATAACAATTATAACCCTGCGTTTGATGTCAATTCCTATATTTATATCGACGATGTTTTGATAGAACCGGCTCCTGCTTGTCCTGATGTAACAGGATTGAAAGTTACGCGCGTTACGCAAGATTCGATCTATGTAACTTATCGTTCAACGGCTACAAGTTTTGACGTATCTTATAGAGATACCAGCGTTTCTTATGATTGGGGAACGCCTGTCAGAATAAATGGAACTACGGCAGACCTGAGCGGTTTAACGCCCTCTACCACTTATGAAATCAGGGTAAGAAGCGTTTGTTCGCAAGGCGAAGGCTATTGGTCTGATTCCACCGTTACGGCAAAAACCGAACAGACCCCCGCAACGCTTCCATTTACTGAGGATTTCGAATATGTTTCAACTTCCTCAAAATGGAATACAAGAGACGGCATCAGCAATAAATGGATTATCGGAACAGCTACGCATAACGGAACCGGAACGCATTCTGCTTATATCAGCGACGATGGTTCTGCGAATCATTATGCATTAACCCCCAGATCGACGGTTCATTTATACAGGGATATCGAATTCCCTCAAGCAGATGAATTTATATTCTCTTTCGATGTAAAAGTAAATGGAGAAGTCATTGCCCTTAATGTAATAGATTATTTAAGCGTTTCATTGGTAGACGTATCAACAGCTATAGATACAGCTTCCCAATATAGCGCCAATGCAATCCCTGGCTTGGAAAAGATACAAGGCGTTACTAACTGGACGGGAAAAACAATCAGTTTACCGGGCAGTTATGCCGGAACTACCAAGCATTTGGTATTTACCTGGGTTAATGACAATGGAGGGGGCAGTCAACCTCCGGCGGCTATCGACAATATCAGTCTGTCTGCCGTTGCCTGCGGGCGTCCGTATGGCGTGGCTGTTTCCAATATTAGTGAAACCCAAGCTACCGTTACCTGGAGCAGCTCGGCTACCGATTTTGTTTTAGAGTATAAGAAGAAACGCGAGTCAACTTGGCAAACCTATTCCGGAACCATTAGCAGTAACTCCGTTACTTTGACGGGACTTCAAAACAGCAGCGTTTACCAAATAAGGGTACGCGCAAACTGTTCCGTTACCGAATCCAGTTCATGGACAGATATTATAGAGTTCCAAACTAATTGTGGCGTTAATACGTTGCCGTTTAACGATTCACTTACTTTTACAACTCGTTTGCCATTTAACCCTATATGCTGGGAAACCAAAACAGGTATTTTTGGTTACACTCCAGATATTTCAACTACAGTGAGGTGGTACAACAAGCCATTTGCAGGCGTAACGAATGCTCCGTATACTCCAATGTTGAATATATCAGGCGGACTTGATTATGTTGGGCAAAATCCTCCTGCAGGCACTCCTCCTACACGTGAATGGCTAATTTCTCCCACTATTGATCTGGGAAGTTTGGGCTCTGCCCAAATAGAATTCGATATGGCATTGGTGAAAGCGGGAAGCAGTCCTATTTCCACAACTCCCAATCCCCTGAGGCCTGATACGGGAGGATTTGACGATAAATTTATTGTAGCTGTTTCTACAGACAATGGGATAACGTGGACTGCTTTGGCAACTTGGGATAATCAACCAACTACGCCTGCTCTATATCGATACGATTCTATTTCATGGGATGCCGAAGGGGAGCGTGTCGTTGTTCCTTTGATGGGAATACAGGGACCCGTTCGTATTGCATTTTACGGTGAATCGACTATAAAAAATATTATCCCAGGCGAGCCAACTTTTGGAACGAGCAATGATATATACATAAAGAATGTATTAGTCAAATCTGTTTGCCAACCGGTAAGCAATATACAAGCATCTGTTATCGGCACAAGTTCTTCCGTGGCTATCCGTTGGACGGCGCCAAGCGGACAGAACGAATGGGAAGTTGTTTGTAAACAAGGAGAAACCGTAGTAAGTACGCATAATGTAACTACAAATCCGGTAGATACATTAACAAACTTAACCCGCGACGTTAATTATACAGTTTCCATACGCGCCATTTGCGGCGAGGGAGATACAAGCGGAGTTATCGTTTCCGATCCGTTCTCAGTCCCTAGCATTCCTGCATGTAGCGGAGTAAGTAATATTGCGGCAACCCCTTGCGCCACAACGGCTATTGTCAATTGGACGGCTCCGGCCGGACAAACTCAATGGGAATTATCTTATGTTGAACAAGGCGGAGAAAATACGGTTATTGACATTGTAGACGCTACGCCCATAGATACCTTAACAGGATTGACGCCCAATACGACCTACGAATTAAGAATCCGTTCCATTTGCGGAGCGGAAGATACGAGCAGTTATTCTTCCGTCTATTCCTTTACGACTACTGTTTGCCAAAGCGTTAGCGGGCTAACGGTTGTACGTAAAAAAGATTCTTTATTAATAAGTTGGGATAACAATTCTTGCCAGGATATGTGGGATATCGTTGTAGTTCCTGAAGACGATCCTATTTCAACGGGAACTCCGGTAGAAGTGGATAGCAATCGTAATGTGTATATTTCGGTTCCTTCTTCTCTAGATAGTTATGATGTGTATGTAAGAGCTAGATGCGGGGACAACGTCTATAGCGAATGGTCAAAATACACATCGACAGATATTCCTGTTTTGGGCAATGCAACCAATGTAAAGGTGATATTGTCTCCCAATCCGGCAAGCCAATATGTCAATCTGAAAATTGAAGGCGCTACCGGTGAAGTGGAATTGCAATTAACTACCATTACAGGAAAACTCTTGAGAAAAGAAAAGTTTGCTTGCCAAACCGGATTGTCAAAGAATATTACTTTGCAAGACCTGGCCAAGGGAACTTACTTAATCTATTTGAAACATAAAAATTGGACAAAAGTAGAAAAACTGATTGTTCATTAATTTAATCTGACCCAAAAGCCGGATTAAACAATAAATGGGTGACGCAAATTTAATTCGCGTCACCCATTTTTGTTAGCATATATTTTCTGTTTTTAAAATGAAAGATCTGGTTTAAACAAAATATTTTGAGAAAAATTAGGTTATTAAACTGTACCACAAACGATATAATTTATAAAATAAATACGGCTATGAAAAAAATTTACATCTTTCTTCTTTCATTTATGCTGAGCGGGTTTATTCTACAAGCTCAGTGCCCTGACGTTTTGTATGTTCTGATTAATAAGGCTACGCGGGATTCTATCTATTTCAGGTGTGTTGCTTCAGCGCCATCGTTTAATATTGAATATAGAAAAGTTGGCGACGTAAATTGGTTAACCCCGGCAGTACCGACGCAAAGCCAATATGCAAGCATAGGAGGACTTGCTCCCTTTACACAGTATGAAGTCAGAGTACAAAGTGTTTGTACATCAGGGACCAGTGCTTGGAAACAATTTAATATAGGAAGAACAATGCAAATCCCCGCACAACTTCCTTTTCTTGAAGGATTTGAAGATCCGTCTACTATCCAATGGGAAGTGATTAATACCGCCCAACCTAATAAATGGTATATCGGACAAGCGGTTCATGCCGGGGATACAGGAAGCGTGTCTGCATACATCAGCAATGATGACGGAGCGTCTAATACTTATACGACTTCGGCCCTGAATGTGACTCATCTTTACAGAGATATTGAATTTTCGGAACAAGGATTGGAATACGCCCTGTCTTTTGACTGGAGGGCTTATGGCGAAAGAAGTTTGATGGGCTCTAATCTGGACTATTTAAGAGTGAACCTGGTCAACTTGAGCGTGAGTTTAATGGAGGGCGTTGTACAAACAGCAGGTATTTTGGAAAGCGCTTTGAATTTAAGCTACGAATGGCAAAGAAAAACAATTATCCTTCCCGATAGTTTGTATGGACAAACCAAACGATTATTATTCTCATGGTCGAATAATCAAAATAATTTAGGAAATCAACCCCCTGCTGCTATTGATAATATTGAGGTTGTGGCTTTGCATTGTAAAACGCCTAAAAATTTGAGCATTGTATCAACTACTCCTACCACTATCAGTATAAAATGGGACTCCTTAGGGACGTCGGGAACTTTGTTCGATATAGAGTACAGAGAAGAAGGTTCTTCGGATATGGATTGGTATTCCGGAATAAATAATGATACAAATTATATAATAGGAGGATCAATACCTCTGAGATCTAATACCGGATACAAAATACGGGTGCGAAATAATTGCGGGACAAATAAGAGCGCATGGCTTTATCTTATTTCCAAAACAACGCAAGGAGCTGAAAATCTTCCATTCAGGGATGATTTTGAAGGATCTTCCGAATGGGTGTTCGTAAACGACAACCAATATAACAAATGGCACATTGGAACAGCCCAGAATACAAACCGGACAGAAGGAGGAAATTACGGAATGTATATTTCTAATGACAATGGCGATTCGAACAGATATACTCACGGAACATCTCATTCATTTGCAACCAAAGCCATTATAATAGCCGATACCAGTTTCGATTATCAAATTGATTATGATTGGAAATGTTTGGGCGAACAAGGCACCGATTATCTAAGAGTATGGTTAGCTCCTGTTAATGACGTTATTACGTCGGGAGTAGTTCCCAATACGTCGAATTGGATTGCTTTAGACGGTTCTACCGACCTCTGTATGCAATCTTCCTGGCAACATGTAACCTCTGTTTTCAAAGCGCCGCAACCGGGAATATACAAGCTTATATTTTATTGGCGTAACAACGCTTTTAACGATTTGCAACCTCCGGCGGCAGTGGATAATATTTCTGTGGATTTTGTAAATTGCCTTCCCCCCTCGGCAATGGAAATAAACAATATTAACGCCGCAACTGCCGATATACGCTTTACAACGTCGTATAATGTTCAAGGCGTACGGTTTTATTACAAACCTTTAGCGTCTGGAATATGGGATTCAACAGAAGTTTCTGTTCCGGAATATACGGAGGATGCATCTTTTACTCTGCAAGGACTACAAGCGGCTACTATATATGAACTTTATGCAAAGGCAAATTGTATGGGTTCAGGACATAGTATGCGGACTTCGACCTATACATTCCAAACCTCTTGTTTGCCAGATTCTGCTCCATGGTTGGAAACATTCGATGCGTCAGGCAGTACTTTCCCCCCGAATTTTTGTTGGGAATCTAAATCCTTATTATTTACTCCTACAGCGACGATGAACGCTTCCGATATGGATTCAGGCGCGAATGGCTGGCTTCAGGGAATCGTTGACGGAAACAAAGTTGCATATATGACGCTTGGGGGAAATGTGAAAAAACATTGGTTAATTGCTCCTGTAGTAGACTTAGGAACAAGCGGCAATTATTTCTTGGAATTTGACGTAAAATTGTCAAGTAGTTCCAACGGTCTTAATCCCCCCGTCAGAGAAACGGACGATAAATTTATCGTATTGTTTTCTTATGACGATGGGCAAACATGGAGCCCCTCCAACGCCTTCAAATGGACAAATGATGTTTCGGCAAATTATCCCTATGATAATCTAACTGAAGATTTTCAAACAATCAATATCCCTTTGACCTATTTAACAGGAAATATCCGGATTGCGTTTTATGCGGAATCGACAACGACAACTGTACATGATTATTTATTTATCGACAACATATTTATTTCGAACTGCCTGAAACCTTCCAATCTGGAAATTGCCAATATTACGCCTACTTCGGCGGATTTTTCATGGACGCATCCTTCCGAAATGAATTTTGTTTTTGAATATAAAATCGATACCGCTTCGACTTGGACACAAGAACCTATCTCAGGGACAAGTTATAGCTTGTCGACCTTAACTCCGGATACAAAATATGCTTTCCGGGTAAGAACGGACTGTGGAGAAGAAGTATCAAGTTTATATACTTCAGCCCAATATTTTACAACGCCTTGTGTTGCCGCCTCCATACCGATAACGGAAAATTTCGATAATATGGCTCCAGGATCAAATTCGCAACCCAATGCGCCTGCATGTTGGTTTTTTGCAAAAGAGAATCCGGATGCCAGAACTTATGTATATAATGTCAATTCTTTTTCGACTCCGAATTGTTATCTACTGAATAATTCGTCCTCTTTATCCACGCAGAAAACGGCTTTGATAAGTCCTTATTTTTCAGAACCTATAAATAGTTTGCGCGTTCGTTTTATGGCAAGAGGAACCAGCGGTTATATGTTGAATGTCGGTTATATGACCGATATCGCCGATATTTCGACATTCAGATTACAAGACTCGGTTATACTTACGTCCATTTGGACAGAATACATAGTCTCCTTCGGTTCGGTAGCTTCCAATGCCAATTATATTGTTTTTATGCATGGGCAAAGAGCGCTGAATCAACCTATTTGCCTGGATGATATTTCGATAGAGCATATTCCCTCTTGCGGAAGCGTTACGGGAGCCAGAATTACAGACGTAACTTCAACGCGCGCCACCCTGAACTGGACGGGTATTCCTTATGCCAGCGGTTATGAAATACAATACAAGAAACTAGCGGATTCCGTTTGGGAAAATTCTATAGAAGCTTTGTATAGTCCTGTTACTATTTACGGCCTGCAAAATAGCGCCTCATACCAGGTTCGCATCCGGTCAAAATGTAATGTCAACGATACCGGAATATGGAGCGCCCCTGTTTTCCTAACAACAGATTGCGGCGTGACAACCCTCCCCTTTGAAGAAAATTTCGGATCGGGTATTTTCCCGCCTGCGTGTTGGGTGCAAAAGGAAGGATTATTGCCTGCAAATGGAACGCCGGTTTCTTTTATACAAGGGCTTTCCCGCTGGAATGCAAAAGAATTTGCCAATATAACCAGGGCGTCGAAAGCGGCAAGACTTGCTATTTACGGTCAATATATAAAAAATTGGTTAATCACTCCGCCGATTAATCTGGGGGATACTCCCGATGCAATGCTGGAATTTGACCTGGCATTGGTAAAGTTTAACAGTGGAACTTCCTCAACGCCGATTTCGCCGCTGTCTCACTCCGACACTTACGACGACAAATTTATGATATTGGTTTCCAGCGATACAAACTGGAGAATAACCGATACAATTGCCGTATGGGATAATACAGAATCATCCAGGAAGTACGATTCCATTGCGCATACGGCAAACGGCGAACGTATCCGCATTCCGCTGAACGGTTTGACAGGTGTTGTGCGTATTGCTTTTTACGGAGAGTCGGCAACAGGAAACGCAGGAACCTCGGAGAACGACTTATTCTTAGATAATATAAGAGTAACGGGAACCGGAACGCCTCCCTTCTGCGATACGGTAACAGATATACAAATCGCTTCTACGGGCGCGGCAACGATTGTAAAATGGACGCCTATTTCCGGACAAACTCAGTGGGAAATCGTTTGTAAACAAGGATCCACAATGATTAGTTCTAACGTGATAACTGATGAGGCGGTAGATACGTTGAGAAATTTAACCAGAGGAAGCGCTTATACAATCAGTATACGTGCAATTTGCCAGGAAGGGGACACCAGCAAAGCGGTAAGCTCGGAGCCGTTTACGGTTCCTTTATGCCCGGCTGTAACAAACATTTCGACAGGACGCATATGCGCAACCAGCGCTGTAATTAATTGGTCGGCGCCAACACCGCAACAAACAAAGTGGCAATTGTTATATACTCCTGAAGGGGGTGAAATAAAAAGTAAGATAATAGATAACGCAACTACAGATTCTTTGATCGATTTAACGCCGAATACGGCTTATACATTACAAATTCGTTCCATATGCGGAAATGGCGATACAAGTAATTACTCTTCTATCCATAGGTTTACCACATTGCCTTGTCAATCTGTCGAGGGTTTGACGGTTTCTCGCATTGAAGATTCATTGTTAGTCCGTTGGGTTGTAAATCCTTGCCAAAATGCATGGCAAATAGTGGCAGTTCCCGCTAATGCTCCCATTGGAACCGGCGATACCATTGAAACTCGCGTTAACGAAAAAAAGGTGAAAACGCCCTCGTCCGCAGCTTCATTTGATGTATACGTTAGGTCAAAATGTGGAGACGGAATTTATAGCGAATGGTCAAAGTACTCGTCATTAAATGTTTCTGTTTTGGATAATGCAACTAATATTAAAGTAACATTGTCTCCCAATCCGGCAAATCAATATGTTAATTTAAAAATTGAAGGAGCAACCGGCGAAGTGGAATTACAACTAACAACCATTACAGGAAATGTATTAAGGAAAGAAAAATTCACTTGCCAATACGGTTTTTCAAGGAATATTGCTTTGCATGATCTGGCAAAAGGAACTTATTTAATACATCTGAAACATAAAAACTGGACGAAAACGGAAAAGTTGATCGTCTATTAAAATCAAGCATAACCATCAAACTGGTTTTGTGAATTTACTACAGCGTTTAAACGGAAGGCGAAGATTATTTTGCGCCTTCCGTTTATGTTTTTAAGGAATCAATAACATATTTCTGCAATTTCGTTATCTTTGTATTTAAACAATCGTTTAAAATATTTGTTTAAAACATATCTTTAATTTAAAAATGAGCAATATAGAACAACGGATTTTAGATTCGGCAAAAGCTATTTTTGTTGAAAAAGGTTATGAAGGGACTTCTATTCGCGATATTGCTACCGAGGCAAAAGTGAATGTGGCCATGGTAAACTACTATTTCCGGTCCAAAGAAAATCTTTTTCAGCAAATATTTATGGATGTTTATGGGACATTGTTAAATAAGGCCATTGAAGAAGAGTTTGAGAATCCTACATTATATAGGAAAATAGAGTTGTTGGTATCGTTTATATTGGATAATGTTGCCAAAAGTCCGCGTTTGCCTTTATTTGTTCTGACCGAGATTAACCGTGAATCGGGAAATCTGGTGAACGACGAGTTTCTTAGAGGCATCCAGCAGTTCTTTAATTTTTTCGAAAAACAAATTCAAGATGAAATAAATGCGAGAAATATCCGACCCATTAATCCCACCGAGTTATTCATTAATATTGTATCAATGTGTATTTTCCCGTTTTTAGGATTACCCGTCCTGGAACGGGTTTTCGAAAGTAGGGATTACGATGTGTCTCCGTTTATAGATGCCCGGAAAGAACAAATCATGGACTTTGTTATGAATTCAATAAAAATCAGTTGATAGTGGAGACTTCAGCAAAACGGTCTCATGAACCGAAGGCAAAATTGAGAGTTGGAAATGGAATATCTAAAACGATAAGAAATGTTTAAATCGGACTTTTTACTTAAGCAATTGGAAGATCTCGCAAAACTGATTGCCCGAATGGCGAGTTTGCGAAAAGAATTGGAACTTGAAAAAGCGGAAAAATTATTACAAGAAGCATATAGTTCGTTGAATTTAGAAGAAACAAAAGTTTTGGGTATGGATTTGACTCAGGAAATGGGCGATGATCCTAAAACGGCTTTTTTCCGATTGGAATTGATTGCTGATTTATTGGTGGAAAGTTATTATATGCATGGTAATAGTGTTTTGTATTTGGAAAAAGCGAAAAGTTTGTTAAATTTTATCCAAGAGAATAGCTCTACGTTTTCAATTGAGATAATTCAAAAATTAGAAGAAATAGAAAGACAGTTAAATAATTAATTTTCAAATAGTAAAAAAATTGGACAAAATAATTATAGCGCTCCAATGAATAAATTGAAGATGGCGTTAGCAAAAGTCCCCAACAAATAAAAAGTCCAATTTATCTCCCTTTATGGGGAGAATTAAAGAGAGGTGGGGATTTAGGGGGCTTGTATGAAACGACATAAGAAAAAAAAACATTCATTAAAAGTTACTGCGACAGATTATATCAAAGCGATTCGAAAAGGCAATCGTGAGGCTCAATTGGAAGAATCGGCAGGTTGGAAAGCGGTAGAAAAACCTCATGAGAATAAAAAAGCATATAATCGGAAAAGAGATAAGAAAGTACCGGATATTGAAGAATGAATAAAACAAATTGCCGGATGACAAAATGTATAGTATTTCTACTTTCTTGGATAATCTGTTGTTTTTGCGTACATGCTTCAGATAGTCTTCGGATTAGTTTGATGACGTGTTCTGTTGGCGAGCAATTGTATGCGACTTTTGGACACAGCGCTTTAAGGGTTAACAATCTTAAGACCGGAAAAGACCAGGTATATAATTTTGGAATGTTCAATCCCAATACCCCATGTTTTCAATTCAGATTCATACAAGGGGAAGCGCAATACCAATTGGGCATACAATCTTTTGATGATTTTTTGCAAATCTACCAGGATGAAAACCGTTTGGTAATGGAGCAAGTTTTGGATTTAACTCAAAAAGAAAAGGAAATAATAATAAGACGTTTGGCATTTTTATACTTACCCGAAAACCGTTATTACTTTTATAAGTTTGGCACAGATAATTGTACTACTGCTTTGCGAGACTTGATTTTTGACGCCATTTCTTTTGATACAAGTTGCTTAGAATCTAGAGGGAATACTTTCCGGCAACTGATTAATGAATGTCTGGAAGAGAAACCCTGGTTGCAGTTTGGGGTAAACTTATTATTAGGTTCTAAGTCTGATAAACGAATTAATGGTTATGAAAGCATGTTCTTGCCGGAACAACTAAGAATGGGATTAAATAAAATAGAGCGAAACGGATATAAATTGGTTGTAGAGGAAAAAATGTTGAATACCATAGAACAGGACGGCAGCATAAAATATCAGAATATTTTTAGTCCTTTTCTTTTGCTATCTATGTTGTTCCTGTTGACGTTGTTCTTTTATAAGTCGGAATATTTGAAATCTGTTGTTTTTGCATTTGTTGGAATTCTAGGAATAATAGTATTGATAATAACTCTTTTTACCGAACATAGGGAATTAATGAATAATTTTAATTTACTATGGTTTAATCCATTGTATATTGTTTCGTCCATATTGATAAAACAAAAAGATTTACGAAAGCAAAAATTTTTGGCATATTGCAATTTAGTCTTGACACTGATAGCAATTATTTTCTGGATAATAGGAATTCAGTCCTATCAGTGGACTTTTATTCCATTGATACTTTTGTTGAGTGTTTATAATATGCAAATTATCAAAAGGAAAACAAATGTAATAATATAACAGTTGTAATCAGCGTAAAATATGAAAAAATGAATATTCAAGCGGATTTTATCTTGCGTGAATGGAAGTTGACGGATGTTGTTTCTTTGTCTCAACAAGCCAATAATATTAATATTTGGAACAATGTGCGGGACCATTTCCCACATCCTTATACAGAAGCTGATGCAGAGCAATTTATCAAAATGGTAATAGAGAATCCTAAACCTGTTACAGATTTTGCAATTATAGTAGACGATAAGTCAGTTGGAGGAATTGGTCTTGTATTACAACAAGATGTGGAAAGAATTACTGTAGAATTGGGTTATTGGTTAGGCGAAGAATATTGGGGACAGGGGATTATGACCGAGGCAGTTAAAAGAATGACGAAATATGCATTCGATAATTTCCCTGTTGTAAAAATTTTTGCGCCGGTTTATGACTTTAATATTGCTTCGCAGAAAGTATTACAAAAAGCCGGCTTTGAATGTGAAGCCATTCTGAAAAAGGCATCTATTAAAAATGAAAAAATTATTGATTTGCATTATCATAGTTTGATTAAGAATGAAAACTAAAAATGAATAATGAAAAATGATGAAAAAAGTACTTGAAACGAAGACTTATGCTTTTGCCATTCGTATTGTGCGGTTAGTTCAATATCTACAGAATGAAAAGAAAGAGTTTGTTTTGAGTAAGCAAGTTTTACGCAGCGGAACTTGTATTGGCGCTATGACACATGAATCAGAGTTTGCACAAAGTAAAGCCGATTTTGTGAATAAATTGAGCATCGCTCTAAAAGAAGCTAATGAAACTACTTATTGGGTTCAATTATTAAAAGATACGGATTATCTGAAAGAATCGGAATCAGAAAATTTATTAAAAGATATAGCAGAAATAATATCGCTACTTGTAGCCAGTATAAAAACAGCGAAGAAAACGAATAATGATAAATGAAAAATTTAATGCGTCAGTCGATCTTTCATTTTTAATTTAAAACTATGTTCAAAGATTTTCTATTAGTCTTTTTAGGCGGGGGATTGGGAAGCGTGGCGCGTTTTGGGGTTGCCCGATGGTTGTCGCAATTGGCAATGGCTGTTTTTCCATTTGCGGCCATGGGTGTAAACATTGTAGGCTCTTTATTTATTGGTTTCTTTTTAGGATTTTCATTTATTTCAGAAAAGAGTTCCTACATAGCTTTGTTGACCATTGGTTTTTGCGGTGGATTTACAACTTTTTCGGCTTTTTCGTGGGAAAATTTCAATTTACTGAGACAAGGCGATGTGCTTTTGTTTTTTGTATATGTTTTATTAAGTATAGTTTTTTGCTTATTTGCTACTTGGGCCGGATATTCGATAGGAAAGATAATATAACGTACAGACATTGTAATATAATGTACAGACGTTGTAATATAATGTACAGACGTTGTAATATAATGTACAGACGTTGTATTACAACGTCTGTACGGAATAAATAAAAAAAATATGCCCGAAAAATTCCAAAATAAATATCGCATTCCGTCTGCACGATGCCCGTATTGGGATTATCGGAACAATGGCGCGTACTTTATAACCATTTGTACAAAAAAACGGCAACATTATTTTGGCGAAATAAAAAATGGAATCATGCAATTAAATGATATGGGAACAATGGCGGAACAGTATTGGTTTGAAATACCCAACCATTTTCCGACCATTGAATTGGGAAATTTTGGGGTAATGCCGAACCATATTCATGGGGTTTTGATAATATCATCCGCATCCGTAGAGACGTTGCATTGCAACGTCTCTACGGATGCGGATGCGGATACGGAAAAAAACGAACAAATGTCCCGAATATCGCCGAAACCAGGATCCATATCAACCATTATTCGGTCATATAAATCAGTGGTAACCAAAAATATACGATTAAATTTACATGCTGATTTTGAATGGCAATCACGATTTCACGACCATATTATTCGTGATAACCAATCATTCGAACGAATACAGAATTACATATTAAATAATCCAAAAAATTGGAATAATGATACATTTAGATAAAGGCGTTACATTGCAACGTCTCAACAACAATTACCGCGTAGGAATCGATGTCGGTTCCACAACTATAAAAATGGTGTTTCTGGATGAACACAACAACATTGTTTTTTCCGACTATCGGCGTCATCATGCCGATGTCGACCGTAATCTGTTGAAGATGTTTATGTCGGCTTACCGGAAATTAGGCGATTGCCGCATGGATATTATCCTAACTGGTTCTGTCGGTATGGGCTTTGCTGAACGTTTTGGTATCGATTTTGTGCAAGAAGTCGTAGCTTCAGTAGAATTGATCCGTTCCAAGTTTCCTGAAATCAAAACTTTTATTGATATAGGCGGCGAAGATGCCAAAATGATTTTTTTCGAAAAAGAACATTCGCCGGACATTCGTATGAACGGAAGTTGTGCCGGTGGAACAGGCGCTTTTATTGATCAAATGGCTAGCTTGTTAGGCGTTGAAGTCAATGAACTCAGCCGTTTAGCCGACGAAGCCGAAAATATTTATCCCATGGCTTCGCGTTGCGGCGTGTTTTCCAAGACAGATATTCAAAACCTTATTAGTCGGAATGTAAGTAAAAAAGACATTGCCGCTTCGGTTTTTCATGCTGTTGCCTTACAGGTAATTTCTTCGCTTTCGAGAGGGTATGATGTGATGCCCAAAGTCTTTTTCTGTGGCGGTCCATTTGCCTTTATTCCCGCTTTGCGAAAGTCATTTATGAAATTACTTTCGCTTTCGCCCGAAGACTGCGTTTTCCACGAAAATGCCCAGATTGTTCCGGCTTGGGGTTGCGCCATTATGCCACGTACGGGCAAACAAAAATTGCACGAACTTAGAAAGATGCTCAAAGCTGCGCAGAAGATGGAACCCATTCCGACTGATTTGAGTTCGCGTTTGCCCAAGATTTTCTTGGATAAAGAAGATTTTAACAATTGGAAATCAGAGAAAAATGTACATATCGTACAACGCCGATCATTGGATGACATAAACGAGAATACAACTTGCTTTTTAGGCGTTGATTCCGGTTCCACTACCACAAAAATTGTACTGATTGACGAACAAGAACGCGTTCTTTTCGATTATTATACACGCAACGAAGGCGATCCTTTACAATCGTTTGTCAATGGACTAAAAATCTTGCAGAAACAACTTTCAGAAGAGGGGAAACATTTGAATATTAGGGGAAGCGCCGTTACCGGTTATGGCGAGAATCTGCTGAAAGCGGCTTTCAATCTTGATTTTGGAATGATTGAAACCATTGCGCACTATTTGGCGGCGCGCAAAATTTCGCCTGATGTATCATTTATTCTCGATATTGGCGGACAGGACATGAAAGCCACTTTTATCGAGAATGGATCTATTAAGAGACTGGAAATCAATGAAGCTTGTTCATCCGGCTGTGGTTCTTTTATTGAAGGATTTGCCAATATGTTGAATTTTCCTGTGGCAGAATTCGCTCAAATGGCTTGTTTGGCCGAAAACCCTTGCGATTTGGGAACCCGTTGCACCGTTTTTATGAATTCGAAAGTGAAACAGGCCATGCGTGAAGGCGCTGAAATAGCTGATATTGCTGCCGGATTGGCGTATTCTGTGGTGAAAAACTGCTTATATAAAGTGTTGAAACTCAAAGATACCAAAGAACTCGGCGACCATATTGTGGTGCAGGGCGGAACTTTCCGTAATTTGTCGGTGGTTCGCGCTTTGGAAAAGCTTAGTGGATGTATGGTTTCATTTTCTGACATGCCCGAACTCATGGGCGCTTTCGGCGCGGCTTTGTATGCCAAGGAATGCGTTGCTACAGCCAAATCCGTTTCTTTAGATAATATCATTGATTCCCAAAAATTTGAAACTGATTTTACCCAATGCGAAGGCTGTGAAAACAATTGTTATGTGAAAGTTTTCCGTTTTTCGAATGGGAATAATTATTATTCAGGTAATAAGTGCGAAAAAATTTTTTCCAACAAAGCCGAAGGATTTGAAAAAGGCGGCAATATTTACAAAGATAAATATGCTTCTTTGTTTGGTAATCGTAAATCGCTGGAAAAGAATAAATCAAAACTCACAATCGGCATTCCGCGCGGTTTGAATATGTATGAAAATTATCCTTTCTGGTATACTTTGCTGACCGAAAGCGGGATTCGCGTAGTATTGTCGAATGCTTCCACTAACAAGTTGTACGAAAAAGGATTGAATAGCGTGATGTCCGACAATATTTGTTTTCCGGCCAAACTCATGCATGGTCATGTCATAGATTTGGTAGAAAGGAAGGTGGACAGGATTTTGTTCCCTTACGTCATTTTCGAACAAAAGGAAGATAAAACTTCGATTAATAGCTTCAATTGCCCTGTGGTAGCGGGTTATGCCGACGTGTTGCGCGGCGCTATGAGTACCGAAGAAAAATACGGCATTCCGATTGATTCGCCTTCTATTGCGTTTAACAATGAAAAATTGCTGTTTACGGCTTGTAAAAAATATTTGGAAAATTTAGGTGTAGAAAAGTTCCTGATTAAGAATGCTTTCGCAAAAGCGTTGAAATCTCAGCAAAACCATTTCCTGACTGTTTCGTCCAAAGCTAAAGAAATGGTGGAACAGGCCAAACGCAACAACCGTATGGTGGTTCTGTTAGCCGGGCGTCCTTACCATGCCGACCCTTTGGTGCAACACAAAATTTCAGATTGTATTGCCGACATGGGAGTAGATGTGATTTCCGAAGATCTGGTGCGCTTTTCCGAAGAAGCCAACCGCACTTTCGGCGATATTCAATCGGTAAGTCAATGGGCATACCCCAACCGGATTTTCAAAGCAGCCGCTTTTGTCGCCAATAGCACGGATAATATTCATTATGTGCAGCTAACGTCTTTCGGTTGCGGCCCCGACGCTTTTATTATGGATGAAGTAAGCGATATCCTTAAAAGTAAGGGTAAAACGCTAACTACTTTAAAGATAGATGATGTAAATAATATTGGTTCCTTGCGTTTGAGAATTCGTTCCATGGTTGAAAGTTTGCAATTTGGCGACCACGAACGTGTAGAAATGCCAATGGTAAAAACCCCGGCTTTTATGCCGAAAGACCGTCACCGTAAGATTATTGCGCCTTATTTTGCCGAAGGTTATTCTGAAATGTTGCCTTCTTTATTTAAGTTGATGGATATTGATCTGGAAGTGCTTCCGGTTGGAAATGCCGAATCGGTGGCTGAGGGTTTGAAATATGCCAACAATGAAATATGTTATCCGGCAACTTTGGTTGTGGGCGATATTATAAAAGCCTTGAAATCGGGTAAATACGATCGAAATGGAATTGCCGTAGCCATTACTCAAACAGGCGGACAATGCCGCGCCACTAATTATATTGCTACGATTAAAAAAGCCATGATTTCTGCGGGTTATAGCGATATTCCTGTAGTTTCGGTCGCCTTTGGAAGCGATATGCTTAACGATCAACCCGGATTTAAATTGAATTGGCGTAAATCAATGATTATGGCGTTTTTTGGTTTGCTTTACGCCGATTGTTTGACCAAGTTTTATTACGCCGCTTTACCTCGCGAACGAGAAAAAGGATTAGCTGAAAAATTACGGTATAAATACATCGATCTGGCGAATCCATATATTGAGGCCAAAAACCGTAAAGCTTTATATAAATTATTGGAACAAGCCGCCGAAGAATTCAATCAAGCTGTGATTCCGAATGATAAAATTCCGGTAATTGGCGTAGTGGGTGAAATCTATGTAAAATACAATTCCTTTAGCCATAAAAATGTACTGCAATGGTTGTCGGAACAAGGAGTAGAAGTGATAGCGCCTTCGTTGTATAATTTTTTCCTGAGCGCATTCCCTAGTCATGAAGCCCGTCGTAAAAACAATCTTTCTGATACTGGTTTACCTTTGTGGATCAGTGATATATTGTACAAAATCGTATATAGTTATGTGAAAAAATTTAACAAGATTGGTTCTAAGTTTCGTTATTATCGTCCGTTTGCCGAATTGTATCATGATGCCGAATTGGCTTCAAAAATCATCAATCTTTCGGCGCAATTTGGCGAAGGTTGGTTGATTCCCGCCGAATTGGCCAGCTTTGCCGAACAAGGCGTTTACGACGCGGTAAGTCTGCAACCTTTCGGCTGTATTGCTAATCATGTAATCTCAAAAGGCATTGAAAAACAAGTCAAAAAAGTTTATCCTGGTATGCAAATGCTCTTCCTCGACTTCGACGGCGACAGTTCCGAAGCCAATGTGTTAAACCGTTTGCACTTTATGGTGAAAAATGCGAAGGACAGGGTGAAAGCAGTTGAAAGTTGAGAGTGGAGAATGGAAAGTGATTTTAGGAATGATGCAAAAAAAAATAGTTAGTGATTTTTGGATTTAAAAGCGAGGTATAGCTTTGGCAATTTTTTAAAAGTTGCCAAGTTTACAAATATACCCAAAAGTACTTCAGAACGAGACGATTAAAAATTCAAATAGCTGAAATATAGAATTATAAAAAATGATGGGCAAAAACAAAATGAAACAAAAAGCATACTTGGGTTAGCAAGCCGTTAACGCTCTAATATGCCAAAATGAATTTTTATCATAGCGTTTTTCAGTATTTTACATCATTTTTCGCTTTGTGGTTTGAAGATTAAGAAATAACTTTATTAATCTCCAAAACTACAAAAAAATGGAAACAAAAAAGAGCGCTTTTGCCTTGTTTTTTTACATCAACAAGACTTGCAAAGACAAAGACGGACGCTTTCCGGTTTATTTGGATCAATGAATAATCCTTGTGGAGCGCCAAAATAGTTAAGTAAAAATATTAAAGATCGAAAGAGGGTGAAGAGAGGAATAACGGCCTACCATTACGATAGAGACATTAAAAATTATAAGGCTGTTCAAAAAGTTTTTTTAACATTAATTCGGGTACCATATCCAAGATTGAATGCAAATATTCAATTCTAAGGAACGAATAATTACCTTTTTGCACAGCCTCAACCAAAATAATGGATCAGTGTAAAAATAGGCAAAGATAATTTCTCTCTATTCTTTTTGGAGCCTCAAAAAAATCAAAAACGGCTTGAGGATTTAAACGCGCTCCGCCTATCGGCTCCGCTTGAACGGAAAATCCTCGCAAAGATATGCTACGCATGACGTTTGACGCGCTAACGCAGTCTGAATAAAGCAAAGCCAATAATGGCCTACCACAGGTAGCGTTAAGAAAAATCATTAGTGGAGGCGCTAAAACAAAATTCTGTTCGAAACTTTTTCTCTTACAATATATCCGACGAATGAGTTCCAACCCAAACGAATTCTATCGTTTACCAACCTTTGGATTTTTAATCCAAAGTGGTTGAGTTTTTAACCCATTTAATCCCTAACTCCGCTACAAATTAGGGTGACTATTTGTAATCAACTGTTTAATAGCGGTTTATAAATCTCGTAAACACCCTATCGTTTCACGTTTATGTTTTTACAATTAGTTATAAATAAGTACATTACGTGATAAGCAACCTAAAACATTGCGGAGTTAGAGTTTAATATCTCCTTATTTTACCTGCCCGGTAAACTAAATTGTCAAATAATTGTTAATATTAAAGTCATGTAATAAACACCATATTAAAATAAACATTCTAAAAAAATGAAAAAGTTATTGTTCTCCTCTCTTCTGATGCTTGGAATTGCATCTGGAATAAAAGCACAGGAAGCGCCGATTACGCATACATTGGACGCCGAAACCTTAAAACAGGCAAACAACCCGTTGGCGCCGAAAAAAACATTTAATGTACACAACTATGTGATGCCCTCTTTTTATGGGGTGGAAGATTTAACCATGAACCAGCTGCTGTTGCGCTATGCGCAGCCCGTGGGGCCGGTATTTTTGAGGGCCACCATGCCTTTTGTTACCGAAGCCTTGCCGGCCAGTTCGCCTACCACCGGATTTGGTGATTTCAGTATTTTTGCTATTTATAAACTACCGAGCAAAGAAGGCCTCAGCTACGGCGTAGGCCCCATGTTGGTGGCGCCCACGGCCAGTCACGGATTGGGACAAGGCAAGTGGCAGGCCGGACTTTCGGCTATGGCATTCTTTTCTACAAGCCATGTGGTGCAGTTCGGAACATTGCTGCAATGGCAGGCTTCTTTTGCCGGCGATGAAGACCGCGCGGATGTGAGTTTGCTCACCCCGCAAATATTCTTTATCTGGCAAGCCGGTGGCGGAACTTACCTGCGCAGTACCGGCATTTGGTCGTTCGACCTCAAAAGCGGCAACTACAATGTGCCTATCGGATTAGGTATCGGTAAAGTGATGAAGGCGAACAAAGTCATATTCAACATATTTGCAGAGCCTCAGTTTTCCGTGCTGGCTCAAGGAGCCGGACAGCCGAAATTTCAATTATTCGTAGGATTTAATACCCAATTTTAAATAAAATGAAATATAGAATCAAACTTTCAACCATTATCCTGGCGTTTGTTTGCAGCCTACCCCTGTATGCGCAAACCAATGCACAAAAACTGACAGCCGATCAGGCGAAGGAAGAACAGGCGTATGCCACCACCATTCAAGCCTGCCTGTGGGGCGAACCGTTCCGCATGTTTGCTAAGTATGCCCCTATAGCAGTCAAAGGCAATTCGATGGGGGTAA
>JAVBLV010000003.1:0-22692 GCA_031553195.1 Bacteroidales bacterium
CTTTGCACAATGCGCAAATAAACATTCCAAAGAACTTAATGCGGGCAAGATTCATCTTTCCCGTTAGATGTTGACTTAAAATCGAAATAAGTTGAGTAGATTTGTAGTCGACCTTGAGATTTTGTTTTTTCATTATAACCAATTAAAAATCAGTTATAAAGATACGGATTTTCAAGGTCTTTTCCAAATATAAACACATATATTTTACTGATTATCAGAAAAATATATTAATAGTGACGATTTTTGTCATGGACTAAAAATCTTTGTAATAATTTCGAATTGTATTTCCATTGGAAAAATTAATTGATTCATATATTCGGTCAAAAGCAGTTAAAAGTCTTTTAGAAGCTATATCTTCTCATGTGGCTAGGATCCGGTTAAAAGGCGTTTTAGGTTCTTTGACTTCGTTAATTGCGGCGGCGACTATAAAATCGGAAGAAAACCGTTCGCATGTTTTTGTATTGCCGGATAAAGAAACGGCGGCTTATTTTTATAACGATTTAGGGACGCTTTTTCACGAACTAAATCTGGAGGCCGGCAAGCGGAAAATTTTATTTTATCCGGCTTCTTATAAAAAACCCTATCAGGTCGAAGAAATTGATAATGCTAATATATTATTGCGTTCCGATGTATTGAACCGTCTGCAATCAGGTGGAGATTATGTTATTGTTACATTCCCCGAAGCTTTGAGCGAGAAAGTTATTTCGCAAAGGAGTTTGGCGAAAAATATATTAGCCATTAATCTGGACGAAAAATTATCGGATGACTTTGTGTTAGACGTATTGGCCGAATATGGATTTGAACGGGTGGATTTTGTGATAGAACCCGGACAGTTTGCTTTACGAGGCGGAATTATCGACGTGTTTTCTTACGCGCATGAATTTCCTTTCCGGATCGAATTTTCGGGCGAAACGGTAGAATCGTTGCGAACATTTGATCCGGTTACTCAGCTCTCGAAAGAGAAACTTCAAAGTCTTACCATCCTGCCTAATATTTGTACGGATAAACTCATTTCTGTCGAAAAAACAGATTTTCTTGCTTATTTGCCTAATGGAATCGTTCTTTGGTTCGAGAATCTGCCTATTCTTCTCGACGCGTTTGATCATAAACTTGCTCAGGCTCAAACAGCTTTTGAGGCTTTGTCGGGACCGGTTGCCCATTCCGAACCCAAAGAGTTATATAGCTCTTCTTCCGAATTTCTTCATCATCTGACAACGGTTGCCGTGGTAGAATTCGGAAGCGCTTGTTTTTTCGAAAAATCTTCTATGATTGAATTTAATGCCGTTCCCCAACCTGTTTTTAATAAGAAATTCGACATGTTGGTTTCGGAATTAAGCGTCTATACCGAAAAATCGTATGTTAATTACATTTGTGTAGAAAATGAAAAACAGGCAGAGCGGTTGAAAAAAATCTTTTCCGAAATTTCAAGTCAAGATACGCCTTTATTTTACAACCTTTTGGAACTTTCGTTAAACGAAGGTTTTATCGACCATTCCGAAAAAATACTTTGTTTTACCGATCATCAAATTTTTGAACGATATCATAAATATCAAATAAAAGATTTAACCTCCAACCGGGAAGTTCTTACTTTGAAAGAGCTTTTTGAATTAAAACCCGGAGATTTTGTTACTCACGTCGATCATGGGGTTGGACGTTTCGGAGGTTTGGAAAAGATCGAAAACAATGGAAAGATTCAGGAGGCGATACGGCTTATTTACAAGGATAACGATATTTTATACGTAAGTATTCACTCTCTTCACCGCATAAGTCGTTATATAGGCAAAGAGGGTAGCGCGCCGACTTTGAATAAATTGGGTTCCAATACTTGGCAAGCGTTAAAGAACAAAACCAAACAGAAGGTTAAAGATATTGCCAAGGATCTGATAAAGTTGTATGCTCAACGGAAGGCGAACAAAGGATTTGCTTTTTCGGCCGATACATACTTACAGAATGAGTTGGAAGCTTCCTTTATGTACGAAGACACGCCCGATCAGATGAAGGCGACACAGCAGGTGAAGCGGGACATGGAAGCTTCCAATCCTATGGATAGGCTTATTTGCGGCGACGTGGGTTTTGGGAAAACGGAAGTCGCTATGCGCGCCGCTTTCAAAGCTGTGACGGACAGTAAGCAAGCGGCGGTGCTCGTTCCTACTACTATTTTGGCTTTACAGCATTTCAACACATTCTCGGACAGGTTGAAAAACTTCCCTTGCCGGATTGAATATTTGAACCGTTTTCGTTCTGCAAAAGACAAAGCCATGATTTTAAAAGATTTGGAAAACGGCAAAATTGATATTCTGATCGGAACCCATGCTATTACGTCTAAACAGCTTGTTTTTAAAGATTTGGGATTGTTGATTATTGACGAAGAGCAAAAATTCGGCGTGACGGTGAAAGAACGTATTAAGCAGATGAAAATCAATGTAGATACGTTAACGTTGACCGCAACGCCTATTCCCCGCACTTTGCAATTTTCTTTAATGGGCGCCCGCGATTTGTCGGTTATCAGCACGCCGCCGCCGAACCGGTATCCTGTGCAAACGGAATTACATGTTTTTAGCGAAGAAGTTATTCGCGACGCCATTTTGTTTGAAATTTCCCGTGGCGGACAGGTATATTTTGTTCATAACCGCGTACAAAGTATCCAGGAAATGGCGGGACTTATCCAGCAATTATTGCCCGATGCTAAAATTGCAGTCGGACATGGACAAATGGAAGGAAATAAGTTGGAATCTGTTTTACTTCAGTTTATTAATGGCGAATTTGACGTGCTTGTAGCAACTACTATTATCGAAAACGGGCTGGATATTCCCAATGCCAATACCATTATTATAAACGACGCTCAAAATTTCGGTTTGAGCGAATTGCATCAATTGCGCGGAAGAGTAGGGCGTTCTAATAAGAAATCATTCTGTTATTTATTCACGCCCTCGTTTAGCGTATTAACCGACGATGCACGCAAACGGCTGAAAGCCATCGAAGAATTTTCGGCTATTGGCAGCGGTTTTAACATTGCAATGAGGGATTTAGACATACGTGGAGCCGGTAATATTTTAGGCGCGGAACAAAGTGGTTTTATTTCCGAAATCGGATTCGACATGTATCAGAAAATTCTTAACGAGGCTATCGAGGAATTAAAGGAAACCGACTTCAAAGAGTTGTATCATTCCGAATATGAGAAAGCTGAGAGCTCCTTTGTTTCGGATTGCGCCATAGAAACCGACTTGGAAATCCTTATTCCCGATGATTATGTTTCTAGCGCCACGGAACGGTTACTGTTATATAAAGAATTGGATGGATTGGAGACGGATCAGGAATTAGAACTTTACAAATCAAAACTCAACGATCGTTTCGGGCCTATTCCTCAATCAACTATGGAGCTGGTTGAGACTATTAAACTCAGGCGTTTAGCTAAAAGATTGGGATTCGAAAAATTGATTTTAAAGCAATCCAGATTAATTGCTCAATTTATTGCCAATCAAGATTCTCCGTATTACAGTTCCCCGGTTTTTTCGGGCATACTGCAATTCATCCAGAAAAATCCGTCTATTTGTCGTATACGCGAAGGAAAAGATAAATTAACCCTTACATTTGACCGCATTGATTCGATAAACAACGCTTTGAAGTTGCTTTCCGGAATGGAGCTTTAGTTGTTTAAATTTTTAGGGAAAAGGTTTTGATAGATAAAAATGGCTATTTCGCAGACGGGATTTTCAAAAATAGCAGGAGCTATTTGGCAAAAAATTTCGATAAGAAAGAGCATTTTTAGCCTCAGAATGCTTCCTGGAAAATTTTTAAACGAACTCTCAATGTCTACGAAAAGTTAAATGCAGTATCATAAAAAAGGAAATATAAAATGTATCTTTGGATTCAATTATAGTAATGTATGGAGGCAGTAAAATTTATCGACCTTTTTTGCGGTATCGGCGGTTTTCGACAAGCAATGAACGAAGCGTGTTCCGAAAACAATCTTGTTCCTCAATGTGTTTTTTCTTCAGATATTGATCCTTTCTGTCAAAAGAATTATGCCGCTAATTTTGGAGAAGAGCCCGTTGGCGACATCACCAAAATTAATGAAAAAAATATTCCCGATCATGAAATTTTATTTGCAGGTTTTCCTTGCCAACCGTTTAGTATAATTGGTCAAAGACAGGGATTTAATGATTTAAGAGGAACCTTGTTTTTTGACATTGCGCGAATTTTAAAGCAGAAGCAACCGAAGGCATTTATATTGGAAAATGTCAAGCAACTTGTCGGACATGACAAAGGAAGAACTTTAAATGTCATTCTCAAAACCCTGAAAGAATTAGGGTATCAGGTTCAGTATGCCGTATTAAATGCGTTGGATTACGGACTGCCGCAAAAAAGAGAACGCGTAATTATTGTCGGATATAAAGATCCCACTCCTTTCTCTTTTCCTTTGCCGGAGAAACTTTTCAAACCTCTCTCGGAAATTCTTGAAAAGACAGTGGATAAAAAATATTATGCGTCCGATTATATTGTAGAAAAAAGAAAAGCAAAACATAAATCGACTTACGAACTTTCTATTTGGCATGAAAATAAGGCGGGCAATATTTGTTCTTATCCATATTCCTGCGCCTTACGCGCGGGCGCATCTTACAATTATTTACTTGTAAATGGCGAAAGACGATTAACGCCAAGGGAAATGTTCCGTCTGCAAGGCTTTCCCGACGATTATAAAATTGTCGTAAACGACGGTCAGGCGAGGAAACAAGCAGGAAATGCGGTTCCCGTTAATATTGTAAAAGCTGTTATTTTAAAATTATTGCCACATGTTGTTTCCTCTTCGGATTCGGATATGAATAGAACAAACGGATAACAATATAAAAAATGACTATCGGATGTTATACCTATATCAAGTCCGTGAAGCGGGCGAATATGAATAACCGTGAGTACAACTCACGGAATATAAACAATCGCCTTATCAACAAAGCGCCTAATTCAATTGATTTATTCCTATGGACTTATAAGTTATTATTTTTAATCTTATTTATCAAATCGTTAGAGATATTTATCAAATTAAAAATTTCCTCTTTCCATGATAATTGATTGTTGATGAATTCTCCCCTCGATTCATTTATTTTGGACAAAATAACAACGGCATCCTTTGCTCCCATTTGTATAAACATGGGTAACATTTTATGACAAACTTTTTTCGCCTTTACAAAATCATTTTCAGCGGATGCCTGTTCAAGCAGGGCAATGTGCGTGGTCGTATCTTGCACAAATGCATTTAATACTCTTTGAATAACTTCTTTGTCGCCTCCAAATAATTCTTCTAAAGAAGGCAATTCATCAGAGATCTTTTCATTTCCGCCAAATATTTGTCTCAGAGAAGTTATAGTAACGGGTTTCCGTAAAAATCCATTAAATCCCATTCGTACCGCTTCCATATCACTTAAATCACTTCGCCCGCTCATTAAAATTACGGGAAGTTTCACGCCTTTGTCTTTCATCTTTTGCAGAATATCTTTACCCGAAAATGTAACCATATCTGCATCAGTAAGTATTATATCATAATTCGCAACCTGTTTTGATAATTTTTCACACTCTTCCATTGTATGACAGGCATCTATTTGATGCCCTAATTTCAACAACATTTCCTTCAACATTGACAAGAAAACCAAATCATCGTCTATAACCAGTATTCGTTTGAATGTTAATGCTGTCACCGCCGTTGTCGAAAATGAGGTTTCACAGACAGGTAATATCACCATCGCTTGAGTCCCTTTGCCTACCGTAGAATGAATTGTTATTGAGCCCTTCAGGAGATTTGTCATCCCTTTTGCAATAAATAAGCCGAATCCACTTCCCTGAGCCAATGAATTATTTTCCTCTATCCTCATAAAGGCATCAAATATCTTATCAATTTGATCGGCAGGAATCCCTTTGCCCGTATCATTTATCCCAAAACGGATATTCCCGTCCAGATAATCTACGTTGAATTGTACGCTTCCTTTTACCGTATACTTAATCGCATTTGACAAAACATTGATAACTACCTGTTTTATTTTAAGCTCATCCGAATGCAGTTGCAATGATTTATCGAAATTCAAATGAACTTCAAACGATAATTTTTTCTGTAAAGCAAGAGGTCTGGATAGCTCAATAATATCGGAGCATAACTTTTGAAGACTGAAGTTAGTCGGCGTTACTTGCATTAGTCCTTGATCCAAGCGCGAAAACTCCAGTAGATTCTCCATTAATTCCAAGATATGTTTCCCTGAATACTGCATTGCCGCAATTTCTCTTGGCGAAATAGCATGTCCGTGTTCCCATAATTCTAAATAACCTAATATGGAATTAATAGGCGTTTTTATGTCGTGCGAAATGGATAATACTAATTTATGCCGGCTTTCAAACGTTTTCTTTGTGAGAATATTTGCCCGTTCCATGGCTTTACGCATTTCGTGGCCTCTATTTGCATTCCTAATTATAAAAATAATAAGGGTCAATACTAATACTAGAGAAATGAGCGCTCCAATAATCGAACTAGCGTAGTTTCGACGGATAAGCTCCTCGCTCTTATGGATTTCCTCCATAGTAGAATTAATCGTTTGCAAGTGCAAATCTATTAAAAGATTCGATAGTTGCACTGAAATTTCATGATCAGATGCCATGAGGCTTGCTACCTGTTTTTCAATAAAAGTTATCTGATCTGCATATTTTTTGTTGGTTTTATGTGCAATATCTAATAGTTCAGACAACATGGGCGTGGTATCTACTATTTGAGGCGACGGCAAATCAGCATGTAAAGTATCTACTGTCGTTGTGGTGACTTCTTTCGGATCTTTTTTAGCTTTTTTCTTTGGAACAAAAGCTTCTGCCAATCGTTTAAAAAATCCTTTTTGTGGAGAATCGTCTTCTACAGAAGTTATCATCGTTGTCTGGTTTACAACGCCTAACGAAAAAGCATCGTTTAATAACGATAATTCATACATTCTCAAATTCTTACTAATGGAGTCAACCAAATTGTAAGTATCAAACTGCACATTCAGGTCAGAAATGGTTCTAGCCTTCTTATTCAAAAGGAATTCTATATCGTCCAGTATTGTTATTTGTATTTCTTGAGGAGAACGAGGCTTTAATGAATCAATATAAGACTGAACACCCTGCATATTTTCTGTAAACTGGAGAATATATTCCGGCCTTTTTGAAATGATATACAAATTGGCATTTGCTTGAGCGTAGTTGACAAATGAAATCAACTTATTGGTGAGCATTAATGTCCTGCGATTCTTTTCAATATCTTGTTTTTGCAGGCCAACTCTTTCTTTTTGGTTGTATAAGTATATCAACATCCCTCCACATAGCAGGGCGACTATGATATATATTAGAATAGCATTTAAGCGTATCTTGCTCTCAATATTTTCCTTCATACAGCAATTTAACAGGTTGGATATCTAGCAAAAATTTGATCGACTAATCCTTATCATAGATTTAAGGTATTTCCAAGAAACGCGCAAAAATCAGAAAAATATATTTCTAATTCTATACGCCGATTTTTAAATTATATATGCTTAACCACCAGATTGGATCACAAGTCTATACCATATAAATGAATTTTGTTATAAAGCGTTTTTCGACTAATTTTCAACGCTTTTGCCGTCAAAGACTTATTCCCTTTCATTTTCTTTAGCGTGGACTCTATTAATTCTTTTTCATTTCCAAAATATATCGGCCTACCGGCATCCATTATTGCCGGAATATGTAAAGACACCGACAAAACAGGCAAATCTTCGGGAAGAATCTCATTTGTTTGGGCATATAAGACAGCGGCTCGAACAACATTTCGTAGTTCTCTTAAATTTCCGGGCCAATGATATTGCTCTATAATTTGCAAAGCTTCGCGAGAAAACCTTTCTACATGTTTATTTAATTCGTCATTTGCTTCCTTTAAAAAATGCTCTACAAAAAGCGGAATATCTTCCAATCGTTCACGGAGAGCGGGTACCTCTATGTAAAATTCTTTTAATCGATGATAAAGATCCTCCCGGAATTTTCCATTTGCAATAGCTAATTCCAGATTTTCATTGGTTGCAGTTAATATTCTTACATCTACTTTTATATTGCCTAACGAACCTAATGGGTGTATTTGCCGTTCTTGCAATGTACGCAATAATTGTATTTGTACTTCATAAGGTAAATTCCCTATTTCATCTAAAAAAACAGTTCCTCCATTGGCTTGTTCAAATACGCCTTTTTTATCGGCTATGGCCGAAGTAAAAGAACCTTTTACATGTCCGAATAATTCGCTTAAGGCCAGTTCGCGTAATAAACTCCCACAATCTATCGCAATAAACGGCGCATTCTTCCGGCTGCTGTTTTCATGTATCAACCGGGCTACATGTTCTTTCCCTACTCCGCTCTCGCCAAAAATCAATACTGATAATTGAGTAGCAGCTACCAACTTAATTTGTTCATACATTCTTTTTGCAAGAAAACTTTTCCCTTGGACAATGGTTGATATTTGCTGAAATTTTTCCACCAAAGGACGGGTCAAAGATTTTGAATTATGACTATCCAGCGCTTGCTTTATTTTTTGCTGTAAAATTGACGGATTAATCGGTTTCTCCAAATAATCGAAAGCGCCTAATTTTATAGCCAAAACAGCATTTTGTAACTCGACATAGTTGGTCATTAAAATAACCGGCAACTGTTTTTTTTGTTCCTTTATCCATGTCAACAATAAAATTCCATCGCCATCAGGTAAACGTAAATCTGCTAATATCAAATCATAGCTTTTTTGCAAAATTTCTTTTTTTGCTTGTTCTACGCTATGTACCAAAATTGCTTCAAAACCGCTTCTCTTTAACCACTCCTGTAATGTTATTCCAAATGAATAATCATCTTCTGTTATCAAGATTTTATATGTCATACATTTATTCGTATACTAAAAATTGAAGGATGCTTAAATTTTTGTTCACGCGTTTCGATATTATCAACAAGAACCAATAAATCCGAATATTACTAACCCCCAAGTTCAATCATTGACTCAAGTCCTTACAACAAATTTAAAATCAAAACTATAAAATTTATTTTAATGATCAACTTTTGTATATTTCAGCAAATCAATTATTTGGATAAACAGATAAACATTTTTAAATATTCAAGAAATGACCATTTTTTATTAACGCCAGAATGAACCAAGTATTTAGCTAGCCAGCATTCATTAACAAACATCTTGTAGTAGAAAAACACAGATTCTTCAGGATTCGTATTGAAAATAAAATCAACAACTGCTTTATCACTTCATCATATTACAAAACTCGTCAAGCAACTCCTAATAATACATGCAAATGTACAAAATTTTCTAACCTAAGAAAATTATTTCGCAATTTAACATTTTTATATATCTGACAATAAATCGGTTAATATGTTTAAGAGTCCATGTAAAATATTAATCAGCAAACAATTTCTCGCTTGCTGATTAACATTTTTACAGTAATAAATAATTACCGGAATAAAATAAATGATTATTTATTATAATCCTGGACTTCTTTATTTTTTGATCAGTTTACTTGTTGTTTTTATATTTTTATCTTGTAGATCGATAAAATAAATACCTGTGTTCAAATGTCTAAGGTCAATTATTTCCTTGGCGTTTTGAATTTTAGTTTCCAACAATATTTTTCCTGAAACATCATAAATCTTAGCTTTTAGGCCCGTTGCATTCTCAATAGTTATTTTATCGGTAACAGGATTCGGATAAACTTTAATATCTCTATTGTTTAAAGAAACTGTATTGATTCCAATAAAATCATAAGGAGTATACAACATTACTATTTCAGAATTGCCCCCAATTAAGCCTAATGATGTTCCTGCGCCTGTAGCAACATCTATTTCAATTAATTTACCTTCGCTATCATTGCAATATGCCCAAAATAACCGGCCGGAAGGATAATCAAAAGCCATTGATTGGAGGTAACTCGGAGCGCTGATTCCTGTAGCTCCTATAAGAGAAGATACCCCTGTGGTTTTGTTAATAGCATAAAAATTCGATGTTCTTGAAACTCCATACAATTGCCCATCCCCACTGCACGCCAAAGTCAAAAATTGTTGATCTAATTCTTTTGAAAACGTAGCTTCTCCTGTATTAATATCAACCGTGTACAGATCAACCTTCTGAGTTTCGCTATTGGGTATTATTGCATACAGTGTATTTGTCGAATAATCAAAAGCTACATCACTTGGAGAAATAGTGGATGGGTGGGTAGCCGTTTGAGTCCAGTTTTTAGTGAAAGATATAAAGTTTGCCGGTCCCGAATTATTACGCGTAAAAGCATATAAAGATTCGCTATAATATACGCCTCCGGAAAGGTTATTTGACCCATCTGTATATGTACTTTCAACGGTAACCGTTGTAGGATTATTTGACATAAATGAAACAAATCCTTTTGGAGAAGAATTATTATCTTCATATATTCGGTAACCATAAAGTTTAACAGGACTCTGATATGATATTGAAGTGGTTGCCGTATCATTATTATGATTCATATCTCCCGTTAAATCGGTATATGCTTTTATCCTATACATATTGTACGTTGATACATTGACAGGCGTGCCGAATGAAAAAGAAGTAATTTGGCCTGGGACTATATTTCCCGTGAAAGATTCCACAACAGGAGTTCCCCCATTAACGCTATATGCCACATTCATCGAAGTAATGGCATTTAATCCCAGATTTTGAATATTAACCTTAACGGTGGCAGAGGAGGAACCTCCAATAGTAGGAGAAACGATTGCAAGCATTTTTGCATCATAAGCCAAAGGAGTTATACATTCTATGTCTGCTTTCCATCCGCTCGCATTGCTTCCGCTATTTTTCTTGAAAACAAACGTAAGCGCGCCGTCTTCGCTATAAGACATAAACGTGGGTAACTGAGCATCTAAACTTCCTGTTAAATATCCTAGAAGATTGTTCGAATTTGCAGTAGTAGTTCCTTGATAAACAAACAGGGTATCGCCAGGTATAGGGAACATACCCAAAAAGAGTTGATAAGGAACCGAATTAAATTCGTTAAAAGTTACTTTTAACCGGTCTCCTACCGTAGAAGGTTTAAAAGTCATTTTTTGCACAACTCCCTCTCCTGAAATATAATCTTCATAAACGCCGTCGTCTACAAAAGGAATATTACAAGTTGTTACTATAGAATCCGATTTTATAATGGCAATATTTCCATAATTTGTCACCTCCTTAGTCAAGGTGTCGTTCGCCGCTTTTTCGTCATCTGTAAGCTCCGTAGAGACTTTTACAGCATGGGTTTGCACGACGGAAAGATCTGCTTTCGCCGCAAAAGTATAAGTATACTCAGATAAATAGGAAATTGTAGCCGTAATGGTTTCCGTGGCTACAACCGTTCCATTCACTTCCAATTTAACCGGAACAGAAGCAACAGAACTCGAACTAAAGTTTTTAACCGTTACGCTCACTTCTTCTGTTGCGGATAAATTTGCATCAGAAACCGGTTTATTTACAGATATAACCGCCATATCAGGTCCTGCTGTATGGTTATAAATTTCAATATCGTCCAAGGCAATTCCATAACCATATTTAGCGGTACCTTCAAAAGCGATATAATAATCATCCGATCCATTGGGAAGCGGAAGCAATTCTTCTCTCCAATCAGGAATATTATTGGTATACTCAGCTAATAAAGTCCAAGTCCCGGAAGCAGAATTTTTATAATAAACCCTTAATTCATCCTGATCATTTTCCCATTTTTCTTGCGTATGCCAAAATCTTAATGCAGGGGTGGTTAAAGTTGTAATGTCTATTCTGGGAGTTATTAATTTTGTTACATCCGGAGTCTTTTTATTGTTATTTTTGAATATCATATCATATGTGCCGGTATGCGCCGAAGCAGGATTGTCTCCATTTCCTTCTGCTCTTGCCCATGCAACTTGTCCCGATACTTGCTCCTGAGGCCAACATGGCGTTGATACGACAGCGCCGTCTTCAAACCCGTATGACCACGGAAAAGCGTTAATAGTTGCACAGCTAAGCGTTGTGAATGTCTGACCTTCGATAGAATCAGTATAATGCGTCGCATCACAGGCGCTTTTCACATCCCACGTAAAATCTGTTCCCATCGGCAAATTCGATATCGTAATATTTTTACTTCCGGTTAAAAATGTAAGAGTGTCATCCGTTGTTTTAATTTTGAGAATATACGAAAGCGCGTCTCCTTCCCAAGAAAAGTCAGCCGATGTATAATTCGGAACTACAGTTAAATTTGTCGGAGGCGTTGCATGACAATCCGAAACTTCCATAATCATACGAACGGCAACAGATCCAAAACCAGACACCGGCCTCAGTATATTTCCGTCTTTCAGATAAAAATTTTTATTTGAAACAGAATCATAAGAGATGGAAATATTGGTTGTTGTAAGTTGGTTTACACACAAAAAATAATTACCTGGAGTCAATGTAGTTGCAGGAATATTTATTACTGATAATCCTTTTATGTTCCTTGTTGCTGTTTGAGTAAACAAAGGCTCGGCAATAATTGTAGTATCGTTGCTCATGCTATACAACGCTATACTGTAGTTTAAAGTTGCGCTTGCCCCAAATCCAACAGCCACCTGAGACAATGTTACAGCAGAAGTAATGTTATAAATATTTCCAAAAGAAACAGTACTCGTGTTGTTTCCTATCCCATTTGTAAAAAAAGTCGCCTTATCCACGGCAAACAAATTGAGGGTCCCGTTGAACGCAATAGAAGACGTATTATCTACAGGATTTTCATCCGTTTCATCAGCTGAAACAACATAATCTAACGCATTGTTTCCAAGAACAACGTTAACAGGAGGATCTATAGACATCTCTGCTGAAGTTGAACCAGGCGTTAAAGAAGCAATCGACGTAGAACTACCCACGGAACTGCCGTTTAGCATAGCGGAAAGTTTTACGTTTGTTTGCGTTTCCGTACCACTATTCTTTGCTTTGGCAGGAGGAAGCATTTGCGAAACGGGAACCTGCGTATAGGGGTAATTGAATACCAGAGTCAAATCATTGTCAAAAGGAGTTGTAACAGAAATATCATCAATGGCTGTGTAAAAAAGATCATTTGGGGAGTACGAATGGAATCCAAGATAATATGATCCGGATGTAGTTGGCGTAAACGTCTTGGTAATTAAAGTCCAGGCGCCGTAGTCCTGAGTGGTATTAGTAAACAGCTGCGTCGTCATACCTGCAACAGTAGCCGCATTTCCAATCTTAACGTCTAATTTTTCAAATCCGCCATTATATCCCTGCATTCTCAACCAAAAACTGATAACATATTCTTTTCCCGCAGTCATATTGATAGATGGCGAAAACAACCATGCATTATGCGCAACGGTTTCATTATAAATAATCCCTGCATACTTACTTCCCGAATGGGCAGACAAGCTGCCTGTAGAAGTAGGAATAGCGTTTGTGGTCCAAGCATTGCCGCCCGGCGTTGCAATACTCGTCCATCCCGTAGGAAAAGCGCCCCCTGTAGCCGTTTCAAATCCTTCGGAAAAAACAGGCATACCCGACGCTTTTTTTACAAAAGCAGGAGATACTACAAAAGAAGAGTTCATGTCAAGCGCCGACAGATTAACCGATTCTACAGATTTTTTTTGTGCCGCAGACGTTTTCAATTTTTTCTCTACAATCTGCGCATTAGTCATGCCAAAAGCGAGCATAACAATTAATAACGTTATTATTCTTTTCATAAGGTTTGATTTTTAGTAAATTATGAGATCTATTATTAAATTCTTCAGATACAGTGCAATATCAAAATTTATTTATCCTTCCCCAAATCCCTGATTACATCTCCATGTTGATTGATAATAAGTTGATACCACCAATCGGGATAACGAGGCATGTTGGGAGCTACATTTTGTCCTTTGCGGTAAGGACTTTCTTTAAATTTTCCGTTTTCTTCTTTCTTAATATTTCCATCTATATATTTCACAAGCAGATATTCGCTCAGTTTTTTCCAACGTTTAAACATGATATCTGCCTGATTCTTGGAAAAATCATTCAACATACTGCGAACAGCTTGTTCTCCCTTTCCATCATTCCATTTAGCTTTAGCATTTTCGTCCATAGATTTAACCGCGCCAATAAAACTATATTCCAATTCGCTTTGGGCTTTTTGAACATCTTTAATCATGCTGTTATATCTCAAGTACGCAAAATTAGTTACTTGGTTAAATAACCAAAATGCCGAAGTTTCGGAATATTCGCACATACTGCCGTTCCCTTCTTTAAAACATTCCGGAACAGAAGTAATTCCGCAATACATAGGACAATAAATGGCGCTATAAGTATCGTCAACGCCAAACCAAAGAATTCCGCCCACAGGGTCGGGAAGCCACGAACGGCATTGAGCAACAAAAGAAAATCCGGTTTGTTGGGTAGAAGTCGCCCGTTCGTGGATATAATGTTTTCCATTCAATTCCCAAGTCATAGGTCTCCAACGGTAAGGGCACGCAAAAGGACCTGCTCCTATGTCTTTGGTCATATCCATGGGCGTTCCTTCATAATGATCGCGCATTAAACCAATCACATCCATTAAATCCAATTTCTTATCCGGTTTTATCCAAAGCGGCATTCTATTGTTAAGGTTCTTTCCCATGGCATAATCCTGATATTTATCCATTCCGGAATTTACCCTACGGAAAGCGGCCCATACGCGAGCTTCGCAAAAACGAGCGGCATCAAAAGTCAATGGGGCGTAAGTATCTGAAAAACTGAATTCTTCATCTTTTCCCATGAATAATTTCTTGGATTTTGCATACCCCATTTTTGTCATTTCATCTTTACTGATCGGTTTTAAACGGGCAAAATCAATTACATCCGCCGAGTAAACACATTCTACTTCCGGTTTGAATATATTCGCTAAATTTTTAGAACTAATACTTTTAAAGCTATTCTTTTGTTCCAATGGGAATTGCGTAATACGAGCTTGGTTTGCATGTCCGGAAATGTATCCGTCGGGAATGCGTAAAGCCACCCAAACTGCGCCTTTTGTCCAGCCTTTTACTATCTTGCCCTTGTCGTCCAAAACAGGCGCGCCTTTTCCAATCAACTCCATAATCCATACTTCATTAGGATCGGAAATAGAAAATGATTCGCCGGAACTATAATAACCATATTCAGCCACTAATTCGGCCATAATTTTAATGGCTTCGCGCGCATTTTTAGCGCGTTGTAAGGTAATGTACATTAAACTTCCATAGTCTACCCCGCCAGTAGTATCCATTAAATCTTCAAGCCCTCCATAGGTAGTTTCGCTAATAGCCAATTGATGCTCATTCATGTTTCCCACAACAGAATAAACTTGTTTTACTTGCTTAATATGTCCAAGAGGTTTTCCGCTGTCCCAATCAATTACTTGGAAAAGACTACCTTCAGGGAAAGTAGCCGATTGCCGGTAATATAACTCTCCATATAAAGTATGCGAATCGGCGGCATAGGTAATAAAGGTGGAGCCGTCTTTAGACGCTCCTTTGGTTATAATAAAATTGGTGCATGCCATTACAGGAGATATACCTGTAAAAAAGGCAATAATGCCCACAAGCAAAAAACTACAAACTTTTTTCATTCGATAAACTATTTATATTATTACTCTAAATTATTCTTTCGGCAACACTACCGGGAAATCATATACAAACTCAGAAAGTTTCGGTTCTCCCAAAATCTGTTTCAGGAAATCTTTATATGCATCGGTGAAACTAAATTCATTGGCATTATAATATTCTTCAGGCAAAGAACGGTTTCCTATGCTCCCCATGTCGATAGAAGAAGTATTGTATTCTTCCATTTCATCATAAGTAACAACGCTATTTAAAACCGGCATTTGCCCGTAATCTTCCCTTAAGAGCAGGTCTACAACTTTATCGCCTAAGGTAGAATTCAACCTTCTATCGTAAGGATGACAAAAACCTGCGCGAGGATAATATCCTGTTACCTGCGCGCGCGCGTCTATTTTCAGTTTTTTGGATATCTCCGACGAAATCAATCCGCTGATTCCTCCTAGTCGAGGGTGTCCGAATTCATCTTGTTCGGTACTGGCGTATACAACCTCTACTTTTCCGGTTTCATCATTGTACCAACGCGTTCCTTCCGAAACAGGAATTATCAATGATTTTTTACGACTACTCAAGTATGCTTCCCTTACCGTTTCCAAAAAGAACTCTTTACGTTCTTTGGTAATTTCTATCTCGGGAACAAGGCATATTTCGCCGCCGCCAAAAGAACCCGAACCGGTCAACCATCCGGCGTCCCGTCCCATTACTTCTACAACCATAATCCGCGAATGCGATTCGGCCGTGGTGCGCAAACGACTGCAAAATTCGGCAATAGAAGCGGCCGCAGACGGAAATCCCGGACAAACCACCGCTTCGATGGTTTTGTCTCCAAAGGTATGCCAACTACGGGTACGCAAATCGTTATCAATAGTTTTGGGGAATCCTATTACCGGAATGCCCTCTGTTTCATATAAACGTTTGGCGGCTCCGTTGGTATCGTCTCCGCCGATGCTTACCAAAACGTCAATCCCATATCTTTTTAAATTTTTCAGAATTTGAGGAACCCGGTTTTCCGGATTCTTTTTTGAAGGAAAAGGATTCGTTCTGCTCGAACGCAATGCAGTTCCGCCATATATTCCATTGTATGGCTGATTGGTTAAATCCACCACGTCGCCGTCTCCCAGAAGACCTTTCCAGCCATGACGGATTCCATAAACTTTATATCCAAGCAGAGACGCTCGATTCCTCACCATCTCTACGCTTGAGTTAATTGCAGGCGTATCGCCGCCGCCTGTTAAAATGGCAAGCGTTTTGCCTTTGAATATTTTATGTTCTTTCATTATTTTATATCTCTCGTTTAATGAATTATCAAACAACAAACTTACAATGATTTTTTCAAACATGGAAACCTATTTTGCATACTTTTTGTTTTTTTTGGTTCAAAAAATAATAACATCCTGTTTATCAAAATAATAACAGATACGAATATTCAATAAACAATTTTCTGATTTCTTCTTACTTTTGTAACGAAATTAGCCCGCAAACTAAAATTGCTTTACTCTCATTATACATTTCTTACATTTAATGAAATATTCAAAATGGCTTTATTTTTAAATAATAAAAAAATCTCCAAGAAGGGTGTTATTTCTTATGGAATAATTATCCTGGGATGTTTCTTGCTGTCTATCGGATTTAATTTTTTCATTACGCCTCATCATATTATTCCCGGCGGAGTTTATGGAATCGGTATTATTTTCAATGATTTAACTCAAGGGATGTTTTGGAAAATGGGGGAAGCCAACGGAGGATTCCCCGTAGGAACAGCCGGTTTTATTTTAGACATTCCCATCACTATAACAGGTATTATTATCTTGGGGCCCCGGTTTGGATTTAAAACTGTTTTCGGACTCTTCATGTGTATGATTTTTATGGATTATTGCGGGATTCCCAAGATGGCCCTGGTTCCCGGCGATCCTTTGGTGTCGGCTATTTTCGGAGGAATTCTTATCGGCGGCGGCGTTGGTCTTATTTTTAAAGCAGATGGCGCTTCGGGAGGCACAGATACCATTGCCATGATTTTGAATAAATTCACAAAACTTCCGTTGGGATTATTGGTCATATTGGTTGATTCATGTATAGTTCTATTCGGTTTGATCGCTTTCAGGGACTGGGCAATTCCTTTATATTCGTGGATTGCCATTTTCGTTTCGGGGAAAATGATTGATCTTTTTCTGAAAGGTTTTGTCATGCGAAAAGCGCTTTTCATCATTTCGGATAAACATGAGGAAATATCAAAATTTATCCTTACCCATTTGGAAAGAGGCGGAACTTATTTCAACGGAAGCGGGATGTACACAAACAATGAAAAAAAGATTATTTTTACGGCCGTAAACCGTAAGCAATTACTTTTACTTCAAGAGGCTATTAATGAGATCGATTCAAACGCATTTGTAACCATAATGGAAACAAATGAGATATTAGGAGACGGATTTAAGTCGCTCTCGAAGAAAATACGATGAAGAAACAAAACACTTTTTGAATTTTTTCAATGGAGGGAACGGCATTTTTTAAGCACATAGCAAAATTAAACCGAGGGTTTAATGTTTGGGTTTTATTTTTTAACTCTCAACATCAAGCTTTAAACAATTGCAAAATGCAAATTAATTTTTGACGCATATTAGCCCGTTCAATAAATCAAAATTTAAAATTATTTTGTGGATAATTCTTTTCAAAAGCATATCGTTTTCGTTTCAATAGGAGGAAATATGGGGGATCGTTTATCGCTATTAAAATCGGCAACCGCTCTATTGTCCGAAAAAGCAGGAACGCTCGTAAAATCTTCCGGCGTATATGAAACAGAACCATGGGGATTTACAACCAATGCCAACTTTTTGAATCAAACGTTAAAATTGGAGACGACATTAAATCCAGACCAATTATTAGAAACTTGCCATGCCATAGAATCGTCTTTGGGGCGAATGCGAAACATTGCAGGCGAATATCAGTCCCGGACAATGGACATTGATATATTACTGTACGATTCTTTAATAATGGATACTCCTCATCTGAGAATTCCCCATCCGTTTATGCATGAAAGACTTTTTGTATTGAAACCCCTTTCAGAAATAGCGCCGGATTATGTTCATCCTATTTTTCAAAAAGCAATCCGTCAACTATTGGAAGAATGTAAAGATATATCCGGGATTTCTGTATACAAAATCAATGCATAAGATCTGTCAGATAATTGATTATGTTGAAATCAAATCTCTTATAACAACGGAAGCGCAGTAGCAACCGAAAATAGGAGGCATGTATGAAATAGTGCCTATAGTCGTTCGTTTATTTGTTGAAGGATCTTCTATAATTGCATGTTCCGGAACCTTTTCGGGAGAATACACTACCTTTATCCCGGAATGTATATTCAATTTGTGCAACCGTTTCCTTACCATATGCGCCAATGGACAATTATATGATTTAGAAATATCGTCTACTTTTATTTGCGAAGGATCCATTTTCCCTCCGCTTCCCATTGAACTCACAATTTTTATATTTCTCAAAAAACAGTGATATAATAAGAAAACTTTGGGAGACAGGGTATCAATTGCATCTACCACATGGTCGTAGCAATTATTCTCCAGTATTTCAATCATACGGTCGTCTCGTATGAACTCATTTATAACGGAAATATTACAGTTGGGATTTATATCCTTGCATCGTTTTTCGAATTCTACGGCTTTATACATCCCTTCGGTACTTTTGAGAGCGATTAATTGCCGGTTTCTATTAGAAGGGTGAATAGTATCTCCGTCTACAAGCGTCAAATTTCCTAATCCCGCCCTGCAAAGTTGTTCTGCGGCATATCCGCCCACGCCGCCCAATCCGACTATCAAAACACGAGCGTCTTTCAGTTTTTGCACATTTTGCAAGCCGATTAATAATGAAGTCCTGTTAAACACGATGATAAATAAAATAACAAATCTGAATAAAAAAAGCGTCCCTGCGATTATCCAGGACGCTTTATAATTTGTGGAGCATAGCGGAATCGAACCGCTGACCTTTTGACTGCCAGTCAAACGCTCTAGCCAACTGAGCTAATGCCCCATTTTGAAAGTGCAAAGATAATAAATTTTCCTGAAATTTCACTTTCAAATTGAATTTACGTCAGAACGAAAATCATAAATCGAATGCAGTTTCTCTTTCAATAACTTCTCATTTTTAAGTTCGCATTCCCAAATTCGCACCACTGTCCAGTCTTTTTCTGCGAGCGTTTTTGTTACTTGTTCATCCCGTTTTTTATTACGTTCGATTTTTTTTGTCCAATAATCTGCATTGTCTTTAGGTTTCGTGTTCCGGCAATCATGTCCGTGCCAAAAACAACCGTCAACAAAAATCACAATTCTTAACAACGGGAAAGTGAAATCAGGTTTGCCGAAAAGAAGGAAATTTCTACGCCAACCCTTAATATTATTAGTCTTTAAAAAAGAAATGAGTTTCAATTCCGTCGATTTATTGCGACTACTCTTTACCTGTCGCATAACTTCACTCCTTTGTTCTTTTGAAAAAACATCAGCCATTTTATACAATTGTTATTTAGATTATTAGCTCAAAAGATTGTTCGTCCAATTCACTTTGAGGATATTCCACAGATGATTATTGGATATTTTACCCACCTATGTCCTGAAGGGATAAAATGTGAATAACCGTGTGTAAAACACACGGCAAAGTCGAAGTCATGGCCCCGTCACCAAAGGGGGCGAATATCAAGGAAAATACCTTTCGTTAATTTCGATGCCATGTTCTTTCAACAACTTGCGAGATTCATCCACAAAAGAAAATGTTTTATGATGTTCTCGCTGATTTTTTATGTACTCAATAATCATATCTTTATCACGCCAGGCATAGCCCGCATTATTCATCACAATAGTTGTAAAATTGGGTGCAATTTACTAATTTTGTATCAGTTACCAAACAAAAACGAGTAAATTAAAACACCCAATTTATGAGTGGCAAAAATACAGCATTTTATCGGAATAACAGAGCCGTTTTAGTTGATTTTTTGGCGGAAGCAATTAGTTCGGATGGCGCGGTAGTTCTGTTAGAAAAACTTGAGCATAAACATAAGGTATTGGATTACTTTTCTAAAATCATACCCGATTATCGCGATCCGTTTCGTACTGTTCATAGCATAAAAAGTTGCTCAAACAGCGTGTCTTTATGCTGATGCAAGGTTATGAAGACACCAATGATGTATTTCATTTACAAAACGATCCGTTGTTTAAAGATATATTGGATGGCGATTTGGCTTCGCAGCCCACTTTGTCGCGATTCGAGAATAGCACTGATAAACAAACCGTTTTTGCGCTGTGTTATGCCTGCATCGAGCGTTATGTAGGGTAGAACAGAAATGATTATCGATATTGATGGCGCCGATGATCCAACGCATGGCAACCAACAGCTTTCGATGTTTAACGGTTATTATGGCCAATTCATGTATAATGAGTTATTTTTTCATGATGGTTCCACAGGACAAATTATCCCGCCTGTTTTACGTCCCGGCAACAGCCACTCCAACCGTTGGTATGTTAGTATTTTGAGTCGTATTGTTCAGAAAATCAGGAAAAAATATCCTGCACTCACCCTTATTATCCGAGCCGACGGAGGGTTTAGCTGCCCTGCTTTTTACCGTTTAGCAAAAAAGTATAATCTACTGTATTCAATAGGCTTATCAAGTAATGAGATTTTGAAAGGAAGGACAGTTCGCGCCTGTAAAGCAGTGCAATTTCTTTATGTTCATCAAAATAAAAAGCATCAACATTTTTTTAGTTTTCCCTACCAAGCCGGAAACTGGGAGGAGGAACAAATGTGTCACTGCAAAGTAGAGAGTACAGGAAAGGGATTAAATATCAGATATATCATAAGTAATTTTAACAATCAAACGGCACGCGAAATTTACACCGGATTTTATGTCAAACGAGGCGATGCCAGCGAGAACCGTATCAAGGAAGTTAAAAACATGTGTTTTTCCGACCGTCTGTCAAATCATCTTTTTCTTGGCAATTTCTTCCGGCTCTTCCTTCGCTATTTAGCTTATGCACCCACATTATTCATGTCATTTATGTAAATTATTGAGTATAGTGCAATTTAAAGATTTTACAATAGCCCAAAAGTGGGCGTCTGTATTTTAGTATAAAACGGTTATTTATCAATAAGTTAATGTGTTATCTTTGTTCTGAGATGAATAATGCAGGTAGGATGTTGGCTGTTGTAGGTTGCCCGCAATAATTGCTTACTGACCCGCCTGTAATTCTGACGGATAGAAATATCGTGTCTCTCGGCTATTTTTACGCAATTATCAATGATTTTCTTGTAAAATTTGGCATCGGTGGGGAAAGTCATGTTGTTTCCCTGAACTGTAGTGTCCGACAAAACCAACGCCTCTTCTGTACTTTTTCCATAAATTTCAACACCATGACGGAATATAACGTTTACTCCTGCTTCGCCTATCCGATGACGAAAATGAACAAAGTCGCTCGGATTAAAGGGAAATTTATGCTGAAAATGGGATTCTCCACAAAAATATTGCATGTAAGGATTCATAACCCATGCTTGGGATAGTCTCATTCCCATAATTGTACAACTACTTTAGTATCAAACATCCGGCTATGGTGCGAATCGGTACCGAAGATTGTCCTACATGGGAATAGTAAACCGATAATTCTGACTCTAAACCTTTCCAGTTGATCTTGTTAGCCAGCAAAACTAATTCATGTCCCATGTTTATGAATTCAGAAAGATGCAGTTGAAATAACTCCCGTTGATTTTGGTTTGATAATTGTCCTAACATTTTTGCAAAGTTTTATACTCAAAAGTTACGAAATCTTGCATTAAGATACAAATAAAATGCAAAGTATTTTACTGAAATATAAATATTTATATGCCAATTAAGGAGCGACTAATTATAAGTCAGGGCGTGACTCTGAGTCACGCCCTGGCGAGTCTGCTAAATTACGCCCCCCTCCCCCACTAGTGTCTCGTCACTCCTCTAAAGTCGGATAAAGCCTCCTTAGTTTAACCCGTGCACTCTCCGTTGTGAACTGCCAATTGATTTTGGCGTTCTTATTATTTCTGGCTGTTTGCCATGCTTCTACTTGAGTTTTTATCTTT
>JAVBLV010000107.1:0-39898 GCA_031553195.1 Bacteroidales bacterium
ACATTCAATACCCCGCTACTCACATATCCGAAAAGTCCTCCTATATAACTTGAAGTTCCCGTAATAACCGCTTTATTCGTTAATGTTCCGGTCACAGAAACCGTTCCCGAAAGATTTCCTGCAATACCGCCGACATAACTCACTCCATTAAGCGCCGCATTGTTTTCATAACTTTGCGTAAACGTAACCATACCTCCGCTAATGACACTCCCAAAAAGGCCGCCCATATAATTGCCGGTTGACGTAAGCAATCCCGTATTTAGAGGATTCATATTGAACGTTGCATTATATACGCTTCCGGCTATACCACCCACATTATTACGTCCCGAAATAGCTCCGCTATTGGTTAATATTCCGGCAAGGTTACCTCCCGCATCTGTTCCCCCTACAATACCGCCTACATAGTCGTTGGTGGAAGCAACTGTACTAACAGATGCATTATTTACACAGTTCTGTATTAACCCATTTCTGCCATGACGACCTACGATACCCCCTGTATAATTTGCTCCTATTATGGTTACGCTATTGGTATAATTTTGAATAATAACGCCAGCATTGTTAGGGTAAAAATATCCGACAACACCCCCAAAACCATTGCGGTTAGTCGCTCCGTTAGTTGAGATGGAAGCTGTATTGACTACCTTAAGCCAGGATGCGCTTACTACGCCACTTCCATCCATTATCAAATCCGTCTGACCTGTAAGTATTAACCCTGCAATACCTCCTGTATTGGTATTTCCACTTATTGTGCCAGTATTGGTCCATGTTTTTCCAAGGGTAATTGTTCCGCCAGATAAGAAACCTACAACACCGCCGGCGCCGCCATAGGAAGTTGTACCATCTGATGTTAATGTAGAATAAACCCGCGCATTATTAGTTGCATCGCATGAAACAGTTCCACCGGAAATATATCCGAAGATACCGCCTATATTATAATTTCCGGTTACAGAAAAATCTGTTCCCGATTCGTTAAGCATCGTTCCGGAAATGGTTCCATTCGATATAAATCCGACAATACCCCCCGCCCCGCTTCCCGAAGAGCCTCCTGTAATCACCGATCTGTTAATGAAAGAATTAACTGTAACAGACGACGTCCCGGAAATTCCTCCTATAACCCCTCCCACATAGTTTATACCATTAATAGCTCCTTCATTTATACAATTTCCCGAAACATTAATTGTTCCTCCGCTTACAATCCCAAAAATACCCCCTACGTAATTTGCAGCGCTTGTAATAACAGCTCTGTTAAGTAAACTACCCGCCATTATAGAAGCCGAGCCGGAAATGCTACCTGCAATCCCTCCAACATAACCTGTTGCTCCTGTGGCGTTAATTGCGGCATTGTTTACAAGATTATTGCCAAGTATTCCATTACTGCAAGCCCCTACAACACCACCTACATAACTGCCATTTACATTAATAGACAATGTATTAGTATAATTTTGCAACGTTACATTTGCTGCGTCCAACTGCCCGAATACATTTCCAAAGTAAGTTCCATTATTTCCTATATTTTCTACCGAACCCGTAAATTTGAAATTAACGGTTCCTGCAACAGGGGTAGCCGAACCATCGAAAATTATGTTTGCACTCGTATTCACAAGCCCAATAATTCCTCCCGTATGGCCTCTCCCCTGTATTGCCCCGCTATTGTTTAACCCACTGTTTGCTGAAATAGTAGCATTGGATAACATTCGCCCCACAATACCTCCCAAATGGGTTCCATTAGAATTTGTATTTGTCGATCTTGTAATATTTGCGCTATTGCTGAAACTTCCGGTAAGCGTACCTCCATTCATAAACCCGACAATACCTCCCGCCGTATTGGATCCAACGGCAATAACCCCCGTATTGGCGGCCGAAGAAATTGTACCCGCATTCATATATCCGACAATACCGCCGGCAGTATATGAAGTCGCTGTAATGGAAGCCGCATTGGCTACATTTGTCAAACTTCCTGTTGCAGATGTTATCATAATTCCTACAACTCCTCCAACTCCAAGCGTGCTGGTTTCCGAACTCGAACCTCTTCCGCTAACAATACCGCCCAGTATATTGATATTTGAAATGATACCGCCATTATTATACGCAACAAGTCCGCCAACAGCATCCTGACCTATAATTCCTTGTTTTGTTCCATCATTGGGATTTCCTAACGATAAACTAAGATTCTTAATCTGCGCGCCTGCCGATACATAACCAAACAATCCTTGATAATTAATCGTTGATTTGTTAATCCAAAGCCCGCTAATAGTTTTGTTGCTCCCATCGAATGTACGTGTAAAGGCATTAGCGCTAACTGAACCGATAGGCGTCCAACCCGTTGTCGTATTCCAACTCAATGCCGTTTCATAACCTACATAACCCCAGCCATGTGCAGCATCATATTCTGAATTGGTATTATCAGAACCTATATTTTGCATTAACACAAAATCGGTATAAGTTCCGGCTTTTGCCAAAGACTCTACTTGTGATAGGTCATTCCAGTTCCAGATTTCAAAAGTTTGTCCAAAAACAGTGGAAGTCATGCTGAGTATAGTAAGTAAAATCCCATACCTTAACTTTATTCCATAAGCTATTTTATATAGTTTGTTCATAAGACGAATCCTCCCTTTTTTTAATGTTTTTCTCCAACTTGTAAACACTACCAAATGTGTTCATATTTAGAGACTTAACATTAGATCAAAATATGTTATTATTTATTGTGTAACTAATTATTTTTCAAAATTTTACGGATCTTTGAAATCTATAAAATCTCAGTAACTGTTTAAATTTTTATGGAAAAGATTTTGAGAGGTAAAAGCAGCGAGTTTGCAGACGGGGTTTTTCAAGAATCGTAGCGTTATTTAAAACTCCGACAAAAAAGAGCATTCTTAGATTCAAAATACTTCTTGGAAAATTTTTTAGAAAACCTCTAAAAAACTGTTTAAATGGATCAATACAAAATTCCAGTGGCGAAAAAGTATCAATATAAACATATCTATATCCCAAATGAAAAATCTTCATTCCGGCTAAACAAAATAACTTGCCTGTTGAATCTATAATTATAATCCGTAAATGATTTGATTTCATTATCAGCCTATTTTCAATAGAGGACTTCGAACAGAATTTTGTTTTAACATCTACGCTTCTAATATTTCTTAACGCTACCTGTCGTAGGCCATTATTAGCTTTGCTTTATTCAGACTGCGTCAGCCCGTCAAACGCCATGCGAAGCATACCTTTGCGAGGATTTTTCGTTCAAGCGTAGCCGATAGGGGGAGCGCGTTTAAATCCTCAACCCGTTTTTGATTTTTTTTGAGGTTCCAAAAAGAATAGAAAGAAAATATCTTCGCTTATTTTTACACGGATCCATTATTTTGGTTCTCCACCGGAATTCTCCGCTGATCCTCCAAAAGTCCCATGCTCGGACTTTCCTTACGCCCAACCTGTTTACGACATTCAGAACGCAAACAATCATGAATTTCTTCTATTAACCCTTCTCCCTCCCAGCCAACGACGAAAATAATAATTTACTAACTTCCAGTTTGGATAGTCCAATGGCAGTAATCGCCATTGTATTCCTGATTTTTACAATATAAAACAATGCATTTATTCTTTCTCGTAAAGAATATTTGCGTCTTCTTTTTACAAAGAATTTCTCTATCTTTGACAATTGGCTGTCTGTCAAGTCGCTTGGGTACTTCTTCTTTTATTTGATTATTTAGTTGATAATCACAATGATAATGATTTATCCAATAATACAACCTGATTTATCGACAGTCATTATTTTATCTGTTTATCTTTTAAATTTAGACAACTTTTTAGATTAAATAATTTATCTGTTACCTATTTCCAAAAGATTAAGTTCTTACTTACCAAAAGCCGTGCCATATGTATTATTAGTCTTTCGATAAAACTTTTTAAATTTCATTTCTGAGTATCTTACAATAGAAAGAGCTGGTTATATTATATTTATCGAAATCTAAAACCTAATTATTTTTTTTCGATAAATATAATTGGTTTTTAATTCGCAATTTTGCAATGTATATTTTACACATATTACACAACACATGTGTATTCATTATACATTATGATAGCGCTTCCTTCGACTTGATCTAAAATCCAAAAATCTTCTTTTTGATGAGACAAGTTTTGACATATCATTTTCCGATCAACCATAAAAGTTCGTTTTATTGATTGTAAAAAAAGACGAAAAAGCGGTAGAGGCTTTTAAAAAACTTCGGACAGTTCCGCAAAGAAATCATCGAAACCCAAGCCGGAGGATATGAACAAGTAAACCTTTGGGTTGAAGACGAAAGTCGATTTGGGTTATTTACTAAGGAAGGACGGATGTTGACAGCCAAAGGAGTTACGCTTTTTGAATGAAACATATTGTAAAGATACGGGAAATACCTAAAATATAAAAATAAACTATTAATAATCAATAATATAAATAACAAATTCGCCTTGCAAAGGTCTCAAAATATGATTATTTAAAACCTGAAAAAGAGAAATTTGAAATTCGGAGAAGCGAATTACGTGTAAAAACTGCATAGAATTACACAAGTATGTGGATTTTGTGTATAATGCAACATCTCGTAAAAAATTTCACATGCTGAAAAAGAGTAAGTGATTAATTTTGGCATGTCATTTGTTAAAAATACCTTTGGTTTAAAAAGGGATATATAAAACAGAAATAACCATTTCGAATAACCGTAAAAGAAAAATATGATTTCAAAAGATTTGCCACTGTTATAAATTTTGAATGCAAAAATCGTTTTAAATTGTTCAATGCTTATTATCTACCGACTTCGTATCGAACTACTTAGAGGTTGTCTAAAAATTTTTCTATGAAGTATTTTGAGTCTAAAAATGCAATTTTTTGTCGGAATTTTTACCAAATAGCGCCACTATTCTTGAAAAATCCGGCCTGCAAACTTGCTATTTTTATCTCTCAAAATCTTTTCCATAAAAATTTAGACAACCTCTTAGTGATTGTTTTAATAATTGCCGGAACTATATGCATTGATTAGCAATTATTTTATTTCGCAATCAATAACAAAATAATAAGCTCCACAAGCCATTCGGCTAATGCAAAAATAAGCGGTTCAAGCAAGTATAGCATGCCATCTTAACAAGAAAAGGAAACAAAGATCAAATAAAGATATTTTTCAATGTTATTGAATGACTTATGTTTAAGCAAGATATATTTCCTAATGATTTTTTCAGATGTTAGGTAGAAGTCATTTAAATTCCAGGTTTAGGAAAAAGGCCTAAAAAATATTGGATGTTCTGCAAAGGACTAAAATAAAAATGGGTAATGAAAAGCCGTTCTTAAGTTTGGAATATTTTAAATTCAATATATTCGTTCAAATAGTCAGATACTAACTTAAAATCAAATATTTATGCATAAAACTGCTGTCTTACTACTTAATATTGGATCCCCTGCAACCCCTTCTATAGATGACGTTTGCCAATATTTAAATCAATATTTGATAGATAAGTATCGATCACACTACTATCTACCGCTTTTCATTCAGAAATTATTGGTATCTTGGATTCTTGCACCGCTCAGGGCTCCTCATTCTGCGGCATTATATCGTCAATTAATATCTCAGAATGGATTGCCTTTGTATTATTATACAAAACGATTATGCGACGAATTGCAAGAGATGACCGATTCGCAAACCGATATTTTTATAGCCATGAATTATGGGATTCCATCTATTAAAGAGGTTTTGCAAGATATCTGGATGTCGGAGAAGTATAATTGTTTAATATTCGTTCCCCTTTTTCCTCAATTTTCTATTCCAACCACTCAAAGTATTATTAACAATATAAATAAACAAATAAAAAATTTCCCCGCTTCAACAAAAGTCAAATTTATCAAATCTTTTTACAGGCATCCTCTTTTTATCGATACCTGGACTAAATACATACAGACATACAATCCTTACGAATTTAATCATATAATATTCTCCTTCCATGGCCTTCCTATAGGCCATCTTCCTAAGAACTGTAGGAAACAAGGAGATGAGAAGAGTTGCGCATGCCTGAAATTTGCCAAAAAGGATCAAAATCTTTGTTACCGGGGAAGTTGTTTCGAGATGACGGAAATTCTTGCAGAACGTTTACGTTTAAAGAAGGAGTATTATTCTGTCGCTTTTCAATCGAATTTTGGAAAGAAATGGACGCAACCCCCCATCAAGCCGTTACTAATAGAACTTGCAGAGAGAGGGATTGAGAGTATATTGGTTGTGCCGCTTTCATTCGTGTCGGACTGTGTGGAAACAACCATTGAGATAGGACAGGAATATAGATCTCTTTTTCTTGCATCGGGAGGAAAACGTTTTGAATGGACAACGGGGCTTAACGATTGTCCAAAATGGTTGAGTACGTTAAGAAATATTATTCGGGAGGTAGAAGGCGTGTAAATTTTGCTAAGTATGCGGCGAAATTTAGTTTGCAATATAAAAGCATTTCAAATATTTGATTTTTAATTACTTCAAACCGTTTTGTATTTCAGAATAGTATAAACTAATTTCCGCTGAGTACTTATAAATATGAACGGTATAGTATCTTTGTGTTTCAAAGCAATAATTTCCTCCCAACCCATTATCTACGTAATAATTTAAAAATCAATCGATAATAAATGGAGTGGCGTACATCGGAAAGAGAAATAACATTTTTATTAAACTTTCGGATGGGAAAAATTGTTTTATAAAAACACGATTTTGAATATAAATACATTGTCTAACTAAAAACATAAAATTATGACATTTGAATTGCCTAAATTACCGTACGCTTTGGACGCTTTGGCGCCCCATATTTCTAAACAAACGTTGGAATTCCATTATGGAAAACACCATCAAACTTATGTTGATAACTTAAATAAACTTTTGCCTGGAACAGAGTTTGAAAAATCTACGTTGGAAGAAATTATAATGAAAGCCTCAGGCGGAATTTTTAATAATGCCGCACAAATATGGAATCATACTTTTTATTGGAATTGTTTGTCTCCCCAAGGGGGCGGAGTTCCTACGGGAAAAATTGCCGATGCCCTAAATAAAAGTTTTAATTCTTTTGAAGAATTCAAAGAGAAATTCACAAATGCATCTGTTTCATTATTTGGATCAGGATGGGCATGGCTTGTGCAAAATGCTGATAATAAATTGGAAATCGTACAGGAAAGCAATGCTGGAAATCCTATGAAAAATGGGAAAACGCCTTTGCTTACTTGTGATGTTTGGGAACATGCTTATTATCTTGACAGGCAAAATAGACGAGCCGAATACATAACCTCTTTTTGGAATTTAGTTGATTGGAAATCTGTTGAAAGCAGATTAAAATAAAACAAATGTTCCAGCGAATTTTTAATTTGGCACAATCTTTGGGTATGCGAACGGAAACCAAGATTCGTCGTTAGAGATAACATAATAAAAAGCCCTCCTGAGATTTACTTTTCTTACGAGGGCTTTTTAATTGATTATTAAATTTCTATTTTAATTCTTTCAGGAAATCATCAAAAGAACCTTTCTTATTTTTTGATTTCACTTGGGCTTTGAACAAATCGGTGAATTTATTATCCAAAACGGCATGTACAACCTGTTCCCGTCTTTCTTGCGTGTCCAGTACGGATTTGGCAATGTCGTTCATTCTGTTACTCATTTCTTTGTTTTCTTCGTTTTCATTTATTCCCGGGAAATAGCCTCTTAAATATCTCTCTTTCACAAAATCCAGAAGCTCTTGCTCTTCTATTTTTATATCAAAATCCTTTGTAAGTTTGTTTTCAATTAATTCCCATTTAAAAGAAGATTTGTAAGTTTCCCATCCTTCTTCTATTTGTTCGGGCGTATGTTTTTCGCTTGTATGCGCAACCCAACGTTTAAGGAAATCTTCCGGAAGTTCGATTTCTGTTTTGTCGATCAATTCTTTTACCACATCATTGAAAAATTTTTTGTCAGATTCCTTTTCGTAAGTTTTTGAGAATTCGTGCGTTAATTCTTCCCTGAATGCTTTTTCGGTAGTGATCTCTTTATTTGGGAAAGCCTTTTTGTACAGTTCTTCGTTCAATTCATGAGGGACTAATTTCGAAACCTCTTCTATCGTAAAACGCATCATCCCATTAAATGCTTCCGCCTCCTTTTTCTGGATTTTAAGCATTGCCGAAATATCGGCCGCATTACTAAACGCTTTTTTATATTCGAAATCCACAAAATCATTTACGCTCTTCCCTAAAAACATTTGTTGAATTTCTTCCGATTCTATTTTGTTAACATCCAAATATGTCGCCGACTCGATTCCTTCTTTTTTAGGTTCCTTGCTTTCGTCCAGTTCCTGAAATTCGCCATACAGCAAAACGCTTGGATTTTTCTCGGTATAAGTGTCGAAGGTTTCGACTTTCCCATATTGCTGAGCCACGTTTTTTACATACTCGTCAATAGTCGCTTCGTCAGGCTCAATTGTAAAATAAGACGCTTTTATATCCGGAAAATTAATAGCAAATTCCGGAGACATTGCTATGTCAAAATAAAAAGTAAAATCTTTTTGGGTATCCCAATCGATTTCTTCCGTTAATTGGGTATCGGGAATAGGCCTCCCCAACAAATCCAACTTATTCTCGGTAAGATAATCGGCAATGGATTTCGATAATACATCTTGTACTTCGTCTATCAGAACGGCTTTTCCATACATTCTACTGATCAACTGAATAGAAGCGGTTCCTTTTCGGAAACCCGGTATTACTGCTTGCTTTTGGTAATCTTTTAACGCCTTCTTTACTTTCTCGCTATAGTCACTTTCACTAATCTCAACTTTAATCCGCGCAGTTAAATTTCCGGTATTTTCTCTTGTAATATTCATCTTTATCTTTTTGATTTTGAAAACAGATATCTAATGTTATTGGTTGAACCTGCAAAGGTACGCATTTTTATTCATCATTGAAGACTGTTAAATCGAGAAAATCGATATTTTAAGTCTCGTCAGGGTGTGACTTAGAGTCACACCCTGACTTATAATCATACCCTAAGGTAAGATTTTTTTTCAAATACGTATCTGTTTACTCAATATTGAAGATCAAAAATTTAAATTATCATACTAAAATATTAAACCTTCATTTTCAGGGGGTGGAAAATATATTGCAATCTATTTGTTTTTTTCTTTAATAATCGCTATATTCGCTTCGCCTATCACAAAAGTATTACTCATTCAAAGCTATACTGATGGCGGACATTCCGCTTTAGTTGACCGGAAGAAGCGTATTAAAAGAGAGACCAACAAAAACATTTAAAAATAATATTTTATGAAAAAATGTTTACTCATCTTTTTAATCAACCTTGTTTATAATTGTGGAATATCTCATTCTCAATATATTCTACAAGGGACCATAAAGGACGCCGAAACCAAATTATCCATCGAAAATGTTTCCGTTTTAATCGCAGAAGAAAATATAGGAAACGTTTCAAACAAAGATGGATTCTTTAAACTTACTATCCGTAAATTGCCCGTTACGGTTACTTTCAGGCATGTGGCCTACAAAGACAGAGAAGTAAAATTTACAACCAAAGACTTTTCAGGGAATAATGAGAAAACGTTTAATATCCTGAATTGGAGTTTATTTTTAATGACCATGTGAAAAAATAAAGATCAATTATCTGAAAACAAAAAGCTTATCCATCATTTACATAGTTATAATAAGTTACAACTATGCAAATGAAGATTATTTTACTGAAAATTAGAATTATAAAAAGACTTTTTATACATAGTTATTAACTTTTTTCTCCAATTCAGGTAAACAGAGAGTCAATAACAGAAACAAAGGACGCTGTTAAACAGAAGTTGATCAATTATCTGACAAGCAACAAAGAACGAATGCGCTATAAAGCCTACCGGCAAACAGGTTGTGGAATTATCGGTTCCGGCGCTATAGAATCTGCCCGCCGCACAGTGATATAAAAGCGCGAAACTCTCCGGACAACATTGGTCAATATAGGGAGCCAAAAATATACTAAAACTTGGAACTCTTTATATGAACCAACAGTGGCGTAGAGTAATAGAGATTGTTAACTCTAAAAGTAAATTGGCCGTTTAATGCGACATTTTGAAATACAACCAATTATATTCTTTCCAATTACGTATTTTATACATATCTTTGCTTCGGTTTATCGGCTCGGGACTCATCTATCTACTCTTTAGTTTTGCAAATACAAAGATAAGCCAATAAACCGTCTCTTTTATCGTTGCAACAAAGCACAAATGCTAATGAAGACATAATCAATAATTTGTGTCAAATTGAGACAAAAAGAACTTTGACGGATGATTTTACGAACGAACTTATTTCAACCCCTGACGTTTATTTATTACTAACGGTAATCTATTTCTACTATAAAAATGTCAATACATTTTCTCATATATACGTTTGTGTCTTCTTTTATGGCTCTATTTCCGGTAATAAATCCTATCGGCAACGGATTTATAATCAACGGTTTTTTAAAAGACATGGAGGAGGCGGAACGGAAATCGGCCACCAAGAAAATTATTTTTAATTGTTTGTTAATAGGCGTAGGGAGTTTGGTAGCAGGGCATCTCATTGTGTTGCTTTTTGGGCTTGCCATACCGGTTATACAAGTTGGCGGAGGAATAATGATAAGCAAGACTGCCTGGAGTTGGCTTTACGATTCGAAAACCGCCGAAACAGACCAAGCGCATGAAAAAGTAAAAAAAATCCGGATGGAAGACATCGAAAAGAAGTTATTTTACCCGATATCTTTCCCAATAACCATTGGCGCGGGAACCATATCAACCATTTTTACGTTAATGGCAACCACGTCGATGGAAGAGAGTATGGTAAAAACAATGATCAACTATTCTATGATATGTTTTGCCATACTTGCCGTCCTTGTTATTTTATACGTATTCCTTTCCCAAGGATCAAAATTAATGAAGAAAATCGGCGATTTGGGGAATTTAATTATTACGAAGTTGATCGCATTTATTACTTTTTGCATAGGCATACAAATTATAATTACCGGGATATCTAAGATCTTCCATATTCCTATTTTGTAAAATGCATTGGTTTCATGTGTTTATTTTTTATTTTGAGCATCTGGTCAGGGCGTGACTTTAAGTCACGCCCTGACCAATAACCATAAGGAAGATAGGTAATTGCGTTTTCGAAAAGGATTTTGAAAAAAATGCAACGGAGTAATAACTCTTGCCAGAAAAAGGATTCTAACTCCCGTATGCTCCTTGTTATTTTTTCTACCTTTGCAGTTAAAAATAATGAAAATGATTTCAAAATTACGATTACTTATCCCTCAGGGATATTTTTATATATTGCTGATTTTCTGTTTTATTATTCCTTTTTTTCCACAATTAGGCGCTATTTTATCTATTATCTTTTTTTTATTTTGGCTTTTGGAAGGAAACTTTAGTCAACGGTTTCGAATCCTAAAAACGGAAAAGTACCGTTTCTGTTTCCTGTTGCCGGTTTTATTCTTCATGTGTCATTGCATTCGTTTTTTATTTTCAACGAACGATGCCGGATATGAATTATTTGATATTCAGACTAAATTATTTCTATTTATTTTACCATTACTATTTCTAGTTTTACCTTTAGACCTGTTCAGCAGAAAAAAGGTTAATTATTATTTCATTGCATTCATTTGCGGATTTTTGAGTTATTCTGTCTATACCCTAATCAGGGCGCTTTATTCTTGCATATTTCAGGGCGCTTTGTTTCAATACGAATTTTTCTATTCCTATCTAAGCGATTATATTCATCCAAGTTATGCATCCTTATTTGGCATTTTTGCTTTATTGTTTTGTTTTTATTTGAGAGAACAAAAAGAAAAGATACTTCCGAGATGGCTTTGCGAGATTTTTATTTGGATTATTCCTGCTTATATCTGTCTCCTGTCTTCTCGGATAGGAATTATTAGTCTGATTTTAGTATTGTTAATATTAACTTTTTATCGAATACATAAGAAAAAAAGATATTGGTCTCTCATTTCATTGATGGTATTGCTGATCGTTTTATCGGTGGCGGCCATACAAAAAACAGAGATTGCCAAAGCACGCTATAATGACGTGAAAAGCATCATAATATCGAGCAAAAACACTTCTAATACTTCCAATAATGAAAATGTCAGGATTGTGCTGTGGAAGTCTGCTTTTAACGGATTCTTACATGGAAACATTTGGATTGGGGAAGGTCCGGCGAAAGTAAAGTCTACTATAGCGAAGGAAGCAGAAAAGTTAAATGCCCCGGCCGTTGCCGGAAGCAACTATAATGCGCATAATCAATTTTTACAAACGTTGCTTGCTTTAGGAATTATTGGTTTTGTAATTCTATTAAGTTGTTTTGTCGTCCCATTTTGTATTGGAATTAAATATCGGCTATATTTCCTGATTATTTTTATTGTAGTTTTAACCATCAACAATTTAGCAGAGTCCATGCTCGAAGTGTTCAAAGGGAATCTCTTTTTTGGATTCTTTTTTTGTTTCTTTTTCTTGCAGGGATTTTCCAAAATCCGGAATAAGACTATGAACGGATTTTGATGGTTGATGTTCATGTGTCGAATGCATGAGGATCTGTTATGTGTTTTCAACATTTCACAGATTTTTTCCATTGGTAACGCAATGAGAAATCTCTTATTTTTACTAACGACTCTCAATTCTCCACCAAGTAACATTACTAATCAGGGGGCCCGCTTCCGAATTATTGTCGTATTTTTGTAACCTAAACCACATTTCATTTAAATAGACAGTTGTTAATAATCAGGATTTATGAAAAAATTAATTTGTATCCTTTTCCCGCTTTTTCTTGCTTTCTCCTCCTGGACGCAAAAACAATATACCTTAAATGCAAAAATCGCTACTTTACAAGAGGGAACCGTTAAGCTTCAGGTAATGGAACAAGATGGGAATTTGAAAGAAGAAATTATTCCTGTCAAAAACAAATCATTCGCCGCCAAGGGCAGCGTGAAGCAACCTTGCGTTGCCACTATTTGGATAAACAATACCCGCGAAAGATATAGTTTTTATATTGAGAATTCGAATATTAACATTCAACTCCAAAATACCGAAGCCGGAAAAAAATTCAGCGTTACCGGTTCAAAAACAAACGACGCCTATGAAAATTTTGTGAAAATTTGCAAAGAAACGCCGGAATCAGAACAAGATAATTGCGCTAAGAAATTGGTTTCTGAAAATGGAAGTTCTGTTTTTAGTCCTTTTGTAATACAATCAACTTTGGTTTATACGGCCGACTACTCTGAATTGAAAAATTTGTTGGAGGGTCTTTCGGGAGAAGCCGTAAGCACTTATCAATATAAAAAACTACAAGAACGCTTGGAAGCCCTTTTTAAAGTTTCCGCGGGTCAACCGGCGCCGTATTTTGAACAACCCGACGCAAACGGAGAATCAATCAGTCTTAAGGAAGCGTTACAAGGTAAAAAATTCTTGTTAATTGACTTCTGGGCTTCATGGTGCAGACCTTGCCGTCAGGAAAATCCGAACATAGTAAAGGCCTACGAAGCTTTTCATGAAAAAGGTTTTGATATTATTGCCATCTCTTTGGACGACAATAAAGAGAAATGGTTGGAAGCCATCAAAGCCGACGGGCTTACATGGACTCATGTATCGAATTTGAAAGGATGGGAAAACGAAGTGGCCAAACTTTATTGCGTTAATTCCATCCCCTCTAATGTATTGGTCGATCAAAACGGGATTATTTTGGTCAGGAATCTTCATGGGGAAAATTTAATGAAAAATTTAGAGGAATTATTAGGCCCTATCCATTAATTATTTGCTTATATAAAATGTATAATAACCTCGCTCATTTCATTGAAATTCTTGAGAAAGAAGGAGAACTTGTTCGTATTAAAGAGTATGTTTCTCCTGAATTGGAGATGACCGAGATTTATGACCGGGTTGTAAAAAATAATGGAAAAGCCTTGCTTTTCGAAAATACCGGATATTCGTTTCCGGTATTGCTAAATGCTTTTGGAAGCGAAAAAAGAATATGCTTGGCGTTGGGCATAATGCAATTGGAATCCGTCGAGCAAGAAATCAAGAGGTTATTTGAAAAATTCGCCTCCCCTCAAAGTAATTTTCTGGGAAAAATAAAACTACTTCCCGAATTGGGCGTTCTGGCCTCATATTTTCCAAAGGTGAAGAAGGGGAAAGGAAAGTGCCAGCAAGTTATTTATGAAAACCCTGATTTATCGATACTTCCCATATTAAAATGTTGGCCTTATGATGGAGGAAAATTCATTACTTTGCCAATTGTACACACAAAGGATCCTCATACGAATATCCGGAACGTAGGAATGTACCGCATGCAAGTTTTTGACGGCAAATTAACCGGCATGCATTGGCATTTGCACAAAAATTCGGCAAGACATTATAATGAATTTAAAAAACTGAATAGGCGGATGCCTGTAAGCATTGCCCTGGGCGGCGATCCTGTTTATGCTTATGTTGCGACAGCTCCGTTGCCGGATCAGATAGACGAATATATTTTTGCAGGATTTTTGAGAAAGAAGAAGGTCGAATTGGTAAAATGTATCACTAACGATATTGAAGTCCCCGCCGATTCGGATATTATCATCGAAGGCTATGTTGATCCGGACGAAGAATTAATATTGGAAGGCCCTTTCGGCGATCATACCGGATTTTATTCGTTGGAAGACTTCTATCCACGCTTTCATGTTACCTGCATTTCTCATAAAAAAGAGGCTGTTTATCCGGCCACTGTCGTAGGTATTGCGTCGCAAGAAGATCAATGGCTGGGAAAAGCGACGGAACGAATTTTCCTGGCCCCTATCAAATTGGCTATGCAGCCGGAAATCATCGATATGGAATTGCCTTCTCAGGGTGGATTTCATAATGTGGTTGTTGTAAAAATAAAAAAAGAATATCCCGGGCAAGGATTAAAGATCATAAATTCCCTTTGGGGAATGGGGCAAATGATGTTCAGTAAAACAATTATTGTCGTGGATGAAAACACGGATATAAAGAATGCCGGAGAACTTCTGAAATCAATCGAACAACATGTGCAAATTCCCAACGATTTGATTTTTAGCAAAGGGCCTTTGGATGCGCTTGATCACTCTTCCAATCAATTTGCATTCGGAAGCAAATGGGGAATCGACGCTACTGTAAAATGTTCCGCGGAACGGCCTCCTCTTCAAAATAAGAAAGAGGATCAAAATCATGAAACAATACAACTTCCGGATTTCGTCCTCTCTAACAAAAGTATTGGAAAACGTATTGAAATCCTCGCTCTTCGAAAAACGAAAAAAGACATGGATTTTTTAAAAATACATGCTCCCCGGTTATTTCCGAATAAATTTGTTATTGTTGTAGACGATGGATTAGACATTCATTTCTTAGGAGACGTTCTTTGGTATGCGAGTCATAATATTGATCCGGAGAGGGATTGCACAATAAACGGACAAACAGTTTTCATTGATGGAACCCGTAAGAATAAGCCGGAGGACGGTTTTTGCAGAGACTGGCCGAATGTAATAACTATGAGCGACGAAATCATCAACAAAATCAACAAAATCTGGGATTCATTAAAAATCGGAGATTTTCTCCCTTCCCCTTCGTTAAAATACAAAAATCTGGTACGTGGGAACTCTGCAAGGGTTTCGGAATAAATGAATCGATTTCTGAAATTGTATCCGAAATATAAGAAAAATCCTACCTTTGTAGCACAACCCCTTACAGAAAATAGTAAGAAAATCAACTTTCTCTTTTTTGATATCATTTCTATATTATTCCGATTTTCATTATTTTTGCATTTCAAAAACCATGAACTATGACTGATTTATCGAAAGCCTGCATTGAAGAAGCCAAAACTCATATGCAATCTTCAATAGTTTTTTTAGAAAAAGAACTTAATAAAATACGGGCGGGGAAAGCCAATCCTGCAATGTTAGATAGCATAAAAATAGACTACTATGGAACTCCGACTCCATTAAGTCAAGTGGCTAATATCAATACTCCCGATGCCCGCAATATTATTGTTCAGCCATGGGAAAAGTCCACTTTAGGATTAATTGACAAAGCTATACAGGCAGCTAATTTGGGATTTAATCCTCAGCACGAGGGAGATACTTTAAGGATTATTATTCCTCCTCTTACCGAAGAGAGACGTAAAGAATTGGTAAAAACCGCAAAAAACGAATGTGAAAATGCAAGAGTTCATGTTCGGAATGCTCGCCGGAATGTAATGGACAAAATTAAAAAATTGAAAGATCAAGGAGTTTCGGAAGACGAGGTAAAAGCTGTTGAGAAGGAATTACAAGACATTACAGATAAATTTATTGGAGATGTCGATACACACCTTATCAATAAAGAGAAAGAAATTATGACGGTGTAATTCTTAGTTTGTCCGTTAGATTGTAATTCTAAAATCAAAAAAAGAATTAACTTTGCAACCCCATCCCCAAATGGGATTTTAATGTCTTCGTAGCTCAGCTGGTAGAGCAAATGACTCTTAATCATTGGGTCCGGGGTTCGAGTCCCCGCGAGGACACTGGCTGAAAAAGAGTGACTTATGCAATGGTAAGTCACTCTTTTTCTTTTGCTCGTTTACATGCAATTTGCATACAAATTCTGACGATACCTCCACCCCAAAATGCAATTACACAAAAGCCAAAGAAAAGCAAACCGTTACCTAAACACCTAATACAGCGCAATGAAGCTGTAGAATATATTCAACAACATGGATCCAAACAATGGAAAGAACAACAAGATTATCATCAGCGAAGTTTAAACGAGGCAGTTATGTTTAGATACAAAACAATTTTTGATGGGGAATTAGATGCGTGAACTATAGAAAATCAAAAAATGGAAGTCAAGTTAAAATGCTTATTATTAAATAAATATACGGCTATAGGTATGCCCGTTTCTTACAAAATTGCTATAAAATATTAACCATTTGAAAAGATAGGGAGGTTCTAAATTTAGCGCCATTGCAACAAAGTCTAGCAGTTGTCAAAAATTTGGAGTAATTTTTTTTCTTCGTTTTCCCAACAAAACTCTGTTTGCGCTTTAAGAAAGATTTTATGTTTATCGGTTTTTGTTTCCCATTCCAACAATGTCGATTGAATAACGCCTGCAAGATATTCAGGTTCATAATGAGAAATCAATTCTCCAACGTCAAAAGCGTCCACTACATTTCGAATTTCAGGAAAATCGCTGGCCAGAACCGGAACTTCCGCATGAATAAAATCAAAAATCCGGTTAGGAAGAGAATAATAATAATTTAAGCCTTTATTCTCAAGAAGACTGATTCCCAAATCTGCCGAAATAGTATACGCATGTAAATCTTCCAAAGGAATTTTTCCATAAAAAACGACCTTGTCTTCCAGTTTTTGCTTTTTTACATAGCTTTTCAAATTTTCGTAAATATCTCCTGTTCCCAAAACACAGAATACAACATCGTCTAAATAGGGCATGGCATTTATCACCCATTCCACTCCTCTTCCCATATTCACAGAACCTTGATATAATATTATTTTTTTATCTTTAAAAGTAAGTCGGGGACAGATTTCTTGATGTTTACATAAAGATAAATTACGGATCACCTCCATATGAATGCCGTATTTTTGTTTATATATATCGGCAATGGATTGACAAACCGTATAGCTATTGGCAAGTTTGGGGAAAACGAATGCTTCTATTTTTTCCCAAACATGTTTTACGAAAGGTTTATTTACCAGTTCGGGCGTTTCGGGAAACATTTCATGAGCGTCAAATACGAGTTTCTTTTTCCGTATGCGGCTTGCAAAATAATTGGGTAACAAAGTATCTGTGTCGTTAGATAAAAAAATATCAACATTAACGAAGAGTAGATACCAAAATAAACGGAGATTATATTCAGCGTAAAAAAGAAAAGTTCTACGAAACAATAACTTAAAACGCTTAATATTATATTCTCTTTGAACAGGCTTGCTTTCGGGCAATATCCGTCCGATCAACAATACCTTATATTGATGTTGATGTAAACTAGTTGCAATTCTATCAATCCGTTGGTCGGTAACTAAATCGTTTGTAACGGAGATAACTACTCTTTTCATAAGGAGGATACCGGCAATTATTTGCCTCTCGAAATATCTTATTTTGGATTTTTATTGTTGGAAACCGTTTTGGATAATCTGGACAATGAGTGCGTTTCGAAAACAGAAAAGCAAATGTACAAAAATATAAACACAGGAAGAAAAGAGACTACATCTGAAGAAAAAGCCAATCCTAAAATTAAAAAGGCAAGATATGAAACAATTTTTATCCCATTAGAAACCATCAATCCCCGAACAAATTTTTCGGGTTTTTTTTGGATTTTCTTCAAAAACAAAAAATGAACGCCAACCGTAATGATGAAAAAGAATAAAAGAATTAGTAAATAAGCTTTTGTACAATATTGAGGAATCGTAAAATATGCAATACTTAATAAAAATGCGAGAACCAAAAATAAAATGATGGCTTTTTTTAAATAGGAAACGAACATACGGAATAAATTAGTAATTTAATAAATGACTTTCATCGGTCGGATAACGCGTTTATTTTTTTCTGAAAAAATCTTTCAATACGGTATACAAAGCGAGAAAGATAGAAAGCAAAATACAAATAAGACTACATACAGGAAATTTTGTCTGAAGATATTCATCTAATTTAATGCCTAAAAAAGTTCCTGCAAGTATAATTACAATCATCTGAACGGCAATTGAAGAATATTTGGCATATTCTTTCAAAGGGTTTTCATCGGACTTATCTCTTTTTTTCATTTTTATGAAACATAAACTTTGCTTGTTTTTCTGCGTGTCCCTGCTGTTCTTTTTTCTTTTGTTCTTCAGTAGGTTTAGGAAGAGGCATCTCAAGTTTTAGGTCGAGTCCGTTTTCTTGATTCACTTCCTTTACTTTTGTCTGTTCGATAGAGTTTTCCGCTTCTCCCATGAAACATTTACCCGAAAAAACAGCTCCGGGTTCTATAGACAACTTCCCAATATTAATATCGCCGTCTATCTTACTTGTTTTCTGTAGAGAGAGTAACTCATACACCTTCACATTCCCACAAACCGTACCTGAAAAGTCGGCGTTTTGGCAAACAATATTTCCCTCTATCCGCCCCGTTTGCCCCAATACGAGTTTTCCCTTAAGTTTAATGTTCCCTTGAAGCGTCCCATCAATACGGAAATCGCCGTTAGAAATAATTTCCCCTATTATCTTAGTCCCTGATCCCAGTAGATTAATGGATGAACTTTCGTTTTCAATTGTTTTTGCCATAATTAGAACGTATTTATAGTGAGTGCGACCTATTTTTCCCGGAAATTTACATTAATATGAATTTCCTCGTCAGATCCAGTTTATTGCAAGAGAATCAAACGGCAAATATAGAAAAAATGTTTATTTAATGTAGTATTTTCTGAAAAATTTCTCATATGCATCAACGTTTTTCTGATTATAGAACGTAGGGTAGTTTTGCACCGATATAACAAAGCATTTATAATATTTTTTATCTATCCCTTTTAAGATTTCGCTTCGCTGGGTAAGAAAATTATAATAATCCATTGCCTTAGCGGCATTAGCAAACCGTTGCACCGTAACCATATGCTGCGTTGAAGTAAATGTCAATTCTCCGCTTTTCAAATTTTCGATTGAAAAATATTGTAGATCAAAGTCCGAAATTTTTGTATGTAATTCCGTTACATTTACGTTATTGCCATCAGCCAGAAGAATAAAATAATGATCAATATTTTCCCTGTATCGATATACTAAACTTTCCGGAGGCAATTCATCCGATTCTGTAGTTGTTGAAACAGGTTGTGTTCCAGTTTTGCTTCCGCGCCCAACGCTATCGTTAACAACAGCAGAGCCATTCGATTCAACGCTTTCCGAAACGTCGGCCAAGCTTTCGCCGGATTCTTCTTCATCGCCCTCGCTTGTATATTCAAATTTTTCGGATTTCAGGAGTTCCAACTGTTTTCTTATAAGAGGAATGATCTCATGTTGAGGATAATTTTTTACAATATATTCAAGTTTTGATATGAGAACCCTTTTCCCCTGTATTTTCCCCAAAGACAGGGCTTCCAAATATAAAAATTTAGGCGTAAGTTCCGGTTTACGGTAAGCTTCGACAGCCGATCTGGCTTTTAGAGCGACATCGCGATATTTTTTTGCTTGGAATTCGAGGTAGATCGTCTCATATTCTTTTTGTGCAATATTTTCGCGTTTGCTCATTTCTTCGAAATAATTTTCATCCCTTATCAAATTTGCATAATCGCTGTCCGGAAAGCCTCTTAAAATAAGATTTTTATAATAGTTGGCATTGGGCGTGTCGCCCTTCTGGTCGTAAATGCGGTATAATTGATAATAGGCGGGCAAAACATAAGGATAAGAAGGATACCGGTCGGATAATTTTAATAAGATTTCCAACGCCTTGGCATCGTTTTTTAACCCGTCATTATAAATGAACCCTGCATTTAACATCGCTTTTGCAATTTCGTTATTTGCGCTGTCTTTCTGCTTTTGCGTGGTCAGCAGGTTTTTTAAATAGTATTCTTTACTATAAGGATCGTTCTCTTTAGATTTGTCTATGTCTTTGAGATTTGCTGTACTTGCCGAAGTTGTGTCATTTTCATCTGTTTCGGTTTCCTCTTCCTCCATATCTTTTTCTTCGAAAGAAGACATTTCTTTATTGCTCAACCGCCAATTATCGGTCAAAGGACGTTTTCCCCAAACCCTCGAGAAACTCTCTTTCCCCTTTTGAACAGTAGACTCATTATAAAAATACCAATTCCCTTTCAATGCATTGGAACTCTCTTTCATGGTTTGGGAGGTAGCCGCTATCATCTCCTGCTCCAATCGTTCCTGTTCTTTTTGTTTGAGATGGGCAATGCTTTTTTCTATCATTTTGTTTTGCTCAGACGGAGACATCTCAGAGACCTTTAAAATACTATCCAGATTATTAATCGTATGTAGATTTTCAACCAAGGTAGTTAAAATCGTTTGTTTACCTTTTATCTTTTCATAATTCGGATATTCGGAATTCATAAGAGCCAAAGCCGTATCGTAATATTGTTGCGCAGATTCATAATCTTCAAACAAATCGTAATACGTATCGGCAAGGATGAGAGAAGATTTTAATTTTTGCGATTTATTCGAAACACTTACAGAAACAGACTGTTTCCAGTAATCGCATGCCTTTATTGCATCTTTAGAAGCCATTGACACTTCGCCTAAAGCATAGTATATCTGATCTTGGTACTCTTCATTCTTTTTGTCTTTCAACATTTTCGTTAAAAGTTTAATGATATTTTTCCCATTGCCTGTTTTCAAATTATAACAGGAAGCCAGATTGATTTTTGCATTAAATTCCATTTCATAAGGAGAACCTCTACGGATCACTTTCTCGTAATACTTGGCCGCAGTAGTGCGTTTTTTTTGTAACTGAAAGATCTGGCCTAATATAAAATATTGACGGGTATTCAATTTTCTATTATTATTTTCTTCGATAGAAATATTCAAATATTGAATCGCATTGGAATATTTCTGCTGAGCGATAGCAGCATCAGCATAAATCGGATAAATCTTTTTTTTCAATTTAGCCGGCGCCTTTTTATTGTCAATCAACGTTTTTAGTTGAGCTAACGTAGATTCGGCCAAACTGTATTGCTTATCCTGCACCATACAATTGGCATACCATATCATGGCTTCAAATGCTTGAGGAGAATCTTTATATTGAGAAATAATAAGCCTGAAAGTTGCCGCCGCCGCCGCATAATCCTGCTTATAAAACTGCGCCTTTCCAATCAATAAATAACAATCTTTTACCCAATTTATATGTTCTTTCCCTTTTATTGAAATAGAATGTTTTTTTATCCCTTTAGTTCCTTTTTCTATTGCCCTGTCTAATTGAGGATTCATTGAAATGGCATCTTCTTTGGATCCCAGTTGAAAAATTCTTAAAACATTGGTGTAATCATCTTTATTTTTTAATTTCAATTGCTTTACGGCATCTTGCAAACTCTGATCTCCGTTCCACCAAACATTATAATGAGTGGTCAGATTATGATATCTTACATTAAAAAATCCTGCTTTTTTAGTGGAGCATGAGTTGTTTAACAAAACAACCGCCCCTAGCAAAAAGGGCAGCAAGCAAATAAATTTGAAACGGTTCTTGAAAAAAGAATAATTCATTGACGGTCTTCTTCGAACATAAGTACACAACTAACCTTTGGTATAACTTACAAATTGAAAATTTATTTTAGGAAAGATCAAAATTTAGCTTATGCTTTCTCCTATCCGAATTGCAAATATAAATCAGCATTCAAATACTTTGATCGCTACGCAATAAATTCAGTCCAAAATTAATACTAATTTTTTACTTCAAAAATCGATTTACTTTTGCGAGAATTTCATAAAAAAAGAGAGAAACTCCAATAAACAAAAACAACATATAAATTATGATTTCTATAAAATTTTCTTTATATCAATTAAATATATATTTTATGTATTTGATATTCAAAATATTACTTTTTGCTTCCAAACATAAAGGATCCCTAATATAGTGGTATCCGGCAAATAATTATGCAATTTTATATGATTGCTTTATATACATATAATTACAAATAGATATCATATTTAGAAATACTGAAATTAATATTTCTAGATGGATTCAAATTTTATTTCTTGATCTCATTTTTCTTTTCCATTATTTGTATAAATTAAAAACATTATTTACATTTGCATTTTATGAACGAAGATTTTATTGATTTCAATGTATTAAACATATTATTTTTAAATAGCGTATATTTTAGATTGACTAATATTTTATTCATTTCGTAAAATTTTTATTCTATATAAGAATATATCAAATAATCTCTCTATGTACGTTATTACAATTTAATATGAATGCGTTAATAATAGTATTTGATCTATCGATTTAATAATGATTTCCTTACTGAATATATGTTGTTTTTATTTATTAACCCTGACAGGATAGATAAGTTAGGAAAGTGGAACTATTATAATAATTAATAATTAGGCAAAGAAACCGCCTTCAAATAACTACGCATATGAGTTTTATACGTATATGGATACATGCAGTTTTTGGGACTGAGAAAATACTTCCGGTTATAGAAGATGAAGGGCGTATAATTTTATTTAATCACATACAAGAATATGCAAAAACAAAAGAAATTCATCTGGATAGCATCGGAGGTTATCAAGAACATGTGCATTTATTGCTATCTATGAATCGATATCAGAATGTTAGCGATTTGATTCAACATATCAGAGGGGAATCTTCTTATTGGGCAAATAAACAAAAATTATTTACCCAACGCCTTCAATGGGATGAACATTATTTTGCCATATCGGTCAGTCAGTTTCATATTTCCGGAATTCGCCGATATATCCGCAATCAGGAACAACTTCATCTTATACAAAATTTCCACGATGAATTAGAGGGATTTAAAGAAAAGAATGGGTGGGACAGAATTGCATACGAATATACTAATAATAAAACAAATATTTAAATTTTTAGAGTGTTCATTTACAAAAATATTCTCTTATTCGTTCATAAAATTTCCTGAAGTATTTTTCAACTATTTTTGTCCGACAAGTTTAAGAAGTTATTTAAATTAGAACACTATATTTATAGAACCCTGAACGGGCGTAAGTAAGTATTATTTGGTATTCGCCGAACCTTCCTTTTCCCAAAGCAGTCTTAACCCGGATTCTTTCCTGTAATAATTAATTTTCTTCATTGCATTCCAATATTTTATTCTTTTTTATATTCCTGTAAAATCCCTAATGTCAGAACAAAGGCATAAGTGATTGAAATTCCCATTACAATATTTAGTTCGTATTCTATCTATTTTCTTTTGGCTTGATTTTTTGTTTATTAAGCTAATAAGATTGATATTTAACATAATGAATTCATAAAATAGTCATTTATTTATTCAACAGTCCGTTAAAAATTTACATATATCTAATAATCAGTAAATTAAAAACAAACCAATATTTTTTTAATCGCCTTATCTTCAGTATTTTACAGATTTCAAATATCCTCGTTTCTAAAAATATACCGAACTATTGTTTATTGCAACTGCAATTTTATGTATTATATTTGCATGATAATTTTATATATTTTATATTTATTGATGCATAATTATTTTAAATTGAGAGGAGGAAGTTAATTAGCAATTCAACTATACTCCATAAGCTATAAACCTTACATTATTCAATCACTCAATTATTCAGCTATTCAATTATTCCAATAGTTCGTTAAAAATTATGCGGCTTTAGTTCCGAAATAAATAAGTTCTGTGAGTTTTGCAAAAGTACTAATTTGAGTTGAAAATAAGGAAAATAAAAACGCAAGTAATTGAAATCGTGTAAACGTAAAAAACTAAACACAGAACAGACTGCAAGAGAAATCAAAGTTGGGTTAGCAAGCCGTTAACAGGCTAATTTTATTAAAGTGGAATTTTATAGTGCAGTATTTCATCTAATTGTATCGTTTTTCACTTTGTGATTTGAGGATTAGAAAGTAATTTTATTAATCTTCAAAAACACAAAAAATGGAAACAAAAAAGAGCACATTTGCCTTGTTTTTCTACATCAACAGAACCCGTAAAGACAAGGAAGGACGTTGTCCGGTGTATTTACGCATCAGTGTAAACGGCACGCAAACCGCCGTCAGTATCAAACGTAGTATTTCCCCTGAGAATTGGAATAAGCAAGGATTCCCCAAAGGGAAATCAGATGAATCTAAAGACCTGAACAATTACATCAATATACTCCGTAACAAACTTTTTACCATTCAGGAGGAATTAATACTAAAGGAAAATTTTATTACTGCCGACATGTTCCGAATGTCATTGTTCGGAACCAATACAGACAAAGGTACAACATTGAAGGAATTACTCCAAGAACGTATTAACTTAGAGAAGAATCTTTATGAAAAAGGGGGAAAGTCCATAAGCGTGTATCTGTGCTATTGTCAATTTCACTAAGCAAAAAGGGCTTGATTCACTCAACGAGTTGAATAAGGCATTGGAGCGTCGAGATCATCCCTTTGTACGCTATGTAGATGACTGTTTAATCTTCTGCAAGAGTAAACGAGCTGCTGAACAAACCAAAGAAGGCATCATCCGATTTATAGAAGAAGTGCTGTATCTCCGGGTAAATAAAGAGAAGACAAGTGCGGGTCATGTACGAGGGATGAAGTTACTCGGTTATAGCTCCTATGTCAAGTCAGGTGAATACCGCTTAAATGTCCATCCTAAAAGTTACGACAAACTCAAAACCCGATTAAAGGAATTGACTGGTCGTAGTAATGGTATGGGATATAAAAAGCGGAAAACCTCTCTTCATTTATTTATCTGTGGCCGGCTTGAATATTTTAAGTTGGCAGATATGAAGAGCCGGCTTCAAACATTGGATGAATGGTATGGGCGCAGGCTACGGATGTGTATTTGGAAATGCTGGAAGAAGACGAAGACTCGTTACAATAACTTATGTAAGTGTGGGATAGATAAAGGAAAGGCATGGGAGTCGGCAAATACCCGAAAGGGTTACTGGCATATCTCCAATAGTTATATCCTTGCCCGTGCGCTGAATAATGATAATTTGAGACGAGCCAATTATCCTTTCCTGCCGGACTGTTACCGTAAAGTTGTATCGTAAGTAAGGAACCGCTGTATGCCGAACGGCACGTACAGTGGCGTGAGAGGTCGGAAAACGAAAGTAGGAAGAAAACTACTTCGTTTTCCTCCTACTCGATTGCCTTTTTAGGTCTTGTCTTTGTTGATTTTGACCCTTTAGTGATTGAGCTGGGATTCGAACCCAGGACCCCATCCTTAAAAGGGATGTGCTCTACCTGCTGAGCTACTCAATCATGCCATTGTAAACAATACAACTATTTAAACTAAAAATCAGTGATTGAGCTGGGATTCGAACCCAGGACCCCATCCTTAAAAGGGATGTGCTCTACCTGCTGAGCTACTCAATCAATACCCAAAAGAGTTTGCAAAGGTACGCTTTTTTTTAAAATAAAAAAACTTTATCAGACGAGAGGCAGGGCAAACGCACGAAATTTGTAGGGCAAACAAAACATATTGAAAATCAATTGTTAAAAATTTGATGGATTTTTTAAACTCCTCGAAAACATCATGAGGTTTTATGATGTTATTTTCTAGATATCTTGTTTTTAACTGGTTATAAAGTTGAAAAAAAATTCGTGCGTTTGCCCTATGCAGATACAATAAAACCAAAAATTTTCCGTTTTTATGCGTATCTTTGCAGCCGTAATTTCCCTCTTAAAAAGGGAAATAGGTAAAATCTAATCCAACAGTATTGTTCTAATGGAAAAGAGAATAGGAGTTATCGCCGTATTTATTACGGACAAAACGAACATATCGGAGGTAAATTCATTACTTTCCGAGTATTCTTATCTGATACTAGCCCGTCAAGGTCTTCCTTTCCGGGAACGAAATACCTCTATTATTTCTCTCATTGTGGAAGGAAGCGCCAACCAAATCAACGACCTCTCCGGAAAATTAGGCAAACTAAAAGGATTAAATGTAAGACCACTATTTGCAAAAATGTGTAATGAATAATTCGATTTTCAGCGATTGGTCTTCAGAATAATTTATTTTGATTTCAAGCGCTTTAAATTCTATAATTCAAAATTTAATCAGCTTATGACATATCGAAATTTTATCGACAGGGAAAAAATTTACGGGCTTATTGATTGTAAAACGCCTACCGAAAAGGAGTTAAATGACGTATTAAACAAAGCCTTGAAATTAAAAGGTTTGAATTTACAAGAAGTGGCTCTTTTATTACGAGTGGAGGATGGCGCAGGTATCCATAAAATAATGGACGCCGCAAAAATTGTCAAAGAAGAAATTTATGGAAAACGTTTAGTGTTGTTTGCCCCATTATATACCGGCAACGTTTGCGTAAATAACTGTTTATATTGCGCTTTTCGCACCGAAAATAAATCCATTTCACGTAAAATACTAAATTTAGAAGAAATACGGAATGAAACCCGTTCTTTATTACAGGAGGGCCATAAACGAATTCTGCTGATTTGCGGCGAATCTCCAAGAAATAGCATTGATTATATGTGTGAAGCCATTCGCACGGTATATGATGTGCGGGAAGGGAATTACGCGGTAAAAAGAATCAATGTGGAACTAGCTCCTATGTCGGCAGACGATTTCCGCAAATTAAAAGCAGAAAAGATCGGGACATACGTATGCTTTCAAGAAACATACGATTCGGTTTTATACGATCAATATCATCCTGCAGGAACGCCGAAAGCTGATTTTGAAAATCGTTTATTTGTAATGGATAGAGCAATGGAAGGAGGAATTGACGACGTAGGTTTGGGCGTATTATTCGGTTTAGCGGATTACAGATTCGAAATATTAGCGTTAATGGAGCATGCGCGTCATTTGGAAGAAACCTTTGGTTGCGGCCCCCATACGGTAAGTTTCCCCCGTATTGAGCCTGCCGAAGGAGCTCCGCTTACGGAAAATATTCCTTATCCGGTCAGCGATGAAGATTTTAAAAAAATCATTGCTATTATACGAATTGCATTGCCTTACACCGGGATTATTTTAAGTACGCGCGAAAACGATCAGATGCGTACGGAACTCTTCAACTATGGCGTAAGCCAGATTTCGGCGGGTTCTCGAACCAATCCGGGCGCTTATTCCTCAGACGGAGATAATACCGGAAGCCAATTCTCTTTAGGCGACCACAGATCTTTGGACGAGGTTATTTCCAGCATGATCGATAGCGGTTATATTCCTTCGTTCTGTACCGGTTGCTACAGGATGGGAAGAGTTGGGCATGACTTTATGGATCTGGCCAAACCGGGATTGATTAAAGAGTATTGTCTCCCCAATGCCATGTTTAGTTTTAAAGAGTATCTGGAAGATTTTGCCCGTAAGGAAACCAAAGAAAAGGGCCTGCTGTTACTGAATAAAATGATGAGCGGCATTGCCAAAGAACAATCCCGTTCAAAAATTCATTCAAAAATTGAAGAAATCGAAAAAGGGCAAAGGGATGTATTTTTTTAGATGCAGATAAAAATTTGCCGGCTTCAAGCAGTGAAACTTATGGTCGTTTTATCTCTATCATAATGGAGATTTTATGATTGCGGTGAAATTATCTTCTTGTATTTGTGCAAGTTCCTCGTAAGTTACATGCCGGTAAGAGGATGCTTTTTCATAAATTTCTTCGATAGTTGCTCTGCCGTCGTCGGTTTCAAGAAAAAAATCAGCCGCTTTTATTTGTCGAATGATATTCGAGGCATTTGATAGCGGATCTAACAAAGCTGTCCCAAAAGAAAGTTTTATATCTTCCTTTAAAAGTTGTTTGGCAATTTCAATCCGATTATTAAATCCATGCAAAATCCAAGGGATTTTTGGTTTTACTGTTTTTTTTATCGCTAATAATTCTGAAAAATGCCTTACGCAATGAATAATCAGCGTTTTTTTTCTTGCTTCGGAAATCTCAATATGTTGTAAAAAGATTTTTCTTTGGTATTCGAACGGGATTTTACAAAGCCGGTCGAGCCCTGTTTCTCCAATGGCTAAAACATTATCCTTTGTACTCCATAACGCAATTTTTCGCATGTTTTCTTCCTCATAGGCAGGATTCAAAAACCAAGGGTGCCATCCGACAGATAGCATGCCGTCTTGAGGGATTTCATCTTTTCCCGTTTGTATTGGAACAGAGAAGATAGAATCTTTCATTCCTTTTCTATGCGTATGGATATCTATGTACTTCAATATTTTTATGATTGGCGGCATTTCTACAATAGCAACAAAGGCGTCAACTCAAAACCGGAAATCTTCATAATTGAGTTATTTGTCATTTGAAATAGATACGTTTATTTTAAAAAAGACGAGGTTGCCCGAAAAGTTCAAAATAGCTAATCAAAAAAACATTAATTCTTCGGATTATTGCTATTAAAAATCTTCCAGACAACCTCATCGCCGAGAGAAGAGTCTCTATGAATGTTTATTAGAATTATTCTTATTCAATAACTATTTCTCTCGAATCGCCTTTCTCTTCTTCTTTATCCAATTTTGGTAGATCTTCAAATTCCTGATCAACAACAGGTTTTTCTGTTTCAACATTGGATTCTACCACCGATTCTTCCGATTTTTTCGGCAATTCGGTTTCTACTTTTTCATTTTCCTGACTTTCTACATTATTTTCTACTGCTACCTCAGGCTTTTCTTTCGAAACCGGTTTTTTTACTTCTTCTTTTTCGTTTTTGTCGGAGATTTTTGTTTCTACAAGTATTTTAAGTTTTGCTTCGAGCAATGCAATTTCTTGTCTTGCGCTTTGCATTTTTTTATCAAATTCTTTTCTCAAAATATCGGCCTGTTTCGATTGCGCTAAAAAGCCCAAATTATTTTCCCAAAGTTTCAGATTATCTTTCAACTTCTGTATTTTATCTTGTATCTCATGCCGTTCTTTTGATAAAAATCGGGTTGCATCTTTAAAACTTATATTACTCAATCTGTTCCTGAAACTTTCTTTTTGAACTTCCTGAGCGCTAATTTTCAATTGCTCAAAAAGTCGGTTTACAATAGAACGGAATTCCGTTTGCAGACGTTCTTTTTCCGAAATAGGCACAAATCCAACCTCCATCCACTCTCTTTGAAATTCTTTTATCACGCGAAGGTTTTCATTTCTGTCTTCGGTAAAAGAATATTCTTTTAAGCGTTTTAAGATATCCTCTTTTTTAGCTAAGTTCTCCGTTTCCGAACTTCTGATCTCGGAAAAATATTCTGATTTTTTTGTAAAGAACATGTCGCAGGCCTCTCTGAAACGCGCCCACAATTTATCGGATACTTTTCTGGATACGGAGCCTATTTCTTTCCACTCTTTTTGTAATTTCAATAATTCGTCTGTCGCTCTTTTCCAGTCGTTGCGTTGCGCAATTTCTTCCGCTTGCAAACAAATATTCATTTTCTGATCGTAGTTCTGACTTTGTTCTTCTTTCAATTTATCGAAGAATTCCTTTTTGTTGGTAAAGAACGTATCCAACGCCATTTTGAAACGCGCCCAAATTTCATTATTTGCAGTCTTGGAAGCAGGGCCTATCGTTTTCCATAGCTTCATCAAATCGTCTAATTCTGTCGTATACTTGTTCCAATCGGCAATAGTCTTCGATTCCTTTGTAAGAATTTCCTCCGCTTTTTCACAAAGAGCTGTTTTGGCCAACAAATTCCTTTCATATTCTTCGGCCAATGAGTCATAATATTCTTTTCTTCTTAAATCAATTTGTTCGGCGGCGGTCCTGAAGCGTTCCCAGATTTCTTCATTTTTATCTGAAGGAACGGGGCCTATTTCTCTCCATTTTTCACGATAAATTTGCAAACTTTTAAACGACTTCAAGATAGACGGCTCTAATAGCAACTCTTCTACTTTCTCGCATAATTCGATTTTCTGATCTAAATTCTTTTTTAGATCCAGCATCTTTAATTCTTTGTTGATTTTTACTTTATCAAAGAATTTTTCTATCAGAAAATGGTAATTTTTCCACAAATTGTTTATTTCGGAACGAGGAACCACTCCTATTTCTTTCCAGCGATCTTGAAGAACTTTAAATTCGTCGTACGTTTTCTTTAAGGTTTCCTCCGAACTAATCAATTCTTTCAGTTCTTCCAGTATTTGTAATTTTTTTTGCAGGTTTCCCTGTTTTTCCCGTTCTATCTCATCTAAATATTTTTGCCGCCTTTCCCGATAAGTTTCTATGGCCTTTTTAAAACGGTCTTCCAACTCGTCTGCCGAATGTTGGAAATCTTCTTTTATCCCCCCCTCTGCAATAAAACTTTCGTAAATGGTTTTTTTCATTTCATTGGTATGCGTATAAAATGCCATTTTTACCAACGAAATCTTATTTTTAACGGCGCTTATATCATCTTTAAGAAAATCTTCTATCGCCCCTACTAATTGTTCTCTTGTATAAGCCAAATAATTTTCTGTAACTTCCTCTTCTTCCTCCTCAGTCTCTTCCTCCAAATTTATCTCATTTTCCGGATAAGACGAATTTTTAGGCGGTTCCGGAGTTTTTTCCGGTTCCGAGATTTCTTTTTCTTCAACTGAAACATTTTCCGACTGGATTTCAATCGTTTTCGATTCCTGAGTTTCTGTTGGCAAAATCTCCTGATCTTTTGGAGCTTCCGGTTCCATTAACGGATTCTCTTCCGCATCAGGTAAAACTTTGTTTTCTTCTGTCAATCCGGGTTTCTCCTCCATAGAAATCTCTTCTTGTACTGTTTCTAAATTCTCTGAGAACTCTTTTTCCGGTTCGGAATCTGTTCTCATTTCCGGCTCTTTCAATTCGGTATCTCCGGATTGAAGAATTTCTTCTTCCATTTCTAAATTTGCATTCTCAATAGAATTGTTTTCTGCTGTTACAGTTTCTTCGTTCTCTACATTTATCGAACTGTGGTTTTCGGGATTACTTTCTTGCTCTCCCATTGGCTTGGTTAGATCTTCCATAATTAATTAAATTTTTTTAGAATACCTTTTAACCTTGTTTCCAAAAATCGTTTTTAGAACACCGGAAATGTTTTACGTTTGAAAATAATACTGCCCGAACCGTGTCTAGTTCCGCTTACAAAATAATCTATTGCAAATTTCCAAAATATACTTTCCTGATAATCATCCGATTTATTGTTTTACAAGATAAAAATTTGAATTAGTTTACACATAATTAATTTGCAAACCTACATACTTTTTTAAAAAATAACAAATCGGACTCGCATTCTGGTTTTATATATCTTACAACTAGATATTTAGATTTACTGTCTCCTAAATTGCCATTTATTTCAAAAAAATCTGTCTTGTATTTTCAAAAATTACCCTTTTCCGGATTTGCTCTAAATTTGTACTTTTGCAAACATAAGTTGAACGGCATAAATCCTTATTATTGAAGAGTATTTGGATTCAAAAAATCAAAAAAATTTACACCATTTTATAGCTATGAAAAAGTTAGGGCTTATTTTAATTTTAACCTGTTTATTTTCAACACATCTGGCGGGTCAAAAAACCGGATATAAAATTTCAGTAAAAATTGAGAATTCAAAAGATAGTATGCTCATTTTAGGCAATTATTATGCCAATATGCAGCAAGCACAAGATACGGCGTTTCCCGATAAAAAGGGGCTATTTGTTTTTGAGAAGAAGGAAAAAACGCTTTTGCCGGGCATTTATTTCATGGTAACTCCTTCCGGACAATACTTTGATTTTATTATTGATAAAGAGCCTCAATATTTTTCTTTCGAAACAAAAGATGGAAATTATATTCAAGACATGAAGATAAAAAACTCGGAAGATAACCGTTTGTTTTATGAGTATTCCAAAACAAATTTGGAAAGCTTTAAACATGTCGACTCCGTCAAACGGAATAATCCTCATCTGGATTCCATACAGTTAGACGAGGAATATAAGAAAGCGGCTGCTATCCTCGACTCTTTTAAAATCCGGTTTATTAAGAATTACCCAGAACATTTATTAACGCTTGTCTTCAACGCTACTAAAGAAATCGACGTTCCGGATGCTCCGTTAGACGAACACGGAAATCCCGATCCTCTTTTTCAATATCTTTATTATCGCGAACATTACTTTGACAATGTAGCGCTTGATAACGACGGAATGGTACGCACTCCCGAAGCTGTTTTTTACGCCCGGTTTACGCGTTATTTCGATAATGTTTTAAAAAATCAACCTGTAGATACTATTATCAAATATGCCGATAGGGTAATTGATAAAGCAGAACCAAGCAAAGAAATGTTTAAGTATATTGTTTGGTACCTCGCCGATAAGTACTTAAAAAGTCCCATTATGGGTTATGAGGCTGTTTATGTTCATATTATAAAAAAATACTATACTACGGGAAAAGCAACTTGGGCAACTCCGTCCGGCATAGAAGAAGAAACCATGCGCGCCAACCGTTGGGAAAAACTTTTAATAGGCAAGCCTGCTCAGGAACTTATAACAAAAGATACAAACGACAAGTGGGTTTCTTTATACGGAATTCAGGCAAAATATACATTGCTTATATTTTGGGGACCCAGTTGCGGGCATTGTAGCGTAATTGTTCCTGAATTCCATGAATTTTATTTGAAAAACAAGGAAAAATATAATTTGGAAGTATATGCAGTCAATACCGAACTTTCGGAAATAGAAAAATGGAAACAATTTATCCGCGATCATAAATTTCAGTGGATCAATACATCCGGAGCCGAAGCCAACATTAACTGGAAAGATGTATATGATGTAAACACAACGCCAACCGTATATCTTTTTGATAAAGATAAAATAATCATAGGCAAACATCTGAATGCAAAACTATTGGAAGAAATTCTTATTAATCAGGAGAATATGAATAAGCCTTGATAAGGCTGACTAATAAAATTTTCGATCTAATTCAATAGTAAATCTATAATTCCAAAACTTGCATAAAGTAAGCTCGCCAGTCCATTGGTTATTCCAAATGCAACATTAATTTTACTGAAGTCATTCGGTTTAACGATTACATGTTGATATATAAGTAATCCCAAAAATAGAACGGATCCCAAATATCCGAACCAATGAAAAGGAATTTTGAAAACGAGAATGAATAACAAAATAGTTGTCAAAACATGTATTGTTGCAGAAAAAATTAACGCATTCCTGCCGCCAAAACGCGCCGGAATAGAAAAAAGTCTGTTTTCTTTATCGAAACCCATGTCTTGCAAGGAGTAAATAATATCGAAGCCCGCCGACCATGTAAGCACAATCATTGCCAATATCAAAGGCGTAGACGAAATAGCGCCGGTTACGGCAATATAAGCGCCAATAGGAGCAATCGATAAACAAAGTCCTAAAATGAAATGGCACCAAAACGTAAATCGCTTGGTAAGGCTGTAACCTAATAAAAGTATCAATGCAACGGGAGATAAGAAAAAGCATAATCTATTAATAAGGAAACTTGTCCCTACAAATAGCAAACTATTTACAATTATAAAAAACAAAGCTGATTTGGGAGAAATAATCCCGGCCGGAATTTCACGTTGAGCTGTTCGTTCATTAAGGGCGTCTATTTTTTTATCTGCATAACGGTTAAACCCCATGGCCGCATTCCGGGCGAATATCATGCATAAAATTATATATAACAACGATATCCATTCAAAAGTCCCGTTCCCTTGTTTTAATGCAATAACAAAACTTAACAGGGCGAAAGGCATGGCAAAAACGGTGTGGGAAAACTTTACCAGCGAGAAATAATCTTTCAGAGTTGCCATTTATTTGTTATTATACGCATTCATTGTTTTTTCAATCCCAATGGCAACAAAAGATCTGACCATTTCGCAAGCTATTGCAAGTTTTGGAATAATAATATCTTCCTCCTCTTTTGTCCAGGTTCCTAATACATAATCGACCTGTCTGCCTTTTCTAAAATTATTACCTACTCCAAAGCGTAAACGCGAAAAATTATCGTGTCCCAACGTTTCGATAATATTGGTTAATCCGTTATGTCCTCCCGCGCTTCCATTTTTTTTCATCCGCAATGTTCCCGTTGGCAACGCAATATCATCCACTACAACCAATACGTTTTCTATCCCGATCTTTTCTTTATCCATCCAGTAACGCAACGCTTTTCCGCTTAAATTCATATAAGTTGTCGGTTTTATCAGTATCAGCGTTTTCCCTTTAAACCTTAATTCGGTTCTGAATGCATGTCTTTCCAGCGAAAAACGGCTATCGGTTCCGTCAATTAATTCGTCTAATACCCAAAATCCTATATTATGACGGGTATTTTCATATTCGGGCCCAATATTTCCCAAGCCCACAATCAAGTACTTCATTCCAGGATCAATCGTTTTTGAATCTTCGGCAGTTTGTCTTTTCAGAAGCCAATTAAAAAAATTCATTCCATTCTGCCTTTTAGGGATTATACGGGCCTACGCGTTTTCCGTCAACATAGAGAACAATAAATGCATCGTCGGTTTTGTTTCTTTTCTTAAATTCATCCAGCATTTTCAATGCATCTTCATATTTGTCAAAAGATCCTAGGGTGTACCGATGCCAACTGCCGTCATAATCTTCTTTTACTTCTGCTTCGGGTAATTTGTATACGGTTTGGATTTTATCTACATTGGAATCATCCATTACTTTTGCTATCATCTGAATCCTGAATTCCCTTTTCTTGACAACAGGGGCCGGCGTTTCGATTTTGGGAGCTAAAATCTCTATTTCTTTGCGTTCTTCTTCGGCGCGTTCCAAAATAACATCCAAATCTCCTTCGTTATCAGCTACCACAAAAGCAGTAGCCCCTATAGATTCCAGATCTTCGAACTTTGCTTTCAATAAACAAGGTTCGTACCCTTCCTGACTCGTCATAATTGATTTCGTATTCGGGTCCATGCAGTAAACATATTGCTTTAATAGCGAACCTACCGTCCGCACTGCCTTGGGTTGAATAATTTCCGTACTCGTATTCAGAACCAAATTGGGTAAATAAGAATAGACATAGATGCAGGACTTTTCTTCGCTACAGTCTTCACAATCCCAACGTTTATCGCTTTTTTTCGAATACAAAAAGCTAACCTGTTCCGATCCTTCAAATAAACTTTTTTCTTCTTCGCTATAAAAAGTATAGATCGGCGTTCGGTTTCTTGAGAAATCATGCGGAATAACTTCTACAACTCCATTCTGATAACCCTTCGCTTTGAAAGTAAACTGTCTGTATTCGGTCGGTTTAAAACAAAAGACATATTGCCTTATCGAATCTTTGAAGCGAAGCGCTTTTGTATGCGTAATACGATCTTCGCCATCCATAAGCTTTGCACCTTTCAAAGAAGTAATCACAACCAAGCATTTATATTTTTTATTTACTTTCAGGCAATAATCGCATTCCGATTTGTCATAGGTTTTTTGCATGTAAAAATTCTTTTCGGCCTTAACTGTAGTATTGGAAGAGGCAACTTCTTTCTCATAATTATCCGCAACAATTTCTCCGCTTTCCAACTCCGCCATTTTGTCAAAAAGCGTTTTTGTAGTTCCTTCAAGCGTATTGGGATCTTTTCCTTCTTCAAAAATTGCAATGACAGGAATCCCATTTTTAAAATCGGCAGGCGTTAAGGCAAACACTACTTCTGCAAAGTTTTTAGCGGAAACTTTTATTTCCTGATATTTATCAGTCGTACAGTAGTGTAACTCTTTCATTTTAGCAGGAGAACCATTATCAAAACCGGGTTCGTCCAACGAATTTAATATTCCTCCACTTTGATTTATAACATCTACATTCCCAACATAAGAAATTACAATAAAGCAGAATTTATTTTTCTTCTCAATTTTACATTCATTACAATCAGCGTCTTCCACTGTTTTTCTGTAATCCAAACGTTTTCCTCTCTCCTGAGAGAAAACTTTGTTTCCCAAAAATAAGAAACATAGAAAAATTACAATGTTTATATATTTTGAAAAAGACATAATATTTGAGTATTAGTAATTTAATCTTGCAAAGATATAAAATATTCACGAAATCCATATAATAATGCTTAAATTAAGACACATTCTGCTTTGTCGGATGACGCAAAATATTAATGAATGAATATTATGGTCTTGTAAACTTTAAAAATCAATCGGTACTTAAAATTTAGTCCAATCCAAATTAAACATTATAGAACAATCTAGATAACAAATTCTTACAATAATAGAATCTTCATTGATCTCTAAAGCTTTTACGTATAAGCCTCGAAAGGAAAGTTTATGTTTTTTTACAAATGAATAGAAATCTTTACCTTTGTGATAATTATTCGGAACCGAAAATTTTCTTAGGATTTACATGATTTACTTATATTAATTACTGCTTTACGATGAGTATTTGGACTTTATTCCTTTTAGCTTTGGCGTTATGCGTGGATTCATTTATAGTATCTATTACCATTGGAGTGCAAAAAAATATTACTACTTTAAAGGGGGCGCTGTTTTCGCTATTATGCGCCCTTTTTCAAGGAATTTTACCTTTATTGGGGATGTTTTTAGGCGGATTTTTCAAAACCAATTTTGATAATTACGACCACTGGATTGCGTTTATCTTATTGTTCCTAATCGGACTTAAAATGTTGATAGAAGCAAGAAAGGCCGGCAAGAACGAGCTTGCATACAACTTATTCCGTCCTCTTATATTGCTGGGACTCGCTTTGGCAACCAGTATCGACGCTTTTGTGGTAGGCGTCGGACTTGGATTTACGCTTGCAGATTTGCATAGCGAAATTATTGCGGCATGTATTATTGGCGGAACTACTTTCTTTATGTCTATTGCCGGTATTTATTTAGGCAGAAAACAAAAGTTTATTCCGGTAAAATTTACAACGGCATTGGGGGGATTGGTCTTGATTGGGTTAGGAATAAAATTTTTGATTGAACACAATGCATTTTCATTTTGTTAGTTAAAAGAGTTGGAGCAAAGGAAGAGAAACAGGATAAATGTTTATAACGTTTGAAATTTTATAAAGTAGAAGGGGAATTGAGAATTAGCAACTAGTTGTTAGCAATGAGGAATTAACTTAAGCCATAAGCTCTAACCCATCTAATTCAATAATTCAATCCCTCAATAATTCAATCCTTTAAAATAAACGCATACGCACATGAGATTTCGATTAACAAAAGAGTTTAGTTTTGAAATGGCCCATGCCTTGCTTGGTTATGACGGTCCTTGCAAAAACATTCACGGACATTCTTATAAACTATTTGTCACCATTGTAGGTGAACCGGACGACGATTTACGCTCTTGTAAATACGGAATGGTTATGGATTTTACCGATCTGAAAAAAATCGTAAATGATTTTATTATTACCGAATTTGACCATGCTTTGGTAATAAATGAAAATATGTCGTTTGATAACAGTCTGCTTCACACCAAATTGATAGAAGTTCCTTATCAGCCTACCTGCGAAAATTTACTTGCCGATTTTGCTTGTCGCATCAAAAAACAGCTTCCGGAATCTGTTATGTTATTCAGTCTGAAAATGTATGAAACGGCGACTTCCTTTGCGGAATGGTTTAAAGATGACAATACGGAATTATGAATAAAACTCAAAAAGCGATTCTAATCATTCTGGGAATTGCCGTAGTTCTTTTTTTACTATGGTTTTTCAAATATTTGGTTATCTGCGGATTAATTTCTCTTGTTCTTTCATCTATTGGAAAACCGCTGATGAATTTACTTTCAAAATTCCGCTATAAGAATTTTAAACTTGGAAACGGAACAATGGCAGGAATAACGCTTATATGTATTATTCTTACGATTTTTATCCTTTTTTATTTATTTGTTCCGATGATAGCTTCGCAAGCGAGCGCTTTTTCTCAAATTAATCCCAATCAATTGTTGGAGTATTATAGAGAGCCTATTCAAAATACAGAGTACTTTTTACGAGAACACGGCATTATTGATAGTGGATCTACTTTTGAAACAATTATCAATAACCAGTTGATAAACGTCTTTAAACTCATTGATTATAAATCTGTCGCCAATACGGTCTTTTCATTGGCAGGAGAAGTTTTGTTGGGGATATTTATTGTTTTTTTCATTACGTTTTTTTTGCTGAAAGAAACGCATTTATTTTCCCGGATAATTTTAATTTTAACGCCAAATAAACATACCGAGGAAGTTAAACGGATTCTGGATAATTCCCAACGTTTAATTTCTCGTTATTTCATAGGCCTCTGTTGCGAAATTTTGTTATTAACAACCCTTCTAGCCATTGGATTTACCTTATTTGGTTTTTCAAATGCAATCTTGATGGCTTTTTGTTGCGGGATATTGGTTATTATTCCTTATATTGGAGCCATTATCGGGGGATTGCTTGGCTTACTGATTTGTATAACTTCCGTATTGAGCATAGATCCGTCTGTATCTTTATTTCCTATTATTCTGAAATTTGCAGGAATATTCTTTTTTGCTAAACTCGCCGATGATTTTATCTTACAGCCTTTCATTTATTCAAAAAGCGTAAAAGCGCATCCTTTAGAAATTTTTTTGGTAATCTTAATGGCTGGAGAAATAGGAGGAATTCTGGGAATGATTTTAGCTATCCCTACTTATACTCTTATCCGAACCATTGCAAAAGAATTTTTCAGCAACTCGAAGCTTGTCAAATCATTAACTCAAAATATTTAGATACTCCTTAATAATTCATTTTGAGCGGCAGTATTTTCAAATTTAGCCTCCTAATACTAACCCGCTATCAAAATATATTTTTAATCCACTTGAAAGACGCGATTGATTTTACGGTTTATATTGGATCAATGTAAAATTCCGGTGGAGAACTAAAATATTTAAGTGAAAATATCAAAAGTCAAAAGAGGATGAGTAAGGGAATAACGGCCTACGACAGATGGCGTTAAGAAAAATCATTAGTGGGGGGCGTTAAAAGCAAAATTCTGTTCGAAGCCTCCTTTCGAAAAGTAACATGACAGCGTTTGTTATTTAGGGGTTGGAATAACAGCGTCGACGGGCAAGTTATTTTGTTTAGCCGCAACAAATGATTTTTTAGCATATCTGTCGTCAGCCTTGACTTTTTGTTTCTTTTGCGTCAAGGCAAAAGAAAGATCACAACGCAGTCTATTACATTTTTACTATTATGATAGAAACATTAAAAATTATCTCCATCTGTTTTTTTACACTGATCCGTTATAAAGTTTTTGAAACGACCCTTTAGTTGCTGAAAAGCATGTATCTTTGTAAAAAACATATATTTATGGATTTATTCAAAGGGATGAACATATTGTCTTTCACGGACAAGTTCAAGACAGATGAGGATTGCAAGGATTACTTATATGAAATTAGATGGGCTTCAGGTTTTATCTGCCC
>JAVBLV010000077.1:0-8222 GCA_031553195.1 Bacteroidales bacterium
TCATGGTGGCTTTTGCATGGGCATATGTTGTTGGTGTTTTTGCTAATGAGAGTATCAAGTCTATTAGGATCCTAAATAATGGGAAAAGGGCGAAAAGCCTTTTCAAATATGGACTCGAACTAATTGCATCTGTATTACTAAATCAAAGAAATAGTGATAATTATGACATATTCAAATTTTTGTCATGTACTTAGAAATTTCATTCAAAATAAATTTCATTCTAAAAATAAAGAAGTATATGCCAAACAAATCTATCAATAATGCAGCTGAATTAAGTAAAAATTTTTGTAAGAATATTCTTGAAAAATTTACGGTTAAAAAAAAGCAGCCAAATGGAACAGTTATGCCACCTGACGACAATCTTGATCGTCAGCAATTGTTGGATGCTATTTTTAATCATTTCAAACTTCGGTTTAAAGAAGAAACAACAAAGAGAAGCATGTTGTTTCCAACATCATTTATGATTAAACTTCAGCCTGAAGATTTTGAAAGAAGGAAACAAGGGTTTTTACAAACTGCTCAAGATGTTGTAGATGAAATAAATGAATTTTGTAGATATAAATTGGAACTTTATCCTAATTATAGAACGCACTCACCTTTTATGGAGTTCAAGTATGCCCCTATAAGTGTAGATGATATTATTGATGGAGCAGAAAAAGAACAAGAAAACAATGAAAGAGTAATTGTAATTTCTACTATTTATCCTTCAAAACATACTGGTAGTAATCTGCAACATGAAGATAATCCCATTGCCACATGTACAGGCAATAAAAAAAATAATTTAGAATTAATTTATATCAATAAAGATGCATACATGCGTATGCAGAACGATGCAAAATATGTATATACTTATGAATTGGACAAAGAGTTCAAAAAACAAGTAAAAATTGAGAATACAGACAGAATTAATCATATAGCAATTGCATTTTTAACCAATAGGAATGAAATATTTTTAGACAATGATGGCCGAAAAGATAACAAAATTGCTATAACAGAGAATTTAATCACTATAACCAATAGAAATGACTCTCGCCAAGGAATTCAATTTGTCAAATTGAATACAGATGATATTATTGTTGGTCATGTTCAAATTCGCTATTTGTCTGTCGAAGAAAAATTCCAAATTGCTGCTTTTGCAAAAACACGGCTTACAGGAAAGCTATTGGATTTAAGTGAAGGTGGCACGATAAAATGGTATGATCTAGCCAATAAATCACAAATTTTCATGAATGATACAGAGGCAGTGGAATTTAAAATTAACCTATAGAAATAGAAGATGATAAAGTATAAAACAGAAATATTATTTTCAGGAGATACCGATTTAGGGAAAAATCGCACCAACAACGAAGATGCTTTTCTTGTGCAAAACATTTGGGGCAAAAATCATGTTTTGGCAGTGGTGATAGATGGTGTGGGTGGTTACGAAGGAGGTGAAGTGGCAGCGGCCATTGCACAAAAGACCATTGTAGAATATTTGGAAAAATATCAAAATGGTGAGCGGTTAGATTTGCTCAAACAGGCAGTTGTTTCAGCCAATAATTCCATTTTCTCAAGACGACAAAAGCAGGAAGATCTAACGAACATGTGTTGTGTCTTGACCGCTGTATTGGTAGAGATAGAAAAGAAGCAAATAAACATGGTACATGTGGGCGACACACGTTTGTATCAATACTATAAAAATGAGTTGAAAAAACTTTCCCATGACCATTCGCTTGTTGGCTATCGTGAGGAAGTGGGCGACCTTACCGAAGAAGAGGCAATGCATCACCCACAACGGAATATTATTAGCCGTGATGTTGGCTCTGCACACCACGAAATAAGTGACCGTGATTTTCTTGAAGCTGCCACTTTTTCTCTTTTTCCAAACTCAACGCTTTTGCTTTGTTCGGATGGTTTATGTGATATGATTACTTCGGTGCAGATAAAACAGGTTTTGCAACGAAAAACTTCTCTCGAAGAGAAAGTAAAGGAATTGATTGATAAGGCTAATCTTGAAGGCGGCAAAGATAATATTACAGTAGTTTTAGTAGACAATCAAAGTAATGAACCCGAAAATGATACAGTAAAAGTTCAAACAAATATTAATATAGAGCCGGTTATTGAAACAGAAGGGCAAATCTCTACTCAACCTGTGAAAATGAAAAAGTGTAGCACTGTTTTAAAAATGGCTTTTACTACAATTATTTTGCTGTTAGTTGGCTGGACTATTGGTTGGTTTGCTCATGGTAAATACAATTTCACAAACAAACAGGAACCTATTTTGCAGGATACACTCAAACCCGCTATTTTGCAAATTTCTGTCCGTGACTCTTTATTAATAATCAATAACACAGATACAGTGTTGGTAAAAAATACCATTTCAGGGAATATTGATGGGATTTGGGTGAAATCAGATACTTTAAATTCGATTGGAGATTAAAATATGAAAAAATTAAGAAGCAGAAGGAAGTATTAATCTAATACTATATAACATGAATAAGAATTTTCTAGTAGCTATTACAGTTGTAGTACTACTTTTGGCTGCTTGTGAGCAAAAGAAAGAACAACCTGAAATATTTAATTCACTCTACTTGCTTTATGCCACACCTGAAAAAGATGGTTACTTACCATTGAAAATATTTTCAGAAAATGATTCATTGTTTGTGCAGTATATCAAAAATGACAAACCACTTGAAAGAATGCGCCTTAAGTATAAGAAATCTACAGAAAAAGATTACGGTACATTCTATTATTTTGATGAGATAATTGAAGGGAATAGTAATGGAACTTATATAATAGAGGGGAATTTTGAGTGTGATGGTTATGTTTCAAATGGTTCAAGTGTTTTGTATTATATAAACAAGGCCAAAGATACAATCACATATTATTTTGATTGCCCAATTTTTAAAGAAGATATTATAATAGATATAAATGACTTGCATGAATCAGAGAAAACACTATTAAAGATGAAAGATTCTCAAACTAATCGACGTGAGGATGAAATAATGTATGCGAAAAATTTTCGCTATTTAATTCTTTCGAACCCAAAAACTTTAGAGTATCCTTTTAGAAAATTACAAAATACTGATTATCGGAATATAATCACTTCAAAAGATGGAAATCTTAGAATTTATTACCTTAAGGGGCTGTGGGATGAAATAATTCAATATAGAGATAATATTGAGGTAAAGACTAATGATTTTATAGAACATTCAAGCACATTGCGATATTGTGATAATGTATTTACATATAATACATACATTAAAGATATATTCTTGAATAATCGGAAGTATTATCTAATAGAGTTCGCTCTTTTATCTGGTCGTTATAATAGCATTGATTGTGTGACACAAGGGAATGAAATAGCTATTTATGCTATTGAAGATGGTCATTTAGTAAAAAAAGAACTATTTAATACAGGCAAGAAAATTATTGATGAAATTTTAGTTGAATTTGAAGGTGACAGAAATGAAGAGTATCATCTATTTAAGTATGATGAAAATAAAAAAATCATTTATGTTCCGTTAGTGGATGGCGTAAAACTTACGAATAAATATTTGTTTTATCAATGGGACGGTGAATATTTCATATACAAAGGAATTGAAAATTTGAAACAAAAAAATAGACCACCATAACAAATCAACAAAAGTCAAACTGAATCGAAGAAGAATAGAGCCTTGTAAGAGCTTCTCATTTACCTCACATATTATTCACTATATTTGTACAATAAATTTTGAATGTTCAAATACAAGCAAATAGCCTTATTATGAAACCATTTATTTTAGATTACACAATTGAAAGAAAAGGAGAGATAAAAACTCTATATAAATATGATTTCAATGAATCTTTAAATGTCATCACAGTTGGCAATAAGAAAATCCCATTTATTGATTCAACAACAGACGACATCGCATTGTTAACCAAAACTAAAGTTATTCAGGAAAGCGATGATAGTAACGATTTGTTAGAACTAATGACAAAAACAGAGGTCTATCGTGAAAAAGATGATGATTGTGGTCTTTTCTTAGAGCTCAAAACAAAAACATTTACGAATCAGGAGAGGGATGATGAAGGCATTAATTATAACTAATAAAGATGATATTACTTCCGATTTTATCATAAAAGAACTGAAAAGAAGGAGCATTCCCTTTTACAGGTTTAATACCGAAGAGCTTGCAAAAAATTGTGTTGTTACTTTAGATATAAAAAATGACAAATTTATACTCGAAGATAGAATTTTACAAAAAGAGTTTGACCTAAAAGATTTTACATCCGTCTATTTTAGAAGGCCTGAAATATCAACTACTTTTCCTTATACTTTGACTTCAGGCGAAGTTCAATTCGTTAGAAGCGAATTATTTTACACCCTTGAAGGAATTTATAAGATACTCAATAATTCATATTGGATAAGTCCTGTTTACGCAATAAGAGAAGCCGAAAATAAAATTTATCAACTGCAAATTGCAAAATCAATAGGGTTAGAAATCCCTGACAGTATCATTACAAATTCATTTTCCCACGCATTGGATTTTTACGAGCAGAATAATAGCAATTGTATTGTAAAACCTATAAAATCTGGGTTTATTGAAAGTGAAGATAAGCCTAAAATAGTTTTCACAAATATTATAAAGGAAAAACCATCTTCTCAGAAACAAATAGAATCTTTACCGAATTTCTTCCAATCCCATGTAAAAAAATATTACGACGTGCGGGTAACAATGGTCGGCGAAAAAGCATTTGCAACATTAATCCATTCTCAAAACGACGAAGAAACTACTATCGATTGGCGGAGAGGAGAACAATCGTTAGAGCATACAAAATTCGATTTACCCAAAGACATTTTAGATAAATGTATAACTCTATTGAAAACGTTGAATCTACGTTTTGGTGCAATCGATTTTATTTTAGATAAAAATAATGAATTGATTTTTCTCGAAATTAACCCCAATGGACAATGGGCTTGGATAGAAAAACAAACAGGATATGAGATTTCTAAGGAAATTGTAAACTTACTTGAATATGAATACTTTTAAAATCGTACGGGAGTTCTTTTGGCCATTGTTAGAAAAAGGTCAGGATTTTGAACCTGAAAACCCGAATGATGAAGAAATCGCTTTGGATAATTCTCGTCTTCAAGAAACCTTTAAACATGTGATGGATTGTTACAAATCGGAAAGTGAAAGGAGCAAAACGGTAGAAGGGAAGGCTTCTTTATTCATAGGCACTATAACTGTTGTTACATCTGTTGTAGTTGGAGTAACTTCTATTCTTGTAAAAGAAAGTGATTTCAGTATTGCAACCCTTTCTTTGATTCTTCTTTTATCAGTTCTAATACTTTACATGTCAAGAACATTATGGTTTTCTATAAAATCATTAGAACGGAAAAACTTCTATTCACTATCAGCAAATGATTTCCTTTCTGACAAAACAGATTCTGATTATTTTAAGAACTTGATAAATGTGATTGTAACAATAATAAACAAAAATGCCAAGACAATCAATTTCAAAGTGGATAGCATGACTATGGCGCAGGAATATTTCAAAAGGGCTATAGTAGTCGTTGTTTTATGCGCATTTGATATAATGTTCCTCTTCCTATTCAAATCAAAATTTGACTTTTCGTTTCTCTGCAGTGCCCTTAATAATATTCATATAAATATATTGAATACGATCATATTATATGCCTTGTCCTTGATTGGGATAGTTCTTGGGATAGTAGCCATTAGAAAAAAAAGGAAATAATATGATTCTCAAATCTGAAGCCCAAACAAGATCCTTACAGATACAGAAAGCTCTCATATTGAAGTATCATTATGTAATTTCATTTATAAAATCAAAAATATCTATTTTTCAACATCTTACATCTGTCAATTTGTTTTTTTAATCACATTTTGTATCTTTGCATATAAGATAAATAAAAAACTATTGGATTTAATCTGTAGTTGATATAACATAACGTTCGCTGAACGTCTCGTTACGAAAACTGGCACTTTTCAAGAAGAATGAGACTAACAAGTAATGTTCATGCTATACATGTGTATAGCGTGGGATTTCTCTGTTTCATTCTTCGGGTATGCCAGTACCTCGTAACGAAACAGTGTGAGTACCACGCTTTTCTTTTTGAGGTACAGCGGACAAAGTACTAACTTTTCAACCTTTGGGTCTATGAAAATAAAAGTTAAAGTTTCGCGCTACCAGCAAACCTTTTGTTGTTTTTCGGTTTTTAAATATGTAACTACATTTGTTGCCTATGAATATATAACCAGTATATATTAGCCATGAAGACGCAAAATCTTGTGGCGAAAACTATCGTTTCACTAACCAAACTCATACCGCTATGAAAGAGCTTCTAAATTCTTCGAGAGGTAATTTGTTTCACACTCTCATTCCGCATCGCAAAAAATGCATGTATGCTATTTGCGCTTATCTGGCACGCCTGTATGATGAGCTTACCCCTGTAACTTTCTGATGTTGCAGGGGAACCCATAATTTTCTTTCAGCCTTCTAAGGCTTACAATTCATTTTACGACATTTCCTTTTAATGCACTATAAGGCTTATCTTTTGTGCAGAAGTTATTGTTATGTCCAAAAATGAAGGAATAAAAATATAATTCATTAATAATTAAATCAATAACCAAACTGCTTTATGAAAAGAATAAACATTTTTTTAGCCGTCTTTTTAATAACAATTTTAAGTGCAAAAGCACAATTTGGCGGTGGGAACGGAACTCAAATAAATCCGTATTTAATCAATTCTGTTGAACACTTAGTTGCACTTGGTGATAGTGTAAAAGCTGGCAATAGTTATACAAATCAATATTTTAAACTTACTACCAATTTAGACCTTGCCGATTGGTGTACTAGTCATGTTTCTACAGGCGGTTGGGAACCCATTGGCGATGCAAAGTCAGGAACAACTTGTTTTGGTGGAAATTTTAATGGTGCAGGTTACGAGATACAAAATCTAACAATTAACAGAACATCCGAATATCAAGGATTATTTGGTTGTGTATCCGGTAGTATAGACAGTCTTGGCATAACAACAGCAAATATTGTTGTCAATAATTCTAATAGTGGTGTTGGCGGTTTAGCTGGCAAAAGTAACTTAGCAAATATTCAAAATTGCTATGTAATTGGGACAGTTGAAGGAAATGATTATGTCGGTGGTTTAGTTGGCTGGCAATCAAAAGGATTTATTCAAAACTGTTATACAATTGTTTCAGCAACTGGAAATCATGCCATAGGTGGGTTGGTTGGCCTTGCAGGTGATCGGGATGGGAAAATCCAAAATAGTTATACAAATTGTATAATTAATGGTAGGTATAATGTGGGTGGATTGGTTGGTTCGAGTGCCGGAACTATTGAGAACTGCTATGTTGTAGGAAATATCACAGGAAGTAGTATTGTTGGTGGATTGATCGGTAGAAATCAAGATAATAATGCTTTAATCCAAAAATGTTACATGATTGGTGTTATAAATGGAAGAGACACTGTAGGTGGAATAGCAGGTAGTAATACTGCCCCTAATGCAAAGATTCAAACTTGTGTAGTTGGGAATACTCTTATTAATAGTACTGGTAGCAATGTTCATAGAATTTCAGGACAGACATCTGCATTGGCATTTATCAGAGATTGTTATGCACTGGATAGTTTAAAAATAAATGGAAATCCTATAGATGCTTCTCAATATGACAGTTTGGAAGGTATAAGTAAATCTATATTAGAGTTGTATACACAAAATACGTATGAAGGCTTGGATTGGGATTTTACTTCTGGAACCGGTGATTGGAAAATGTGTAATGCAAATTCTTTTCCTTTCTTAGCATGGCAAGAATGTGAGCCCATTGGTAACATTCCAGTGACAAATGTTTCTCTTAACAAACATGCTCTCTTACTAAAAATTGACCATACAGAAGGATTGATGTCAACCATCATTCCCAACAACGCCACTAACCAAAACAAAACTTGGGAAAGTCGAGATGAGAATATTGCCACTGTTGATAATAACGGTTTAATTACAGGCATAGCTGTTGGCAGTACTTATATTGTTGTAACTACCCAAGATGGCAATTTTAAAGACAGTTGTTTAGTATCAGTTACCGAAGATACTGATATTGCTGTAACAGGCATCACTTTAGATGAACATTCTCTTTCCCTAAAAGTGGATAGTACAGAAACTTTACTTGCAACTATTTCACCTAATAATGCTACCAATCCAAATAAAACTTGGGAAAGCCGTGATG